>NZ_CP018870.1:0-600000 GCF_001941845.1 Streptomyces sp. TN58 | reverse complement strand
GTTCCGGGGTGACCTTCGAGGTGTCGAAGGTCGCCACGGTGTGCGCGCCGCGCTGGGCGGAGTGCGCCCTGTCGAAGGGGCTGGAAGCGGCGTTGAGCAGCCCCAGCGCGAGCAGGACGGTCGTGGCGGAGCAGAGCACGACCAGTCCGATGACGAACGTCTGGAGCCTGCGGCGCTTCACCGCCGCGCGCGAGGCCCGCCACACGGCGCTCACGCGGTCGCCTCCAGAGCGCTCTGCCGGGCGATCCGGCCGTCCGCGACCTCCACCAGGCGGCCGGCGCAGCGGGTGGCCAGCTCCGGGTCGTGCGTGACGATCAGCAGCGTCTGGCCGATCTGGTTGAGGTCGATGAGGAGATCCATCACCTGCTCCCCCGACCGGCTGTCGAGTGCACCCGTCGGCTCGTCCGCGAGGAGCAGCGCCGGACGGTTCATCAACGCCCGTGCGACGGCCACCCGTTGGCGCTCACCGCCGCTCAGGGTCCCCGGATAGTTGTTCCTGCGATCGGCGATGCCGAGCTCGTCGAGGAGTTCCAGGGCCCGGCGCCGGGCCTGCCGGGCCGGGGTCCCCGTCAACTGGGCCGCCAGCGCCACGTTGTCCAGGGCCGGCAGATCGTCGATGAGGTTGAAGAACTGGAAGACCATGCCGACGTGGCGGCGCCGGAACAGCGCCAGCCCCGTCTCGTTGAGCCGCCCCAGGTCCTGCCCCCGCACCTCGACGGTGCCCGACGTCGGCCGGTCCAGCCCGGCCACCATGTTGAGCAGGGTGGACTTCCCGCAGCCGGAGGGGCCCATCACGGCCACCGCCTCACCCGCGCGGATCTCCAGGCTGACCCCGTCCAGGGCCTTCGCGTCGCCGTACTCCTTGTGTACGTCGTCGAGTCGTACGACGACCTGGCCTGCACTGTCGTGATCGGTTGTCATGCCCCGAACCTAAGGCGGGACCCCGGGGCGGGACGTCCGCCCCCGGATGTAAAGGCCGGGCCAGGTCATCCTGGGGATGTACGAGGGCCCGTCCGGCACAATGGTCTTGATCACGAAGCCGTCGGGGCTTGAACGGGTGGGGAGTTGAGGGTGGAGCTGATCACCGCCGCGATCGCGGCATGCCTGTCCGCGGCCGCGGCCGGCGTACTGGGCATGGCGCTGCTCCGCGCCCGGCGCGGCCACCGGGCGGCACTGGAGGAGCGCGGCTGGCTGCTGGAGCGCGAGCGCGAGAGCGCGGCCCGCAGCGCGGTCGACGCCGAGCGGGCCAGGATCGCGGCCGAACTCCACGACATCGTCAGCCACAACGTCAGCCTGATGGTGGTCCAGGCCGGGGCCGCCCGCGAGGTGCTCACCACCCTGCCGGAGGAGGCCGCGGCGGCGATGGCCGCCGTCGAGCAGGCCGGGCGGAACACCATGACCGAACTGCGGCACCTGCTGGGGCTGCTCGCGCCCGCGCAGGACGGCGCGGACGCCCCGTACGAGGCGCAGGTCGCCGCGGCCACCCGGCTCTCGCCGCAACCGAGCCTGGCCCGGCTCAGCGCGCTCGTCGACCGGTTCGCCTTCGCGGGCCTGCCGGTGGAGGTACGCATGTCCGGCGACCCGCGCCCGCTGCCGGCGGGCATCGACGTCACGGCGTACCGGATCATCCAGGAGGCGCTCACGAACGCGCTCAAACACGGAGAGGGAGGCAGGACCCAGGTGTCGGTGCGGTACGCGGAACACGCGCTGCGCGTGGAGGTGCTGAGCGGCGGAGCGAGCGTGCTCGGGGGAGGTGCGGCCGGACCGCGGCAGGGGCCCGCGGACGGCGCCGGACCGAAGGCCGAGGGGACCGGCCGCGGCCTGATCGGCCTGCGGGAACGGGTCGCCGTCTACGGGGGAGACCTCGACGCCCGCCGGCGCCTCGGCGGCGGCTACCGGGTACGCGCCCGCCTCCCCCTGGACCGGCCGTGACCGCCCCCGGGACCCCCGGCACGGCCGACGGCGCGCCCGCCACGGGGGACGGGCCGGCGCCCCGCGTCGTGATCGCGGACGACCAGGACCTGGTCCGCACCGGCTTCCGGCTGATCCTGACGGCCCGCGGGATCGACGTGGTGGGCGTGGCCGCCGACGGCGCGCAGGCCGTCGCGCAGGTACGCCGGCTGCGCCCCGACGTCGTCCTCCTCGACATCCGCATGCCCGTCATGGACGGCCTGGAGGCCGCCCGGCGCATCCTCGCGCACGCCCCGGACTGCCGGGTGATCATGCTGACCACCTTCGACCTCGACCAGTACGTGTACGCGGCCCTCGCCGCGGGAGCCAGCGGCTTCCTCCTCAAGGACGTCACCCCCGAACACCTCGCCGCCGCCGTCCGCCTCGTCGGCACCGGCGACGCACTGCTCGCCCCGTCGATCACCCGCCGCCTGGTGGAGCGCTGCGCCCCGGCCGCCGCCGCCCGGGACCGGGTCACGACCGCGGACACCCACCGCGAACTCGCCGCCCTGACCCCGCGCGAGCGCGAGGTGCTGACCCTGATGGGCCACGGACGCTCCAACGCCGAACTGGCACAGGAGCTGACGCTCAGCGAAGCCACGGTGAAGACCCATGTGGCCCGCATCTTCGCGAAGCTGTCGCTGCGCGACCGGGCCCAGGCCGTGGTCCTCGCCTACGAGACCGGCCTCGTGACGCCGGGAACGGCAACCCCGCGGCGCCCGGAAGGGGGCGCCTGACCGGCCGTCACGACCCGAGGCCGGCCACCCCTGTATCGGCTGGGGTGTCAGGACGCCGGCAGGCCGAGGATCTCCAGGATGCCCTCCGCGTACGCCGCCGTACCGGAGCCGGGGACGGCGGCCAGCTCCCGGCGGAAGCCGTCCACACCGGTACGGATGAAGGCGGCACACTGCCCGTGCAGCCCGGCCTCGTGGGTGCCGCCGTCGTCCACCGTGCACAGCAGCGCCAGCAGCGTCCACAGCAGCGCCTCGCGGGTCGCCCGCCGCGGCGGCCGCGCCGACCACACCGCCATCAGCACGGCGCAGACCGCGGGAGCCGGAGGTTTCAGGTGCTGAGCGAAGAAGGCATGGCCCTCCAGCGCGTGAAACGCGGCGGGATGCCCCTCCGCCGCGTCGTGCACGGCGTCCACCAGATGGCCCGCGGTCCGGCCGCAGCCGCACTCGATGCCCTCCCAGTCGTGCCGCGCGATCTCCGCCACCACGGAGTCCGGAACCATCGGGCTGCGCGGTGGCGCGCTCCGGCGCCGCAGAGCGTGCGGCTGCTTCTCACTCCCCCTCATGCGCCACAGTATGGGCCAGGCCGGACCGGGCAGCGACAGGGGGCGGAACCGGATCACACGGACGGCCGTCTGAGACGCCGTGTGGATGAAACGAAGAGTACTTTTTCTGCTGTTCGCCCTGCTCGCGACCCAGGTGGGCGCCCTCGTCAACCCCGCCTACGCCTGCGGCTGCGGGGCGATGATCCCCGACGGCAAGACCGCCGTCGGCGTCAGCCGCGAGACCTCCGTCGTGCGCTGGGACGGCCGTACGGAACAGATCGTCATGCGCTTCACCGTCGGCGGGAACGCGGAACGGGCCGCCTGGATCATGCCCGTACCGGGACGCGCCACCGTGGAGCTGGGCGACCGTGCCATGTTCGACGAGCTGCGCGAGCTGACCCGGCCGGAGCGCCGGACCCGCACCCACTTCTGGCCGCGGTCCGGCGACTGGCCCTTCGACGAGGTCGACGGCGCCGGTGCGGGCGCCCGGCCGCCCGAAACCATGCCGCCCGTCGGGGTCGTCGGCCGCGAGCGGCTCGGCGACTTCGACGTGGCCCGGCTGACCGCCACCGACCCCGACGCCCTCAGGAACTGGCTGGAGGGCAACGGCTTCGAGTTCCCCGACCGCCTCGCCACCGAGGTCAAGCCGTACGTCGACCAGAAGTGGGAGTACGTGGCGGTACGCCTCGCCCCGCGCGACGGCGGAAAGGGCAAGGTGCTGCGCGGCGACCTGGACCCGCTGAAGATCCGCTTCGACAGCGACCGGCTGGTCTATCCGATGCGGCTCTCCCGCATGGCGAAGACCCCGCAGTCGCTCGGCCTGTACGTCCTGGCGGACCACCGTATGGAACCCGCCACCGCCATCGGAGGCTCCGCACCCGAGGTGACCTTCGCGGGCACCATCGTGCCGAAGGACGGCCCGCTCGCCGCCCTCGCGGGCGGAAAGCCGGTGTTCCTCACGGCGATCGACCAGGAGTTCCCGCACCCCGGCCGGATCGACTCCGACCACGAACTGCGCGCGGCGCCCGAGGACACCCCCTACCGCCGGGCGGTCTACCGCGACAAGCTGCTCACGGTGGGGGACGGCATCCCGGTCTGGCTCCTGACGGTCCCCGCAGCCGCCGCGGCCGTCGCCGCCACCGCCTACGCCATGATCCGCCGTCGCAGCCGCCGTCCGGCCACCGACTGAGGCAGCTCGGGGGAGGAGGCCCCGCAGGCAGGGTCGCGGCGGTGTGTGCGCGACACCGGCGGCCGCAGCCGGGGCAGGCGCGCGGACCGGGCCGCGCGCCCCCGGTCGTACCGCAACGGGTGGAAAGGGCCCGATTCGCGCTGCCGGGAGTGACACCAGCGGCGGCTCCAGCGCTGAAGGGCACGGGTCGTCCACCGACGGCCGCGATCCTGCCCCGCCCGCCGACACCCGTCGCCCGATCCGCAGAGGCCACCACGCATGAACCCCTCACCCGGCACGTCCGACCCGGACACGGTGGAGCTCTTCCTCGGTGACATCGGCGCGGCGCGGGGACCGAAGGCCCCTCCCGGGCCCGACGCACCGGTCTTTGTGGACAGCTCGGGGCGCAGGCAGCGCCGCGTACGCCGATGGGGCTTGCTGCTGGTGATACCGGCCGCCGCCTACGTCGTCCTCCTGCTGAGCACGCTGATGGGCGGCCCCACCTTCCGATCGCCGTTCCTCCCCTCCGCCCAGGCCCCGCAGGCCCCGGCGTCCGGGGAGCCGTCCAGGGCGGCGACGACCGGCCCGTCGCCCCGCGGCACGGCAGGCGCCGGACCCCGGGCCACTCCGGCGGCCGCACGCACCGGCGCGCCCGTACCGGCCGCCACTGCCGGGACCGGCCCCACCGCCGCACCCGGCACGGGTGCGACCAGGGCCACCGGGGGACCGGCGGACCCCGCTCCGTCGCCGCCCGGCGGCGGCCGGGGCCGCTTCTCCACGCCCCCCGGCCAGGGCGGGGTCAAGCCCACCGGCCGCCCCTGAGCCCCGTCGGCCGACACCGCCCGCACCACACGCACCGCGCACACGCAGCGCACTCCACGTACCGCACCACCCGACGCAGCAGGCAGGAAGCCCCACCCCCGTGTCGAAGAACCGCCGCCGCCGCTCGCAGGGCCGGCACACCTCCGTACGCAACGTCCCTCTGCGCACCCACTGGCTGCTGCTCACCACCCTCGTGCTCACGCTCTCGGCGGCGCTGCTCCTCAAGGGCTACACCCAGCACCTCTTCGACTCCCGCCCCGACGGCGCAGCGCGTGAGCAGCGGGCCGGCTCGTCGGTACCGCCCGCGATCAGCTCCGGCGGCCCCGTGATCGAGGGGCCGGCCGGCCGCACCGCCACCCCTGCGCCCCGCACGATCGCCCTGACCTTCGACGACGGCCCCGACCCCGTCTGGACCCCGAAGATCCTCGACGTGCTGCGCCGCCACGACGTGCACGCGACCTTCTTCACCGTCGGCACCCGCGTCACCGAGAATCCTGACCTGGCCCGCCGGATCGTCGCCGAGGGGCACCAGATCGGCCTGCACAGCTTCACCCACACCGACCTGGGCACCGCATCCGCCTGGCGCCGCTCCCTCGAACTGCGCCAGACCCAGCTCGTCATCGCCGGCGCCACCGGGGTCACCACGCCCCTGCTGCGCCCGCCCTACTCCTCCACCGCCAAGGCACTCGGCGACTCCGACTGGGACGCGGCCGTGCAGGCCGGACAGGAGGGGTACCTGACCGTCCTGACGACCCTCGACAGCCAGGACTGGAGGCGCCCCGGCGTCGAGGCGATCGTCGCCGGATCCACCCCCTCGGACTCCGCCGGGCAGATCGTGCTGCTGCACGACGCGGGAGGGGACCGCACCCAGACGGTCGCCGCCCTCGAACAGCTCGTCCCGCGGCTGAAGGCGTCCGGCTGGACGTTCGCCACCGTGGGTGACGCGGTCGCCCTTCCGGCCGTCGTACAGGACGCCGGCACCGCCGACCGGTGGCAGGGGATGGCGTTGATCACCGCGATCCGCACCAGCGGCTGGATCCTCGACGTGCTGTCCTGGCTGCTGTGGGCGGCGGGCGCGATCAGCCTGCTCCGCGCGGTCGCCGTGTTCGTGGCCGCGCGCCGGCACGTGCGGATGCGGCGCAAGCCGTGGGGAGCTCCGGTCACCCAGCCGGTGAGCGTGATCGTCCCCGCCTACAACGAGAGCGCCGGAATCGAGGCGGCCGTCCGCTCGCTGCTGGCGTCCGACCACCCCGTCGAGGTCATCGTGGTGGACGACGGATCCACCGACGGCACGGCCGACATCGTCGAGGCGCTCCGGCTGCCGGGCGTACGGGTCATCCGGCAGCAGAACGCCGGCAAGCCCGCCGCGCTCAACACAGGGATCGCCGCGGCCTCCTGCGAACTGCTCGTCATGGTCGACGGAGACACCGTCTTCGAACCCGACGCGGTCCGCATGATCGTCCAGCCTTTCGCCCACCGCCGTGTGGGCGCGGTCTCCGGCAACGCCAAGGTGGTCAACCGGGGCGGTCTGCTCGGCCGCTGGCAGCACATCGAGTACGTCGTCGGATTCAACCTCGACCGCCGTCTGTTCGACCTCGCCGAGTGCATGCCCACCGTCCCCGGCGCCGTCGGCGCGTTCCGGCGCGAAGCCCTGCTGCGAGTCGGCGGCGTCAGCGACACCACCCTGGCCGAGGACACCGATCTCACCATGGCCCTGTGCAGGGACGGCTGGCGCGTGGTCTACGAAGAGCGGGCCAAGGCCTGGACGGAAGCGCCCGCCTCCCTCGGCGCCCTGTGGAAGCAGCGCTACCGATGGTGCTACGGCACCCTCCAGGCCATGTGGAAGCACCGCGGGGCCCTGGCCCAGCGCGGGCAGGCCGGCAAGCTCGGCCGACGGGGCCTGGTCTACCTCCTGACGTTCCAGGTCCTGCTGCCGCTGCTCGCGCCGGTCGTGGACGTCTTCGCCGTCTACGGCCTGGTCTTCCTCGACCCGCTGCGCATCATCGGCCTGTGGGGGGCCTTCCTCCTGCTCCAGGTCCTGATGGCCCTCTACGCCTTCCGCCTGGACGGTGAGCGTCCCGGGCCGCTGTGGAGCCTGCCGCTCCAGCAGTTCGTCCACCGCCAGCTCATGTACCTGGTCGTCATCCAGTCCGTCTTCACCGCCGTCGCCGGCTCCCGCCTGCGCTGGCAGCGGATGGAGAGGTACGGCAGCCTTCAGGTGCCCGTCACCCCGGCCGGGCCGCCCGCGGCGGCGCAGTACGCGCCCGGTGCCCGGGCGGACGCCGGGGCGCCCTGGACCGAACCCCTGGCGGAGCCGGCAGACCCGTACGGCGGCCACGACACCGACCCCGCATGGGCGTCGCACCCCGGGGCGCCGGGACCGCAGGATCACATCTGGCCTTCGCGGTAGCGGCACAGGGGCCCCGAGGTCAGGGTGCGCCCTGGCCCGCGCGGGCCAGGGCGAGGACCCCGGCGCAGACCACGCCCACACCCAGCAGTTGGGGGAGCAGCCACCAGCCCGACCGCAGGTGCTCCTCGTACAGCACCACCCCCAGCGCGATGCTGACGCACGCGTCGCCGAGGGTCAGCGCGGGCTGCGAGGCCACGAGCGGGCCGCCCTGCATGGCGTGTTCGAGCAGCAGCAGGGCGCAGACGCCGGCCGCGCCGAAGGCGTACGTCTCCCAGCTGGTCAGGAACCCGCCGACGCCGTGGTCGTCGAGGACGTGCACGGAGGACTTCATCAGGGCGGCGGTGAGCGCGTAGCAGACGGCGGTGGCGGCGCCCAGGCAGCCGGCCCGCGAACGGCCGGGCGGACGCCGCAGGCCCGCGACGGCGAGCAGCACGACGATCACCGCGCAGGCCGGCAGCACCACCACCCACCGCTCCGGCGGCACGTCGGTACGGTTCCCGGCCGGCGAGGCGGCCACCAGCGCGAGCCCGAGCCCGGCCACCACCCCGGCCACGGCCAGCCACAGCGCCCCCGGCAGCCGCTGCCGGGTCAGCAGGGAGGCGATCAGCAGCGCCAGCGGCAGCTCCAGCACGAACAGGGGCTGTACGAGCGCCAGCGCGCCCGTGGCCAGCGCAGCGGCCTGCCCGACCCCGGCGGCGATCACCGCCAGGATGCCCGCGACCCATACGGGCCGGCGCAGCAGGTCCAGGACCAGACCGGGGCGGAAGCCCTCGCTCTGCGGCACGGTGAGCGCGGCCCGCCGCTGGAGCACGGTGGCCAGCGCGTTGCTGAAGGCCGCGAACAGCGCGAAGAGGACCGGCAGGACGACGCCCATGCCCCCGATCCTCACCGGGCCCGCCGCCCGGCCGCGCCGCGACACCGGGCCGCGGGCGTCGCGGCGCCCGCATTCCCCCGTCCGGACCTGCCGGAGAGCCGTGTCAGGCGCGGCCGGCCGCCGCCCGCCGCAGGGCCAGGGCGGCGAGGGCCTGGGGGGCGCCGGCCTGGCCGCGGATGCCGGGGAAGGCGTTGACGTCCACGATCAGGGGGTTCCCGCCGCCGGTGTCGATGATGTCCACGCCGTAGACGTCCAGCGCGAACACCGTTCCGACCCGGCGCACCAGATCGGCCCATCCGGCGGGCAGTTCACCCGGTGCCAGGGAGCGGGTGGGGCCGCGTCCGCCGGGGGAGAGCTCGGATCGGCGCAGGGCCGAGAAGACCCGGTCGCCGATGGCCCACAGCTTGTGGTCCCAGCCGTTGTTGGGCGCGTACTCCTGCACCACGACCGGCTCCTGCGGCCACTGCCGGGCCAACTCCCGCAGCCGCGCGCTGTCGTCGGCGAGGGCGACCAGGTCGCCGCGCCGGCTGCGCCTGCTCTTGACCACCAGGGGCCCGGACGCCGGTGCCTCCCGCGCCCACACCCCCAGGGCGCCGACGGTACGGGTCGCCGCGAACGGCAGCCCGGCCCGCAGGGCGAGCCCGGCCATCTCCGTCCGGTCCTGGCACAGTGCCGTGGCCGCGGCGGAGTTGACCACCGGGGCCCCGCGCCGCTCCAGGTACCGGGCGAGTCCCAACGCGTGCGGGGTCCGCGACTTCAGCAGGTAGACGTCGGCCAGGGGCAGGGGCACGTCTCCGAGGGTGACCGGATCGAGCGCTTCCACCTCGTGCTCCGCAGTGAGCAGGGCGGTGGTGTCCGCCAGCAGCGGATGCCCCGGTTCCGGGGTGATCAGGCCGATCTTCATACGGCGTCACCCGCGGCGGCGGTGATCTGCGCGGTGATCTGGGCCGGCGACTGGGACGGGATCGACACGGGGACGGTGTACGGCAGCCCCACCGGCGCCGCCACGGGCGCTGCCACGGCCGCCGCCACCGGTGCGCCGCCGGCCCGGGCCAGCCCCAGTACGGCCCGGGCCACCCGCGCCGCAGCGTCCGGTACCTGGCGGAAGCTCGGGAAGTCGTTCACGTCGACGACCACCGGCCCGTCGGGACCCAGCAGCACGTCCACCCCGTACAGATCGAGCCCGTAGACCTCACCCACCCGGGCGGCGATGGCCGCCACCTCCGCCGACAGCGGCACCCGGCGCTCCCGGACCGAGGGGTCCGGGCGCAGGGGGGAGCAGCGCTCGGTCGCGAACAGCTCCCCGCCGACCGCGTACACCTTCATGTCCGTACCCGGGTTGGGCACGTACGGCTGGGCGATGAGCATGCCCTCGCCCGCGAGCGCGGGCAGCAGCGCCTCCAGCCGCCCGGGCGAGGACACCAGGTGCACGGCCCGTCCGGAGCTGCCGTCGGAGGGCTTGACGACGAGGGGGTACTCGGCCGCCGGTATCTCCCTCAGCAGTTCGGGGCGGGCGACCGCGTACGTGGGCGGCAGCGGGAGTCCGCGCAGCCGCCCGAGGGCGGCGGCCAGTGCCTTGTCCCGCACGCCCCGGATCGACCGGGCGTCGTTGACGGTGGTCAACCCGGCCGCGGCGGCGGCTTCGAGGACGGTCAGCCCGGGGCCGCCCGACACCGTCTTGAGCACCCAGGCGTCGTGGGCTCCCGCGTCGACCGCCTCGGTCATACGGAGAAGGGAGCCGCCCGGCCGCACGACGTCGACACGGTGGCCCCACGCGGTCAGCCGGCCGATCACCTCGTTCGGCATACCGTCGTGGCGGTAGTGCTCCTCCACCAGGAAGCAGAGCCTCATCGACCTTCCCCAAATCCCGGACGTCCGCCGAATCCGCCCGGCGAGTTGTGACATCACAGGATGTCATGAACCGCAATGTGATGATCGGTCCGCGTCTGGCCTCCTGTGCAACGCGGCGTCCGGCCCTCCGGGGCGGCTCTCCCCGCCCGCGAGGGCGGGGACTTCGCGGCCCCCGCATGCCCCGGGGCGCCGGAAATCCGGGTGAATGATCGGACAAGAGGCTGCTAGGTTGATCACGTGCCGAAGCTGAATCAGATCATCGCAGTCGAAAAGGGCGTCAAGTCCAAGTCGCTCCAGGAACTCACCCAGGCCCACCACGACGTGCAGAAGCCCGCCCTGCTGGCCGGCATCTCGCGGACGTACCAGCCCAAGGACGAGGAGGGCGAGCAGCTGCCGCCCGAGTCCACCCGGGTGCAGGTCAAGGCGGAGGACGTGCTGCGCGCGACGGCCGGTACGCTCACGCGGCTCTTCGACGTGACCGCCACCAAGGACTGGGCGAACCGCAGCGCGGCCGCGGACGTGGTCGTCGACGGCAACGTCCTGCTGGCGCAGGTGCCCGTGCCGTACCTGCTCTTCCTGGAGAAGCAGCTCACCGACCTGCACACCTTCGTACGGAAGCTGCCGGTGCTGGACGCCTCGGAGTCCTGGAACCTGGACCCGTCGACGGACTCCTGGAAGACGGACCCGGTGCGCACGATCCGCACCAAGAAGGTGCCGCGCAACCACGTCAAGGCGGAGGCCACCGAGAAGCACCCGGCCCAGGTCGAGGTGTACTACGAGGACGTGCCGGTCGGGTACTGGACGACCGTGAAGTTCTCCGGCGCGCTGCCCGCCCGCCGGGTGAACGAGCTGCTCGACCGCGTCGAGAAGCTCCAGCAGGCCGTCAAGTTCGCCCGCGAGGAGGCCAACAGCGCCGAGGTCACCGACCAGCGGGTCGGGGACGCGGTGTTCGGCTACCTGTTCAGGTAGCCCTCAGAACCCCTCCCGTATGTCTGCGGGAGGTGCGCGAGAGCGCAAGCTGAAACTGATGTTGAAGCTGAACAGGGGTGTCAGTTGGGGGTTCGAATCCCTCCCCCGGCATTGCGTGCCGGGGTGGCCCAAGCTGGTAGAGGCGGCCCCTTGAATCTCAGATTCTCGCTCCAGTCTCAGTATTCGCCGCCGAACACCGGATCGACCGAGCGTGGACGACCATCGATGGACGGGGGTTCAAGTCCCTCCTGCGCCTCTCCCATGGCGCGGTAGTTCAAAGGTAGAACACGTCGATCTCAGAATGATCCGCGACTCTTAAACGTGCCGGTGTGCGCAATTGGGTGGCAAACAGGAGCCCGGGAGCTGGATATGCTCCCGGGCTCCGTCACGCTGTCCCACCGGTCAGACGGGCACCGTCACGAACTTCCGGCCGGCCTCGTTCTCGACCACGACGGCCTTGACGTCCGACCGGTCGACGGCCGCCGAGCCGTCCAGCCCGGCTCCCTTGGCCTCGCCGTTCTCCTGGCTGCCCACGACCCAGCTGCCCGCGGTGGTGCGCGTACCGTCCTTGGAGACCACGACCAGGCGGCAGCGCTCGCCCGGAGGCAGTCCCGTGACGGCCGCCCGCAGCCGCACCCACTTCGTGGCAGGCGTCATCTGCACCGTCATCCGGGCCCCCGTGCCCGCATCGGTCGCCGAGTGCAGCGTGGTCCCCTTGGGCGGGGGCGAGGGGTCCGCCGAAGCGGTCGGGGACGGGGGAGCGGGCAGCGCGACGCCTCCCGGTTCGGCCGAGCCCAGCTGGGTGCCGGCCCAGAACACGGCGGCCAGCGAAGCCGCGACGGCCAGGCCCGTGAACGCCGCGCGACGGCGTGCCGCCCCGGCGCGCTCGTTCCGCATCTGGCGCAGGGTGCGCTGGAGCAGCAGGTCGCCACCCTGCGGCGGTCCGTCGAGGAACGCCTCCTCGGGCACCTCGCCCAGTGCCGCCTCCATCTCGCGCAACGCGGCCACCTCCTCCCGGCACTGCACGCATCCGCTCATGTGTCCCTCGACCCGGCGGACCTCCTCGGCGTCCAGGACGCCGAGCACGTACGGACCGAGCAGTTCCTCCTCGTGCCGCTGCCGGTTCATGCCACCACCTCACGCAGTCCGGCCGGCTGCTGGGGCGGCCTGCCCGATCGTTTTCCGTCTCTTGTGCCGCTCTCCCGGAAGCCGTCGTCCCTGAAGACGTCGCGCAGGGCCTTGAGCGCGTAGTGCGAGCGCGACTTGACCGTACCCGCCGGGATACCGAGGGTGTCGGCGGCCTCCGCCACGCTGAGCTGCCGGTAGTACAACTCCTTCAGCACGTCCCGGTGTTCCGGGGACAGCCGGTCCAGAGCGCCCAGCACCGTCATGCTGTCCACCACGGAGTCGGCGTGGTCCGCCTCCACCGGGGGAGCGGCCGACGAGCCGGAGACCTCCGGCGGCCGGGCGGCCCTGGCCCGGTACCGGTCGGTGATGATGTTCCGGGCCACGGTGAGCAGCCAGCCGCGCACCGAGCCCTTTCCGTTGACCAGGACCTCGGAGTGCCGCCAGGCACGGATCAGCGTCTCCTGTACGACGTCCTCGGCGGTGGCGCGGTCCCCCGTCAGCCGGGTGGCGTACGCGAGCAGGGCCTGGCCGTGCTCCTCGTACACCGACTTGATCAGTGCCTCATCGGTCGACCCCCGCCGAGTGCGGGGCCACAGTGGTCCGGCCATCTCACCCTCTCCGTCTTCCTCGCTTGCGTGGTGCGGTCGGAACACGCCGGCGGGGGCGATCCGGTTCATGTGATCTGCGTCACCCGGGCTGGCGGGTGGTCAAGTCCGGCAGGAGCGGCCCTCGTTGAGGCAGTCGACGACCGCGGCCATCTGGCGCTCGGTCATGGCGTTCACGAACATCGCGTGGTCCGTCGTGGGGCTGTGCCGCTGCTCGGGGAAGGAGTCGACGGCCACGGGCACCCCGGCGGGGAGTTCGTAGGAGAGCGAGACGCGCAGTTCGGGTACGGGGAAGGTGTTCGCGGGGCAGACGCCGTTGCCGCCGGGGAACAGCAGGTGCGAGCGGTGCCCGGGGCTCGTGGTGTCGAGCCCGTTCCAGCAGCTGGGGAAGACCAGGCTGCGGGTGACCAGGTCGCCCTCGGGGCAGCGCGGGTAGCTGGTGGTGGTGCGGTCGGGTGAGCCGGAGCACCCCCAGCGTGCGCGGACGCGGGCGTCGGCGCCCGCGGTCCGGGCGACCGCGTCGCCCGTCAGCGCGTGCAGGAACGGCGGCATCGCCACGACCTTGCTGACGGGATTGCCCCGGAACTCCAGCCGGACCGAGGACTCGGGCACGATCTCGCCGCTGTTCCCGTGCCCCGCGGCCCTCTCGTACGGGCGCAGGCCCGGCCGGTCCAGCCGGCGCAGCACGGGCCAGTAGTACGCCGACCGGTCGCCGCCCGCACAGCTGGTGGCGGCGCGGGCCAGCGAGGCCTCGGTGGACGTGGCGTCCGTGGACAGGTTGCCGACGTAGGAGTGCGTGTGGTGGGCGCCGGCCGGCAGGCCAGGCGACACCACCACGTTGTCCTCGTTGTAGTGCCGTTGCTCGTTGCGGCCGCAATCCACCGCCATCGTCCCCGGCGATCCGCCGCCCGCCTCGGCGGGCCGGGCCGGAGCCGGGGCGGGGGCGGGCGGAACATCGCGTATGTCCACGTAGTCGGACGGAGCGGGGGCGCCGGCCGCCGCTCCCGCGTGCGGTCCGGCGGCGCGCGTGGCACCGAGCACCGCGGCGGCCAGTACCCCGCCCAGGACCAGGCAGATCAGCAGAGTGGGCAGCCGGTGTTCTTTCCCCATGGCGGTCACCGTTGCCGGTGGCGACCCCGCCGTCAACCCGGCATCCGCGGCGCGGGCACCGGACGGCGCCACCGCGTCCGGACGGGTGCGGCGGCGGGAGGGCCCCGAAGCGCCGACCGGGAGCCACAACCGGTCGTGAACTGGCCATGGTTGTCCGTGGAGCCGCTTGTCCGGCCTCGCGTCGACCCGGCACAGTGGGCGCATGACACACCCCGCGGGACCCGCCGGGACCCCGGTGACACCCGCCGAGCTCCTGGACGCCTTCGCCCGCACCCGCGCCCGGCTCGACGGCGGCGAGGTCACCTACTGGTGGACCGGCGACGTCCACTCCTGGGCCCCGGGCGAGCCCTACCGGCGGCTCTTCGGCTTCGAAGGGCTCAACGTCTCCCGCCTCGCCGCCGACGGGGAGGGCGGCGGCTACCGGCTGCTGTCCCGGGAGGCGGCGTTCTACCTCGACCCGGTCACCCGGGAGATCATGGAGACCTGGCAGGGCAAGCCCGTGGTCCACGTCTGGAACGACCCGGCCAACCAGAAGTGGCGCCCCTTCCCGATCCCCGTGACCGAACTGGGCGACCAGATCTGCTTCAGCCTGGAGATCCCGCTCGCCTACCCCTCCCCGCTGAAGGTCGAGCAGTACCCGGACCACTCGGCCGACGACACCTACCGGGCGCTGGAACTCTTCCAGTTCTTCGCACCCGCTACCGTGCTGGGCACCGACCGGGTGAGCGTCCCGGCGACGATGTCCTGGACCCGTATGTCTCCGTGGCTGCCGTGGATGGAGCAGGGGGCGCGCCCCGGTGGACTCGTCTTCCACTGCCGCGGCCGCAAGCTCGACTCCTACGAGCAGGTCCCCGAACGCACCCGCGCGTACATCGCCGGCCACCACCCCCGGTTCGCCCGCGCACCACGGAAGTGGAGCGAGCCGAACGAGACGAGCTGGACGTACTTCCGCAGGCTCTACCCGCCGGACCGCGACGCGCTCTGAGCACTCCCGACCCTGCCGTCCCACCCTCGCGGCCGGTGCCCGGCAGCTGCGGCGAAAGCCCTGGTCACACCACCTGCCGAGGGACCCGCGGGGGGAGCCGCAGGGGGTGGACAAGGGTTTTCCCCGTATCCGGCCGACCCCCGCGTTGCCTACTGTCTGGCCACCGGCGATCTTCCCGGGCCGGACGGTTCACACGCCAACCCCACATGGCGTGTAGGCCGACCGGCCGGGGGAGCGCGCCGGGACCGCCGTTGCCCCTGCCTCGCCGTTGCGGCCGGGACAACGTGGCGTGCGGCGGCAGCCGGGGCGAGACCGACCAACTCGCTTCCGGCCCCGCGGCCGCCGAACACCCCCACACTGCACCGACCGGCCGCTCCGGCCTGCCCGGAAACGGCCCTCGAAAGGGATCACGTGCACGCAACGAGACGCAGGCTCATATCCGTCGTGGCCATGTCCGTCACCCTGCTCGCCGGCACCGCCACCGCTTCCGTGGCCGTGGCCTCCGAGGGCCCCGCCGCGGCCCCGGCCGCCGCGCTCGCCCCGACGGCGCCCGTCGAGAACCTCATCGTCGGCTACAAGTCGTCCGCCGCCGAGGCCAGCTCGAACACCGCCGCCGCCGACGACGCCGCCGCCAAGGGCAAGAAGGCCGGCAAGAAGGCGAAGTTCGACCGCCGCCTGGGCACCGGTGCCGCGCTGGTCAACCTCGGCGGTACCGTCGCTCCCGCCGCGGCGGCCGACGTGATGGCCCAGTTCCGTGCCGACCCGGACGTCGCCTACGTCGAGCCCG
This sequence comes from Streptomyces sp. TN58, assembly GCF_001941845.1. NCBI lineage: Bacteria > Bacillati > Actinomycetota > Actinomycetes > Kitasatosporales > Streptomycetaceae > Streptomyces > Streptomyces sp. TN58. Next base: position 584,065 of record NZ_CP018870.1, on the reverse strand, counting down.
ACACCCGCGCCTACCCCACGGCCGTGACCCCGAACGACACCGACTACGCCAAGCAGTGGGACCTCTTCGAGTCCACCGCGGGCATGAACGTGCCGGCCGCCTGGGACAAGACCACCGGCTCCGGCGTCACCGTCGCCGTGATCGACACCGGCTACGTCGCCCACTCGGACCTCGCGCCGAACATCGTCTCCGGCTACGACTTCATCAGCAGCGCCACCTACGCCCGTGACGGCGGCGGACGCGACGGCAACCCCGCCGACGAGGGCGACTGGATCGCCACCGACGGCGAGTGCGGCCTCAACTCCAAGGCGAGCAGCTCGTCCTGGCACGGCACCCACGTCGCCGGCACCATCGCCGCGGCCACGAACAACTCCAAGGGCATCTCGGGCATCGCCTACGGCGCGAAGATCCAGCCCGTCCGCGTGCTCGGCAAGTGCGGTGGCTCCACCTCGGACATCGTCGACGCCATCACCTGGGCCTCCGGCGGCTCCGTCGCCGGCGTGCCGGCCAACGCCACCCCGGCCAAGGTCATCAACATGAGCCTCGGCGGCCCCGGCGCCTGCGGCACCAGCTACCAGAACGCGATCAACGCGGCCGTCGCCCGTGGCACGACCGTCGTCGTCGCCGCCGGCAACAGCAACGCCGACGCGGCCGGCTACTCGCCTGCCAGCTGCAACAACGTCATCAACGTCGCCGCCAGCAACCGCGCCGGCGACCGCTCCTACTACTCGAACTACGGCGCGATCATCGACATCGCCGCCCCGGGCGGTGAGACCCGCCGCGCCACCGACACGCCCGGCACCGTCACCACCCCCGAGAACGCCATCCTCTCGACCCTGAACGCGGGCACCACCACCCCGGGCGCCGAGAACTACAAGCCCTACCAGGGCACCAGCATGGCCGCCCCGCACGTCGCGGGCCTCGCCGCGCTGCTGAAGTCGGCGAACTCCGCGCTGACCCCGGCCCAGATCGAGTCGGCGATCAAGAGCAACGCCCGCCCGCTCGCCGGCACCTGCACCGGCGGCTGCGGCGCCGGCCTCGCCGACGCCGCCGCGACCGTCGCCGCCGTGACCTCGAACCCGCCCGCCCCGGCCCTTGAGAACACCACGGACTACGCCATCGGTGACAACACCACCGTGGAGAGCCCGATCACCGTCACCGGGAAGACCGGCAACGCCCCGGCCACCCTCAAGGTCGGTGTGAAGATCGTGCACACCTACATCGGTGACCTGAAGGTCGACCTGGTCGCCCCGGACGGCTCCGTCTACACGCTGCACAACCGCTCCGGCGGCAGCACCGACAACATCAACCAGGTCTACACCGTCAACGCCTCCTCCGAGGCGGCCAACGGCACCTGGAAGCTCCGGGTCAACGACAACGCCGGCGGCGACACCGGCAAGATCGACTCCTGGAATCTCACCTTCTGAGACGGCTCCCGCCGACTCGGGGTCCGGTACAACTCCGCCTGACGGAGCGATAGTACGGACCAACAGAATCCCCGGGCCTGCCGATACTCCGGGTATCGGCAGGTCCGCCGGGTTTTCCGCGCCCTGTGACTGATTTCTGCGTCACAATGCGGGTCCACCAGCCGCCCGACCTCGTATTCTCGCTCCTCACAGGAAGGGCACAGGAGCTGGGGACTGGAAGGCTGGTGGCTGTGCGTGGTGGCGGCGACGGGGCACGCTGACACAAGTGTCGGACACGGAGAACTGATCAAGGCGGTCGACCGTGCCCTGACCGCGCACGGCCGGGCACTCCTGACCGGACCCGCCGGCGCCGGCAAGACCGAAGTGGTCCGCGCCGTCGCGGACGCGGCCGGATCCCGCGGCGAGTCCGTGCTGCGCCTGGCTCCCGAGGCCGCCGACCAGTGGATACCCGAGGCCTCGGCCGCCGCCCTCCTCGCCTCCGTGCCCGCCGCCGCCCTCGAAGAACTCTCCGGCCCCCAGCGCACCGCCATCGCCCTCCTGCGCCGCGAGGCGGACGCCCCCCGCGCCGGCCGCGACCACGTCGCACTCCGCCTGGCCGTCGTCGAGGTGCTCCGCACCCTCGCCGTCCGCCAGCCCGTCCTCCTCGTGATCGACAACGCCCAGTGGCTCGACGCCGAGAGCACCGACCTGCTCCGCTTCGCCCTGCGCCTGACCCCGCCCCGCGTGCGGGTCCTGGCCGCCGAGCGCGTCCAGGGCGGAGCACCGGTCGGCGAACCCCTCTGGGGACCGGGCGTCCCCGCCGTACGGGTGCCGCCGCTCGGCGCCGACGAGGTCGCCGAACTCCTGCTGCGCCACGGCCTGCCCGCCCGCCTCGCCGGCCGCATCCACCAGGCCAGCGGCGGGAACCCGCGCCTCGCGCTCGCCCTCGGCCACTCCCTCGCGGAAGCCGCCGAGGCCCGGGACGGCAACGCCCACCACGCCGACCCCCTGCCCATCTCCGGACAGGCCCGCGAGGTCGCCCGCCGGCTCCTCGCCGCGGCCCCCGCCCAGGCCCGCCGCACCCTGCTGCTCGCCGCCCTCGCCTCCCGCCCCACCATCCCCCTGCTGCGGCGGGCCGGCCGTCCCGACGCCGAGGCCGAGCTGGCCGAAGCGGAGCGGGCCGCGCTCGTCCGGGTCGGCGAGGACGGCACCGTCGAGTTCACCGCCGGAGCCCTGCCCGCCGCGCTCGCCGCCGACGCCGGCTGGCCCGAGCGCGCCGCCGGGCACGCGGCACTGGCCTCCGCCGTCGACGACCCCGTCCAGGCCGTACGCCACCGGGCGCTGGCCGTCGACACCCCCGACCAGTGGCTCGCGGCCGAGATCACCGAGGCCGCCGCGGTCTGCCGAGGCCGCGGCCAGCGGGCCCTCGCCGCCGAACTGGGCCTGCTCGCCGCCGAACGCACCCCGGCCTCGCTGCCCGGCGAGGAACTGGCCCGCCTCGTCACCGCCGCCGAGGACGCCGGCTGGGCCGGCCGCGCGGACCTCGCCCGCCGCGCGACCCGCGCCGTCCTGGCCCGCGACGCCTCGCCCGCCGACCGGGTGCGGGCCCGGCTCGCCGTCATCGACGCCGCCGGGCAGGCCCTCGGAGCCCTCGACGAGACCTTCGCGTACGCCATGGACGAGGCGGCCGGCGATCCCGCCCTGCAGGCGGCCGTCCAGCTCCGGGTCGCCTGGAAGCACAACCTCAGCGACGGGGACCCCGTACGCTCCCGGGACGCGGCGGCCGCGGCCGGCGCCCTCGCGGCCCTCGGCGGCGACCAGACCGCCGAGGCCATGGCCCTGACCGTACGGGCCCGCATGGGCCGCATCCTCGGAGACGCCGGAGCCGAGGAAATCCTCGCCGAGGCGCTCGCCCTGCCCGCGCCCGAGGTGCCGCTCGGCATGCGCAACGCGCCCCAGTACCTCGCCGTACGGCACGCCCTCTTCGACGACCGTCTCGACGACGCCCGCCGTCAGCTGATGGTGCTGCTGCCGGCCGTCCGGCGCACCGGCTCCGCCGAGGACGTCTTCGAGGTCCTGCGCAGCCTCACCGAGGTGGAACTGCGCAGCGGCCGGTGCGAATCCGCCTCGGCGCACGCCCGCCGCGCCCTGGAACTGACCATCGAGGCGGGCCTGTCACCCGGCCCCGCCTGGTACGTCGCGGCGACGGCCGAGACCATGGGCGGCAGCTTCGCACGCGCCGAGGGTTACGCGCGCCGCGGTGTCCAGGCCTCCCAGGAGGAACACGACCAGGTCTTCCTCTCCCGCAGCCTGCACGCGCTCGGACTCGTCGAACTGGCCACCGGGGAGGCGGCGAAGGCGGTCGCCACCCTGCGCCGCGTCGCCGAACTGGAGGCCGCCCAGCAGGTGGTGGACCCCTCGATCCTGCGCTGGCACGGGGAACTCGCCGAGGCCCTGATCGCCGCCGACGCGCCCGGTGAGGCCGCCGAGCTGATCGAGTCCGTCCGTGCGGTCGCCGTCGGCCTCGGCCGTACCGGCGTCGTCGCCGCCCTCGACCGGGCCGACGCGCTCCGCCTCTCCGCCCAGGGCGACGCGGAGGCGGCCGTCCGGCTCCTGGAGGACACGGCGCACCGCTTCGAAGCCCTCGGCCTGCCGCTGGAACGCGGGCGCACCCTGCTAGCCCTCGCCCGCGTGGAGCGCCGCCGCCGGCGCCGGGCACCGGCCCGCGCGGCGCTCCGGGCCGCGGCCGAGGTGTTCGAGCGAGCCGGAGCCGGGCCCTGGAGCGAACTGGCGCGGGAGCCCGCCCCGGGTGACGGGGCAGGCTCCCGGACTTCCGCGGCCACGGCCGCGGGTTCGCTGACGGACGCCGAGACGCGCCTCGCGCTGCTGGTCAGCCAGGGCGCCAGCAACCAGGAGGCGGCGGCCAAGCTGTTCCTCAGCGTCAAGACCGTGGAGGCCCGGCTGACCCGCATCTACCAGAAGCTCGACGTGCGGTCGCGGGCCCAGCTGGCCACCGCGCTGCGCACGCGGTGACCGCGGCCGGGCCGCCGGTCAGCAGCTGAGGTTGTTGCCCGGGGTGACGCCGAGCAGCTGGGTGAAGCTCTGGTACTTCGAGATGCGGCTCTGGACCTGCGCGGGGTTGCCGCCGTTGCACTCCAGGGAGCCGTTGATCGAGCGGATCGTCTCGCCGAAGCCCGCGCCGTTCACCATGGCGGCGTGCGCGGTCATCGTGCCGGGGCCGTTCTGGGTGTTCCAGTACCACAGCGCCGTCTTCATGGCGACGGCCGGGTCCCGCTCCACGAGGTAGGGGTTGGCCAGGAGGTTGATGCCGAGAGCGTCACCGGCCGCCTTGTAGTTGAAGTTCCAGCTGAGCTGGATGGGGCCGCGGCCGTAGTAGGCGGCCTGTCCGGCCGGACAGCCGTACGGCCGGCCCGCGTCGCAGTAGTGGGGGTAGTTGGCGGTGTTCTGCTCCACGATGTGGACGAGGCCGCCGGTCTCGTGGGAGACGTTCGCGAGGAAGGCGGCGGCCTCGCGCCGCTTCACGGTGATGTCTCCGGTGTTGGCGAAGCCGGGGTAGGCGGACAGTGCCGCGACCAGGCCGTTGTAGGTGTAGAAGGGGTTCCGGTTCGGGAACATCTGGTTGAACTGTGCCTCGGAGACCACGAATCCGGACGGGTCGGGCGTGGGGTCCGGGTCCGGGTCCTGGCCCCCGCCGCAGACACCCTGGTCGGACCAGACGCCCCACTGGCCGGTGCTGCCGGGGGTCTCGCCCTGGGTCCACCACTTGGCCTGCCAGTTGCGGCCGCCGTACGAGGCGCTCATGCCGTTGGTGTAGACGGCCGACGAGGCCCAGGGGGAGGAGCAGGGAGCCGCCGCGGAGGCGTGGGACGAGGGGAGGGCGAGGGCGATGCCGGCCGTGACGGCCGCGGCCGCGACCAGGCCGAGGGTACGGCGTCGAAGCGCACGTATCACGTAACTGCTCCTTCAGTGGGGGGACTTGGGGTGGAGACCACGACGCCCACTGAAACGGAATGGTCTGAACCTGTCAAGGTCTAGACCAAGTGAAAGCGCCGGTGCCACGCGTGACGCGTGACACCGGCGCGGAAGATCGATCAGCTGCCGGCGGAGAGGTTGCCGGAGAGGACCGGGATGTTGCTGGCGATGTGCGAGAGGGACTCGTCGCCCTTGGCCTGGGTGGAGTTCTCGGCACACTGCTGGTTCTGCGGGTTGGACAGGACGTTGACGTCCTGGACGCCGACGTTGGCGATGACCGCGAGCAGGGACTGGGCGTTGATCTTGGCCGGCAGGCCGACGCAGAGCTTGTTGAGCGAGCCCTGGATCGGGGCGAGCTGCGGGCTCATCTTGCCGTGGGTCTCCTGGTTGCCGTAGATCTGCGCCGAGTCGTTGCCGTTCACGGTGTTGACGCCGTTGTCGTTGCCGATCGCCATCGCGGGCGAGGCGACGGCGGCACCCGCGCCGAGCACGGCGGCGGTGGCGGCGGCGGTGGCCATGAACTTCTTGAGCATCTGGGGGATCCTTCGGTCGCACTGTCGCGTGAGATAGCTGCCCACGGCGGGACGCGCTGATCAACTGCCGACGGTGCAGCGGGTTATGCCCCCTCACCCGAGTGGCCCAACGATCCGCCGGGCCGACCGGCGGGATCCGGCCCGGGCGCCCCTGGCACCCGGGCCGGGCTCCCGGCGCCGGAGGGTCAGCCGCTCTTGCGGCGGACCTTCTTGTTCTTGCCGCTCGCGGCGCTGCTGGAGCCCTGGACCTTGGCCCGGTTCTGGTGGGACTGCTGTGCGTGCGCCTTCGCGGCGTTGCGCTCCAGGGCCTCCCGGAACCGGCGCTTGGCCGCTTCGGCCGGGGACTCGTCCTGCGGGGTGCCTGCTTCGTCAGCCATTCGTCCTCCTGGAGTGATCAAGCCGACCCAGTCTGTCAGTCGCCGTACGCACTGACCAGCGAGTTCCTGGAGACCCAAGGATGGCTTGGGGGAGTCATAAGATTGGGTTATGGGGTCATAAAGCGACACCGGGTGCTGGGTTAGGCTTACCTTCGTTTAGGGTTCCCTTTGATCCACCTTGATCCACCTTGCCGTCGCTCGAAGGGAACCCCTGCCATGCCTCGCCCTCTGCGGGTAGCAATCGTCGGAGCCGGCCCGGCCGGCATCTACGCCGCCGACGCGCTGCTGAAGTCCGAGGCCGCCGTCGAGCCCGGTGTGTCCATAGACATCTTCGAGCGCATGCCCGCCCCCTTCGGCCTGATCCGCTACGGCGTCGCCCCCGACCACCCGCGCATCAAGGGCATCATCACCGCCCTGCACCAGGTGCTCGACAAGCCGCAGGTCCGCCTCTTCGGCAACGTCGACTACCCGGGCGACATCAGCCTCGACGAGCTGCGCTCCTTCTACGACGCCGTGATCTTCTCCACCGGCGCCACGGCCGACCGCTCCCTCGACATCCCCGGTGTCGACCTCGACGGCTCCTACGGCGCCGCCGACTTCGTCTCCTGGTACGACGGCCACCCGGACGTGCCCCGCACCTGGCCGCTGGAGGCCGAGAAGGTCGCCGTGCTCGGCGTCGGCAACGTCGCCCTGGACGTCGCGCGCATCCTCGCGAAGACGGCCGACGAGCTGCTGCCCACCGAGATCCCGGCCAACGTCTACGATGGCCTCAAGGCCAACAAGGCCCTTGAAGTGCACGTCTTCGGCCGTCGCGGCCCGGCGCAGGCCAAGTTCAGCCCCATGGAGCTGCGCGAGCTGGACCACTCGCCCAACATCGAGGTCATCGTCAACCCCGAGGACATCGACTACGACGACGGCTCGATCGCCGAGCGGCGCGGGAACAAGCAGACCGACATGGTCGCCAAGACCCTGGAGAACTGGGCCATCCGCGACATCGGCGACCGGCCGCACAAGCTGTTCCTGCACTTCTTCGAGTCGCCCTCCGAGATCCTCGGCGAGGACGGCAAGGTCGTGGGTCTGCGTACCGAGCGCACCGAGCTGGACGGCACCGGCAACGTCAAGGGCACCGGCCGGTTCACCGACTGGGACGTGCAGTCCGTGTACCGCGCGGTCGGCTACCTCTCCGACGAGCTGCCCAAGCTCCCCTGGGACGTCGAGTCCGGCACGGTCCCGGACGAGGGCGGCCGCGTCATCGACGCCGGCGGCCACATGCAGTCGACGTACGTCACCGGCTGGATCCGGCGCGGCCCGATCGGCCTGATCGGCCACACCAAGGGCGACGCGAACGAGACCGTCGCGAACCTCCTCGCCGACCACGCCGAGGGCCGCCTGGGCACGCCGGCGTCCCCCGAGCCGGCCGCGGTGGAGACCTTCCTCGCCGAGCGCAGCGTCCGCTACACGACGTGGGAGGGCTGGTACCGGCTGGACGCGGCAGAGAAGGCCCTCGGCGAGCCCCAGGGCCGTGCGCGCGTGAAGATCGTGGAGCGCGAGGAGCTGCTCGACGCGAGCGGAGCCTGACGCCCGCGAGGGGGCGGCCACCCGAACGGGTGGCCGCCCTTTCGCGTCCTCCGGAGCGGAATGCCGTGCCGTCGAGCGGAGTTGGAGCCGAACAGGACACCGACCCGCAGGCACTGGAGAGCTCATGAAGATCGGCATCATCGGCGCAGGCAACATCGGCGGCAACCTCACGCGCCGGCTCACCGCGCTCGGCCACGAGGTCGCGGTGGCCAACTCACGCGGCCCCGAGACCCTGACCGCCCTCGCGCGGGAGACCGGTGCCACCGCCGTACCCGTGGCCGAGGCGGCGCGCGACGCGGAGATCGCCGTCGTCACGATCCCGTTCGGGAAGGTGCCCGACCTGCCCGCGGACCTCTTCGACGGGGCCGCCCCCGGCCTCGTCGTCATCGACACCGGCAACTACTACCCGCGCCGGCGCGACGGCCGGATCTCCGGCGTGGAGGACGACGGGCTGACGGAGAGCCGCTGGACCGAGCGGCAGCTCGGGCACCCGGTCGTCAAGGCCTTCAACGGCACCTACGCGCAGGACATCCTCGACCGGCACCGCCCGGCCGGCGCACCGGACCGCATCGCGCTGCCCGTCGCGGGCGACGACGAGACCGCGAAGAAGGCCGTACAGGACCTCATCGAGGAGCTGGGCTTCGACACCGTCGACGCGGGCGGCCTCGACGAATCCTGGCGCCAGCAGCCCGGCACCCCGGTCTACGGACTGCGCGACGGCGTCGAAGGCGTCACCCGGGCGCTCGCCGCGGCCTCCCCCGTCCGCACGGAGGAGTTCCGCGGCTGACACGCGCACCCCACTGCGCCGCACGGGGGACCGCCGGGACGTCTGCGCGGCCTCCACGGGCCGCATGGCCGCATGGAGATCGACCCCTTCCGAGTCCGCAGGGCCCTCGGTCCTTCAGTCCTGGAGTCCTGATTCCCGTGTCCTCGGGCGGCTCAGGATCCGCGGCCCCGTTCCAGCACGCCGCGTACGTAGGCCGCCTGACCGGCGTGCTGGAGGTCGTCGGCGAGCACGCTGACCAGGCGCACCCCGAGGGTGACGGGGGGATCCCAGCGCTCGTCGACCACCCGGTCCAGGTCGGCGGCCGAAAGCCCCCGAACGAAGCCCAGGGTCTGCTGGTGCACCTCGTCGAAGTACCCCAGCAGCAGCTCGCCCGAGGCCACGCGGACGGTGCCCGCCTGCCGCGCGGAGTGGCCGTAGCCGGTGGCCGCGGCGGGCAGCGGGAGGCCGAACCGGTCGGCCCAGCCACCGGTCAGCCACACCTGCTCCAGGCCCGCGGCGGACGCGATGTGGTCGTCCTGGATCCGGGTCAGGTGCCAGACCAGCCAGGTGATCGAGTTCGCCTCCGGGTCGACGCGGGCGTCCAGGAGCTCCGCCGGCGCCCCGCCCACCGCCTCGTGCACCACCTCCCGGATCCGACCGAACCCGTCCGCGATGACGTCCGTAGCCTTCATGCACCCACCATGCAAGGCGCGGCGGCCCGCCCGGCGCGAGCGACACGCGGGGCGGGCCGCCGGGCCGGGCGGGCACCGGTCAGCCGACGGCGTCGGCCTTCGACGGCTCGGCGACCGCGGCCTCCTCCGGCTCGGCGGGCCGCTCGGCCGCCGCACCGGCCGGCCGGGGTCCGCCGCGCAGACCCAGCCAGCCGATGACCCCGACCAGGGCGAAGGCCACGGCGCCGATCACGAAGGTGAGGGTGAAGCCGGACTCGGCGGGCAGCGGCGGAATCCCCGCGGGCAGGTGCCCGATGGTGTGGGACGCCAGGATCGTGGTCACCACGGCGCTGCCGATCGCACTGCCCGTCGACCGGGAGATCGAGTTGATGCCGTTGGCGATGCCGCTCTGGTGCGGCGGGACGCTCGACATGATCACGGCGGGCATGGCGGCGTAGCCGAAGCTGACAGCCGCGCCGACGACCAGGCCGGAGCCGATCACCGAGAAGGCGTGGCCGTGGTCCACGACGAGCCAGGCGAAGCCGAGCGCGCCCAGCACGGCAGCCGTGCCCAGTGCCACTCGCGGCCCGCGGCGGCGCACGATCCGGCCGCCCAGGGGCGAGGCGAGCAGGGAGACGATCGCGCTCGGCAGCAGGAACTCCACGGAGGCGCGCAGGATCGACGCGTCGAATCCGTAGCCGGTGAGCGCCTCGGGCATCTGCACGAGGTACGAGACGCCGAGGAAGCTCGCGAACATGCCGAAGCCGACGAGGAGACCGGACAGGTTGGCCATGAGGACGGGGCGGTGCACGAACATCTTCATGTCGACCAGCGGGTCGTGGACCTTGAGCTCGGTGACGACCCACACGGCGGCCATGACGGCGGCGCCGGCGAAGCCGCCCAGCGTGCGGCCGGAGGCCCAGCCCCACTCGTGACCCTGCGAGATCGCCAGCAGGAGCAGCAGCAGCGCGGCACCGAGGGTCAGCGCGCCGAGGACGTCGGTGCGCCCGCCGGTCCTGGTGCGGGTGGCGGGGACCAGCACGGCCACGGCGAGGAGGGCGAGGACCGCGAGGCCGGTCGCCATCCAGAAGGCGTCGCGGTAGTCCGAGCCGGGCCCGGAGGTGAGCAGCCCGGTCGCGACGAGCGCGAGGCCGCTGCCGAACGCGAGCGTGCCGCTGACCAGCGCCATCGCACCGGGCAGCTTCTGTGGGCGTACTTCCTCGCGCAGCACCGACAGCGCCAGCGGGAAGATCGCGGTGGCGGCGCCCTGGAGGACGCGGCCCACGATCAGGAGCGGGAGCGAGGAGGCGACCGCCGTGAGGACGGAGCCGGCGACCATCACGCCGAGGACGGCCACCAGCGTGGGCTTCTTGCCGTGCTGGTCGCCGAACCGGCCGAGGAGCGGCGTGAAGACGGCCGCCGACAGCAGGGTGGCGGTGGTCACCCAGCTCACGGCGGCGGTCGAGACGCCCAGGTCGTCACGGATCAGGCCGAGGATCGGGACCGGCAGGGTCTGCATCATCGACACGACCATCGCGGCCAGGCTCAGGGCGAGGACGACGACCGTCTCGCTGCGCTGTCCGGAGGCCGGGGCGGCTGGGGAGGGGGTGCTCATGGCTGCGGGGACCTTCTTCGGGTTTCGGAGCTGCACGGCTCTGCGGAGCTTCCGAACGGCGATGGTTGACGTCATCAAGTAACTCGAACGAAGGTAGAGGTCGATATTTGAGGTAGTCAAGTAAACAATTGATAATGTCAAGCATTCTGAGTAGGCTCGGAGCATGAGCGAGACCGCCACACACGCCCCCACGAAGGTCCAGCTGCTGGAGCTGCTCGCCGCCATCGGCACGGCCCAGTGGCGCGAGTTCGCCGCGGCCGCGGCCCAGCACGGCCTCACCCCCACCCAGGCCCGGGTGCTCGCCCAGCTGGACGGCCCCGTGCCCATGCGGGGCCTGGCCGTCCTGCTGGTCTGCGACGCGTCCAACGTGACCGGGATCGTGGACCGGCTGGAGGCCCGCGAGCTGGTGCGGCGGGAGCCGGACCCCGCCGACCGGCGCGTCAAGAACGTGGTGGCGACGGAGGCGGGCCGGCAGGTCATCCGCCGCGTCCGCGAGGAGATGCAGGCGGCGCACGGGGCGCTCGACACCCTCGACGAGACGGAGAGCGCCACGCTCTACGCCCTGCTGGCCCGCCTGCGCCCCTCGATGGAGAAGAGCTAGCCTCGACCCCCGTGGACATTCTTCAGACGATCAACGACGTGCCCGTACTGATGTGCGGGGCCGAGGGCGAGACCATCGCGGGCGAACGCCAGGCCCTGGACTGCATCGGCAACGCCTCCTACCAGGGCGCCCAGTGGGCCGTCATTCCGGTGGAACGCCTCGACGAGTCGTTCTTCCGGCTGACCACCAGGGTCGCGGGCGACATCATCCAGAAGTTCGTCCAGTACCGGGTGGGCGTCGTCGTCCTCGGCGACATCTCCCGACACACGGCGGCCAGCGCCGCGCTGCGGGACTTCGTCCGCGAGTGCAACCGGGGCCGCCAGACGTGGTTCCTCGCCGACGCCGGGGAACTGCGCGAGCGGCTGGCCGGGCCCGGGGCCGGCGCGAGCACCGCGACCGGCGCCGGGACGGGAGCGTGAACGCCGGCGACGTCCGCGTCCTGCGCGCGGCCGACCGTCCCGCGACGGTCTGGAAGAACGGCGGGGGAGTGACGCGGGAGATCGCCGCGTGGCCCCCGGAAGCGGACATGGACTCCTTCCGCTGGCGGGTGAGCCTGGCCGAGGTGGCCGCCGACGGCCCCTTCTCGGCCTTCACCGGGATCGACCGCACGCTCACGCTCGCCGAGGGCGCAGGCATGGACCTCGTGGTGGGCGGCGAGCGCCGGCTCCTGGACGAACGCTTCGCGCCGCAGGACTTCGCGGGCGACGAGCCCACCGACTGCCGGCTCGTCCGCGGCCCCGTCGTGAACTTCAACGTGATGTACCGCCGGGGCGCGGCGACGGCCGAGACCGCCGTCGTCCGGGGCCGCCTCACCGTGGCCGTCGAGCCCGGTGAGACCCTGCTGGTCGTCGCCCTGGAGGGCCCGGCGAAGCTCGAAGCGTCCGGCTCGGGCCACACCCTGGGCCGGTACGACGCCGCCCTGGTCCGGGGCACCTTCACCGGCCTCGTCCACACCGGCGGACGCGCGGCCGTGGTGCGCCTGCGTTAGGCGGTGCCCTGCGAAGTCAGCCGAGCTTGATCCACTTGGCGGTGCTGGGCACCCCCTTCGCGTCGAGCAGGAAGAGCATGTAGTAGCCGGGCGGGGCGTCGGCGGCGCCCGGCGGGGTCCGCAGCGCGATCCGGTCGCCCCGGACGCCGGTGAGGCGCAGGTCGAGGTGGCGCTGGCTGGTGTTCACCGAGTGGGTGACGGTGGTCGGCGCCAGCAGGACGGCTCGCTTCACGTCCCGCGCCGTCGAGCTGGACACCTCGAAGGCCGCGCCGTACGGCAGGTCGCCCGCCGGGACCCGGTCGAGAGCCGGCCGGGCGCCCCGGTGCAGGTAGGCCGGCTCGTACAGCTCGATGCTGCCGTCCATCCCGTCCCTGATGTCGGGGTCGTTGGCGATCTGCTGGAGTTCGTCGCCGGTGACCATCATCCGGCCGTCCGGCAGGATCAGGGCGTTGGAGTGGTAGCCGCGCGGCAGCCGCTGGGCGGGCCCCAGCTTCCACCGGCCGTGCGCGTCCCGCAGCTCGATCTGCCGGTACTTGAGGTCCGCCTTCGGGTTGAACGGGCCGTTGCCGTAGTCCCGGGTGTCCAGGGCGCCGTTCACGGTGATCAGCGTGCCGTCCGGCAGGATCAGGGTGCCGTCCTGGGTGCGGCCGAAGGCCCTGGGCGCCTCGGTGGTCCAGCGCCCGCCGGACAGACGGTAGGTGTGCGGGTCGCGCGGGTCCCCGCCGAGGACCAGCACGGAGTCCGGACCCCGGAACCCGGCCGGCAGCGGCACCGCCGAGCCGTAGCCGCGGAAGTCCGCGGGCCGCCGGGGCAGGTCGCCGCGTACCTCCCTGACCGGGTCGAAGCGCCACTGCTGGTCGGCGTCGCGCCCGAGGCCGTAGATCATCCCGTCGCGCAGCGAGAAGAGGTGCGGGTAGTCGTTGCGGAAGGGGGCGTCCGTGCGGAGGCGCTCGGCGGGGACGCCCGCCGGGATGTCGTACGGCCGCCAGGGCACGCGCTGCCCGAGCGCGGGGAAGCGCTCCACCACCGGGGTGGGGGTGCCCGTGCCGCGTTCGGACTGGCCGGACATGATGATCTGCCGTCCGTCGGCCCCGGTCACGACGGAGGGGTACCAGCGGCCGACGGACATGTCGCGGTTGCGGAACCACTTCTCGGTCCACGGGTCGAAGACGAAGGACAGCTTGGCTCCACTGCCGCCCTTGCCGCCGACGTTGCCGCCGAAGACGCCGACCATCCCGTTGGGCAGGTAGGAGTGCCCGGCGCAGAAGAACGGCGCCGGGCGGGGGGAGTAGGTGCCGTCGGGCATCAGCACCACCGGCGGCGGTACGTTCTCGAAGGCGCGGGCCCCCGTCCCCCGGGCGGGGTCCCAGAGCCAGGCGCGGCCGGCGTTGGCGCGGCCGACGGTGTTCGTCGGGCCGGTCTCCTTCGTGGGGTCGGCCTCGACGCGTTCGAAGGAGAACAGCAGCACCTTGCCCGTGGGCAGCAGGGCCACGTGGACGCCGAAGTCGGGTGAGGGGAAGAACTGCGTGAAGCGGCCGAACCGGGCGGCGTCGAAGCGGGCGTTGGTCTCGCGCTGGGACTTCTCCAGCGCCGTCAGGCCGGCCGTCCGCTTCGACTGGGGATATCCCCGGGTGCCCCGGGCGGCCTGGCGCAGCCGGGCGTGTGCGCGGGCGTGGTCCTCGCCCAGCACCGCGGCCTCGTCGCCGGCGTGGTGCACCGCCGCACGGGCCGGTGCGGGCCCGGCCGCCGGCACGGCCAGGGCGGCGGCGAGGGCCAGCACCGACAGGACGGCCGGCCGGGATGCGCGGGACATGGGACTCCTCGCCGCAGGAGGCCCGCGCCGAGGCCGGTGCCGAGCCCGCTGATGACCTGAAGGAACCCGGCGATATTAGGGCAAAAGGTCATCGGAGGCGGCTGTGACCCGGCCTGATCGGCCCTCGCCGGGGGCGCCTTGGGGCCGTTCGGCCGCTCGGTACAGGGCGATTTATCGTTTCTGCGGTGAATCGTTTCGGCCGTCGAGGTGAGCCCGCGCACCCGTCGGCCCGCCCCGCCCGCAGGAGCCCGCTATCCATGTCGGTGTGATCAGATCCCTCCGTACCGGAATCACCGCAGCCGCCGCCACCGCGACGCTCCTCACGCTCAGCCCCTCCGCAGGGGCCTCCCCCTCGGCCCCCCTCGACCAGGTGACCGTCGACGTCGCCACGGTCAACGGATCGGGCTGCCGCCCCGGCAGCGCCGCCGTCGCCGTGTCACCGGACAACTCGGCCTTCACCGTCACCTACAGCGAGTACCTGGCCCAGGCGGGCGGCGGGGCCCCCGCCGTCGAAGGCCGCAAGAACTGTCTGCTGTCCCTCGTCGTGCACGTCCCGCAGGGCTACACCTACGCCATCGCGCAGGTCGACTACCGGGGCTTCGGCAGCCTCCAGCCGGGCGCGGTCGGCACGCAGAAGGCCAGCTACTACTTCCAGGGCATGAGCCAGACCGCCTACCGGACCCACCGGTTCGACGGTGCCCTCGACGACAACTGGCAGGCCACCGACACCACCGGCATCGAGGCCCTGGTCTGGTCGCCCTGTGGTGAGCAGCGCAACTTCAACATCAACACCGAACTGCGTGCGGAGGTGGGTACCTCCGACCCGTCGAAGACCAGCTTCATGGCACTCGACTCCACGGACGGCAGCATCAACAGCGTCTACCACTTCTCCTGGAAGCAGTGCCCCGCGCACTGACCGGACGGGACCGGGGACCGGGGCCCGCGCCCACCGCGCGGGCCCCGCGTCAGGCCGACGCCCGCCGCACCAGCGCCGTCTCGGTTATCACCGGGCCCGGTACGCTGCGGCCCTCGTGGTCGCCGCCCAGCCGCTCCATCAGCAGCCGCGCCATCATCCGGCCCATGCCCTCGATGTCCTGACGCACCGTCGTCAGCGGCGGGTCGGCACTCTCCGCCACCGGCTCGGCGTCGTCGAAGCCCACCACCGCCACGTCACCGGGAACCGTCCGGCCCCGCTCCCGCAGCACGCGCAGCGCACCGGTCGCCATCAGGTCGTTTCCGGCGAACACCCCGTCGATCGAGGGGTCCCGGTCCAGCAGTTCGGCCATCGCGCGCGCCCCGCCCGCGGCGGTGAAGTCCCCCGGGGCGACCAGTTCCTGCCCGGCGGCCGGCAGCACGTCCCGGTAGCCGCTCAGCCGGTCGGCCGCCGAGGTCTGGTCGAGCGGGCCGCAGATGTGTGCGATCCGCCGCCGCCCCTGCGCCAGCAGGTGCCGTACGGCCTCCCGGGCGCCCTCGCGGTTGTCCGCGTCGACGTACGTCACCCTGTCCTGCTCGCCCGGCCCGGCGGTCCAGCCGGGACGGCCGCCGTAGACCGTGGGCATGCCGAGGCGGCCGGCTATGGCGGGCAGCGGATCGTCGGTGTGCAGGGAGAAGGCAAGCGCCCCGTCGACGTGGCCGCCGGCCAGGTACCGCTCGATGCGCTCGTAGTCGCCGTGGTCCTCCACCAGCAGCAGCACCAGCTGGGTGTCGTGAGCGGTCAACTCCTTGCTGATGCCCCGTATCTGGCGGGAGAAGAAGGGGTCGGAGAAGACCCGGGCCTCGGGCTCGGGGATGATCACCGCGACGGCGCCGGTGCGCCGCGTGACCAGGGTGCGCGCCGCGTGGTTCGGGATGTATCCCAGCTCCTGGATCGCCGTGCGCACCCGGTCGGCCAGATGCGGGCGGACCCCGTCGCCGCCGTTGACCACACGGGAGACCGTGGCTCTCGACACGCCCGCGAGCGCCGCGACGGCCTCCAGAGTGGGACGGCTGCCGGAACGCGGTTCGGGCACGTGACTTCCTCCATGATCCACAGGCGGGCCCGGCAAGATCGAAAAGGAAGGCCAGGTCGAACAGAAGGGTAACGGGTGATCACCGTGAGGCGTCAGGAGGGCAGCGGCGTGTGGCCGGCCGGCACGCTCTCCCCGGCGCTTACCGGTGGGGGCGCGGTGCCGTCACCGAAGGGCCGTCCGCCGAGCGCCTCCCGCCCGTGGGGCGCGAGCCAGCCCGACAGGTCCGGGCCGGCCGGCACGATCCCGGTCGGGTTGATGTCGTCGTGGACGAGGTAGTAGTGCCGCTTGATGTGGTCGAAGTCCACGGTGTCGCCGAAGCCGGGTGTCCGGAACAGATCCCGGGCGTACGCCCACAGGACCGGCATCTCGGACAGCTTGCGCCGGTTGCACTTGAAGTGCCCGTGGTAGACGGCGTCGAAGCGCACGAGGGTGGTGAACAGCCGGACGTCCGCCTCGGTGATGGTGTCGCCCACCAGGTAGCGGGACGCGGCAAGCCGCTCGGCGAGCCGGTCCAGGCGTGCGAACAGGCGCTCGTACGCCGACGTGTAGGCCTCCTGGGAGCCGGCGAAGCCGGCCCGGTAGACGCCGTTGTTCACGTCCTCGTAGACCGCCTCGTTGACGGCGTCGATCTCCGGCCGCAGTGCCCGCGGGTAGAGGTCGGGGGCACCCCTGCGGTGGTACGCCGTCCACTCCAGCGACAGGTCGAGCGTGATCCGCGCGAAGTCGTTGGTGACCACCTGCCCGGTCGGCACGTCGACGATCGCCGGTACCGTGACGCCCCGGTCGTAGCCGGGGTCGCGGGCGAGGTAGGCCTCCTGGAGGCGCTCGATGCCGAGCACGGGGTCGCGGCCGCCCGGGTCCAGGTCGAAGTTCCAGCTGCGGTCGTCGTGCGTCGGAGCCGCCACGGCCATCGGCAGCGCCTCCTCCAGCCCGAGGAGGCGCCGCACGATGACGGCCCGGCTCGCCCACGGGCAGGCCCGGGCCACCACCAGCCGGTAGCGGCCGGGCTCCACGGGGTACCCGTCCCGCCCGTCGGCGGTGATCCGGGTGGTGAGGTAGCGGCTGTCGCGCGCGTACTCCCGGCCGGGGCTCACGTATCCCATGTGCGCCCCTACATGTGGGACTGGCCGTAGTAGTGGCCGAACCGGTCCATGAAGTTGGGCTCACCCGCGTACTTGGCCTCGTCGTAGTCGGGCGCGTTCTTGATCTGCTCCTTGGTCAGGCCCAGGTAGACCTTCTCCTCGGCCGTGTCGATGCGTTCGATCGTGCCCGCCGGCAGGAGGACGTGCTTGCCGAAGATCCAGACGCCCGTGTCGACGACGATGTGGGACGCCCGGAAGTCGGCGGAGTGCTTGTCGACCTTCCCGATGTGGCCGTCGGTGGCCTCGACCTTGTAACCGACGAGATCGATGCCGCTGACGTGGCCGGCGTCCTCGTGGTATCCCCAGATGTCCTTCTCGCTCACGGCTCTCGCCTCTCTGTGACCGTACGTGTGCAGTCGCCCGCGCCCGCCCCGTGAGCGGGACGGAACGGCACTCAGGCACCTCCCCGCAAAAGACCGGCTCACGCCCAGGATGCCGGAGCGGCCGCGCCGGCCCGCGCATGCCGCGCGGCGGCACGGGTAGGCGCCCTGAGACCCCGGGGGCGCCGCGCGCGGGCACGTCCGCTCATCCGCCCGATCGCATGCGCCCGGCACGACCGGCGGGACACGCCTCCCGGACCGCCCTCCGCGCAGAGGAGCCGACACGATGACGCAGCACGCACCGGCGGACAGGAACGCCGAAAGCGCAGCCGAACGGCGAGACGAGGGGACCCGCGTCGTGGTGGTCGGGGCCACGGGAAACGTCGGGACCAGCGTCGTCCTCGCCCTCGCCGGCGACCCCTCCGTCGGCTCCGTGCTCGGCCTGGCCCGCAGGATGCCCCTGTGGCGGCCGCCGAAGACACGCTGGCACGCCGTGGATGTGGAACCGGGCGGCGCGGACCTGGCCGCGCTCTTCACCGGGGCCGACGCCGTCATCCACCTCGCGTGGAAGTTCCAGCCCACCCACCACCCCGCCGAGACCTGGCGCACCAACATCCTGGGCAGCATCCGCGTGTTCGACGCCGTGGCCGCCGCAGGCGTGCCCGCCCTCGTCCACGCGTCGTCGGTCGGCGCCTACTCACCCGGACCGAAGGACCGCACGGTCGACGAGTCGTGGCCCACCCACGGCTGGCCGCAGGCCGCCTACACCCGCGAGAAGGCCTATCTCGAACGGGTCCTCGACACCTTCGAGCGCACCCACCCCGACATCCGGGTCGTGCGGATGCGGCCGGGCTTCCTCTTCAAACGGCAGTCCGCCTCCGAGCAGCGCCGCATCTTCGCGGGCCGGCTGCTCCCGAGCCGGTTCCTGCGCCCCGAACTGCTCCCCGCCGTGCCCGACCTGGCCGGGCTGCGCTTCCAGGCCCTGCACACCGACGACGCCGCCGAGGCCTACCGGGCCGCCGCGGCCCTCCCCGTCCGCGGGCCCTTCAACCTGGCCGCGGACCCTCCGCTGGACGCCGAGGTCCTGTCCGGGATGCTCGACGCGCGCAGCCTGCCGGTCCCGACGGCACCCGTGCGGGCCGCCCTCGCCGCAGCGTGGCGGCTGCACCTGGTGCCCGCCTCGCCGGACCTGTTCGACGCCGTCCTCCGGCTCCCGCTGATGGACTCCTCCCGGGCGCGCCGGGAACTGGCCTGGGAGCCGCGCCACACCTCGGTCGAGGCCGTCGAGGAGTTCCTCGACGGCCTCCGCACGGGCGCGGGCATGGACACCGCGCCGCTCGCCTCGGACCCGAAGGCCACCCGCCGCTTCGCGCGGTCCCGCAGGCGGCCCTGAGGCGGGTCACACACAGCACCGAAGCGGTCAGGTCGGGCGGGTCCGGGGCAGCCCGCGCGGGTGGCCGCGGCGCCAGACGGCCTCCGCGGCGTGGGGCGTCGCGGCCCGGCCGCGCGCCTCCCGCGAGAACAGCTGGGAGGCGCAGGCGCTGCGCAGCGCCTCCAGGGCGCGGATCTGCTGCTCGGCCCGGCCGATGAGCTCCTCGATCCGGGCGATGTCGATCCGCGGGTCGGTGCGCGCCAGGCTCCGCAGCGAACGCCAGCAGGCCGCCTTGGCCTCCACGGCCAGACGTATCGCTTCGAGTTCCAGCACGTCACTGAGCGGGGACCGGGACAGCACCCGGCCGTTCAGTTTGAGCCGGCCCATCTTCTCGGCGATCCGGCCGAGAGCGGCCCTCGTCCGCATGACGGGCACGTCGAGATCGGCCATCAGGGTGAGCAGGCTCTGCCGGTCCTGTGCCGCCTGCTCGCCCAGCGACCGCAGGGAGGTGCCGAGGACCCCGCCCTGATGGGCCGCGGCGGCCCGGCGGAGGAGCTCGACGCCACCGCCGGCACCGGTGAGGTGGTCGTTGAGGTAGATCGCCAGGAAGGTGGGCGCGCGGCCCGTCGGCGGCCTGGGACTCCGGTTCACGCCCGCCTCCTCAGGGCGCCCGTCGGCGGCCGGCCGGCCGCTCGTCGTCGGGCCCCGTCCAACGGGTGTCCCCGCCGGGCCCGCCGGACTCCTCCGGCCGGTCGAGGCGGCTCGCCTCGTCCGTGTCCGCGGCCCGGGTGGTCCCGTCGTCCCCGCGCGGCTTCCGGGCACGCGGTCCGGCGTGCGGAGCCCTGCGCCGGGCTTCGTCGTCGTCGTGGTGCAGCGGTACTCCGCCTGCGCCGCCCTGGTCGTCCATGGCAGTTCCTTCCGTCTCGTACCGTAGGTCTCGGTGTTTACCCACACGGCTTCTCACACGGCCGCGGTCGTCCTCGCCAGGCCGTCCACCACGTCGCTGAGCCTTCCGCGCCGGACGTGGGCGGCGCGCTGCCGGGCCGCCCCGCCGCCCTCGGCACGCAGCCGGTCGAGCATGGTGTCCACCAGGAGCAGATCGCCGGCCGCGGCCAGTCCCGGAGCGGCCCGCTCGCGCAGCCGCTGCAGCATGTCCCACACCGGGACACGGGCTCCGACGACCGGATCCAGGCCCTCGCCGCACAGCCCGTGCACGGCGGCGAGCCGGTGCGCCTCCCGCAGCCGGCCGCACTCCAGGAACGGCGGCGGCCTGCCCTCGCCGCGCTCCGGCAGCAGTACGCCGGCCAGCCCGCGGACGAGCGCGGCCAGCAGCACGACGGTGTCGAGGCGGGCGTTCACGTCCGCCACCCGGATCTCCAGCGTCGGCACGTGCTCGGACGGGCGGGCGTACCAGTAGATCATCCGCCGGTCCAGCAGGGCCCCGCACCGCACGAGGTCGTTGGCCATGCGCTCGTACGAGGCCTCGTCGAGGAAGGGAGCGGGCCCCACCGTGGGCCAGCGGGCGTGCTCCACCGCCCGCCAGCTGGCATGGCCGCTGTCCCTGCCCCGGTCGAAGGGGGAATTGGCGCTGAGGGCCTGCAGGGTGGGCAGCCAGGGCCGGAGCCGGTTGGCCAGGTCCAGGGCCTCCGCCCGCGAGGACACCCCGATGTGGACATGGCATCCGCAGACCGGTTGGTCGTAGCCGCCCACGGCGGACGCGAAGCGGACCGCCATGCGCCGGTAGCGCTCGTCCGGGGTGATGGCCAGCGGACGCTCCGGCGGTATCACCGCGGTGCCGGTCCCGACGAGCAGGCAGTCCTGCGCGTCAGCCGCCTTGACCAGTTCGGCCCGCAGCCAGGCCAGCTCGGCCCGCAGCACGGCCGTGCTCGACGTGGGAGTCGTGCACGACTCGACCTGGGCCGTGAAGAACTCCGACTGGACCAGCGGTCCGAGTCGGCCCGAAGCGGCCTCGATGACCCCCGCCGCGCGCCCCACAGGGGCCCTGCTGCGGCGGTCGACCAGCAGGAACTCCTCCTCCACGCCCATGGTCGGCACGACGGCCGCGGCGAGACGGCCGCGACCCGCTCCGAGGGGGGTGGGGGTCCGGCTCCCGCGGTGGGGCGCCGCTGTGGGCACGGCCAGTGACATCCGGGGTCCTTTCGGTGAGGGTGGGCGCCGCCGACGACCGGTTGCGACCGGTCGGCCGAGGCGGTGCTGCCGTCCTTCAGGCCCTCCTCCTGTGCTGCGCCTACCCGCCGGATCCCCCCTCACTCGGGGGGCCGGTCCCCGGCCGGCGCCGTGACGCGACTTGGAGCTTGCCCTAGAACTCCGGGATGAAGGGCAGGTAGTCCGCGTCCGGACCGGACGGGATGACCGCGTAGCTGCTCTCGGGGAGCTCGTTCCACACGCCCGGCAGATCTCCCAGGGGTTCGGAGACCACGATGCGCGTGTCGTCGGAGACCTCCCTGAGGTAGTCCAGCTCCGGATAGAGGTCCCGGACCGTGTCGGCCCGGCTGCTGTAGTAGAGCGACCGCGACTTCCCCTGGCTGGAGTACCGGAAGGCCCACACGGTCTCGCCGTCGCTCACCGCCACCGTCATCTGCAGCGGCTCCGCCACGCCGTGCTCCTTGCCGAGCCGCTCCACGAGGCCCGCCATCCGCGCCACCGCGCCGGGCACGTCCTGGTCGAGTCCGAAGGTGACCGCGAGGTAGAACATCACCTCGGAGTCGGTCGAACCCTCGATGCACGAGAACAGGGCCGGGTCGACGGCCATGCACAGATCGCGCTGAAGGCGGGCGAAGTCCCCGATCGCCCCGTTGTGCATCCACAGCCAGCGGCCGTGGCGGAAGGGGTGGCAGTTCGTCTGCTGGACGGCCGAACCGGTCGAGGCCCGCACGTGTGCGAAGAAGAGCGGCGAGCGGACGTGCGCGGCCAGCTCCTGGAGGTTGCGGTTGTTCCAGGCGGGGCCGATGTCACGGAAGACCGCCGGGGTGCCGTTGCCGTCCGCGCTGTACCAGCCCAGCCCGAACCCGTCGCCGTTGGTCGACTCCACACCCAGCCGGGACTTCAGACTCTGGTTGATCAGCGAGTGCTCGGGGCGGTAGAGCACGGTGTCGAGCAGCACGGGCGTACCCGAGTAGGCGAGCCACCGACACATGCGCACCATCCCTTTCACGGCTCCTCCGAGGGTAACCCGGCGGGCCGCACCCTTCCCGTGCGGCCGCGGGCGGCGAAGCCCGCACTCGGGCGCGTACCCCGGCACCCCCGTGCCATCCTCAAGATATGACGCACGAAGTCGTGCCTCCCGACGAGGACGCCTCACCGGAGGTGCTCGCGTTGGCCAGGGTGGTGGCCAGGCTGAGATCCGAGATCGCGGACCTGGAGGGCATCGCCGCGGCCACCGCCGTCACAGAGCGCGCCAAGGGCGTGCTGATGGCCCAGACCGGGGTCTCCGCCGACGCGGCCTACGAGGCGCTGCTCGCCCGCGGGACCCGGTGGGGCAGGACCCTCATGGAGGAGTGCTGGCTCACCCTGGGCCAGGTCCGCTCCAGGCCGGCGCCCGGAGCCGCCGTGCCGCCCCCGCCCACGACCGGGTCCGAGCCCACGACCGGGTCCGAGCCCGCGTCCGCGCCGGACCGGACGGACGTCGTCGCCGCGCCGGGCGACGAAAGCCTGCGGGCCCCGCTGCCCAGACTGGCCGAAGGCCTCGCCGAGGCGGACAGCGAGGCGGACGTCGCGCACCTGCTGCGTGACGTGCTGAACGAACCGGTGGGCGTCGACGGCGTGATGATCTACAGCGTGACGCCCGCCGGCAGCCTGGAGCTGACGGGCCACGCGGGCATCACCCGGTCGCTGGCCGAGCAGTGGCACCACGTCCCGCCGCTCAGCGGCGTCGCCGCCCTCGAAGCCATCGCCGCCAGAGAGGCCGTGTGGCTGGAGGACCCGGTCGCGGACGCCCGCCGCTACCTCCTGATCGGCGACAGCCCCGGACAGTGGCCGTCCCGCGCCTGGATCCCCGTACCGTCCGGCGGCCGCGTGCACAGCGCCGTCGGCTTCATGCGCAGCCGTCCGGGCCCCTTCGGCGAGGACACCCGCACGCTGCTGCGCCAGGCCGTCCGGCTGTGCACCGCCCTGCTGCGCAACGGCCGGCCCCACGGTGACGCCGTGCCGCCGGCCGTCCCCGCCGACGTCGCGTCCGTCCAGGCGGTCCTGGACGTGCTGTCCGGCCCGGCCGTGCTGCTCACGCCCCTGCGTTCGGAGACCGGGGAGATCGAGGACTACCGGATCGACGGAGCGGCGCCGGAGTCCGTCGACGTACAGGGGCGCCGGGGCAAGGAACTCGTGGGCCGACGGGTCCTGGAGACGTACCCCACCGTGGCGGGCACCGCGCTGTGGGAGGGCTACGAGGACACCCTGGCCACCGGGACCGTGTACGAGGGCGAGCCTTTCACCTACCAGGAGGTGGGTCCCGGATTCCCCCAGGAGACCGTGTACTCGGTCAGGGCGACCCGGCTGGGAGAGCGCCTGGTCGTCTCATGGATCCGGCACGACATCAGCGAACGCGAGGCCCGCAGGCTGGACGAGATGCAGCGCCTTGGCAACCTCGGCTGGGCCCGCTGGCAGCTCACGACGAACCGCGTCACCTGGTCCGACCACGTCTACGCGATCTTCGGCCGGGACCCCGCACTGGAGCCGGTCGGTTTGGAGGACCTGCCCCGCCACGTCCTGCCCGACGACCAGCCGCGGATCGCCGCCGCCGTCCACCGGCTGCTGCGACTCGGGCAGCGGGCCGTCGACCAGCAGTTCCGCATCAGCACCGCCGACGGCGTACGGCACCTGCGGATCGTCGCCGAGTCCCAGACCGACGCCAACGGCGCCCCCGTCGAGGTGCACGGCTTCTTCCAGGACGTCACAGCGCTGCGCGACGCCGAACACGCCCTGCGCGAGAGCGAGCGGGCCGTCCTGGTCCAGTCCGGCATGCTCCAGGCCGAACGCGCGCTCGCCGCCCGCCTCCAGGCGACGCTGCTGCCGATCCCCGAACAGTCCGTGGAACTCGCGGGACTCTGCGTGGAGGTGGCCTACGTGCCCTCCGACAGCGGGGTGAACGTCGGAGGCGACTGGTACAGCGCCGTCGAAATGCCCGACCGCAGCGCCCTCTTCGTCGTCGGGGACGTGGCCGGCCACGGCCTGGCGGCCGTCGGCACCATGGCCCAGCTGAGGTTCACCGCCAAGGGCATGGCCACCACCGGCACGGCGCTCCTCGACGTCCTGCGCCGGCTCAACAACCTGCTGCTGCACACCGATTCGGAGCCGTCCGCCACCGCGACGATGTTCATCGGCCGCTACCAGCCCGACGTCCGCCGCCTGACCTGGGCCCGGGCCGGACACCTGCCGCCGCTGCTGATCCGCGACGGCCGGGCCGACTTCCTGGAGCAGCCCGCAGGCTGCCTCCTCGGCGCGGCCCGCGACTCCGTGTACGGGCAGGCCGTCATCGACCTCCGGCCCGGTGACCATCTCCTGCTCTACACCGACGGGCTCGTGGAGCAGCCGGGGGAGGACATCGACCAGGGACTGGGACGACTCGCCCGCACCGCCGTGCAGCTGCTGCGGGACGGTGTCGGCGGCGAGCTCGCCCGCACGCTGGCGGCGCAGCGGACCGGCAACTCCGACGACCTCTGCGTACTGGACCTGCACGTCCCGGACGACGCCGCATGAGGCGCGGCGCCGTCCGGGGGGTGGTGCTCCGAAGGGCGAAGCCCGGAGGGGCAGTGGCGGTTCCGGGCCGGTTCAGGTCTTGAGGAGCCGGTTGAAGAACGAGCGGTAGTGCTGCAGCGAGACCCGCAGGTCCTCCGTCGCCACCTGCTCACCACGGCCCCACTGGCCCTCCAGGCCCTGCTTGCGGGTGGAGAAGCTGCCGGCCAGGGCCTGCATGACCTCCGCGACCAGGGTGTCCGCGGACCGTACGGCGTCCTGCGGATCGTCGACGAACCGGCCCTGGATCTCGCTCCACTTCCTGCGGTACTCCTCGGTCTCCGCCGTGCCGAGCAGCGGCTCCTCCGTGTCGGCGTCGACCCCGCCCGGTGCGTCGGCCCGGCCGGCCGCCCCCTCGGTCCCTGCCGCCCCGTCCGTCTCGGAGGTCCCGTCCGAGTCCTCGGCGCCCAGGCCGTCCGTCCGATCGGAGTCGGTGGCCTCACCCGGGTACACGGGCGTCTGTTCCGCCTCGGCCGCGCCCGAGTTCATGATGTCTTCCGTGGTCGGACCGGATTCGCTGTCCCGGGCCTCCTGACCTCCACGTATACGCATGTCAACGACTCCTCTGGTCCGTCAGAAGCTCTTCGAACAGGGCGCGGTAGTGCACCATCGCCCCACGCAGTTCCTCCGTCGTCGCCTGGCCGCCGCCGCTGCGCACCTTGACGTCGTGCGCGGCGCGGTAGTGGTCCAGGGTGCGCCCGTGCTCGACGGAGAGGTCGCGCAGCCGGTCCTCGTACCCCGCGGTGGGGTATCCGCGCTCGTTGAGCAGCCTGGAGACCAGTTCGTCCGCCTCCGCCACGGAGTTCTCCGGGCGGTCCACGAAGTGCTCCTGGACGTCGCTCCAGGCCTCGGCGTACTCGCGCCGGCGCTCGGCCGGCAGTTCCTTGATGTCGAGCCGGTCGTGCCGCTGCTCACGGGCCCGCAGGTCGCGCTCGGCGGCGCTCGCGCCGCCCTTCTCCTGCACGGTCCGCTCGTACTCGGGGCCGAACCGCTCACGCAGGTGCCGTCGCCGGGCCGACAGCCACAGCATCGCGATGAGCGCGAGCACCACGACCACCGCGATGACGATCACCACTACGAGTGTGGTTGTAGACATGTCCGCACTCCGTTCCGGGGCCTTCGCCTGTGTGTCTCGCGGCTGCCCCCGCTGCCGCCGGCCAAACCAGGGGCCCCGGCCGCCACGGGGCGCGTGGCGGGGACGGGCGGGCCGCCTGGCCGGCGTGCCCGCCCCGCGCCCGCGCGGCACCCTGGAGGCATGGCCCGAGCCAACGACCAGGTCGAGGCGATGCTCCAGGAGTACGCGGACCTCATCGCGATCCGGGGCGGGGAGGCCTTCAAGGCGCGCGCCTACGAGAAGGCCGCCCGCGCCGTCGGCGGCCACCCGCAGGACGTCTCCACCCTGGACGCCGAGGGGCTGCGCGAGATCCCGGGCGTCGGCCGGTCGGTAGCCGGCAAGATCCTCGAATACCTGCGGACCGGCCGCATGTCCGTCGTCGACGAGGCCAGGGCCTCCGTACCGTCCGGAGTGCGCGAACTGATCACGATCCCCGGGCTCGGACCGCGCAAGGCCATGGTCCTCTACGAGGAGCTGGGCATCACCTCCGTCGACCAGCTGCTCGAAGCCGTCCACCGGGAGCGGCTGCGCGACCTCAAGGGCTTCGGCGAGCGGACCGAGGACAACATCCTGCACGGCATCGCGCTGCTGCAGAAGGCGGGCGAGGGCCGGATCCTCGTCGGCGCCGCCATGGACGCAGCCGAACAGCTCGTCGCCGAACTGTCCGCCGTCCGGGGCTGCGTCCGGTGCACCTACGCGGGATCCCTGCGGCGCATGCGGGAGACCATCGGCGACCTCGACATCCTGGTGGCGGCGCGCCGGTCGGCACCGTTCATGGAGACCCTCACCTCCCTCCCGTACGTCGCCGAGGTCATCGCGCGGGGCGAGAAGAAGACCTCCGTACGCACGGCCACCGGCCTCCAGGTCGACCTGCGGGTCCTTCCGCCCGCCTCCTGGGGCGCGGGCCTGCAGTACTTCACCGGGTCCAGGGCGCACAACATCCGTACCCGTGCACTCGCCGCGCGCCAGGGGCTGAAGCTCTCCGAGTACGGGCTCTTCGACGCCGAGAGCGGCGAGAGCATCACGTCCGAGACCGAGGAGGCCGTCTACGAACGGCTCGGCCTGCCCTGGATACCCCCGACCCTGCGCGAGGACCGCGGCGAGATCGCAGCCGGGCTGCGGGGCGAACTGCCCGACCTGCTCACGCAGAAGGACATCCGTGGAGACCTGCACACCCACACCGACCTCACCGACGGGCTCGCCCCGCTGGAGGACATGGTCGCCGCCGCTGCCGCCCGGGGATACGCCTACTACGCGGTCACCGACCACGCCCCGAACCTCGCCATGCAGCGCATGACCGCGGAGAAGATCCTCGCCCAGCGCGAGCGGCTGCGCGAACTCGACGGCAGACAGGGCAGGATGCGGCTGCTGCACGGAACGGAACTCAACATCGGCCCGGACGGCTCGCTCGACTGGCCCGACGAGTTCCTCGCCGGCTTCGACCTCTGCGTGGCGTCGGTCCACTCGCACTTCAACCAGAGCCGGCGGGAGCTGACCCGCCGCCTGATCCGCGCCTGCGAGAACCCGCACGTCGCCGTGATCGGCCACCCGACGACCCGCCGGATCGGCAAACGTCCCGGCATCGACGCCGACTTCGACGCCGTGTTCGAGGCGTGCGCACGCTCGGGCACCGCTCTGGAGATCAACGCCCACCCCGAGCGGCTCGACCTCAGCGACGAGGACATCCTGCGGGCGAAGCGGTACGGCGTGAAGTTCGCGGTGAACTCCGACGCCCACGCCACCACGCACCTGCCCTACATGCGCTTCGGGGTGGGGACCGCGCAGCGCGGCTGGCTGACGGCGGACGACGTCGTCAACGCCTGGCCGCTGGCGAGGCTGCGCCGCTTCCTGGCCGCGAAGCAGGCCTGACCGCGGCCAGACAGGGACCAGACAGGGGTCGGACTGGGGCCGGGCTCTCGCCCGGGCCGGTCCGGCAGGGTGCTCGCGGGCGCCGCGTGTCCGCCGCGCCCGCGAGGGGGGCCGCTGTGATCAGTGGCCGAAGCCGAACCAGTTGACGTTCACGAAGTCCGCCGGCTGGCCGCTGGTGAAGGTGAGGTACACGTCGTGCGTGCCCGTGACGGCGGTGATGTTCGCCGGTACGGTGCGCCAGCTCTGCCAGCCGCCGGTGTTCGCGACCGAGAAGCTGCCGACCGGGGCCGAGGTCCGGCTGTCGAGCCGTACCTCGACGAGGCCGCTCACACCGCCGGCCGCTCCGCTCGCGACCCGGCCGTGGAACTGGGTCGCCGGCGCGGAGCCGAAGTCCACGCCCCGGAACAGGGCCCAGTCGCCGTTGCCGAGGGCCGCGAGGTTCTGGCCGCCGCCCGAGTCCGCGGAGGACTCCGTGGCCACGCCCGACTGGCCGTCGTACGACTCGGCCTGGATCGCGGCGTACGCGTCGCGGCTGCCGGACGGCGGGGTCGTGGGCGGCGTGGTCGGAGGCGTGGTCGGGGGCGTCGTGGGCGGTGTCGTGCCGCCCGCCGACCGCAGGACGGACACGTAGTCGACGACCATGGCGTGGCCCGGCTCGGTGCCGGCGTCGGGACCGCCCCCGAAGGCGTCGGGGAAGCCGCCGCCCATGGCGACGTTCAGGATGACGAAGTAGCCGTGGTTCGTGGCGTTGGCCCAGGTCGCCGCGTCCACCTGATCGGCCCGCACGGTGTGGTAGTTGAGCCCGTCGACGTAGAAGCGCATCTGCTCGACCGCGGTCGAGCGGTCCCACTCGACGGCGTACGTGTGGAATCCGGCCTGGCAGCTCGCCCCGGGGCAGGTGCGCTGGCCGCCGATGCCGGACGTCTCGTTGCAGGGGCCGCCGGGGCTCGTACCGCAGTGCACGGTGGACCACACGGTGTTGAGGCCCTGGACGTTCTCCATGATGTCGATCTCGCCGACGCCCGGCCAGTTCCACCAGTTCCCGCGGTACGGGGTGCCGAGCATCCAGAAGGCGGGCCAGTAGCCCTTCGCGGCGGGTCCCGTGACGTTCGGCATCTGGATGCGCGCCTCGGTGCGGAGCGTGCCGCCGGCCGGGGGCTGGAAGTCGCCCCGGCGGGTCTCGACGCGGCCGGACGTCCACCGGCCCGCCGCGTCCCGCCGGGGCGTGATGCGCAGGTGGCCCGCGCCGTCGAGGGACACGTTGGAGGGGTCGGCGGTCATCGTCTCGATCTCGCCCGTGCCGAAGTTGGCGGGTCCGCCGGGATAGCTGGTGCCGGTCGTGTACTGCCAGTCGGCGGTGTCGATCCCGGAGCCGGCGGCTCCGTCGAAGTCGTCCAGGAACACCTGGGTCCAGCCTGCCGGTACGGGGGGAGCGGCGGCGTTCGCCGGTATCGCGACGCCCGCGGCGGCGGCAGCGACCAGGGCCGTCGTGGCGACCGCGGCCAGCACCGCCCGCCGTACGGTCGCTCGTCTCCTGCCGGATGTCTTGCGCATCGGTGCCCTCTCTGAAGCGCGCCGTGAGGCGCGGGTGCGGGGAAAGATAGAGCAGGTTCCGGTTTCTGAGAGCGCTCTCAGAACGCTGGCCACTGTGCTCCGCGTCCCTGCGGGCGTCAAGAGGAGATGCGTCAAGCGGCCCGTTACGCACCGCACTTGGCCCGGGTCCGGCGTGCTCGCGGCCGCGGACCGCCCGAGATCGAATTCGGTCGCACGTTCGAAATCTGGCAGGATGGGTGCATGGTGACGAAACGCGAGACCCGGCCGGGCGAACCGGGGATCCCCGACGATCTGCTGCGGGCGATGGCGCTGGCGTACGACCCGGCCGGGTTCACGTGCACACGGCCGGTGCCCGAGCCGGAGAGCACCGAGTACGGGGCCTGCGGATTCACCCTGGACGGCCTGGCCGTCAGGTTCCGAGTGGCCAAGACGACCCCGACGAAGGCGGGCCAGTTCGTCACGGTGTGGAAGAGGGCCGGGGGTGGGCCGATCCAGCCCTTCGACGCCGCGGACCCCGTCGACCTGTTCGTCATCAGTACGTGCCAGGGCGAGCGGTTCGGGCAGTTCGTGTTCCCACGGGAGGTGCTGCGCGCACGGGGTGTCGTGTCGACGGACGGCTCCGGCGGGAAGCGCGCCTTCCGCGTCTACCCGCCGTGGGTGGCCACCACCAGCCGCCAGGCGAGCGCCACGCAGGCCTGGCAGGTGGAACACTTCCTCCGGCTGTCCGGGGACGAGCCCGTGGACATGGCCCGCGCGCACGCGCTGTACCACCCGGCGCAGCGCTGACCGCTTCTCCCGCCGGTCCCGGCCGGCAGGGCCCCCGGGCCGGGCCGCTCTCCCGCGATGCCACGCGGCGCGGGCCGTTCGAAGCGATCGGTTAATGCGTTGTCGTCGGCAGCCGGGTCGGGAGACCATCCGGTGCATGCAACCGCCAGCCGAAAGCCTCAGTTCAGACCAGGTCGACCTGCACCGATGGCGCACGAACCACCTCGACGCCCTGGAGCGGGCGATCCACGAGTCGCGTGACCACCTGGTGCCGTGGTTCCCGTGGGCGGCCGACACCGGCCGACAGCAGACCGCGGACTTCCTCGCCAGGATGCGGCGGAAGTGGGAGACCGGGGAGGCCTACGGCTACGCGATCACCTCGCACGCCGAAGTGATCGGCACCTGCGTCCTCATGCGCAGGATCGGAGCCGGAGGCCTCGAAATCGGCTACTGGCTCCACCCGGCCCGGATCGGGCGGGGCCTGGTCACCATGGCCTGCACCGCTCTCACCGCCCAGGGTTTCGGCCTGCCGGGCATCGACCGGATCGAGATCCGCCACGACGCCGCCAACCACGCCAGCGGGGCCGTCGCCCGCCGCCTGGGTTTCACCGAGGTCGAGCGCGGCCCGGCCCCCGAAGGCCCGCTCGCCCCAGCCGAGTCGGGGATCGACGTCATCTGGCGGATGACCTCGGACCAGTGGCGGACCCGGCCGACCTTCACCTTCGTGCGCCACACCGACGGGCTCCGCCACCGCTTCGAACGCGACGGCGAGCACGACGGGCGTCCGGCCTACCGCCGGACGGACGGGAACGTGTGGTGCGTCTGGTCGGCGGCCGAAGGCTGGCACTGCCGGATCGCCGACGGCCGCGTCACCGCCCATCCCGCCGACGGCCGTGCCGACGGTCCCCTACCCCCGGCCGCCGTCTGGCGCAGTTTCAAGGACGACCGCTCCTACCTCTACGACCTGCGGACCGAGCCCGGGCCGTTCCGCGCGTAGCCCGCTCACGAGACGCGGGCCGCCCCACGGCACGGCGCGACACGGTCGACACGTCCGCCGCGGCGGGTCGCGCGGCGGACGGGCTCACCCGGTCGGCCCAACGCGCCGTCTGTTTCAGCGCGGTGGGCCGAGGACCTCCTCGGCGCCGGGCAGGTCGTGGACGGACACGACCCTGCCGGTCAGCGGCAGCAGGCCCGCCAGCGGACACGACACCGGCATCTCGTGGTCGACCTCCCACTGCCCGACCTTGTTCCCGCCGGTGTGGTCCGTCGTGCAGACGGCGTAGAGGTGGCCGGCGCACCCCCGGCAGAGCAGGGGCTGCCGGCGGCCCTTCACGAGCGCCCTGCCCGGGAGCCCGCGGAGCCCGCCCGGGGGCCGGCCGGGCAGCCCTTCGGGCAGGCCCGCGGTCGCCGAAGTCCCGGCGTGCCGCGGCCGCCGGGCGCTTGTAGCGTCGGTCGCGACAGGAGTCCTGGAGATCCGACAGGACCCCACAGGCCGGTTCGCGCATGCGGAACACGTCCCGTGAGCGCGCCGAGCCACCCGTGTGCCGCCCGCGTCGACGCCGAGCCGGTCCGCCCCTCGCGACGCGACAGGGCGCACGCGCAGCCCCCGTGAGAGAGGCCGTGCCGATGTCGAACGATGTTCCGATAGCGAGCCTGCTGCGTGTGGAGAAGGGCGTCGCCGCCCCCGAGGAAGTGGCCGCGATCGCGGTCGTCATCGCCTGTTACGCGCACCGGACCTCCCTGGAGCGTGACCGTGCCGAGCGGGACCGCCGCGTGACAGGCGGCGCCGAGAGACCGGCCGGCAGCGGCTTCGGCCGCCGCCGTACCGTCCGGCCCCACGCCGGATGCTGGGCAGGCTGCTGGACCTGCCGCTGAACCCCGTCCGCCGGCCGCGCGCACGGCCGGCGGACGAAAGGAGTGGGCGGTCACGCCCGGCGCAGCACCGTCGAGAGGACCTCGCGCAGCACCGGCGCGGGGTCGGCCACGGCACCCTCCGAGCGCCAGGCCACGAAGCCGTCCGGGCGTACGAGCACGGCGCCGTCGGCGCCCAGCCGGTGGACCTCGGTCCACGGCGCGCCGCCCTCCGGGACCAGGTCCGCGTCCGGGCCGGAGCCGATCGTGTACGCGTCCAGCCGCACCCCGAGCTGCCGGGCCGTCTCCTGCGCGGCCGCCCGCCACGGCGTACCCGCGCCGCTGAGCAGCACGAAGGAGCGCTCGTACAGGTCCAGGGTGGAGATCCGCTCACCGGCCCTGGTCAGCCACATGTGCGGGGCCCGGGTCCCGGTGTCGCCCATCGACCGCAGCGTCTCCGGGATGACGGGCCGCGCCGGGTCGCCGCCGACGAGCGCGCCCTGCGTGTAGCAGTAGGCCATCGCCGTCGTCAGGACGCCGCTGCCCGGTCCGCCGCCCATCGTGGGCGGGGGCACGTACCCCGGGTGGCTGTGTTCGGCCGAACGGGCGGACGCCCGCTCGCTCGTGGCCCGGGCCACCGGCAGCCGCTCGGCCTGGTAGGTGTCGAGCAGTTCGACGCCCGCCGACCCCTCCAGCACCGCGGCGATCTTCCAGGCGAGGTTGTGCGCGTCCTGGATACCGGTGTTCGAGCCGAAGGCCCCGGTGGGCGACATCTCGTGGGCGGCGTCCCCGGCCAGGAACACCCGACCGGACGAATACCGCTCCGCCACCCGTTCGGCGGCGTGCCACGGCGCTTTGCCGCCGATCTCCACGTCCAGGTCCGGTACCCCGACCGCCTCGCGGATCTGGTCCACGCACCGCTCGTCGGTGAAGTCCTCCAGGGTCTCGCCCTGGTCGGGGTGCCAGGGGGCGTGGAAGACCCACTGCGTGTCGTTGTCCACCGGCAGCAGCGCCCCGTCGGCACCCGGGCGCATCAGGTAGCAGACGATGAAGCGCAGGTCGCCCAGCACCTTCACGAGCCGTTCCGAGCGGAAGGTGACGCTCACGTTGTGGAACAGCTCGCCGTTGCCCGTCTGGGGGATCCGCAGCTGCTCGCGGACGGGGCTGCGCGGGCCGTCCGCCGCGATCAGGAAGTCCGCGCGCACCGAGATGTGCCGGCCCGTCGTACGGTCCTTCACCACGGCGTTCACCCCGGTGGAGTCCTGGTCGAAGCTCATCAGCTCGTTGCCGAAGCGGATGTCGGCGCCCAGCGCCCGGCTCTGCTCCGCCAGTACGGGCTCGATGTTGTTCTGGCTGCACAGGCACCACTCCGTCGGGCTGAACCGCGCCAGCGCACCGGACGGGTCGATCGACTTGATCAGCCAGTTGTGGTCGGCGGTGTCGGTCAGCGACCGCGCCTGCAGAATGCCCTGGATGCCCTCCAGTACGGACGCCGCCCGGCGGATCGCGTGCTCCGCCCCTGCTGTGCGGTACAGCTCCATCGTCCGGGCGTTGATGCCACGGCCGCGCGGGTGCGGGGAGGTACCGGAGTGCTTCTCGACCAGCAGGTGCCTCACTCCGTGGCGGCTCAGGAAAAGCGAGGTGGACAGGCCCACGAGGGAGCCGCCCACGACGAGAACCGGTACGCGAACATCGGCGTTGTCTTCCATCAGCTGCGGGCTCCTGTTTTCTGTGTGGGGGAGTGGACTCTTTATGCCCCCGATCCGCGATGAGGCCCAGTTGATTCGCCGGTTGTCACCCGCTTGATCCCGACATGTAGCGGTACGCCCCTCCCCGGATGACGATGAGCGACAGCGGCTCCCCCTGAGACGCGCCGGCCTGCCGTTCCCCAGAGGCGGCCGCCGGCCCGGGCGGACGCCACCGGTGACGGACGAGGGGTCCGTACGCGATGGATCTCCACCCCCTCATGAAGGAGTGAGTAGATGACAACCACCCTGTCCGAACGGGTGTCGCAGTCAGCCTTCGACGGCTCCATGCTCCGGGTCGTCCTTCTGATGGATCTCCACGAGGGGACCCAGCAGCAGTTCTTCGAGGCGTACGAAAAGCTCCGCAACGACATCGCGTCGGTCCCGGGACACATCAGCGACCAGCTGTGCCAGTCCTTCGAGAACCCCTCGCAGTGGCTGATCACGAGCGAGTGGGAGAGCGCCCCGCAGTACCTCGCCTGGGTCAACAGCGAGCACCACGCCGAGCAGGTGCGGCCGCTGGGCGCGTGCGCGCGCTCCATGCGCCCGCTCAAGTTCACCGTGCTGCGCGAGACCGGACGGGGCTACGACCAGGCGGCCCGGCCGTCCACGGCGCGCCTGCAGGCCACGCCCCGCCTGGGCGCCGGCATCGTGCGCCACGCCCTCACCTTCACGGTCAAGCCGGGCAGCGAGAAGGAGGTCGCGTCCATCCTCTCCAGCTACGCCTCCCCTGCGGCACGCGTCGACGACCACACCCGCCTGTGCCGCACCTCGCTGTTCATGCACGGCAACCGGGTGGTGCGTACGGTCGAGGTCCAGGGCGACCTGATGGCGGCCCTGCGGCACGTCTCGGAACAGCCCGAGGTCCGCGCCGTCGAGGAGGCCATCAACCCCTACCTCGAACAGGACCGCGACCTCGGCGACCCCGAATCGGCCCGCATGTTCTTCATGCGCGCCGCCGTCCCGGCCGTCCACCACATCGCCGCACCCGAGCCCGAGTCCGCCGAGGTGCGCCGGCACGCGGTCTTCTACCCGGCGAAGCCCGGCTGCGGCCAGGCACTCGCCCGGTTCCTGGCCCGGCAGGACGAGGCGGCCGCCCGCCGGCCCAAGAGCCCCGTCCGGAGCAGCAGCATCTTCCAGCGCGACGACATCGTCGTCCGGCTGATCGACGTACGCGGCCCGCTGGATGCCGACCCCGAGACCGTCTACGGGACCTCCGGTCCGCGCAAGGCCGCGGTGCTCGACCGCCTGACGGTCGCGCCCGGCGGGCGGGGCCGTGCCGCGCACCGGACCATGGACCTGATCACCGACCGGCGGGCACCCGCCCCGTCCTGATCCGCCCCGGGGCCGTCCTCCGGCCGGTCCCCCTTCCGGCCCCAGCGGCCCCGCCGGCCCAGCCGGCCCCGGCCCACCACGGCTCCCGCCGATCCCCCCGAACCCACCCCACCCCGATCCCCGTCGAGGCTCTCCCCCCACGCCAGGAGGCACCCACCATGACCCAACAGCGCCCACGCATCGTGGACCTGAGCGAGACGCCGCCCAACCGCCGGCGCGGTGGCGACCTGAGGGCCGTCCTCACCCCGACCTCGGTGGGTTCGACCAGCGGCTTCATGGGCCTGGCCATCATGGCCCCCGGAGAGTCGATCGCCGAGCACTACCACCCGTACTCCGAGGAGTTCGTGTACGTCGTCAGCGGCCGGCTGGAGGTCGACCTCGACGGGGAGGCCCACCCGCTGCGCACCGACCAGGGGCTGCTCGTGCCCCTGAACACGCGCCACCGCTTCCGCAACGTCGGAGACACCGAAGCCCGCATGGTCTTCCACCTCGGCCCCCTCGCCCCGCGCCCCGAACTGGGACACGTGGACACCGAGCAGGCCCCGAACCCGGAGGGAACCGCATGGGAGCAGCCGCCGGACCGCACAGGAGCGGTCTCGTGACCCGCCGGCGGGTGGCCGTCACCGGAGTGGGCGTCGTCGCGCCCGGCGGCATCGGAGTCCGCGACTTCTGGGACCTGCTGTCCAACGGGCGTACGGCGACACGGGGCATCAGCCTCTTCGACCCGACGGGATTCCGTTCCCGGATAGCCGCCGAGGTCGACTTCGACCCCGCCGAGCACGGCCTCGACGAGGAGGAGGCGGCACGCGCGGACCGGTACATCCAGTTCGCCCTGGTCGCAGCCCGCGAGGCGGTGCGCGACGCCCGACTCGACCTCACCGCGGACGAGGCCTGGCGGACCGGTGTCTCCCTCGGCACCGCCGTCGGCGGCACCACCCGGCTGGAGCACGACTACGTCGCCGTGAGCCAGTCCGGCTCCTGGTGGGACGTCGACCACAAGCTGGCCGGCCCGCACCTGAACCGGGCGTTCACACCGGCCACCCTCGCCTCCGCCGTCGCGGAGCAGACGGGAGCACGCGGACCCGTCCAGACCGTCTCCACCGGCTGCACCTCGGGACTCGACGCCATCGGGTACGCCGTGCACGCCATCGCCGAGGGCCGGATGGACGTGTGCATCGCCGGAGCCTCGGACTCCCCGATATCGCCGATCACCGTCGCCTGCTTCGACGCCATCAAGGCGACCTCGCCGAACAACGACGACCCGGCCCACGCCTCCCGCCCGTTCGACGCCGACCGGGACGGATTCGTCCTCGGCGAGGGCGGAGCCGTCCTCGTGCTCGAAGAGCTGGAACGCGCCCGGGCCCGCGGCGCGACCGTCTACTGCGAGATCGGCGGCTACGCCACCTTCGGCAACGCCCACCACATGACCGGGCTGACCACCGAGGGCCTGGAGATGGCCCGGGCCATCGAGACCGCCCTCGCCCAGGCCGGAATCGCCGCCGACGAGATCGACTACGTCAACGCGCACGGATCCGGCACCAAGCAGAACGACCGCCACGAGACCGCGGCGGTCAAGAAGGTCCTGGGCGAGCACGCCTACAGGACGCCGATGACCTCCATCAAATCCATGGTGGGGCACTCCCTCGGCGCCATCGGGGCCATAGAACTCGCCGCCTGCGTCCTCGCCATGGTCCACCAGGTGGTCCCGCCGACCGCCAACTACGAGACGCCCGACCCCGAATGCGACCTGGACTACGTGCCCAAGGTCGCCCGGGGCCGGAAGCTGAGCAGCGTGCTCTCCGTGGGCAGCGGCTTCGGCGGTTTCCAGTCCGCCGTGGTCATGACCCGGCCGAAGGAGGAGGTCTCGTGACCAGCCGTACGGTCATCACGGGCATCGGGGTCGTCGCCCCCAACGGCGTCGGCGCCGACGCCTTCTGGAAGGCGACCCAGTCCGGCGTCAGCGTCCTGGACCGCGTCACCAGGCCGGGCTGCGAGCACCTGCCGCTGCGCGTCGCGGGCGAGGTCCGGGGCTTCGAACCGGGGTCCCTGGTCGAGGACAAGTTCCTCGTCCAGACCGACCGGTTCACCCACCACGCCCTCGCCGCCGCCGACCTCGCCCTGGAGGACGCCCGGCTCGGCCGCGCCGACTACGAGGGCGACCCCTTCTCCTTCGGAGTCGTCACCGCCGCCGGCTCCGGCGGCGGCGAGTTCGGCCAGCGCGAACTGCAGCACCTCTGGGAGCAGGGGCCGCGCTTCGTGGGCCCGTACCAGTCGATCGCCTGGTTCTACGCCGCCAGCACCGGCCAGATCTCCATCCGCCGCGGGCTGAAGGGGCCTTGCGGGGTCGTCTGCAGCGACGAGGCGGGCGGGCTCGACGCCTTCGCGCACGCCGTCCGGGCGATCCGCCAGGGCAGCCGGGCCATGCTGGCCGGAGCGACGGAGGCACCCCTCGCGCCGTACTCCATCGTCTGCCAGCTGGAGTACGAGGGACTGAGCCTGCGGGACGACCCGGAGCGCGCCTACCGTCCCTTCACCGACCAGGCCTGCGGCTACGTCCCCGCCGAGGGCGGCGCCATGTTCGTCGTCGAGGACGAGGCCGAGGCCCGCCGCCGAGGAGCCACCGTACGAGCCGAACTGGCGGGCCACGCAGCCACGTTCAGCGGCACCCGGCGGCGCGACGAGGCCGGCGAGGGCCTGGCCCACGCCGTCCGCGGCGCCCTCCGGGAAGCCGGCTGCGCCCCCGAGGACGTCGACGTCGTCTTCGCCGACGCCCTCGGGACCCCGGAGGCCGACGCGGCCGAAGCGGCCGCGATCCTCCACGCCCTCGGCGACCACGGACGCAAGGTGCCGGTCACGGCGCCCAAGTCCGGTACCGGCCGGGCGTACTGCGCCGCTCCCGCCCTCGACACCGCGGCCGCGGTACTGGCGCTGGAGCACGGCGTCGTGCCGCCGACCCCGAACGTCTACGACGTGTGCCACGACCTCGACGTGGTGACGGGCAGCGCCCGGCCGGCGGAGCTGCGCACGGCGCTCGTGCTCAGCCGCGGCCGGATGGGGTCGAACTCCGCGCTCGTCGTCCGCAAGGGCTCCCCGGCGGCCTAGCCCGCCGGGCCCGAGCGGGACCCAAGGAAAAGAGCACCCACATGTCCGACCGACTGACCGTGGAGGAGCTGGCGGCCCTGATGAAGACCGCCGGCATCACCGTCGACCCCATCGAGATGGCGAGCCGCCCGGACTCGTCCTTCGACGAGTACGGCCTCGATTCGCTGGGCCTGCTCGGCATCGTCGGTGAGCTGGAGAACCGGCGCGGACGGGCCCTGCCCGCCGACGCCGACCGCTGCAAGACCCCCGGGGAATTCCTCGACCTCGTCAACAACAGCCTGATGACCGGAGCCTGACATGCCAGGACACACCGAGAACGAGATCACCGTCAACGCGCCCGTGGAGCTCGTCTGGGAGATGACCAACGACCTCCCCAGCTGGCCCCAGCTGTTCAGCGAGTACGCCTCGCTGGAGGTCCTCGACCAGAAGGGCGACACGACCACCTTCCGCCTGACCATGCACCCCGACGAGAACGGCAAGGTCTGGAGCTGGGTCTCGGAGCGGACCGTCGACCGCAAGAACCTCACGGTCCGCGCCCGGCGGGTGGAGACGGGCCCCTTCGCCCACATGGACATCCACTGGCAGTACTTCAAGGTGCCCGGCGGCACCCGGATGAAGTGGACCCAGGACTTCGCGATGAAGCCCGACGCGCCCGTGGACGACGCCTGGATGACCGACAACATCAACCGCAACTCCCCGATCCAGATGGCGCTCATCCGGGACAAGATCGAGCAGCGCGAGCGTGAGAGCCGCGCCCCCGCCGCCAGCCGTGTCTGACGTCCGACGACGTCCTGGGACCTCTCCGAAACGAAAGGCAAGCAGCCGGATGAACGACACGCACCGCGCCCTCATCGTCGCCCGCATGGCGCCGGGGTCGGGCCCCGACATCGCCGAGCTCTTCGCGGACTCGGACGCGGGTGAACTGCCGCACCTGGTCGGGGTCACCCGGCGGAGCCTCTTCCAGTTCGACGACGTCTACATGCACTTCATCGAGGCGGACCGGGCGCCCGGCCCGGCCATCGCCCAGGTCACCGACCACCCGGAGTTCCGCAGGCTGAGCGACCGGCTCCAGGCGTTCATCAGCCCTCACAACCCGGCGACGTGGCGCAGCCCGAAGGACGCCATGGCCCAGGAGTTCTACCGCTGGGAGAACCCCCGCGCGAAGTGACCCGGCGGCCCGGACGGGACCCGCACACCGGCGTGTGCGGGTCCCGCCGCGCGTCGACGGCCGGACGTCCGCGGGCCCGGACCGGGACCCGGCAGCAAAGACCCGGCAGCAAAGCACCGCGAACCGATGGCGGCGAACCGATGGTGGAGAGCCGAGAGCCGAGAGCCGAGAGCCGAGAGCCGAGAGCCGAGAGCCGAGGGCAGGAGACGATGAACCCGACAGACCCCGACCGCTTCCCGACGGATCCGGGCCGCCCGCACGACGGGGAGCACCCCCGTACCTCGCTGCGCGCGCTCGTCCTGTCCGGGTCCTCCCGTACCGGATCGGTCAACGTCCGGCTCGCGGCCCTCGTCGCCGCGATGGTGCGCGAGGCCGGTGCCGTGGCGGAACCCGTCACCCTCCGCGACTTCCCCATGCCCCCCTACGACGGCGACGCCGAGGCCGGCGAAGGGCTGCCCGACGGCGCCCTCGCCCTGTGTGAGCGGATCGAGGCGGCCCACGCGCTGATCATCGCCTCGCCCGAGTACAACGCCTCCGTGCCGGGCGTCCTGAAGAACGCCGTCGACTGGGTGTCCCGCTACCGGCCGCAGCCCTTCAAGGACAAGCAGACCCTGCTGGTGTCGGCCTCACCCTCGATGGTCGGCGGCAACCGCGGACTGTGGGCCCTGCGGGTCCCCCTCGAACACCTCGGGGCCCGCGTCTATCCGGACATGTTCAGCCTGGCGGGCGCCCACCACGCCTTCACCGAGGACGGCGCCCTCACCGACCCGGGCCTGGGCGAGCGCCTGACCGCGACGATCGGCTCGTTCCTCGACCTGGTCGAGGCGGACACCCGCTACCTGTGCCTCCAGCGCCGCTGGTACGAGTTCCTGGGCGACCGCACCGACGCCCCGGTCACCTCACGCGCCCAGGACTGATCATCATCGCCCGCGAGGGGTGGGCTATGTTTGAGCGCGAGTGACGTGAGAAGGAGGCCCTCCGGTGTCATCGGGGCAGCAGGCACGCGCACAAGCGGCTGCGATCACGCCGAGCGGTCAGTCGGCCGAGGAGCCCGTCCGCCCTCCGGCCGACCGGCTCCTCGCGCTCTTCGACGGCCGCCGCCTGTCCCCGGGCCAGCGGCGCATCGCCCAGTACCTGATCGACCACCTCACCGAGGCCGCCTTCCTCTCGATCACCGAGCTCGCCGAGCGGGTGGGCGTCAGCCAGCCCTCCGTGACCCGCTTCGCGTCCTCGCTCGGCTTCAGCGGCTACCCGGCCCTGCGTGACGTGCTCCAGCCGATCGCGCTCAGCGCCGTGGCCGGCGCGACCGACACCCGCGAGCAGATCCGCCGCAACGAGCTCCAGGCGGCCGTCGACGCGGAGATCGAGAACCTGGAGAACGTGCGCCGGCTCCTCGCCGACACCAACCAGGTCCTGGACATCGGCCGGGAGCTGGCCGCCTCCGTGCCGCTGACGATCCTCGGCCTGCGCATCTCGGTCTCCCTGGCGGAGTACTTCGCGTACGCCGCCCGGCGCATCCACCCCGACGTGCGCCTGGTGACGCGCGGCGGCAGCGTCGCCTTCGACGCCCTGCTCCAGTCCAGGGCGGCCGGCGGGACCTGGGTCCTGGCGTTCGCCATGCCGCGGCACGCCAAGGAGACCCTGTCCGCCGTCCGGGCCGCCCGCAGCACGGGCCTGCGCGTCGTCCTGATCACGGATCCCACCCTCGGGCCGCTGGTGGACGAGGCCGACGTGGCCCTGACGGCGGCGACCGGATCCCGCCTGGTGTTCGACTCCTACGCGGCCCCCGGAATGCTCTCGGCGGCCCTGCTCCAGGCGATGGCGGACGCCGATCCCGAGCGGACCCAGGCCCGTCTGGAGGACTACGAGCACGTGGCGGACCAGCACGGCTTCTTCCTGTAGCGCTCCCGCGTCGCCGGCGCGTCTCCCGCGTTCCCGCGTTTCCCGTGAACCCTCCCGCGCCGACCCCACCAGGCGATATTCAGCCGTCGAGGTGCATGAAATTTTTCATACCCTTGCTTACTCGACGGTATATATGTTTACTGACGACGGCGCTCCTGATCCACCAGATGCCAAGGAGGACGACCCCACGTCCTCTCGAACGCACCGCGGTACGACGAACCTCCTCCTCACGTCGCGACCGCGGGTCGAGTCCAGGCTTTCGGATCTGTGCAGAGCGCCCATGGCGGCCTCGGTCAACCCCTGGGCCGAGGCCGCCCCTCACACGTCTCGACAGAACGTCTCGATCAGAGCTTCGACACCCCTCGGAAGTGACGAGAATGCCCCAGACGGCCACGTTTACGCTCAGCCCGGACTGGCCCCTGCAGGTCAAGGCTCCAGGTACGCACGACTGGGAGCGCTCAGCCACCCGATGGCTGCGGGACCTGCTGCCGGCCCGCTACGGCGGCTACCTCACGCTGACCCGCCACCACGCACTCCTCGCCCGGCATGTCCAGCTCCAGCTCCAGCACGAGATGCGGGCGGTACGGGCGGCCCTGCAGACCAGCCGCGCCGAGCTGCCCATGATGGGCGTCGCCGAGTCGGTCATCGAGAACTCGATCAGGATGTACGCCCTGGAGCTGGAGCAGCTGAGCCGCCTCTCCCGTGGCGCGCGGCTCGTCTCGGAGGCGCTGCTGGCGGGCACCCCCGCCCAGCGCAGGCGCTGACCGCGGCGGGCACGAGGCCGTGTGCGGTCCTCAGGCCGGCTGCCACGAGCGCAGCCGGGCGGCGACGTCGAAGACGCTGACGCGCAGCATGCGGATGTCGGTGACGAGGTCGCGCCACTGCTCGTAGGAGGCCTCCACCGCCTTCCCGGAGGCCTCGATGTAGG
The DNA here is from genome assembly GCF_001941845.1 of Streptomyces sp. TN58. Classification (NCBI taxonomy): domain Bacteria; kingdom Bacillati; phylum Actinomycetota; class Actinomycetes; order Kitasatosporales; family Streptomycetaceae; genus Streptomyces; species Streptomyces sp. TN58. The sequence goes on along the minus strand of NZ_CP018870.1, from coordinate 541,797 downwards.
CGACGGCGACGCCGTAGGCGAAGTACTCGTTCGAGGTGGGCAGCGGCCGGAGCAGCACGATCGCGTCGAGCAGGGCGGCCGCCCGCCAGTACGCGTCGGGGGCGTCCACCTCCAGGCTGGGCGTGTTGACCCGGTGCCGGGCCACGGCGGCGACCAGGGCGGAGTGGTCGGCGACCTCCACGTCCTTGAACAGCGCCTCCTGCCGCTCCAGCAGCCAGCGGTGATCGATGTGCAGTTCCACGCGTCCGAGTATCCCCGCACCGGGCCCGGCCGTGGGGCTTTTCGGGAGGGGCGGGGCGCGTGCGGAGGCGTACGTCCGGCCGCACCGGAGCGCGGCCCGCGAGATATGCCGCGCAGGGAGGTTCCCCAGCGGGACATTGCCTCCTACGGTCTGTGCAGCACAGTTCCGGACCAGGAGGCAGCGTGGAGCGCGAGATCGGCAGCGGTAGCGGTAGCGGCAGCGACATCGACATCGACCGGCTGGTGACGGCGATGCGGGCGGTCGACGAGGCGGGGCGGCTCTTCGAGGAGGCGCTCGCCGTGTACGAGACGCGCGGCCTCAAGCGCACCGGCGACGACTTCAAGGTCGCGGGAGGCGCCGTACAGACGCTCCAGGGCGCCGAGGAGATGGCTCTGGGCACCCGGAAGTTCCTCGCCGAACTCGCGCTGATCCTCGGCTTCGCGACAGCGGGCGTCGAGGACCGCGTGGCCGCCCGGCCGGCGATCGCGCGGGCCGGATTCCCCGGGATCGGCGGAGGCGGGGCACGGATGGCGCGCCCGCTGCTCGACCCCACGCTGCGGGGACTGGAACTGCTCCTCGGTGTCGACTTCTTCGAGCCCGCCTTCAAGGCCGAGATAGAAGAGGTCGTCCGGGCCGAGAAGGCGACCTACCCCGACCCCTCCACCTTCCGTGTCCGCGCGTCCGCCGACCGCGCCGCCACCGTCGGCCGAACGCGCTGACTCCCGGGATGCCGGACCGGTCCGGTCCGGCGAGGCTGGGGGTATGCACCATGCTCCCGTCGTCGTACACCGGATCTTCCCCTCGGGGGGCCGGCAGGTGACCCTGCGGACCGCCACCAGGGAGGAGCCCCTCGGCCTGGCCCGCTCGGACGAGGACCTCATCGAGTTCCTGCGGCGGGCGGGCATGCCGGACCCCGACGACGTCGTCCTCGGCGGCACCGAACTGGTGGAGTGGGAGTCCGACACCCCGCACGTCTACGAGGCCGACCCGCCGACCGACGACCTCCCCTGAGGGCTGTCAGTATTCCCCGGCGGGCGCGCGGCGCCGGCTACGGCGCCTCGCCGCGTTGTCGCAAAGCGCCCGCATACGCCCGGTACGAGGACGCTCCTCCGCCTTGCGATGCACCGCATCCGACACCTCGCACTGATCCGCCAGGGATTACGGGACAGCCCTGAGGGAGCGTCCCGCCGGTCCGTGCCGTCCGTCGGGCTGCGTTCCCGCCACCGTGCCCCCGGTGAGGAAGCAGACATTCCGGCCCCGGCGCCGACCGGTTGTCGTACTGACGTACATTGGCCCACGGCCCGCCGGGCCGGGCGGACGAACAGGGCGAGTGTGGGCAGGAGTGGCCGGGACATGGCGCGACGCGGACGTGACGGAGCGGACCGGACACTCACCGCCGTCAAGCCCGCCGTCCCCGGCCCCGAGATAGCCGCGGCGGCCGACGCCGGCCACCTGCCCCCCGGTTGGCTGCGGCTGGGACGGGACGGCCGGCTGACCGCCTACGCGAGCTGCGCCGAGGGCCTGGTGCGCTGGACCGAGTCGGCGCCGTGCTCCGACATGTGGCACGGGCCCGACCTGTTCCCCGTGGAGGGGTGGGCCGGCCGGTTCACGCTCACTCAGGACGCCAACGGTTTCGTCTGGTTCGCCGGCACCCGCCACGGCGAGGGAGCCCCGAACGGCCGCGAGGTGGTCCTGGCGGCCCAGTACCAGACCGGCCGACCGCTGGGGGAGTGGCGGGCCGTGGGCAACCCGTTCCCGGAGAAGGAGGAAGAGCCGCCGCCTCCGCACGCCGACCCGGTCGTGCTGGCGGACGGCACCGGCGCCCTCCATGTCTTTGCCACCCGGTTCGGCATCGGCGTACGGGGTCGCACGCGTCGCGCCGACGGCGTCTGGGACGACTGGCAGGACTACCAGGGCAAGTGGGTGCGCGGATCCGTCGTCCCCCTCGTGACGACCGAGGGGCGTGCTGAGTTCCTCGCCCCCTTTCGCGGTGGCGCGTCGTACTGGAGCCAGGGCGGGCCGGGAGCCGGCTTCAAATGGCTCGGGCGCATGGACGCCGACGCGGTCGAGGGGACGTACAGCTCCTACGAGACGAACCGCGGCTCCGGCACCTACTACTGGCGCCACCCGGCGGACGGGGGTGTCATCGCCTACCGTCCGCAGTCGCCGGCCGGAGCCCCGAACATGCTCATGCCGTTGGGCGGTGCCGGGGGCGTCGGCCCCGTGGGCGTCACCCGCACCCGCGTCAACGGTTACGACTGCACGGTCCTGCTCCAGCGGGGTGCCGAGGGCCACCCCGAAATCGCCGCATATCCTACGGAGGGTGAGCAGTACGGCGCGTGGTGGGCGCCGGTGGGCGACCGCTGTGCGGGGCTGCCGGCGATCGCCCGCGATGCCCGGGGCGCGGTCACGATCGCGATGCTCGATGGTGACGGCGGGTTGCGGATCGCCCGGCAGGACCTGACGGACGCGGGCCTCTCCTTCGGGGCCTGGCGCCACGTCGGGTGACCTGCCTCACCTTGTGCAGGAGCGCTGTGACAGCGGAACAACCCCTGCCGCACAGGGCGCCCCAACCGATGGGTAGTTGACGCGTCCCGTGCGGGCGGGATGTCATCGCTCGTTCGCTTGCGTGAAGGTTTGGGCAGCTTGAGCGCTTGTGAATAGTTGCTCGGCGCCGAACAGTTGGCCTACGCTGCGCACACTCCTGTGAAGGTCGCATAAGTGTGCGGTCACAGGCGGTGGGGGAGGGTCGAGCGTGCGGGGAGCGGTGGTGACCGGATTCTGGGGCGGGTCTGGCGGCACGCCGCAGCAACTCCCGGTACGCCGTGAGAAGTGTGTCTATCGAGGAGTTTGCTGAGTGGCAGGTATGCCCCGCCTGAGCGTCGTCGTGCCTTTCCAGGACGTCGAGATCTACCTCCAGGAGTGCCTGGAATCGATAGCCAGGCAGACGTTCCGCGACCTTGAAGTGATCATGGTCGACGACGGCTCGACCGACTCCTCGACCGCCATCGCCGCCGAGTTCGCCCGCCGCGACCCGCGCTTCCGGCTGCTGCGCCAGGAACCGATGGGTCCTGGCCACGCCCGCAACGTCGGCATCCGCGCCGCCCACCCCCAGGCGGAATTCCTCGCGTTCGTCGACGGCGACGACGTCATACCCGAGTACGCCTACGAGTTGCTCGTACAGACCCTCGAAGCCTCCGGCTCCGACTTCGTCTCCGGCAACGTGCAGATGATGAACTCCACCAAGAGGTGGCAGTCCCCGCTGCACAAGGCGCCCATGCGCGCCAACAAGCGCGGCACGCACATCACCAAGCTGCCCGACCTCATCTACGACCGCACCGTGTGGAACAAGCTGTTCCGGCGGTCCTTCTGGGACTACCACTACATCGCCTTCCCCGAAGGCGTCATGTACGAGGACTCCTGGGTCAACATGTTCGCCCACTTCCGGGCATCCAAAGTCGACATCCTCACGGACATCGTCTATTTCTGGCGGCGGCGCGAAGGCGGCGCCGCACCCTCCATCACCCAGCGGCACACCGAGTTCAGCAACCTCCAGGACCGCGTCGCCGCCGTGCAGTCGGTCAGTCGCTTCCTCGCCGGCCACCGGGCGAGGTCCTACTCCGACCACAAGCGCAAGTACGATCTCGCCTGCCTGAAGTCGGACCTGATGCTGCACCTCAAGGTGCTCCCCGACGCAGACGAGGAGTACCGCGACGCCTTCATGCGGTGGGCCAACGACTTCCTGGACGAGGCCGACGCCGACATCATCCACGAACTGCCCGCCGATGCCCGCGTCAAGTGGCTGCTCGTACGCGAGGGCCGCCTCAAGGAGCTGCTCGACGTCGTCGAGTTCGAGCGCAAGGGCGGCCCGATGCCCGTCCAGCGCCGCTTCCACCGCTACCTCAACTACCCCTATCTGGGGGACCGTTCGGTAGGCATCGACAAAAGCGCCTACCGACTGGACAAGGAGCTGTCGCTGCACGGCTCCCTGAGCGGGGCACAGTGGGACGACTCCGACCACCTGATCCTCGAAGGATCCGCATACGTCCGCTTCATCAACGTGCACAAGCGGCACATGTCGATGAAGGCGATCGCGCTGCGCAACAAGAAGCAGGGCCGTGTGGTCGTCGCCAAGGCGAAGACCACCTACTACCCGCAGGCCACCGAGTACTCAAACCAGAGCCGGTACTGCTACGACTGGTCCGGATTCCAGGTCCGCTTCGACACGACCCGCCTCAAGCGTAAGGGGGAATGGGTCGAGGGGACCTGGGACGTGGCGGCCGGTGTACTGAGCCGCGGCCTGTTCCGCTACAAGGGGATCGTCAGAGGAGGAGCCGGAAGCGCGGCCAACCCGCCCTACCGGTACGTGGACAAGAACACCCGTGTGGTGCCCCTTTTCATCCAGGGCAAGCTCAAACTCCGTGTCGAGCGTGTTCGCTGCCGCATCACCCAGCACCGGATGGTGGGCGACCATCTCGAACTCCGCGGCGTCTACCTCGGCCCCAAGCTCCCCGAGTGGGGCAAGTTCCGTGTGGCCAGCATGGGAGGCGCCGGGCGGCACGACGCCTGGGTCCAGTTCAAGCAGGGCGGCGAAGGCTGGTACGGCTTCGTGACCCGGGTCCCTGCCAAGGCCCTCGTCCCCGGCCACCGCACGCACTCCTCCGACGGGGTCCCGGAGACCTGGAACACCGGCGCCAACGGCTGGAAGACCACCCTGCACGTCGAGGGACGCAAGGCCCCCATCTACCCCGTCATGGCGGAAGAGGCCGACGACGGACACTACCGGCTGCCGGCCGGGCTGCAGACCGAGGGCGGGGACCGCGAGGTCTTCGTGCACCGCAACGGCTCCGGCTACGTGGTGCTGTTCGAACGCGACACCCTGCCGCTGGCCAAGTCCGCGACCTGGCGGCAGGACGGCTCCCTCGAAGTCGTCGTCGGCTACGCCGCGCAGGACAGGCTCGACGCCTCCGAGTACGCCACGGCGCACGTCGTCGTACGCTCCCGCGCCCACGGCGCGGAGCGCACCGTCCCGATCACCTGGCAGGGCGACGACTTCAGCTTCGTCCTCACCCCCGCCGCGATGCGCACCCTCGCCGGCGACATACCGCTCGCCGCCGGCCGCTGGGACTTCTTCCTGCGTCGCCAGGACCCCTCGGCCGTCGACCCCGAGGACCGCTCCGGCGACCTCATGGTCAAGATGACGCAGGACCTGATCCCCACCCTGCCCAGCGACATGACCCGTGAGGAGCGGCGCTACGAACTCCAGGCGGAGGCGTACGACCGGCTCTCGCTGCTGGTGCACTCGGCGATGCCGGACGAGGCCCGCGGCCCGTACCGGCAGAAGCTGATGCGCACCAAGACCTACCCCGACGCCCGGCGCAAGCCCGTCACCGCCGCCGTGCTCTTCGACGCCTTCAAGGGCACCCAGTACTCCGACAGCCCGCGCGCCCTGCACGAGGAACTGGTCCGCCGCGGCACGGACCTGGAGCACCTGTGGGTGGTGCGCGACGACCAGGTCGCCGTCCCGCCCACCGCCCGCCCCGTCCGCATGTGGTCCCCCGACTGGTACGAGGCCATGGGCCGGGCGAAATACATCGTCGCCAACAACCACCTCCCCGACTGGTTCGAGAAGCGTGACGGGCAGGTCGTCGTACAGACCTGGCACGGCACCCCGCTCAAGCGCATCGGACACGACATCGAGGCCGTGCACTTCGCCGACAAGCGGTACCTGGAGCGCGTGGAGAAGGAGGTGCAGAACTGGGACATGCTGGTGTCCCCGAACAGCTTCAGCACCCCGATCCTTCAGCGGGCCTTCCGGTTCCCGGGCGAGATGGTCGAGAGCGGCTACCCGCGCAACGACATCCTGCGCCGCGCGGAACCCGGGCGCGCCGCGGAAGTGCGCCGCCGCATCGGCCTGCCGCCGAGCAAGAAGGTCGTCATGTACGCGCCGACCTGGCGTGACGACCAGTTCTACGCCCCGGGCAAGTACAAGCTCGACTTCCGCATCGACCTCGACGACGCCCGCGCCCGCCTCGGCAGCGACCACGTCCTGCTCGTGCGGCGCCACCCCAACGTCGTGGACCCGGTGCCGGGCGCCGGCGACGGCTTCGTCTTCGACGTGTCCGACTACCCCGACATGGCGGACCTTTCCCTCATCGCCGACGTGATGATCACGGACTACTCCTCCCTGATGTTCGACTTCGTCAACACCGGGCGGCCGATCCTCTTCTTCACCTACGACCTCGACCACTACCGCGACACCCTGCGCGGCTTCTACTTCGACTTCGAGCAGTCCGCCCCGGGGCCGCTGGTCTTCACCTCGCCCGAACTCATCGGCACCATCCGCGACATCGACCGCGTCCAGCACGGCTACGCCGCCCGCTACCGCTGGTTCCAGCAGGAGTTCTGCGACCTCGACGACGGCTACGCCTCGGCCCGGCTGGCCGACCGCATCCTCGTCGCGGGCGGAGACCTCGACCCGGCGCGGGCCCAGGCGCCGGCCGTGGGCACGGCCGGCCTCCGCGCGCCGGCACACACAGGGCACGCAGGCCACCCCGGTCACACGGGCCACGGGCCGACAGGTCACCCGGGTCAGGTCGGCCACCCCGCGGGACAGACCGGGAGCTGGAACCGGGACACCCTCCGCCAGGTGCCGCGTCAGCCGGTGAGAAGGATGGATTCCGAGCATGTCTGAGGCACCCCAGAGGACGCGCCGCGTGTTCAGTGGCGTGGACTGCTCCGGGCCGGTGCCCGTCGAGTACCGGTTCTCCCACGCGCGCAACGGCAACCGCCACCTGGTGGTCGTCCTCTCCCACCGCCACGCACCCGGCGGGTACGCCTGGGCGACCGGACAGCTGGAGGACCTCCGGTCGAACATCCTCTGGGTGCGGGACCTGCTCGACGGTGCCAACACCTATCACCTGTGCAGGGGTATGGATTTCTCCCTGGAGCAGTCCGTCGCCGGCCTCGTCTCGCACGTCATGAACACACTGGCCCTCTCGCCGGACCAGGTGACCGTGTTCGGCACGTCCGAGGGCGGCAGCGCGGCACTGTTCCTCGGACTGAAGTACGGCTTCCGCAACATCGTGGCCGGCACACCGCATTTCCGCATCGGTACCCGGGTCAAGGAGAGCAACCCCGACGCGGCCCGGGTGATGATGGGCGAGCCGACGGATCAGAACGTCCACGTCCTCGACTCCGTCCTGCCCGACCTCGTGGGCAGCGGGGCCAACCCGTCAGCCAACATCTACGTCCTCACATCCCCCCGGGACCCGCAGTACCAGCAGCAGACGGAACCTTTCCTCGGGCACTTCCAGGGGCGCGAGAACTTCAATTTCGTCTACAACGAGTCACCTCTCATCACCGACGCGGGGAAGGTCACACGGCACCACCTCCCGGTGTTCATGGGGCTGCTGAACCTCCTGGTCGACGGAATCGCCCCACGGATCGGCATGGTGCGCAACGGCTACGACCAGCCGAAGCGGGACACCTCCGCCATCGACACCTACCTCACGCAGACCTCCCAGGTGCGAGGCGACTCCTTTCCCAAACCGGTCGTCCGCACCCCCGCACCCGGAGAACGGGTACCGGCGAACACCGTCCGCTTCACCGGCACCGCCGTCGGCGCCGTGCGCGTCAGCTTCTGGGAGGAAGGCAAGTACCGCGGCACCGCGCCCGTCGCTCCCGACGGCACGTGGTCCTGGGAGCGCACCGACCCCTGGCCCAAGGGGAAGCACGTCGTCCGGCTCTTCGCCGCGGACGCGAACAACTACCAGACCAAGCGCTCAGAGGTCGCCTTCACGGCCGTCGAGCCCGTGTACGAGGCTGCGCCCGCGTACGAGCCGGTACCGCAGCCGTCGATGCCCGTACCGCAGTCATCGGTGCCGACACCGCAGCCGCCGGTGCCGGCGCAGCACCTCGTCCTGACGGTGACCGTACCCGCCGCACACCAGCAGGTGCCCGGTCCCGGCGTCGGCTTCGCCGGGTACGCTCCCGGCGCCGTCCGCGTGGACTTCCACGAGGGCGGAGCGGCCCTGGGCGCGTGCGAGGTACGGCCCGACGGCAGTTGGACGTGGGAGCCGGGCTGGCCCTGGAACGACGGCGACCACTTCGTCGAGGCCATCGCCGTGGACGCCCTCGGCAACGTGTCCCCGTGGGCTGCGGTCCCGTTCACCAAGCTCGGGGCGTACCCCGTGCCCGCCCAGGACGTCTACTTCAACTCGGTGTACTGATACCCGGGGTCGCGGGGGCCGTTTCCGCCGGACGGCTCACCCGCATCACCAGCGGCCGGTGGTCCGACGCCTTGGTGCTCACCACCTCGCAGCCGGTGCGCGGCAGTGCGGTGAACAGGTAGTCGATCTTCGCGCCGTCCGAGTGGGTGGGCCGCCCGGTCCGGGCCGTGCCCTTCTGGTCGCACTCGCGGTACGTGGTGTACGCCTCCGACGGCCAGATCCAGGCGGAGGTGTTCGCCTTGCCCACCGGCGGCGGGGAGTTGAAGTCCCCGCCGACGACCGTACGCTCGTCCGTCGAGGCGGCGGCGAACAGCGAGCTCAGCTGGTCGTCGCGGAAGTCCCACTCCGGGTGCTGGCCGTCGCTCTCCCGCAACGACAGGTGCGCGTTGCACACCCGCACCCCCTGGGCCTGGACGCGGGCGCACAGGATCCCCCGGTGCAGGCCCACCGTCGGCTGCTCGGTCGGGATGACCTCCACGTCCGTGAGCCGGGAGGCGGCCAGCAGGGCGAAACCGGCCCGCCCGCGCCCGCCGTCGGTGCACTGGACCGCGGTACGGCCGCCCGCCGCGTCCACGTCCGCGTACGGCTCGAAAGCCGTCTGCCACTCCGGGCCCAGGCGCAGGGCCGAGGACGACAGGTCGTCCGAGCACACCTCCTGCAGCAGCAGCACGCGTACGCCGGAGTCACCGATCAGGTCGCGCAGCTGCCGGAACTTGTCCGCCGGGCTGCCCGTGCGCTCACAGCTCCACTGCCGCACCGCGCACATGTTCCAGGTCGCGACGGAGACCTCGTCCGGCTTCGCGGGACCCAGGCCGGCGCCGGCGATCGAGGCCGGCGCCTGGGCGGACGTACAGGCCACCGACGTCAACAGGCCGAGGGCCGCCGCCGTGCTGCCGAACCGGCGGCGGATCGACCGCCACCCGGTCTCCTTGTGCTTCTGCATTCCGACATCATTGGGTATCCGCCGGTCAGCCGCCCAACCGCCCCCGGTCCGAACCGTTCCGGATCGCCGCCCGGGCACGACCACTCGCACCGCTCCTTCGCCGCGGTCGGAGCCGCTGGGGGCGGAGACGGTGGTGAACCAGGGGCGGAGGGGAGCGAGGGTGGGGGACGCCGGCCAGCCGTTGACCGTCGCGAGGAGCCGCCAGTAGCGCTCGGCATCCGGGTCTGTGCTCGTCCGGAGGCGGGCCAGCAGCCAACGGCGCAGGTCGCCTCCGCCGGCCCGTGCGAAGGCGTCGGCGTAGAGGGCGGCCGGCGCGTCCGTCCACGACGCCCCTCCGGCGGTGGGCAGCAGGCCGGCGGAGACGGCTTCGCCGATGCGTTCGGCCATCGCCCGGTTGAGAGCGTCGTGCAGCGCGCCGACGTCCTGCGGGGACGGCTCCGCAGCCTGTTCCTCGGCCGTACGACGCAACGTGGCACGGAAGTCCGCGTCCTGGCAGAGACCGGCGAGTTCCACCCACGCCTCGACCTGCCCTGGCGTGGGCTCGTCGGGGAGTTCGGGCACGGCGGAGCGCATCAGCGCCACGAACTCGGGGTTGGAGTCGAGGCCTTCGAAGGCGTCGTCGAGGAAGTCGGACACCAGTCGGCGGCGTTCGGCGTCGGAGAGCGTGGCGAGTCGGTGCATGAGGTCCATCTCCTGGGTGGTGGCGCCGCTTCGGGCGACGGCACGGAGTACCGCCCGGTGCAGGCGCAGGGTGCGTATCTGTACGTCCAGGGCGCCGGCGTGGGCTTCCGCGACCTCTGCCACGGATGCCTCCCGGTCCAGCACCCTGCGCACGGTCGCCAGATCGATCCCGAGATGGCGCAGTGTGCGGGCCAGCTGCAAGCGGGCGAGTGCCTCGGGTCCGTAGAGCCGGTAGCCGGCGGGGCTCCGGTCGGTCGGCGGGACGATGCCCTGATCGGAACAGAACCGGATGGTCTTCACCGTCAGGCCCGTCCGGCGGGATAGTTCTCCGATGGAATGGAGCGTGTCGCTGTCCATGCCCCCAGCCTGGAGTCTCCCCCCGCGGGAGACTCAACCGGGCACCCCATAGGGTGGCGGCGTGACGAACGACGGCATGGGCGCGGGTACGCGTGACGACGAGCGGGTGCTGTACGGGTGCATGGGACTCGGCGGGAGCTGGGACCCCGGGCCGTACGGGCCCGGAGACGTCGACGCCGCCGAGGCGGCCGTCGAGGCCGCCCTCGACAGCGGGATCACCGTCTTCGACCACGCCGACATCTACCGGCACGGCAAGTCCGAGGCCGTCTTCGGCGAGGTCCTCGCGCGGACGCCCGGCCTGCGCGAACGCATCACGCTCCAGACCAAGTGCGGGATCCGGCTCGGCGGCGAGGACCGCCCCGGCATGTACGACCTGCGCGGGGAGACCGTCACGCGGCGGGTGGAGGAGAGCCTCACCCGGCTGCGGACCGACGTCATCGACGTCCTGCTGCTGCACCGCCCCGACCCCCTGGCGGACGTGGACTGCGTCGCGTCGGCGCTGAACTCCCTGCACCGGCAGGGCCTCGTACGCCGCTTCGGCGTGTCCAACATGGGCGCCGCGCAGATCGCCCACCTCCAGGCCAGGCTGGACCAGCCGCTCGTCGCCAACCAGTTGGAGATGAGCCTGCACAGCCGCGACTGGGTCGAGGCCGGGGTCCTCCTCAACACTCCCGCGTCCGCCGCCAACGGGTTCCCGTTCGGCACGCTGGAACACTGCCGCGACCACGGCATCCGCCTCCAGGCCTGGGGCGCGCTGGCCCAGGGCCGCTTCACCGGCCGCCAGCGGACTCCGGCCGAGCGGGCCACCGCCGAGCTGCTGGCCGAGCTGGCCCGGCGCAAGGGGACGACGCCGGAGACGGTCCTGCTGTGGTGGCTGATCCGGCACCCGTCGCGGATCGCGCCGGTCATCGGCACGGCCCGCCCGGACCGGATCCGCGCCTGCCGGGACGCGGCCGTGCGCGAACCCGACCTGACGCACGAGGAGTGGTACGAGCTCTGGGTCACGGCCCGCGGCGTCCCCCTCCCCTGAACGCCCGGGACGCGTACCGCCCGTACCGAGCCCACCGCGCCCCCGCGCGCGGGGGCGGCCGGACGGCGCCAGGATGGAAGGAGGACCCGAACCTCGCCGAGCCGGGGAGACCGCCATGAGCACGCACAAGGCAGGACCCGAGACCACCGTCCTCGCGGACTGCCTGGAGGTTCCCGGTCTCGGCTTCCTCCCCGTCAACGCGTTCGTGCTGCATGCCGAGCAGCCGGTCGTCGTGGACACCGGCCTCGGCCTGCCCGACCGGGACTTCCTCGACGTGCTCGGTTCGGTGATCGATCCGGCGGACGTGCGGTGGATCTGGCTGACCCACCCCGACCGCGACCACACCGGCGGGCTCTTCGCCCTGCTCGACGCCGCTCCCCGGGCGCGCCTGGTGACCACGTTCCTCGGCGCCGGAATCATGTCCACCGAGCGGCCGCTGCCCATGGACCGGCTGTACTTCCTCAACCCCGGCCAGTCGCTGGACGTCGGCGACCGCACCCTCCACGCCTTCCGGCCGCCGCTGTTCGACAACCCGGCCACCGTCGGCTTCTACGACGACCGCTCGCGGACCTGTTTCAGCTCGGACTGCTTCGGCAGCGTGATGCCCACGGCCGACCTGGCCGTGAGCGGCGACGTCGCGCAGCTGCCCGCCGACGAGCTGAGGGCGTCCCAGCGGCTGTGGGCGAGCGTGGACAGCCCCTGGGTGCAGCTGGTGGACCCGGACCGCTTCCTGGCCACCGTGGATCCGCTGCGGTCGATGGATCCGCAGACCGTCCTGTGCACGCACCTGCCGCCGGCGGTGGGGCTGACCGCGCAGTTCCTCGACACCATCGCCGCCGTCCCCGGACTCGACCCGTTCACCGGACCGGACCAGGCAGCCCTCGAACAGATGCTCGCCGCCTTCGAACCCTGAGGCCGCCCGTCAGCATGCCGCTGCCGCGCAACCCGTACGGCTTCCGGGCCCCCGCGGGGTGACGGGGGGGGCCCGGGGGCGGCGCGCCATCCCGGATCCACCGCTCCCGCCCTGCGGTCACCGGACCCGAAATCCATCCGTACTTGCGGGTACTGCGGCCTAATGGCGCCGGATTTGATAGTTCTGGACAGGTCCGGTGTGAGAAACCTGCGGGAAGGACAGGGCATGTTCGATCTACTGCGCCCGGAGACCGTCATGTGCCCCTTCTGCAAGGCCACCGCCGCGGACGGCGCGGTGCGCACGCTGCGGACGGGGACGGGCTCCCTCTCGGTGACCTGGCACGCCCTGAACTGCCCGCACTACGCGGCCGACCGGATCCTCGCCGAGAAGGAGGGCTGAGACGGCCCCTGCGGGCCCGCCTCACACCGCCGGGCCGGCTCCCGCACCGCTCGGCTCCGCCTCCCGCGCGGCCCGGCGGCGCAGCGCGTCCTCGTCGGTGTCCGCGTCGTACGAGGCCAGCTTCGGCAGCAGCGCGGCCAGCACCGCCACCGAGGCCACGCAGGCCAGACCGCCGCTCCAGAAGGCCGGCCGGGTCCCCGTCCACCCGGCCATGCCGCCCGCCCGGACCTGGCCGAGCTGCGGTCCCACGCTGTACGAGAGCACCTCGATGCCCGCGAGCCGGCCGCGCAGCTCCTCGGGGATCGTCTGGTTCCAGATCGTGGCGCGGCCCAGTCCGCTCAGCATGTCGGCCGCCCCCGCGACGGCCAGGCACAGCAGCACGAGCCAGATGCCGGGCGCCACCCCGGCCGCCGCGATCGCCAGGCCCCAGACCGCGGCGCCGACGACCACCAGCAGCCCGTGCCGGCGTACCCGGGACACCCAGCCGCTGGTCAGTCCCAGCAGCATCGAGCCCACCGCCCCGGCCGCGTACATCAGACCCAGCGCCCACACGGCGTCCAGCTCGTCCGCGAGGAAGGGGAAGATCGCGTTCGGGAAGGCGAACAGCATCGCCGCGAGGTCCACGGCGTACGTGCCCAGCAGCACCGGCCGGCTCCACGCGTAGCGCGCGCCCTCGGCGATGCCGCGCAGCGACGGACGCTCGGCGCCCTCGACGGGCGGGGCCGGACTCAGCCGCGAGCACAGCACCACGGAGCCGAGGAACCCGGCCACGGTGACGGCGTAGGCCGAGGCGTGGCCGGCGTAGGCGACGACCAGGCCGGCCAGCGCCGGGCCGGCGATCGCCCCGAACTGGTAGCGCAGCCCGTTGAGCGCCGCGGCGGCCGTCAGCTGGTCGTGCGGCACGATCCGCGCCATCAGCGAGTCCAGGGCCGGCCGCTGCAGCCCGGCCAGGGCCGACACACCCGCCGCGACCACGTAGAGCGGCCACAGCAGCGGATCCGGCAGCAGCGCGTTCACCAGGAGCACCAGGGCCAGCACCCCGAGCCCCGCCTCGGTCAGCAGGATCATCCGCCGCCGGTCCACCGCGTCCGCGAGCGCGCCCCCGTACAGCCCGAAGACCGCCAGCGGGACCAGCTCCACCGCGCCCATCGCGCCGACGGCCAGCGGCGAGCCGGTCAGGTGCTTGATCTGCAGCGGCAGCGCGATCATCGCCATGAAGGAGCCGAAGTACGTCACGGTCCCCTGGTAGAAGAGGAGCCGGAAGTCGCGGCCGGAACGCCACGGGGCGAGATCGGGCAGCAGGGCGGTCAGTCGGGAGGCGCTCACGACCGGCCATGGTGCGCCGTCGCCGCGATCCGGGCAAAGGGTTTTCTTCCGGGCCCGCCGTGGCACCCATGGACCATGCCGCCGGTGTCACCGTTCCTGCGTACGGCCGCGGCCTACGCCTGGCGCCTGCTGGTCGTCGGCGCCGCCGTCTACGTGTTCTTCGCCCTGCTGGGCCGGTTCCACGAGATCGCCGTCGCCGTCTTCCTCGGCCTCGTCGTCACCGCCCTGCTCTGGACGCCCACCCGGCGCCTCGCCACGGCCGTCCCGCGTACGATCGCCGTCGCCCTGACCCTCCTCGGCAGTGCGCTGCTCCTGCTGGGCGTGCTCACCCTGGTCGGCGAGGCGGTGGCGGGGGAGAGCACGACCCTGGCCAGGGAGTTCCGCCAGGGACTCGCCAGCATCGAGGCGTGGCTGGAGAGGCCGCCCTTCCGGCTGAACCCGCGGGCGCTCTCCGACGTCCAGACCCGGATCGGCGAGTACCTCTCCAGCCACCGCTCCACCGTCATCAGCCAGGCGGTCAGCGGCGCCGGCCGGCTCGTCCACGTCCTCACCGTCCTCGCCCTCGCGGTCTTCTGCTCCTTCTTCTTCCTCCACGGGGGCGACCGGCAGTGGGCGTGGTTCTGCGACCAGCTGCCCGAGACCGCGCGGAAACGGGTGAGGATCGCCGGGCGCGCGGGCTGGCGCACCTTCACCGGCTACACCCACGGCATCGTCGTGGTCGCCGCGACGAACGCGGTCCTCGTCGGGCTGGCGCTGTACTTCCTCGGGGTCCCGCTGGCCGTACCGCTGGCGCTGCTGGAGTTCTTCGCGGCCTTCATCCCCCTCATCGGATCACCGGTCGCGCTGGCCGTCGCCGCGGTCGTCGCCCTCGCCGCGAAGGGGCCGGTCGTCGCGGCGGTCGTCGTCGCCCTGATCGTGGTCATCGGCCAGATCGAGGGCCACCTGCTGCACCCGCTGGTGATGAGCCGGGCGGTCCGGCTGCACCCGCTGGTCGTGGCGATCTCGGTGGTCGCCGGCGCCATCGCCGCCGGCGTGGTCGGCGCCGTGGTCGCGGTCCCGCTGGTCTCCGTCGTCTGGTCGGTCCACTCGGCCCTGCGCGACGCCCGTCGCCCGCTTCCTGCACAATCGCCTGATGAGCGATGAAGACCCCTACCTGTGGCTGGAAGACGTGTCCGGCGAGAGCGCCCTCACCTGGGTGCGGGAGCGCAACGCCGAGACCGTGGCCGCGCTGACCGGCGACCCCGGCTTCAAGGTGCTCGAACAGGAGATGCGCGAGGTGCTCGACGACGACGGGCGGATCCCCTACGTCGTCCGCCGCGGCCGCCACCTCTACAACTTCTGGCAGGACGCCGACCACGTACGCGGCCTGTGGCGGCGGACCACCCTGGAGGAGTACCGCACGGACCGTCCGGCCTGGGAGGTCCTGCTGGACCTCGACGCGCTGGCCGAGGCCGAAGGGGAGAAGTGGGCCTGGGCCGGCAGCCGGGTCCTGGCGCCCGAGCACCGGCACGCCCTGGTCCTGCTCTCCCGGGACGGCGCCGACGCCTGCGTCGTGCGCGAGTTCGACCTGCAGACCCTGGAGTTCGCCGCGGACGGGTTCACGGTAGCCGAGGCCAAGACGCGCATCGGGTGGATCGACCACGACCGGGTCTGGATCGGGACCGACTTCGGCCCCGGCTCGATGTCCACCTCCGGCTACCCGCTCCATGTCCGCCGCTGGCGCCGCGGCACCCCCCTCGAAGACGCCGAGCTCGTCTACGAGGGCCGCCCCTGCGACCTGTCCGCCTCCGGCTGGCACGACGACACCCCCGGCTTCGAACGGGACTTCGTCCACCGGCAGATCGACTTCTGGAACCAGGAGCTCTTCCTCCTGCCCGAGGACGGCGACGGCCCGCCCGTGAAGATCGACGTACCGGACGACGCGAGCGCGTCCGTCCACCGGGAGTGGCTGACCGTCACCACCAGGACGCCGTGGCTCGGCCACCCCGCGGGCAGCCTGCTCGCCTTCGACCTGGCCGCGTTCCAGGAGGGCGCGCGGGAGGCCGAGGTGCTGTTCACCCCCGACGAGCGCACCGCCCTCGCCGGCTACAGCTGGACTCGCAACCACCTCATCCTCGGAACCCGCGCCGACGTCTCCTCCGCCATGGAACTGCTCACCCCCGCCCCGGACGGCTGGCGCCGCGCACCGCTTCCGGGCCTGCCGGCCCTGTCCACCGCCTCGGTCACCTGCACCGACCCGGACGTCGGCGACGAGTACTTCCACCTCGTCACCGGCTTCCTCCAGCCCTCCACCCTCTACCGGGGCACGGCGGGCGGCGAGGACGACAGCGAGCCCGTCAAGCAGAGCCCGGCCCTCTTCGACACCGCCGGCCTCACCGTGAACCAGTACTTCGCGACCTCCGCCGACGGCACCCGGGTGCCCTACTTCGTCGTCGGCCCCGAGGAGCGGCCGGGCCCCGGCCCCACCCTGCTCTACGGCTATGGCGGCTTCGAGGTGTCCATGGTCCCCTCCTACAGCGCGGTCACGGGCCGCGCCTGGCTCGCCCGCGGCGGCACCTACGTCGTCGCCGGCATCCGGGGCGGCCACGAGTACGGGCCGGCCTGGCACCGGGCGGCGCTCGGCGCGAACCGGATCCGGGCGTACGAGGACTTCGCGGCTGTCGCCCGCGACCTCGTCGCCCGGGACATCACCACCCCGGCCCAGCTCGGCATCGAGGGCGGCAGCAACGGCGGCCTCCTCATGGGTGCCATGCTCACCCGCGAGCCGGAACTCTTCGGCGCGGTCGTCGCACACGTGCCGCTGCTGGACATGCTCCGCTTCCACAAGCTGCTCGCCGGCGCCAGCTGGATCGCCGAGTACGGCGATCCCGACGACCCGGCGGACCGGCCCCACCTGGAGGACATCTCCCCCTACCACCGGATCCGGACGGACGGGCCCGCGTACCCGCCGCTGCTCCTGCTCACCTCCACCCGCGACGACCGGGTCCATCCGGGGCACGCCCGCAAGATGGCAGCGCGGCTGCGCGAGGCCGGCCATCCCGTGCACTTCCACGAGCACATCGGCGGCGGCCACGCGGGTGCCACCGACCACCGGCAGACGGCCTTCAACGAAGCCCTCGTCCACACCTTCCTGTGGGAGCGGCTGACCCCGCCGAAGTGACGGCCGGGCCGGGTACGCGTGGCGCACCCGGCCCGTTTCACGCGGGTCCGCGCGCCGGCGCGGCGCCGGTGTCCGGTGCCCGGCCGCGGGGCAGGAGGGCCGCGGCGGCGAGACCGGCCAGGCCGAGGACGGCCAGGGCGAGCATGGCGGTGGCGTAGGCGCTGGTGGTGAGACCGGCCACGAGGATGGTGCCGGCGACCGCCGTGCCGAGCGAGGAGCCGAGGTTCGACACGCTCCGCGACAGGCCGGAGATCTCGCCCTGCCGCTCCTCGGGGAAGCTCGACTGCACGACGTTGACCGACGGGGTCAGCATCACCCCGAGGCCCAGGCCGATCAGCAGGAGCCCGGGGGCGAATGCCCACGGGCTCGGCGATCCGCCCACCAGGGCCAGCAGCACGGCCACGCCGGCGATCGTCACGGCGAATCCCGTCATGACCAGGGTGCGCTGCGTGTACCGCCGCGCCAGACGTTCCGCGGTCAGCGACGTCGCGAGCAGCCCGAGCGTGGCGGCCGTGAAGATCACACCCGTCTGGATCGCGTCGTATCCGCGCACCACCTGGAGATAGGCCGCCACGGTGAACGACGTCCCCATGAGCAGCAGCCACTGGATGTTCTGGGTGACGAGGCCGAGGTTGGAGGTGCGGTTGCGGAACAGGCTCGTCGACAGCAGCGGCTCCTCGCCGGCCCGCTCCATGGCGCGTACCCGGCGGAAGAACCACAGCAGCACGAGTGCGCCGAGGACGAGCAGCCCCGCCATCAGCCAGACGTTGTCGTCGGCCGCCAGGATCCCCATGACGAGGAGGATGAGGCCGAGGGCCGAGAGGACCGCTCCGCCGGTGTCGAAGGGCCGCGTGGGATCCGGTGGCAGCGGGTCCCGGATCCGGCGGCTCAACAGGATGATCACGGCGATCACCAGGGCCTGGAAGACGAACGCCGCCCGCCAGCCGACGGCCGAGGTGATCAGCCCTCCGACCAGCGGCCCCGCGGCGGCACCGACGCCGCCGAGCGCCATGATGGTCCCGAACGCGCGGGCCCGCGAGGACACCTCCGTAAAGAGCAGCGTCGTGAGGATGTAGACGGGCGGGATGAGCAGCGCCGTTCCGACGCCCTCCAGGATCGAGTTGCCGAGGATGAGGACGCCCAGCCCGGGGGCGGCGGCGCTCAGCAGGGCGCCGACGCCGTAGACGGTCAGACCTGCCAGGAAGCACCGCTTGCGGCCGTAGCGGTCGGTCAGCTTGCCTCCCGGGATCATCAGAGCGGCCATCACCAGCAGGAAGATCGTGATCGTGATCTGCACTCCCTGCACGGTGGTGTCCAGGTCCGAACTGATGTCGTTGATCATCACGTTCATGTTGGAACCGGCGAAGCTGCAGATGAACTGCGCGAGGGCCAGCGGGGCCAGCACCCCGTTCAGCCCGCCCGCCGTCCCCGCGCGGGCGCCCGCTTCAGCCATCGGCGCCGCTCCCTTCCTGCCGGTCGAGCTGCTCGTCCAGGGCGAGGGCCGCCGCGATCAGCGCGAGGTGGGTGAACGCCTGGGGAAAGTTGCCCAGTTGCTCACCGGAGGGGCCGATCTCCTCGGCGAACAGGCCGACGTGGTTGGCGTAGGTCAGCATCTTGTCGAAGGCGTAGCGGGCCTGCTGCGGCTTGCCGGCGCGGGCCAGCGCCTCCACGTAGAGGAAGCTGCACAGGTTGAAGGTGCCTTCGGAGCCGCGCAGCCCGTCAGGGGAGGCTTCGGGGTTGTAGCGGTAGACCAGGCTGTCGCTGACCAGTTCCCGGTCCATGGCTTCGAGGGTGCCGAGCCAGAGCGGGTCGGTGGGGGAGAGGAAGCCGACCCGGGGCATGAGCAGGAGCGAGGCGTCCAGCACGTCGGTGTCGTAGTGCTGGACGAACGCCTGCTTGTCCGCGTTCCAGCCACGCTCGACGATCTGCGCGAAGACGGCGTCGCGGACCTCGCGCCACCGGTCGGTGTCGGCGGGGCGGGCGAAGGTGGTGGCCAGGCGGATCCCGCGCTCGAAGGCCACCCACGTCATGAGACGGCTGAAGGTGAAGTCCTGGCGGCCGCCCCGGGTCTCCCAGATGCCTTCGTCGGGGCGGTCCCAGTGGTCGGCGAGCCAGTCGAGGACGCCGGCGTACGCCTGCCATCCCTTGATCCCGCCCATGTCCCGGGTCTGGGCCAGGGCGTCGGACGCCTCCCCGTAGATGTCGAGCTGGATCTGGTCGGCGGCCGCGTTCCCGGCGCGTACCGGCCTGGACCCGGCGTAGCCCTCCAGGTGGTCCAGGACCACCTCGGTCAGCTGGGGTTCCCCGTCGATGCGGTACATGATCTGCAGCGGCTCCCCGGAGGCGGTGCCGCCGGCCGCGAGCCGGTCGAGCAGCCAGCGGCGGAACGCGGCGGCCTCCCCGACGAAGCCCAGGTCGATCAGCGCCCTGACGGAGAGGGAGGCGTCGCGGATCCACGTGAACCGGTAGTCCCAGTTGCGCTCGCCCCCGACCTGCTCGGGCAGGCCCATGGTGAGCGCGGCGATCGGCGCGCCCGTGGGGGCGTAGGTGAGCAGTTTGAGGGTGATCGCCGAGCGGTGGACGATGTCACGCCAGCGGCCGCGGTAGGTGCACGAGCGCAGCCAGCCGTGCCAGAAGGTTCGACAGGCCTGCAGCTCGGCGCTGATCTCCTCGGCCGACAGCGGCGGCGGCGCGGGGGCGTCGTCCGCGTCGCTGGTCAGCACCACGGCGGCCACGTTCCCGGCGGTGAGGGTGAACCGGGCGGTGGCGTCGTCGCCGTCGCGCCGCAGTTCGAGAGGACCGGAAACCCCGGCCGCCTGGAGGTGCAGCCGCGTGCCCGGCCCGCGGAAGACCACCGTCCGCGCGTCGGTCTGCTCGAAGGTGTGGGGGGCGCGCCCGTAGTCGAACCGCGGGCGGCATTCGAGTTCGAAGTCCAGACTGCCCCGCACCACGCGCACCACACGGATCAGCCGGTGCCGCTGCGTCGGGGTGGTGGTGTTCAGCGGGACCATGAAGTCGGCGACCTCGCCCACCCCTCCCGGACCCATGTAGCGGGTGACCAGCACGGCCGTGTCCGCCTGGTAGAGCTGGCGGACCACGGCCGCGGGGTCGTGGGCGAGGTCGGCGGAGAGCCGGCAGTAGCCGCCGCGCTCGCTGTCGAGGAGGGACGCGAAGACGCTGGGGGAGTCGAACCGCGGTGTGCACCACCAGTCGACCGTGCCCTGCGAGGACACCAGCGCGGCGGTCTGGAGGTCGCCGACCATTCCGTGGTCGGCGATGGGCGGGTAGGCGTTCACGAGCGGCTCCCTCACCCCGGTACGGTGACGGGGCAGTCCGTGCGCGCCGCGCGAACGGGACCGGGAGCCTTACCGGCCCGCGATCACCGGAGTCCGCGGTGCCGCGGGCCGCCACGGTGCGTTGTCACATCAAGGGTGCACCGGCCCCGTGGCCACCGCATTTCCGGAGCGCAGGCGGTGAGCCCGCCCCATGTGCCGCACCGGAGCTCGGGAACGCCCATCGCCGGGGCGTGGCAGCGGGTCACCGACAACGAGGACTTCCGCCGCTTCTTCCCCCGCGGGCAGGTCCCCTCCGACATCATGCGCCGGCTGCTCCTGGACACGAGGCCCGCACCGACGTCCTGCTGGACCGGGAGACCGCGTGGGCGCCGGCCATGCTGCCCCGCCTCAGGCACAGCGTGACGCTCCGACCGGCTCGGCCGCCTCGCGTACGACGTCCTCAACGACCCCGTGGCCGGGCCGCTCTACCGGGAGCACGCCGGTGTCCCGATCTCCCACCGCGACGGATCCGAACTCCCCGTCCGCCATGCCGTCCACGACCCCGGCCGGCTCACAGCCTCAGCTTCTTCACATCCGCAGCCGCCTGCGGTCCGGCAGACCCCGGATGACGGGAACGGCGCTCCGGTGACGCCGTGCACACATCCCTTCGGGGGATTCGGGGCGCCAGTCGCCGCCGAATCCTGCTCCGTGCTCCACGATCGGCGGGTGCGCCACCGCCAGGGAGGACCCCATGAGCACCCCGTTCGCGTCCGCCGCCCCCTACTACGCCCGCTACCGGCCGCCGTATCCGCAGGAGTTCCACAACCTGCTCGCGGACCGCTTCGCGCTTGACGGCTCCCAGACCGTCCTGGATCTCGGCGCCGGCCCCGGCACGCTCAGCCTCGCCCTGGCTCCCCTGGCCGACCACGTGTACGCCGTCGACCCGGAGCCGGCGATGCTGGCCGAGGGGACCCGCCTGGCCGAGGAGCGCGGCCTCACGAACATCTCGTGGCTGCGCGGCGACGACGCCGCCGTCACCCGGTTGTGCCTGCCCCGGATCGATCTCTGCGTCATCGGCAGGGCCTTCCACCGGATGGACCGCAGGCGGGTGCCCGCCGACCTGGACGAGGTGCTCGCACCCCGGGGCGGCATCGCCGTCGTCACCTCACTGCACCGGCCCGGCGACCCGCGGCCGCCCTGGCTGGCCGTCGTCGAGGAGGTGCGCGACCGGTTCCTGGGAGGTGTCCGAGAAGGAGCGCCGGCGCCCGCCGGGCGGGCGGACCCGCGCGGTCATGGCCCAGTGCCCGGGGCGCGCCAGGCGGGCGGGGCGTCCGACTGGGACGACCTGGTGGAGCGCCTGGAGAAGTCACCGCTCTCCCGCGTCGAGACCCACCAGTGGGACCAGACCCTCCGCCGCACCGTGGACGAGGTGATCGGCCTCCAGCTCTCCCTGCCCGCCACCAGCCCGGCCGTACTGGGCGACCGCACGGCCGCCTTCGGGGCGGAACTGCGCCGGGCCCTGCTCGACCACGAACCCCGCGGCACGTACGACCGGACCCTGCGGATCGGGGCCGCCTTCGCGACGAGGCCCCGCCGCTGACCGCGCCGCTGAGCGCGCCGTCGACCGCCCCCGGGCCTCAGTCGCCGCGGGCGGTGGGCGCCGTGAGCGCCGTGAGCGCCGTGAGGAGTTCGCGTTCGCGGGCGGTGCTCAGGCCGGCCCGGCGGGAGCGGTCCAGGCCCTCGGCGCGCTCCCACTCCAGCAGGTCCGCGAGCATCCGCGCACGCGGCCGGTGCCGCAGCCCGGCCGCACGCGCGGCGGCTCCGCTGCGGGCGCCGAAGCCCTCCCAGCCCGGCTCGGGCATCCACATGGCCATCGACTCCGGGCCCATGTACGGCCCGACCCCCTGTTCCAGCAGCCACCGCGGGTCGGCCGCCGCCACCTCCCCGGTGTGCCCGGCCACCCGCCGGGACAGGCCGACCCACTCACCGAACGGCACGGCGGGCCCCACGGCGTCGTACGTCCCGACCGTGCCCGCCTCCGCGAGGTCCAGCAGCCAGCCCGCGAGATCCCGTACGTCCACCACCTGCGTCGGCAGCCCGGGAGAGTGCGGTACGAGCATGGGCTGCTCCACCGTCCGCGCGGCGCGGGCCACCCAGTACCCCGAGCGCCCCGACCGGTCGCCCGGGCCGCCGATGAGGCCGGCCCGTGCGACGGCGAGACGGTCCCCGACGGACGCGCGCAAGGCCGCCTCACAGGCGGCCTTGGCCTCCCCGTACGCCTCCCGCCCCACGTACGGCAGCTCCGTGGGCGCCAGGAGCGCCGCCGACTCGTCGGCACCGGGCGTCCCGTGATCGGCGTAGGCGCTGACCGACGAGACGTAGGTCCAGTGCCGTACCCGCCCCGCCAGCGCCGCCAGCGCGCCGCGGACGAACGCCGGCTGCCACGACACCTCGACCACGGCGTCCCAGTCACGGTCGAGGAGTCCGGCGTAGGCGGACGCGTCCTCGCGGTCCGCCGCCACCAGCCGGGCCCCGGAGGTGACTTCGCCGCTCTCACCGCGCGCCAGGCATGTCACCGCGTGTCCGCGCTCCACCGCCTGCCGCGAGATCTCCCGGCCCACCCACGCGGTTCCGCCCAGTATCAGAAGGTCCATCAGCCCACCCCAGCACACCGCCGGCGTGCATGCGACCCCGGTTCGCGGCCGGCGAAGGCGGAGCGCCGATCCGCTCCGGCTCAGAGATCGCGTCGCATGCACACGCGCGGCCACCGGTCCAGGCCGTGTGCCGCCTCGCGGGCCCGGATCTCCCGCAGGCCCGGGGTGAGCGCGTCCGCGCCGAGGAGGCGGAAGCCGCAACGGGCGTAGTACGGGGCGTTCCACGGCACCTCGGCGAAGGTGGTGAGCGTCAGCGCGGGCACGCCCTCACCCGCGGCCACCTCGGCCAGGTGTTCCAGCAGGGACCGGCCGACGCCCCGGCGGGCGTGGCCGGGGTGCACGGACACCTGTTCCACGTGGAGGCAGCCGTCGACGCGCTCGGCGAGGAGGTACGCGACCGGGGCGTCGTCGCCGTCCACCGCCACCCAGGCGAGCCCGGCCTCCCGGTAGGGGGCGAGCTCGTCCTGTGTCAGCGGCTCGTCGTCGGCGATCTCCGGCATGCCGATGTCCCGGAAGCAGCGCCCGGCCGCCCTCTCGATGTCCTGGAGGACCGTCAGTTCGTCCGGATGTACCGCGCGTACGGGCATGGCGTCATTGTCGGCCGCGCGGCGTCCGCGGGCACGCGGTTTTCCGCGGCCCGGACGCGGCGGTCTGTGCTCCGTCCGAGTTCACTTCGGGTGCTCGTTCGGCCCCGGCACCGAGCGCATGATCATCATGTTGGCGATCCATCGGTTTGATACGGCTATGCCACGAATGCGACGGACACGACCGGCCAAGGTGTGGGGCGCCCTGACCGCCGCGGTGACGGGGGCCATGCTCGTCGTCGCCGCGGCGCCCGGCCGCGCACCCGACGAGACCCCCGCGGACGCGAAACCCGCGGGGCCCCCGCGGGAGGCGGCGCTCACCCTCGTGGTAGGCAGGGTGCTGGAGGGGGCCCACGGGGCGGGCGAAGGGCGGTGCGCGGCCCGGGTGTTCCGCCCCGGGCTGTGCAGCGGCTGGCAGGAGCAGCGGGTACGGGCCACCGCGGGCGGGGTGGGATCCGTACTGCGGGAGCCGGTCCTCGCCGACGCCGCCCGCGGCGCCCGGGCACGGGAGCTGCCCACCGACCCCGGAGGCCCCCTTGAGATCACCCTCACCGAACCGGGCAGCATCACGGACGTGACCGTCCGCGACGGGCGCGGCCGCCACCTGGCCGGCGCGCTCGGCCCGCACGGCGACCGCTGGCTGAACACCGAGTCGCTGCGGGCGGGGGAGACCTACACCGTGCAGGTCGGCGCGCAGGACGCGGCCGGCAGTGCGGTCGGCGTGACCATGGCGTTCCGGACCGCGCCGCCCGCGGACGGGGGCAGGCTGACCGTCGAGTTCGGGCCGCGTCCCGGCACGTACGGGGCGGGCGAGATCGTGACGGCCGCCCTCAGCAGGCCCGTTCCGGCCGGCGACCCGGTCGCGCGCGCCCGGCTGGAGCAGGCGCTGGAGGTCACCTCCGAGCCGCAGGTCGAGGGCGCCTGGCACTGGGTCGACGACTCGACCCTGCACTTCCGGCCGCGTACGTACTGGCCCGCGCACACGGTGGTGCGCGTCCGCAGCGGACTCGACGGGGTGGAGCTCGGTGACGACACCTACGGAGGCCCCTCCGAGGACCTGGAGTTCACCATCGGGGACCGGATCGAGGCCGTCACCGACTCCGCCGCCCACCGCATGACCGTACGCCGCAACGGACGCGTCATCAGGACGATCCCGGTCACCACCGGCAAGGAGGGGTTCAGGACCCGCAGCGGCATCAAGGTCGTCCTGCGCAAGGAGCCCAAGGTCCGCATGCGCGGCGACACCGTCGGTATCCAGCGCGGCACCAAGGAGTTCTACGACCTGGCCGTCTCCTACGCGACGCGGGTGACCTGGAGCGGCGAGTACATCCACGCGGCGCCCTGGTCGGTCGAGTCGCAGGGCGAGGAGAACGTCAGCCACGGCTGCACGGGCATGAGCACCGAGAACGCCGCCTGGTTCTTCGAGACGGTCCGCGAAGGGGACATCGTGGAGGTGGTCAACAGCGGCGGGGCGAAGATGGACCCCTTCGGCAACGGCTTCGGCGACTGGAACGTGGACTGGCGGAGCTGGCTGGCCGGCAGCGCCCTGGCCGGCGCGGACGCGCCCCCGCAGAGCTCGCCGCCCACCGCCCCCCGCCTGCACCCGACGACCTGATCCGGGCCGCCGGGCACCCCGCCTCGCTTACGATCACCGCATGATCAGAGGTGTGATGTTCGACTTCTCCGGGACGCTGCTGCGCATCGAGTCGACCGAGGACTGGCTCCGCGCGGGTCTCGCCGCGGCCGGAGTCCGGCTGTCCGAGGAGGAGTTCCGCGCGGCGGCGGGCCGGCTGACGGAGTACGGCGCCCTCCCGGGCGGCCCCGCGCCCCGGCGGATGCCGGCGCACCTGGAGCCCCTCTGGGACGTACGGGACGTGAGCGCCGCTCAGCACCGCGCCGCGTACGGCGGCCTGGCGCTGGCGGCGGGCCTGCCCGAGCCCGGGCCGGAGCTGGCCCAGGCGCTCTACGACCGCCACATGAGCCCCTCCGCCTGGCGGCCCTACCCGGACACCGGTCCGACGCTGCGCGAACTGCGGCGGCGGGGCATCCCGGTGGCCGTCGTCAGCAACATCGGCTGGGACCTGCGGCCGATCTTCCGTACGCACGGTCTGGACGAGCTGGTCGACGCGTATGTGCTCTCCTTCGAACTGGGCGTGCAGAAGCCCGATCCGCGGATCTTCCGGGCCGCCTGCGACCGGCTCGCCCTGGCGCCCGCCGACGTGCTGATGGTCGGTGACCACCGCACCGCGGACGGCGGCGCCGCGGCCCTCGGATGCCCGGTGCACTTCGTCGACCACCTCCCGGTCGACCGGCGCCCGCACGGCCTCACACCCCTGCTGGACCTGCTCGGATAGCGCCCGCACGGCCCGGGAACGCGGGGGCGTGACAAATGTAATGGATCGTCAAGGTGCTTCTCCTTCTGGAGGTTGACGCCCGTTTCGTCCTGACGGAGGAAGTTCCGCCGCGGCCGGTCTCGAAGAATCGAGGTGTACCGAACACCGGCCCACCCCGGGCCGCCGACGAGGAGCCGCCATGAGCCACACCCGTCCCGTCGCCCGACCCTCACGGCGCCTGCGCCGCGCTGCCTCGGCGACCGCCGTCGCCGCGGCCCTGTTGGCGGGCCTCGCTCCCGCCGCGAGCGCCGCGGGCCCGGCCACCCCGGCCACCCAGGCCCAGGCACAGGCCCAGGCGGAAGCCGCCGGCCGCCGTCTGGACCGGGCCCAGCTCCAGGCGGGGCTCAACGCGGTCCGGGACGCCGGCGTGTACGGCGTCTTCTCCGCGGCCCGGGACGGCAGGGAGCGCTTCGACGGCGCCGCCGGCATCGCCGACCTCTCCACCGGGCGCCCGGTCCGCGCCGACCTGCGCCACCGCGTCGGCAGTGTCACCAAGACCTTCACCGCCGTCGCCGTGCTCCAGCAGAACGCCCGGGGCCGCATAGACCTGGACCGGCCGGTCGGCGACTACGTGCCCGACCTCCTGCCCGGCGAGCGCGGCCGCAAGGTGACCGTGCGCATGCTCCTCAACCACACCAGCGGCATCGAGGACTACGTCGCGGACGCCTTCCCCTCGCTCCGGGAGGACACCACCGCGAGCCTGGACGACCACCGCTTCCGCACGATCCGGCCCACCGAGCTGATCGGCTACGGGACGGCCCGGCCGCAGCGGTTCGAACCCGGCACCGACTGGAGCTACTCCAACACCAACTACGTGCTGCTGGGCGAGATCCTGCGCAAGGTGACCGGCCAGGACCCGGAGCGGCTGATCACCAAGGACGTCATCCGGCGGGCGGGTCTGCGCGACACCTATTTCCCCGGCACCGACCCGCACATCCGCGGCTCCCACGCCCGCATGTACGAGAGCTTCTACGGGCTCATCGACCCGCCGCGCGACTACAGCGTCTACAACATGACCTGGGCCGGCACCGCGGGCGCCCTCGTCTCCACCCCCCAGGACCTGAACGCCTTCTACAGGACCCTGCTGACCGGCGACCTCCTGCCGCGCCGCCAGTTGGACCAGATGCGCACCACCGTCGAGGTCAAGGACGAGACGGGAGCCGTGGCCCTGCGCTACGGCCTCGGCATCTACTCCGTGGACACGCCGTGCGGCCCGGCCTGGGGCCACGACGGCGGCGTCTTCGGCGCCGGCACCACGGCCCTGTCCAGGCCGGACGGCACCCGGCAGTTCGCCCTCGGGTACAACCTGCTGAAGTACCAGCGCCCCAACGAGGCGGGCACGGCGCTCGACCCGCACCCGGCCGACGCCGCCATGGTCCGCTACCGCGACCAGGCGCTGTGCGGCACGACCGCGCCGGGGGCTCCGGAGAAGGGTTCCGTCGAGGGCCCGGCCGCCCTGTCACCGGCACTGCCGGCACTCACCGCCCGCTGATCCCGGGCCGGGTCGCGCACGTTCAAGCGTCGGCCCCGCCCACCTCCAGCACGGAGAGGACGTTCCCGGCCGGGTCCTTGAACCAGGCGATCGGGGGCCCGCCCTCGTCGCGGGAGATCCCCTTGTCGTTCTGCCCGAAGCCGTCGTAGCGCTCGAAGACCACTCCGCGCGCGCTGAGGCCGTCGACGGCCCGGTCGATGTCGGGCACCGGGAAGTTCAGCACGGTGAAGGTCGCCGGCGTGTGGTTCTCCTTGGGGTACACCAGCACGTCGGCGCCGCCGCCGAGGTGGAGGGAGAGCAATCCGTTGTCCTCGGAGACCCGCAGTCCGAGGGTCGAGCCGTAGAAGTCCTTCGCGGCGTCGACGCTGTCGACCGAAAAGCCGCTGAACGCCTTGCTGTCTCCCAGCATGGCCTCTCCCTCCGCCGGTCCGGGCCCGGCCGAACGCCGCCCGCTATGCCCCATCGTCCCCCCGGATCCCGCGGCCCGCCCGCGGGCATCCGGGCGACGGGCGACGGGCCGACGGGCCGACGGGCCCAGGGGTCGAAGGGGCGACAGGGCGATGCCGCGGTGCGCCGGCGTACGCCCCGCGAGGCGCGTCACGCGGTACGGGGCGACCCCGCACGACGGGTACGGGCCTGTCAGCGCCCGTAAGCGCATGGGACCGGCCCGGTGTTCCCCCGTGCGCCCCCCATGTGCCCCTTCGGCGGCTCCCGCCAGCGCGCGTACGGTTCCGGGCCATGAGCGGATACGCGATGGAATCGGCCACCCCGGCGGAAATCGGCATCCAGGCCCTGCCCCCCTCCGATCAGTGGTCCACGGCTCCCGTGGTACCGGCACCGGTGTGCCGCTTCGAGAACTTCCTCGGCGCCGAACGCGCCGACTCCCTGCTGTCCTACGCGATATCCCGGGAGGCCGAGTTCAACGCGGGCACGGTCCTCGACCCCCTCTCGGGACAGGTCTCCCACAAGGGCCGCAGCTCCCTCGTCCTGCCCGTCACCAGCTCGGTGTTCAGCGCGCACCTGGCCGACTGCCTGCCCCTCGTCCAGGACATCCTCGGCCACCGGGCGGCCCTCACGCAGACCCTGACGGTCCTCACGTCCCACGGTGAGGGAGGCCACTACGGCATCCACACCGACGCCTCCCGGGTCCGCGACGTCGGTACGGCCCTGTCCGCCGTGTACTACCTCCACCGCAAGCCGCGCGGCTTCGGCGGCGGGCAGCTCCGGCTGTACGACACCCTGCTCGCCGACGGCGGCGCCCGGCCGGCCGAGTCCTACCGGACCATCGAGCCGGAGCACGACACCATCGTCTTCTTCCCGGCCGGCGCCTTCCACGAGGTCGTCCCGTCCACCTGCCCCAGCGGACACTTCGCCGACCACCGCTTCACCCTCACCACGTGGATCAGCGGCCCCGGCACCGCGGCCCCCGGCCCCGACGACACCTTCCGCATCTGGTCCTGGCTCGCCCATGCGGCCGAGCGCACCCGCCCGCTCGCGGACGTGGAGCACGACCACGACGGCGCCAGCCCCATCGCGCTGCCGGCCGCGGACCCGGACACGCGCCTCACCCTTCCCGTGCCCCGCCGGTCGCGGTAGGGCACGGCGACCGCGCGCGGCCCGAACCGGTGCGGAACCGCGGGGGACCTCTGCGGATTCGCGCCGGTTCGATGCGCAGGGCGCGCCGGCCGGGCATGACCGCCGCCGGATCCCGGCCCGCGCGGCCCCGCTCCGTCCTCCGCGTGGCCGCGCCCGTCGCGCCGTACCCCCGTCCGCGGGACCCCGTACCGCCGTCCCGCCGGGCTCCCGACTCGCCCCGAGGGTCCAGGGCGCGACAGCATGGAGGGGAGACCCCGGCGCTCGACGGGACGGCCTCGGGAGGAGGCGACACGGCCAGTGACCAGGCATCGCTTTGCGTTCTGCGGGGCTCAGCTCGCCGCCGTCTACGTGGCCGCCGACCAGGACAGGGAACTCCATCTGGCCGAGCTGACCGGCAACCGGGGGGTCCTCTACGGACTGCCCGCCATCCTCGCCGTGGCCGGCCACTCACCCGCCGCCAACGCCTTCCGCTCCGGCCGCCCGCTCTGGCTCACGCCCAAGGAACTCGCCGAGTTCATCGAGGAGGACCCCCACCACTTCCCCACCCGGGTCCGCAACGGGGCCCCGACCTCTCCGGCCAGAATCTCCCTGGGCGCCCTGCCCCTGGGACACGGCGACCAGGAGCTCGGCTGCCTCGTCGTAGCCGGCGACGTCGGCGAGGGCTTCAGCGCCGACGACCGCAGCCTCCTGGAGCTGTACGCCGACCAGGTGGCCGCCGGACTCGAATCCGTCGCCGCCCGCTTCGCCGGGCGCCGAGCCCCCCAGGCGCACCTGGTCCAGTCCCTGGTCCCCGACCAGGGCGGAGCCTTCATCCTGGACCTGGGCACCGGCCGCATGGAGGCCCACGCCCACGTCCTGGAACTGCTCGGCCTGGCCCCCGAGCAGTTCGACGGGCAGGTGGAGAGCCTGCTCGCCTGCGCCGTCCCCGACGACATGCCCGCGCTGATGGCCGTCGTGGAACCGGACCGGCTGGCCGCCACCGGACAGCAGCTGGCCTTCCGGATCCGCCGCCCCAACGGCGAGCTGCGCTGGCTGGGCCTGCGCTGCAGGGTCGAGGTGGATCCCGACGGCACACCCCTGCGCGTCCTGGGCGTGGTGGCCGACGCCTCCTACCTGCGGCCCAGCGCCGACGAGGTGTCCCTCGTCCAGCGCCTCTCGGCCACCCTCGCGGGAGCCGCGACGATCCGGGAGGTCAGCCGGCTGGCCGTGGCCGCCCTGCGCGAGCCGCTGGGCGCCTCCCGGGTCGCGGTCGGCGAACTGGAACCCGAACGGCTCATCGTCACCGCCCTCGACCCGCCGGAGCCCGACGCCTGGCCGGAGAGCTGGCGCGCCGAATGGCGCTCGGAGTGGCCCGATGTCGCCCTCGGGGACCTCCCCACCCTGGAGAGCGCGCTGCGGGCCGGCCACATGACCCTGTGGCCGCCCGGCGCGACCCTCGAACCCGGACTCCTGGGCGTGGGGCCCGGCGGCCTCGCCGTGCTGCCGCTGCCCGCCGAGGGGAGGCTGGTCGGAGTGTGCCTCGTGGGGTGGGACGAGGAGCACCGCTTCGCCCCCGAGGAGCGCTCACTGCTGACCGCGACCGCCGGACTGGTCGGTCAGGCCCTGGTACGGGCCCACGCGCTGGACGCGGGCCACGAACTCGCGACCATGCTCCAGCGCAGCCTGCTGCCCCGCAAGCTCCCCGAGCTGCCGGGCGGGGTCGCCGTCGCCCGCTACCTGCCCGCGACGGCGGGACTGGAGGTCGGCGGCGACTGGTACGACGTCATCCCGCTCGGCGACGGACACGTGGCCTTCGTCATCGGGGACGTGCAGGGGCACAGCGCCGGAGCCGCCACCATCATGGGCCAGATGCGTACGGCGGTCAGGGCGTACGCGGTGGAGGGCCACCCGCCCGACGTGGTGGTCTCGCGGGCGAACCGGCTGCTCGTCGGCATGGAGACCGACCTCTTCGCCACGTGCACCTATGTGGACCTCGACATGGAGGAGGGCATCGCCCGCGTCGTACGGGCCGGCCACCTCCCGCCGGTGGTGCGCCACCCCGACGGAGTCACCGAGGAGATGGCCGTCGAAGGGGGGCCGCCCCTGGGCGTGCTCGCGGAAGCCGAGTTCCCGATGACCGAGACGGGGCTGCTCCCCGGAACCCTGCTCGTCCTGCTCACCGACGGCCTGGTCGAATCCGCCCGGCTGCCCCTGGAGGAGGGCATGCGGCGGGTGTGCGAGACCCTCGCGGAGGCCGACCCGGTCGACGCGGGCGGGGTCGCCGACGAACTGGTCATGGGCGTGGGCAGGCGCGACGACGACGTGGCGCTGCTGCTCCTGCGCTACGACGGAACGGGCGGCCGGCCCAAGCGGAGCCACTGGACGGTGTGGCGGCTGCCCAAGGCGGTCCTGCACGCCCGCCGCTTCACCGCGCGCACCCTGCGGTCCTGGGGAGTGGTGGACGAAGCCGACACGGCTCTGCTGATCGTCTCCGAACTGGTCACCAACGCCATCGCGCACACGCAGGGCGAGGTGGGCATGGACCTGACCCTGTCCACGGACCGGCTGCGCATCTCCGTGAACGACGCGTCGCCGCGCAGCCCCGTCAAACCGGTGTCGGTGAGCTGGGAGTCGACCGGCGGACGCGGACTGCTCATCGTGGAGGCGACGGCGGCGGCCTGGGGCTCGGTCCCCCTCAGCGGCGGCAAGCAGGTCTGGGCCGAGATCCCCTGGCGCGCCCCGTCCGGCTGACGCGGAAACCAACCCGGCCACGGGCACGATGTCCCGCCTGGGCCCGCCGCTCCGGCGGTCAGGCGGTGGCGGGCAGCCTGGCGCACTCGCGACAGGCGCGGGCCGACGCCGCGACCTTCGCGTGGAAGACGATGACGACCGCGCCCGCCAGTGCGCAGAGCGGCCGGCTCGCCGTCAGCAGGGAGGCCAGGGTGAGCGTGAACGCGCTCAGCGCCAGGGCGACGGCGGCGGTGGTGCCCGTCCAGGCGACCACGGCCGGCAGCCGGGCTGGGGTGGCCAGCCGGCGGGCGAGCGGGCCGGTCGCGGCCAGGTACGCCGCTGCCGCCAGCGCGGCGGCCGCAGCGGTGCCGCCCAGGTGCGCGAGCAGCACCTGGGCCGCGTACGGCAGCCCGTGCGCTGTGGGCCCGGCCGCGGCGAGCACGTACCAGCAGGGGAGCAGGAGGGGCGCGAGGAGCACGATCCTGCCGGACGTGTGACGGGCCTGGACCAGCGTGAGTTCGTGCTGGAAGCCCGGCGCCAGTTCCGCCACGCTGCCGAACTGGCGTACCGCCTCCCGTGCCGCCTCGTCGTCGGGCTCCCGCCCGGGGGCCAGCTCCGCCGCCGCGTCGAGCAGTCCCTCGCGCAGCTCCGCCAGCATTCGCGTCTTCGCGCGGTCCGTGCCGCGCAGGACGGCGGCCAGTTCGGCCACGTGCGCTTCGATGGGGTCGACGCGCGCCGTGTCCTGGGACCGCCCGCTCACGTCGCCGTCCGCGGCTGCGCCGGTTCGAGCACCGAGCCGATCGCGGCGGTGAACTCCCGCCACACCTGCCGCTCCGTGTCCAGACTGCGCCTGCCCGCCTCGGTCAGCTCGTAGCAGCGCCGTCGGCGTTCACCGGCGGACTCCCAGGTGCTGTCCAGGAGACCGAGGCGCTCCAGCCGGTTCAGCGCGGGGTAGATGGTGCCCTTGCGGAGCTCCAGCACGCCGTTGCTGCGCTCCTGCACCGCGGCGATCACCGCGTATCCGTGCAGGGGGCCCGATTCGAGTACGGACAGCAGCAGTCCGTCCAGGTGCCCGCGTACCTCACTGGCCTTCATGGTCAGGCAGCCTACCCAAACCGCGCCCTCGTCGTATAGGTTGCCTGGCAATCTATTGCCAGCCGATCCATGAGAGGCGTGAGAACGCCGTGACCAAGCTGCTCCTGTCCGTCCACGTGCTGGCCGCGATCCTGGCGATCGGGCCGATCGCGGTCGCGGCCTCGATGTTCCCGCGCCACACCCGCACCCCGGCCGAGGAGGACGCCGGCGAGGGGCTGCGGACGGCCCGCGTGCTGCACCGGATCTGCCGCGCCTACACGGCGGTCGGGATCGCCGTACCCGTCTTCGGGGTCGCCACGGGCGCCCGGCTCGGCGTCCTGACCGATGCCTGGCTGCTGGTGTCCATCGTGCTCACCGCCGCGGCGGCGGCCCTGCTCGTGATGGCGATCCTGCCCGGACAGCAGCGGCTGCTCGACGGCCCGGACACGTCCGGGGCGGCCCGGCTGGCGATGGCCACCGGCGTGTTCAACCTGCTCTGGGCGGTCGTCGTCGTACTGATGATCGTCCGCCCCGGCTCCACCACGGGGGCGTGACCGACATGCGCGTACTGCTCGTCGCGGCCCGGGTGGAGGCCGCTTCCCTGGCCCTCCTGCTGGGCAACCTCCTCACCGTCCACGCCGAGGCGGTCGCCTCCCTGGGCGGTCCCGTGCACGGCACGGCGTACCTGGTCGTCATCCTCACCGCCTGGCGGGCAACGGCGGAGCCGGGGGTGAGGTGGCGGGCCTGCGTCCCCGGCCTCGGCGGCCTGCTGGCCCTGCGGCAGCTGCGGCGCGCGGCGGCAGCGCCGGCCCCGCCCGAAGGGCCCGTCGGGCCCGAGGGCGCCTGGGTCCGGAAGCCGAGCCCATGACCGGCCCTCACTCCGGTTCCGGGTGGTCGAAGGCCACCAGTTCGACCTCGAAGCCGTCGGTGTTCACCAGGTAGGCGGCGTAGCTGCGGCTGCCGCCCGCGTGCGGGTGGCGGTCGGGGAACATCAGACTCCACCCGTACCGCCGGGCCTCCAGGGCCAGGGCCTCCACCCGCTCGTGGTCCTCCACGTGGAAGGCCAGGTGGTTCAGCCCCGGGCGGCACCGGTCGTGACGGTCGGCCGTGAGGGCCGGGGACTGCTCGAACACCAGGTACGAAGTTCCGAGCCGCCAGCTCCGCCCGTGGCTCCAGCTCTGGAACGGCGTGTAGCCCATGGCCTCCAGGAGCCGGCCGAAGGAGACGGCGGCCCGGCCGAGGTCGGGCACCCAGATCTCGACGTGGTGCAGCGTCCCGCCGACAGGCCGGGCCGTGCCGGACGCGGGCGTAGACGCGGGCGCGGGCGTGTCCGCGTACTCGGGATCGGGCTCGGCGCCGGGTGACGGCATGTCGGACATCGGCCGCCCCTCCTCCCTCGGTGCCTGCGGCGGAATTCCACGGGGTCAGGGCGCCGCTTCGGCGTCCACGGGGACGCCCAGACGGGCGGCCAGGCCGGTGAGGGCCGTACCCAGGGGCAGGGCGACCCGGGTGACGGCATGGGGGTCGCCGCGGGTGGGATCCCGGTTGACGATCAGGACCGGCTTGCCGGCCTGCGCCGCCTGGCGGACGAACCGCAGCCCGGACATCACCGTCAGGGAGGAGCCCAGGACCAGCAGCGAGGTCGCCCCGTCGACCAGCTCGCGGCAGCGCGCGACCCGTCGCGGAGGAACCGCCTCGCCGAAGAACACCACGTCCGGTTTGAGCACGCCGCCGCACCGCGCACACGGCACCACGCGGAAGTCGCCGACCTGCTCGTCGGTGAGGTCGGCGTCACCGTCCGGATTCAGCCGGGAGGCCGCCGGCCCGAAGCCCGCGTTCACCTCCTCCAGCCTGCGCGCGAGGTCGCGGCGCGGGCAGTACGCCCCGCAGGACAGGCACACGACCCGGTCCAGGCTCCCGTGGAGTTCCACCACGTCCTCGCTGCCGGCGGCCTGGTGCAGGCCGTCGACGTTCTGCGTGATCACCCCGGACAGCAGCCCGTGCCGCCCGAACGCCGTGACGGCCCGGTGCCCGGCATTGGGCGTGGCCCGGCCGAAGGTGCGCCAGCCGAGGTGGCTGCGCGCCCAGTACCGGCGCCGGGCCTGCGCGCTCGCCCTGAACTCCTGGTAGGTCATCGGGGTGTGCCTGCGCAGGCTCCCGCCCTCACCCCGGTAGTCGGGAATGCCCGACTCCGTGGAGATGCCCGCACCGCTGAGCACCAGCACGCCGCCGGCGCTCAGCGCGTCGGCGACGGGCTCCGGATCCGTGGTGGCGGGCCGCGGATCCTCCGTGGGCGTCCAGCTCAGGGTGGGGCGCATACGCATGCGACCAGGGTACGGAACCGGCCGCCCACCGCCTCCGCCCAGCGGGCCGGGGCCCTGTGGCCGGAACTCGCCCGAGGCGGGCGAACAAGGGGCTACGGACTGGTAACTTGCGTCAGTTGATCAAGGTCGGAGACGTGGCCGACCCACGTTCCCCGGCCCGAGCCACCCCCCCAGTCAAGGAAACACATTGGCACGCACCGTCCGTACGAAGGCCCTCGTCTCCACCTCGGCCCTCGCACTCGGCCTCTCCCTCCTCGGCGCCGCCGCCACCGCCCCCGCCTACGCCGCCGAAGCACCCACACCGCACCTGGACTCGGTCGAGCAGACGCTGCGCCAGGTCTCGCCGGGCCTGGAGGGCTCGGTCTGGGAGCGCACCTCCGGCAACCGGCTCGGCTCCTCCACCCCCGGTGGCGCCGACTGGCTGCTCCAGACCCCCGGCTGCTGGGGCGACGCCGCGTGCACCGACCGGCCCGGATCGCGCCGCCTCCTGGAGAAGACGCGCCAGGACATCGCCGGCGCCCGGGAGACGGTGGACATATCGACGCTGGCGCCCTTCCCCAACGGCGGCTTCCAGGACGCGATCGTCGCGGGCCTGAAGGAGTCCGTCCAGAAGGGCAACCGGCTCAAGGTCCGCATCATGGTGGGCGCCGCGCCCCTCTACCACTCCACCGTCATCCCCTCGTCCTACCGCGACGAGCTGCTCGCCAGGCTCGGACCGGCCGACGCGGCCGCCATCACCCTCAACGTGGCCTCGATGACCACCTCGAAGACCGCGTTCTCCTGGAACCACTCCAAGCTGGTCGTGGTGGACGGCGGCTCGGTGATCACCGGCGGGATCAACAGCTGGAAGGACGACTACCTCGACACCACCCATCCGGTCAGCGACGTCGACCTCGCGCTGTCCGGGCCCGCCGCCGGCTCCGCGGGCCGCTACCTGGACTCCCTCTGGGACTGGACCTGCCGCAACAAGGGCAACTGGAACTCGGTCTGGTTCGCCGCCTCGCCCGGCGCGGACTGCATGCCCGCCCTGCCCCGGCCCGCGAACCCGCAGGGCGGCGGCGACGTACCGGCGCTGGCGGTCGGCGGCCTCGGCGTCGGCATCCGCCAGAACGACCCCGCCTCGGCCTTCCGCCCCGTCCTGCCCACGGCCGGCGACACCAAGTGCGGGATCGGGGTGTCCGACAGGACGAACGCCGACCGGGACTACGACACCGTCAACCCCGAGGAGAGCGCCCTGCGCGCCCTCGTCTCCAGCGCGACCTCGCACATCGAGATCTCCCAGCAGGACGTGCACGCCACCTGCCCGCCGCTGCCCCGCTACGACGTACGCCTCTACGACGCACTCGCCGCGAAGCTCCTCTCCGGCGTCAAGGTCCGCATCGTGGTGAGCGACCCGGCGAACCGCGGCACGATCGGCAGCGGCGGCTACTCGCAGATCAAGTCGCTCTCCGAGGTGAGCGACGCCCTGCGCGGCCGGGTCACG
The DNA here is from genome assembly GCF_001941845.1 of Streptomyces sp. TN58. Classification (NCBI taxonomy): domain Bacteria; kingdom Bacillati; phylum Actinomycetota; class Actinomycetes; order Kitasatosporales; family Streptomycetaceae; genus Streptomyces; species Streptomyces sp. TN58. Next base: position 504,932 of record NZ_CP018870.1, on the reverse strand, counting down.
GCCCTGACCGGTGACGGCGGCCGTGCGCGGACAGCCCTGTGCGAGAACCTCCAGCTGGCCACGTTCCGCGCCTCCGACCAGCCGACCTGGGCGGACGGCAAGCCCTACGCCCAGCACCACAAGCTGGTCTCGGTGGACGGGTCGGCCTTCTACATCGGTTCCAAGAACCTCTACCCGTCCTGGTTGCAGGACTTCGGCTACGTCGTCGAGAGCCCGGCGGCGGCCGCACAGCTCAAGAGCGGCCTGCTGGACCCGCAGTGGCGCTACTCCCAGGCCACCGCGACGTACGACTACGCCCGGGGCCTCTGCCAGGGCTGACGCCCGGCCGGGCCGGCGCCCGCCGCGGCGGGCCTGAACGCAGCGCCGCCGGGGCCCCTTTCGAGGGTGCCCCGGCGGCGCGCACGACCGTCTACAACGAAGGACCCGTAGGCACCGAGGTGTCGGCGTCACGGAGTTCGGCGAGCAGCTCGCTCTGCCCGACCAGCAGCTCGGTGAGGATGCGCCGAGCGGCCCTCAGCAGTTCCGCCACGTCGCCGCCGGCGAGGGCGTAACTGACCGTCGAGCCGTCGCGTATCGAGACCACGATGCCGGAGCGGCGCAGCACCGCGAGCTGCTGCGAGAGGTTGGACGGTTCGATCTCGATCTCGTTCAGCAGCTCGCGCACGGGTACGGGGCCGTTCTGGAGGAGTTCGAGAACACGGATCCGGACGGGGTGCCCGAGCATCCGGAAGAACTCCGCCTTGGCCTGGTACAGCGGGACCTGCATGTGGCAACTCCTACCCGGGTTCTGACCAATGGACGGGGACGGCTTTCGTCCTGCCGCGCCCGCCCCCGGTGACCATGACCAGCCATTCTCCTGTACCCCGGCCCCGCCTCACCCTTGGGTGACCACATTCGGATGTGCCGAGTTGAAGACTTCTTCAACTCATGGGCAAAAGGAATCGGGGCACAGGAGGGCGGCTAGAGTTCCAGGTCCGCTTCGATGCGCTTGAGCTGGTGGCGGGCCATGGCGAGGTTCGACTTGCCCTTGTCCAGGACGATGTAGAGGAACAGGCCGTTGCCCCCACGCCCCTTGAGCAGGCGGATGAGGTGGTACTGGCCGCCGAGGGTGATCAGTACGTCCTCGATGTCCTCCTTGATGCCCAGCATCTCCATGGTGCGCATCTTCGCCCGGATCACGTCCGTGTTGCCGGCGGCGGCGACCGTCAGGTCGAGGTCCTTGCCGCCGCCCAGCGTGCCGAGCGCCATGCCGCTCGTGTAGTCGACCAGCGCCGCTCCCACGCTCCCCTCGATCGAGGTCATCGCCTCTTTCAGGGACGTCTCTACGTTGACCATCGTTGCAGCCTCCTGGTTTCTTCACGGCCCTGACCGGCTTCCCATCACCGGCCGGGTTGGACGGAGGGGACGCTACGCGCCGGACGAGGGGGATGTGGTGAACATCGGATATTCGGGGAGCATATGGCTGTCCATCCGCTAAGGTGCGGGCCCGCGATCGCCCGACTGTCGGAAACCGCACGGCACTTGGCGGCGTTCACGAGGGTTCCTGTGATCCGCATGCGGGGCCGTGGGAACGCGTCCGCGCAGCTCAGCGCCGACCGGTCCGTCTCCGGCAGGCCCGTGCGGCCCGTGCGGCCCATCCGCCGCACCCGCGACACCTGTTGCGGCGTTTGGCCGACAGGTGTCGGCTGCACCCTTCGTCATGCGGCGCCTTGGGCGAGCACGGTGACCAAAGGGGCGCGTCCCGGAATTACTTACCGTGTTTAGGTGACGGAATATTGGAAACGCTGAGTAGCCACAAGGTGTGAAGCTCAAGGCGAAAGGCGGGATTCATGTCCGTGAGCATTGCAGTCATCCTCGTCGTGGTGGCGGCGGTCATCGCTGTGATCGCGCTCGTCCCGGCAGTGGCACCTGAGCAACCCGACCAGACGGCAGGACGATCCGGCGACGAGGGCCCACACGGGACCGCCCCGGGGCGCCCTCCGGCTCGCCGGCTGCGCAACATCCCACCGCAGCAGACCCCGGAGCACCGGCGCAGCTTCGGCTGATCCGGGGCCCGTTCGGGCGAAGATGGGGGACAGGGAACCCGACCGGAAGCAGGGCGTGTGATGGCGGAATCAGGCAAAGTGCGTAGAGCGACCGCACGGCGGACGCCGGCGAAGCCGCCGTGCCGGGAAGACGGCTCCTACCTCTCCCTGTGCTCGAAGGACTCGATCCTGTCGATCGGCTCCGTCGGTTCGGTCCTGTCGATCGGATCGGTCGGCTCGGTGCTGTCCGTCGGATCGGTGGGCTCCGCCCTCTCCGCCGCGTCCGTCGGCTCCGCCCTCTCCCTGCTCTCCGCGGGGTCATGGCTCAGCGTGGGCTCGCTGCTGTCCGCACGGTCCTGCTGGTCGGTGCTCTCCTGGCGCTCGCGCGACGGATTCATGACGGCGGGACTCCTCGCCGCGGCCACCGCCGCCGTCGCCCTCCATGCCGCGCACCGCCGCGACGGAGCCGGCGCCGCAGTACGCGGGGCGGTCCGCTGAGAGGTGGGCGAAGGGCCCCGGAAGCGGTCATCGGGGCCCTGTCGTCGGGTGCGGGGCGGCCGCCGACCGGCTACTTCGCCTTGAGTAGCTGGTCGACGCGCGGTACGGAGAGACCGGTGAGCTCCGCGACCTGCTTGAGCGTACGGCCCTGCTTCAACTCGCCCACGGCGGCGCTGCGGATGAGCTTGGCCTGCTTGGCGCCCGTGAGCAGTTCGTCCGTGACCAGCCGGGCGCCGCGCTCGCGGGTGAGGGGGGACTCGATCTCGGCGAGACGCGTACGGACGGCCTGCATGTACTGGTCCGTCAGGGCGCGCAGGTCGTCGTACACCTGCTCGTCATTCGTGCTGGTATCGGTCATGTGGGTCAGCGTACTTCGAAGCAGCACAGCTTCTGACTGGTCGTCGAACCAGGCCACGGTGTGGCCGAATTCCCATGCTGGGCGGCCAGTTGGCGCTGGTCCGACGGCTTGCACGGGCAGCCGCCACGACGGAGCCCCGGCGCCAGGTGCGGCCGCCGGGGCGCAGGAAAGGGCGTCACCTGGCGGTGTGTTCTCCGTCAGGTGATCTTCTGGCTGGTTCCGTCGGGCAGGGTGCAGGTGTCACCGCCGTAGGGGACCGACCTGATCTGCCCGCCCGCGTCCGTGCACTCCTGCCTGGTGATCGTCGGAGACGCGGCCGCCTGGGCGCTGACGGCACCGACGGCGCCCGCTCCGGCGAGGGTGGCTGCGGCCAGGACGAGGCCCAGCGTTCTGCGGATACGCATGACTTCCTCCTCACGGGCGCCCTGCACGGCCTCGTGGGAGGACAGACCTCAGGCCGAAGGTGCCAAGGTGCCCTACTCCCCAGCATGGGCTCTGCCCCGCAGGACCGCGAGGCGAGCCGGACGGACACGGGGTGCATGCGTCCGGCTGCGTGCGGCGAACCGTCCGACGCCAGGCACACTTGATCGGTGGCGAATCACTCACGGTCCCAACTCCCCCTGCCCGGCGGTTGGATGGTCGTCTGCGGCGATGACGGTCTGGCCAGGCGGCTGGCAGGCGAACTTCGGGACGTGTACCGGGAGCGCGTGACGCTCGTGGTGCCCGAGGCCCGCGCACAGCAGCCCGTGGTGGGCCTGCGGTCCAGGCGCTCCGCCCTCGGACTGCTGAGCCGCGTTCCCGTGGCCAGGAACCCCCGCGTCCCGGGGCCCGGGGAGGCGGACCCGCACCTGCGTGTCGTGGAAGGAGCCGAACCGGACGAGGAGCTGCTGGCGCAGGCCGGGGTGGAGCGGGCCGCCGCGCTGGCGCTGGTGTACGAGGACGACGAGGTCAACGTGCGTGCGGCTCTCGTCGCCCGCCGGCTCAACCCCAGGCTCCGGCTGGTGATCAGGCTCTACAACCGCAAGCTGGGCCAGCACCTCGAAGAGCTGCTCGACCAGGCCGCGATCATCGCCGAGCCCGGCCTGGACCTGCGGGAACTGGACGCGTCGACCACGGTCCTGTCCGACGCGGACACCGCCGCGCCGGCCCTCGCCGCCTCCGCCGTCGCCGGCACCAGCAAGATCGTGCAGGCGGACGGCCTGCTCCTGCGCGCGGTCGAACGCACGCCACCGGGCCCGGGGGAGGTCGCCGATCCGGGGCTGTGCACACTGGCCTTGCTGTCGGCGACCTCCGGCGACCCGGCCGGAGCGGAGGGCTCGGAACACAGCGGCGAGCGCGGGCCGCAACTGCTGCCGGACGACCGGGCGGTAGCCGCCGCCACCGGTCGCGGCATCGTCGCCCTGGAAGCGGTCTCCCACGCCGGCCCCGCCGTATCGGCAGGCCGCCTGGCGGGCGCAGCCTTCCCCGTCGCCTCCCTGTTCTCCCGCCGCCTGCGGTGGTCCCTCGCGGGGATCGTCGCAGCGGTGGGCGCGCTGGCGGTGGCCGCCTGGATCACGACCGGGGACCACCCGCTGCACGCGGCGTACATCACCCTCCTCGACCTCTTCGCCATCAACGACCCCGCGGTGGGGGAGCCGCCCGAGCGCAAGACACTGCAGATCCTCGCCGGTTTCGTGGGGCTGCTCCTGCTGCCGGTCCTCGTGGCGGCGGCGCTGGAGGGCCTGGGGGCGTTCCGGACCGCGACCACACTGCGCCGGCCGCCGCGCAGGGCCTCGGGCCACGTCGTACTGCTGGGCCTCGGCAAGGTCGGCACCAGGGTGCTGGCGCGGCTGAGGGAACTGGAGATCCCCGTGGTGTGCGTCGAGTCGGACCCGGACGCCAGGGGCATCGAACTCGCCCGGCGCCTGCGCGTCCCCGTCGTCCTCGGAGACGTGACCGAGGAAGGCGTGCTCGAAGCGGCGCGGGTCGGCCGTGCGCATGCCCTGCTCGCCCTGACCAGCGCGGACATCACGAACCTGGAGGCGGCCCTGTACGCGCGGGCCGTCCGGCCCGACCTGCGGGTCGTGATGCGGCTCTACGAGGACGACTTCGCGACGGCCGTGTACCGCACCCTGCGCGCCGCCCACCCCGAGGCGCTGACCCGCAGCCGCAGCGTGACCCACCTGGCGGCGCCCGCCTTCGCCGGAGCGATGATGGGCCGGCAGGTACTCGGAGCCGTGCCGGTCGAGCGGCGCGTGCTGCTCTTCGCCGCGCTCGTGGTGGAGGGACATCCGCAGCTGGAGGGACGGACCGTCGCGGAGTCGTTCCGCCCCGGGGCATGGCGCGTGATCGCCCTGGACACCAGCGCACCGGAGGACCGGCGGCCCGACCTCGCCGCCACGCCCGAAGAGGCCCGCGGTCCCGAGGCCGGCCTGGTCTGGGACCTGCACCCCGGCTACGTCCTCAAGGCGCAGGACCGGGTCGTCCTGGCGGCCACCCGCCGGGGCCTGGCGGAGCTGCTCGGCCGCGGCGCCGTCCCGGCCTCCCGCGCGTGAGGAGGCCGCCCCGAGAGGCGCGGGGCGGCGCGTCGCGGGCGGCAGCCACGGGGTGGCGAGACTGCCGGACTCCGGCATGTGATCCCCCGACGGCCGGGCCGTACGGTGATCATCCGCACCAGAGAGGAACCCATGCACGCGAACCCCGCCCTCCACGCAGTCGCCCTGGCGGCGGCGACGCTCCTCCTGCTTCCCCTCCCCGTGGCGCTCCTGTGGGGGTGGACGCCGGAAAGGCTGCGCAGCCGCGCCGTCGCCCGGGCCTACGCCTACGCCATGCTCGGCCTGTACGCGCAGGCGTGCCTGAACACCGTGCCGCGCATGCTGGACGCCCCCGCCGGGCTGACCACGGCATGCTCGGCCGCCGGGGTGGCGCTGTGTGTCGCGGCGGCGGTGTTCTTCACCCAGGCCGCGGTACGGGCGCGCCGCGTCGGTCCAAAGAGTGCGCGCTGACCGAGCGGGGCTCCACCCCCCTGGTTCCACCTCCACCCGCTTCCCGTCCGGGCCACCCGCCTCCTCCGTACAGGCCCGGGGACGGGACATGCGGCCGCGCCCCGGCGCGGATGGCCGACCTGCGGAGTGTGCCCCGCCGGAGGCATGGCAGGCTGGCCCCCGGGCAGTGACGGGCATGAACGGGGCGGGCCGAAGGTTGAGCGACGAGCAGCAGGCGACGGACGAGTATCTGGAGGGAAGCGCGGACCTCCTGCGCCAGGTGTGCGCCACCGGTCGCCGCTTCACCCGCGCCGAGCTGGAGGCCCGCCGGGACGCGGGCGAACGGGCCGCGGAGGCCGGCATCGGCCTGCGGTCGCTCGTACGGGCCCACCTGGCGTTGACCCGGGAGATCCAGCCGGACCTCCCCGTAAGGGAGTTGCCCTACCTGCTGGGCGCGCTGGAGCAGGCGGTCGACGCGTTCGCGGAGGGGTACGAGCGGGCCCAGCAGCAGGCCGTTCGGCAACAGGAGGCCGAACGGCGGGAGTTCATCGACGACCTGCTGTACGGCGGCAGCGATCTGGGGCGGCTCGCGGAGCGGGCCGAGCGGTTCGGCCTGCGACTGGCCCAGGCCCACGCGGTGGCGGTGGCGCAGGGACCGGAACCGTACGGCGACGGCTACAGCACCGTGCGGGGGGTCGAGACGGCCGTCCTCGCCCGGTTCGGCCACCGCAACATCCTGCTGACCACCAAGGAGGGCCGGCTGATCTGCGTCGCCCCCGGCGACCGGCCCGAGGTGCTGGCCTACTTCGCGAAGCAGGCGTACGCCGCCACCGACGGCGGCCTGGTCGCCATCGGCAGGCCCCACGCCGGCGCCGGGGGAGTGGTCCACTCCTACGAGGAGGCACTCAACGCCCTCGACCTCGCCCGCCGCATCGACCTGGAGGGGCCGGTCCTGCACGCCGCGGACCTGCTGGTCTACCCGGTCCTCGGGCGGGACCGGCAGGCCATGGCCGACCTGGTCGAGACCGTTCTCGGCCCCCTCCGGCAGGCGCGCGGCGGCGCCAGGCCGCTGATCGACACCCTCAATGCCTACTTCGACACGGGGTGCGTGGCCACCGACGCGGCGCGCCTGCTGTCGCTGAGCGTCCGCGCTTTCACGTACCGCCTCGAACGCATACACAAGCTCACCGGAGCCGACCCCGGTGATCCGCGCCACCGCTACACCCTGCAGACGGCCGTCATCGGAGCCCGGCTGCTGGACTGGCCGGGGAAAGAGCAGTGACCGGCCGGTCCCGCGGGCGCTTCGATCAGTGCTCGGCGGTGTTCGCGCGCTGGTAGATGTCGGGGACGCCGTCGGAGTCGGCGTCCAGCGTCTCCTCCTCGTACAGGCGCTTGTAGACCGTGTTGCGTCGGCGCAGGAAGAGGGCGGCCAGTCCGGCGGCGGCGACGGAGCCGATGAGGACGGCCGCCTTGATCTGCTCGGTGACGTCCTGGCCGGGGAAGGCGAGTTCGCCGATGAGCAGGGCGACGGTGAAACCGATTCCGGCCAGGACGGACAGTCCGAAGACGTCGGCCCACGCGAGGTCGGGGTTGAGGCGGGCGCGGGTGAAGCGGGCGGCGAGGTAGGTGCCGCCGAACACGCCGAGGATCTTGCCGGCGACCAGGCCCACGACCACGCCGAGCGGTTCGGGCCGGGTGAACACGTCCGCGAGAGCGCCCGCCGAGACGGTGACACCGGCGGCGAACAGGGCGAAGAGGGGGACGGCGACACCGGCGGAGAAGGGGTGGACGAGGTGGGAAACCCGGGCCCCGGGGGCGGATTCCTCGCCCTTGTCCCGCGTGGCGCGCAGGATGAGGCCCATGGCGACGCCGGCGACGGTGGCGTGGACGCCGCTGTTGTACATCAGCGCCCAGACGGCGATGCCGAGCGGGACGTACCACCACCAGCCGCGGACCCGGAAGCGCTGGAGGGCGTAGAAGGCGAGCAGCCCGGCGACGGCGCCGCCGAGGGCCCAGAAGTTCAGATCGGCGGTGAAGAAGACCGCGATGATGAGGATGGCGCCGAGGTCGTCGACCACGGCCAGGGTCAGCAGGAAGGCGCGCAGGGCCGCGGGCAGGTGCGTGCTGATCACCGCGAGCACGGCGAGTGCGAAGGCGATGTCGGTGGCCATGGGTACGGCCCAGCCGTCGAGGCTGCCGCCGCCGAGTCCGGCGGTCAGCGCGTACAGGGCGGCGGGGACGGCCATGCCGCACACGGCGGCGATCACGGGGAGGGCCGCGGTCGCCGGTGTACGGAGCTCGCCGACGACGAGTTCACGCTTGAGCTCGATGCCCGCGACGAGGAAGAAGACGGCGAGGAGGCCGTCGGCGGTCCAGTGGCCGACCGAGAGGTCGAGGCCCAGGGCGGGTATCCCGAAGTGGAAGTCGCGCACCTGCTGGTAGACGTCGCCGAGGGGGCTGTTGGCCCAGACGAGGGCGATGACGGCCGCGGCCAGGAGTACGAGTCCGCCGATGGTCTCGGTGCGCAGAGCCTCGGAGATGGCGCGTCGCTCGGACCAGGGAAGCAGGCCGAGGAAGGGAGAGCGCTGTGGGGGCGGGGCATGGGTCATGGCGGGGGAACCTCCGGGGCGTCGGCAGCATTCGGGCACACGGCCCCTATGACGCCGACCAGACTTCCCGGCACACCCCGCGTCCGCCCTTCGGTGTGATGGGCATATTGACGCGTTCTTCACACCCTATCGGGCGGGGCGGGATGTCGCCAGGGGGCACTTGACGTGCGGTGACGGTGTTCGTGAACAGGCAGAGGACCCGTACCCGCCCAAGGCGCAGGGTGGGTACGGGTCCTCCGGGAGCCGGGCCGCGGGGGCGGTCAGACGGTGGTCTTCACCGGCTCCTGGTCGGTGTCCTCGTCGTCGTCCGTCGCGATGCCGGCGTCGCGGCGGCGGACGAAGTCGAGGAAGGAGTTCAGCTCCCGCTTGACGACGGGGGCCAGCAGGTACAGGCCGATGATGTTGATGACGGCGAGCATGAAGAGCACCGCGTCCGCCATGTCGATCAGGGTCTGCAGGGTCAGCAGGGAACCGGCCACCGCCACGAGCGTGTACATGACCTTGAAGGTGAGCTCACTGGCCCTGCTGCGGCCGAAGAGGTGGGTCCAGGCCTTCATGCAGTAGTAGCCCCAGGTCAGCACCGTGGAGATGGCGAACAGCATGACCGCGATGGTCAGGATGTACGGGAACCAGGGCAGGACGGTGGCGAAGGCGTCGGAGGTGATGGTGACGCCGCCGATGGACTCGCCCTTGCGGGCCTCGCCCCAGCTGGCCGGGTTGGCGATCACGATCGTCAGCGCGGTCATCGTGCAGATGATCACGGTGTCGATGAACGGCTCCAGCAGGGCGACGAGGCCTTCGCTGGCGGGGTGCTTGGTCTTGACCGCGGAGTGGGCGATCGGGGCGGAGCCGAGACCGGCCTCGTTGGAGAACGCGGCCCGCTTGAAGCCGATGATCAGCGCACCGAGGACACCGCCGGCGACGCCCTGCGGGTTGAAGGCGCCCTCGATGATCGTGGAGATCGCGGCCGGGACGGCGGTGACGTTGACCAGGATCACGACGAGGCAGGCGGCGATGTAGATGCCGGCCATCGCGGGGACCAGCTTGCTGGTGACGGAGGCGATGGAGCGGATGCCGCCGAGGAGCACGATGCCGACGAGGGCGGCGATCAGGATGCCGAAGAACAGGGCTCCGGCGGAGGAGCCGAGCATGCCGGACTCGCCGCCGGTGACCGATACCAGCTGGGCGTAGGACTGGTTGACCTGGAAGAGGTTGCCGCCGAAGAGGCCGAAGAACAGGACGAACGTGGAGGCGAGGACGGCGAGGACCTTGCCGAGCGTCTTGCCGCGGGAGCCGAAGCGGTCGGCGAGGCCCTTGGGCAGGTAGTGCATCGGGCCGCCGGAGACGGTCCCGTCGGCGTGCACCTCGCGGTACTTCACACCGAGCGTCACCTCGACGAACTTCGTCGCCATGCCGAGCAGGCCGCAGAGGATCATCCAGAAGGTGGCGCCGGGGCCGCCGATGGAGACGGCGACGGCGACACCGGCGATGTTGCCGAGCCCGACCGTGCCCGATACCGCGGCGGTCAGAGCCTGGAAGTGGTTGACCTCACCGGCCGACCCCTTCTCGTCGTACTTGCCGCGGACCACGTTCACCGCGAGTCGGAACTTGCGTATCTGCACGCCCCCGAACCAGAGGGTGAAGACGATACCCGCGACGACCAGCCAGGCGACGATCAGCGGAATCTGGGTTCCCCCGACGGGGACGGAGTAGAAGACGACCTCGCCGAGCCATGTGGCGATGGGCTCGAAGAATCCGCTGACAGCAGTGTCGACGGATTCGGTGAAGGAGTCGAGTGACATGTGGCACAACCTCGTTGGCGCAGACCGGCCCCGTGCGGAGGACCGGTGTGAGAAGGCGGGCTCTGGGCGAACGCCGTTTTCGATCGGCGACCGGCGGCGCCGCCGGTCCGCGGAGGCGGAACGGGGTATGGCGCCCTGGTCGTTCGGATGCTGCGAAGTGCTGCCCGGCCTGGTGTCGGCCGCTGCTCCGGTCCGGCTGTGGGTGGGCCGAAGCGGAGTTGCGTATTCCTAGCACGGTCTTTACGCCTTCTTTAGTGACGGGTGTCACAGTGGCTGGATTTTGCGACGTTTGCCCTGGTTCGGTGACGCGATCGTTATCCGGATCTGAGGTTTCCCTGAGCGAACAGCTGCGATCGGACGTCCGTTTCCTCCCGCTCGCGGGAGGACCGCGGGGACGCCGTCGGCCTCGTGATCAGGATTCGGGGGTCCGGCACGGTTCGATCTTCCTGAGGGCACCCTCGACGGCGGCGAGGCGGTCGGCGATGAGGTCGAGGGCGGCCGCGGCGCGGTGCAGCGGATCCGCGTCCGTGCCGCCCGCCGGCCGGCCGCGCCGGTACGAGGTGGCGATCTCCGCCCACCGGGCGGCCTGCTGCGGGGAGAGGGAACCGCGCAGCGCGGCGAGCCGCAGGAGGTTGGCCTCCGCTCCCGTCGTCAACGTCTGGGCCTCGGCGGTGTAGTGGTCGTCGATCACGGCGCTCAGCTCCGTGTCGTTCATCGCGGGCGAGATCCGGGCCGCGATCCTGTTCATGCTGCGGTAGGAGCCCTGGAGCAGGAACGGGGGTTCGGTGCGGCTGTCGTCGCTCTGCGCGGCCGAGGCGATGTAGGCCGCGTTGACGCCGAGGACGGTGCTCCGGGCGGCCACCAACCTCCGCAGCACGCCGAGGACTTCTTCGAGCTCCGCCGGACCGTACGGGTGGGTCAGGCGGTCCGCGCGGGCGGTCGGGTCGCCCTCGGCGAGCCGGACGAGAAGACCGAGGTCGCCGCGGTCGCGTCCGGCGAGCGGGGCGAGGACCGGATGGGAGGTGAGGGCGTTCTCGACGAAGCTGAAGGCGAAGACGTCCTCCTTGCCGGTCAGGACGTCGCCGAGGTTCCACACGTCGGCCCGGTTGGCGAGCATGTCCGGGACCTGGAAGCGCTGCCCGGACCGGGTGTACGGGTTGCCGGCCATGCAGACGGCGAAGCGTTTGCCGCGCAGGTCGCGGCCGTTCAGCGTGCGGGTCGAGTCGCACAGGGGGATGAACCTCTGGAGCAGTTCGGGGGAGGTGTGCTGGATGTCGTCGAGGTGGAGGAGGACGTTGTTGCCCGCCTCCAGCGCGAAGGCGATCTTCTCCAGCTCGCGGCGGGCCGCCTCGTCCGGGGCGGCGGCCGGGTCGAGGGAGGTGGTGGCGGGGCCGAGAGCCGGGCCGTCGACCTTCACCAGCAGCAGCCCGAGGCGCTGGGCGACGTACTCCATCAGGGTCGTCTTGCCGTAGCCGGGCGGGGAGAGGAGCAGCAGCAGGCCGTGGGTGTCGGTGCGCTTGGCGTCGCCGGCCGCGCCGAGCTGCTTGGCGAGGCTGTCGCCGACGAGGGGGAGGTAGACCTCGTCGATCAAGCGGTTGCGGACGAAGGAGGACATGACGCGCGGCCGGTGGGCGTCGATCCGCAGCCGTTGGTGTTCGGCCGTGACCAGTGCGGTGCGCATGCGCTGGTACGAGCGGAAGCCCGGGACGGCGGTCCGCGCGAACTCCGCGGTGCGGGCCAGGAACTCGTCCAGGCGCAGGTCGAGTGAGCCGCCGGCGATGCGGGGATGGGCTCCGAGCAGCCCCGTGACGGTCGAGCCGGTGGCCCCCTCGACCTCGTAGCGGGTCAGGGACGGGCACAGCTCCGCCGCGGTCGCCTCGGCGATGTCGCCCTCGTCGACGTCCTCACCGGTCGACGCCGCGTACGCGCCGAGCCAGCTCTCGACCAGCTGTCGGCGTTCGGCGAGGCCGGGCAGGGCCGCGAGGTCGTCGGCGTAGGAGGCGTCGTGTGCCCGTACGCGGCGCCGGAATCCGTCGAGCAGTCCGACGGCGGCGGCAGACATCGCGAAGCCCGCCGGCCCCGACGTCAGTTCCTCGAACAGGTAGGTGGCGATCCGCTCGGGATGCGCCCGTTCCTCGGCCGTGAAGGCGGCTGCGGCCCGGGCGAGTTCGGTCTGGAAGTCGTCGAGGGCCGGGCTGGGCCCGAAGAGTGCCCGGGCCCGGCCCAGCGAGCCGGCCCGGCGGCCGTACGCCTCGCGTTCGCCGTCGCTCAGACCGGACGCCCAGAAGAGCACGGCGGCGGCGCGATCCCGTGCCGGATGACGCAGCGCCCCCGCGCTCCCGTGCAGCCGGAGGACCGCGCGCAGGATCGCGGCGGCGTCGTGGTCGTGGACGCCCCGCTCGTGGCCCTCGTCGTAGGCGGCCTCGGCGGCCCGCCGGACCAGTGTGCCCAGCCCGTCGCCGGCCTCGGCCTCGGCGAGGGCGGCGGCCCCGTGCTCCGCCAGCAGCCGGGCGGCCAGGTGCTCGGCCCGGTACACCCCGGCCGACTCGCTCGGCAGTACGCGGTCCCAGTACGGGCGGGTGGCGGCGAACGCGGAGTCGGTGACCGGGCGCCGGTAGTCCGTGCCCGCCAGGGCGAATGCCATGCCGTCCCCGTGCGGTACGAGGGTGAGGTCGGCCGGCTCGCGGGTGACGGCGAACAGGTGCCGCCCCAGGCGGATCGTCCCGCCGTCCTGCGAGTACAGGTCGGTGCGGTCGCGCAGCGCGCGCCCCGCCTCCTGCCGGGCCGCCGCGAGACGGCCGGTCAGTTCCTCCGCCCGCACCTCGTCACCGAGCGTCCGGAGCCGGCCGATGCTGCGGTGCAGACCGGTCACCAGGGGATCGGAGACGAAGTACGTGTTGACCTCGTCCTCGTCGGAGAGGGCGGCCGCCCCGCGCGTCACCGACTCCAGGACACGCTGTGCGGAGCCCGCGAGGGCTTCGGCGCGGCGGGCCCGGGCGTCCTGGAGGCCCTGGCGGCGTGAGGAGAACGCCTCCTGCACCTCGGCGCGCTTCTCGGCGACCTGGGCGAGGAAGTCCTCCTGCTCGGCGAACCGTGCCTCCAGGTGCTCCAGCCGGAGCAGGAGGCGGGCGAGCTGGGCGTCGCAGTCCTCAGGGGTGTCGGCGGCCGCGAGGGCGCCGGTGACGGTCTGCGCCAGCAGCGCGAACTCGGCGGTGAACTCGGCGCTGCCCTCCTGCCGCAGGAGTTCCCGCCTGCGCGCGTCAAGACCGGACCGGGCCCGGTTCAGGCCCGCCATCGCCTCGGCCACCCGCTCCAGGACGGTGATGCGTACGGTCGCGTCACCGACGTCCAGGCCGGACACGACTTCGGTGAGGTGCTGCAGTCCCAGGACGTGGCCCTCCAGCCGCCGGCGCAGCGGCTCGGCCTCGGCGACCGTGGCGACCGTCCCGGCCTCGGCGCCGAGCCGATCCGCCTCGTCCGCGTACGCGCCGAAGGCGTCGTCCCGCTGGAGGTGGGCCAGCGCCCGGTGACCGGTGGATTCGACGGCGGCGGCGACGTCCGCCGCCAGGGCGTCGATGCCGGCCGTGTCCGCGTACCGCATCTCCCTGAGGGTCACCAGGTGCCCCTGGGCGCGCCGCAGTTCGGTGATGCGCCCCGTCCACTCCTCCGCGGCCGCCGGGGCCTCGCCCCGGATGCGGCGGATCAGGGCGGTGGCGGTCCGGCGCGCCTCGGCGAGCGCGTCGGCAGCCTGCGTCGTCAGGCTGCGGACGGTCTCGAACTCCTCCAGGACCCCGGCGGTGGTCGCCCGGACGGCCTCCAGCGGCCCGCTGAGGTCGGGGCCGCCGGAGGCGTCCCGCGTGAACTCGGCGAGCCAGGGGAACCGGTCGGCGGTACGCCCGCAGGCGGCGAGCAGTGCCGCGTACCGCGCCGCGGCGGTCGCGGGGGGCGCTTCCCGGGTGTCCGCGGCCTGGCGGGCGACGGCCAGCGTGTCGGCGACGGCGCGCACCAGCTCGGGGTTGCCGATACGGGCGAGCGGACCGCCGGCGGTGGCCGTGGCCGTCGGGTGCAGGTCGGAGGCGAACGGGGTGGACCACAGCTGTACGGCGTGCGCCCGGGCCGACCGGTCCGGATCCGGGCGCAGCACCACCAGGGTGCCGTCGTCGAAGCGGGCGTGGCCGTGGCAGGCGAGCGGCGCGGTGACTTCCTTGCGGATCAGGTGGTAGGGGAGCAGCAGGCTCCGGCCCCCGTGCAGGGCCCGGAAGACGTAGAGCAGGTCCTCGCCGTTCGGGGCCGGGACGCACTGCTCGAAGCGCAGCCCGGCGGCGTCGGTGTCGAAGGTCCTGACGGTGCCGGAGGCCAGGCAGTATCCGCCGGGGAAGACGATGCCCGCGTCGTCGGGGAGACGCCGGCAGGATCCGCCGATGCCGTCCAGCCGGACCACGGTACCGGTCAGGGAGTTGTAGACCAGGTGGCGCCGGGCCCGTTCCTTGTAGGGCAGGACACGCAGGAGCACCAGAGGGCCCACGACGGCGTAGGCGATCTCCGCGTCCGCGAGGGACTGCAGGGGCTCGTCCACGGGCTCGCGGTGGAGGGCGTCCTGCGACTCGGTGTCGTTCTCGGTCTTGACGGTGAGGGCGCCGCCGACCGTCGAGACGAAGATCCGCCCGTCGACGGACACGTGCGGGTGCCGGCCGGTGACGTGGTCCTCCCGGGTGGTCGCCCGCCATCCGATGTCGTGCGGCGGAGGCAGGACGTGGTCGCGTTCGCCCTGGGCGTCCAGGAAGCGGGCCTCGCCGGAGGGGGCGAGCGACCAGCGCAGGACTCGGATGTCCTCGGCGCGCTCACCGGTGCGGAAGACCGCCAGCAGCCTGCCGTCCACATGCCTCAGCCGCTGCAGCCGGGCGTCGTGGTAGTAGCGGTGCAGTGTCCGGAACTCCTGGCGGAAGGCGGGGTCGTCCAGCAGCCCGGGCACGGCGTCCTCGGGGAGGGGGTTCAGATCGCGGTCGTACAGTGCCAGGACGTCGCGCACCTCCGTCTCGCCGCCGCGTTCGGCGGCGGGCCGGTCATAGCCGAAGAGGAGGTGGCCGCCGACAGCGGCCAGGTCGACGGCGGTGCGGTTGCGGTCCGTCCGCAGGTGCCCGGACCGGGTCAGTGCGACTTCGGAGGAGCCGAACACCGCGATCCGGGCCTCGTTGAGGGCTTCGGCGCCGCGCGCCAGCTCCCGCGCCTGGGCGGCGAGCCGGTCCCGCAGTACCTCGTACGTGCCCGACTCCGTACCCGTACCGGTACGCGGCTCCTTGCGCGTGCCCGCGTCCGCGCCTGTGTCCGTGCCCGTGACCGTGGTCATCCGTGCTGCTCCTTCGCGTACAAGATCGTGACAGGGCAGGGAAGCGCCGAGCCTCCGCTCGGCGGCTTCCCTGCCGGTGACCGCACCCCCGTGGCGGTCAGCTCCTGGTGGCGGCGCCGTTCACCGAGGCGGGCGGGGCCGCGGCGGCCGTCGTCGCCGCACCGGCGAGCGCGCTCACCGGCAGGTCGGCCAGGCCCAGGTCACGTGCCTTGGACAGCAGCTCGTCCAACTGTCCCGAGCCGGCGGGCATGAGTTTCATCAGCAGGGCGGAGACGGTCAGGTTGCGGACGTCGGCGGTGGAGACGGCGCCCAGCGCGCGGGCGAGGTCCTCCGTGAAGGAGCCCGTGCCGTCCAGCCAGTCGGCCGTCAGGGCGCGTGCCGTCTGGGAGTTGTCCATGAACCCGTCGACGGCGCGGCCCATCGACATCGCTCCCACGATCCGGTCGAAGAAGGCGGACTCCCCTCCGACGATGCTGATGTCGGCGCTCTCCAGCCCGGTCGCGAGCACCGTCGCCTGGGCCTCGGCCACCTGCCGCTGGGCGTCGAGGCCGGCGAGGCGGATCTCCTTCTCCGCCTCCAGCCGCAGCCGGTACTCCTCGTGCGTCCGCGAAGCCTCGTCCAGCGCGGCCATCGCCGCCGCCTTGTCGGTCAGGCCGGACGCCTCCGCCTTCAGCTTCTCGCCGATGCCCGCCGCCTCGGCCAGGGCCAGCTCCCGGGCCCCGTCCGCCTCGGCCTTCAGCCGCGCGGCCGTCGCCCCGGCCTCGGCCCGGCCGGCCTTCTCGATGGCGTCCGCCTCCTTCTCCCGTACGGCGACGGCGGCCAGACCCGCGGCCGCGGCCTCGGCCTGGATGCCCTCGGCGAGGCGGACCTTGGCGCGGGCGTCGAGGTCGGCGGCCTTGTTGCGGGCCTCGGCCAGGGTCAGCTCCTCCGCGGCCCGGTGCACGGCCGCCTGCTCTGCGGCCTCGGCCGCCTTGATGTCCTTGACCAGCCGCTCCTGCGCCTCTGCCTCGGCGGCGATGACGACCGCCTGACGGGAGCGCTCGGCCTCCTCCACGGCCCGCAGCCGCTTGATGGACTCCTCCTGCTCGGCGACCGTCCGGTCCACCGCGACCCGCTCCCGCACGACTTCCGCGATCTCCCGCTTCTCGGTCTCGACCTCCTTGTCGGCCGCGATCCGGGTCAGTTCGGTCTCCCGCTCCCGCGCGATCACCTCCAGCAGCCGGTCCTTCTCGATGCGCTCGCTCTCGATCGCGATGACCCGCTCGCGGTTCTTCGCCGCGACGGCGACCTCCCGGGCCTGGTTCTCCCGCTGGACTCCGAGCTGTTCCTCCGTCGCGAGGAAGGCGGTCTGCGCGCGCAGCCGCTCCTCCTCCACCACCCGGGCGATCTCGGCCTCCTCCCGGGCCCGCGACGTCTCGATCTCGCGGCGCTGCTTGATCTCGGCGTCGGCCTGACGGCGCTCCAGCTCCAGGATGGCCTCGCGCGCGTCGACGTTCTGGCGGGTGATCTCCTTCTGCTCGTGCTGCCGGAACTCGTTGGTGCGGACGTTCTCGATGGCGGTCAGCTCGGTGATCTTGCGGATGCCCTGGGCGTCGAGGATGTTGCCGGCGTCGAGCTGGGCCAGGGGGGTCTGCTCCAGGTAGTCGATGGCCGCGTCCTCAAGGCTGTAGCCGTTGAGGTCGATCCCGATGATCTCGATGATCTTGAAGCGGAGTTCGTCCCGCTTGGTGTAGAGGTCGGTGAAGTCCATCTGCTTGCCGACCGTCTTGAGCGCCTCGGAGAACTTGGCGTTGAAGAGCTCCTGGAGGGTGGCCTTGTCGCTGGCCCGGGCCGTTCCGATCGCCTGCGCGACCCTGATGACGTCCGCGGCGGTCTTGTTCACCCGGACGAAGAAGGAGATCCGGATGTCGGCGCGGATGTTGTCCCGGCAGATCAGCCCGTCGCGGCCGGTCCGGGAGATCTCGATGGCCTTCACCGAGATGTCCATGACCTCGGCCTTGTGCAGGACGGGCAGGACGACCTGACCGGTGAAGGTGACGTCCACCTTCCGCATCTTCGACACGATCAGGGCCTTGCCCTGCTCGACCTTGCGGAAGAGGCGGGTCAGGACGACCACCACGACGAGCGCGACGACCAGGAGACTGAGGATGAGCAGGCTGAGGCCCGACGTGATGGCATCCATGAGGAATCCCCCCTTGGGAGTGAGTGCCGGCGTGGCACGGATGAACCGCCGTAAGCGGACGACGGACGCGGGCGGACGACGGACGCCGTGATCGCCGCGGAGGAGCCGCGGCGCGGGAGCCGCCGGAACCACCGCGCGGACGGAGCGCTTCCCCCCTCCCGCCCCCCGGCCGGCGTACACCGCGAGTCGGCGCGAGCCGGCGCGAGTCGGCACGCGTCGACATGCGGTTCCGGCGTCCGGCAGGAAAGCCCCCGGTGCGCCCTGGAGTCCCCATACTGTCCTGGGACTTGCTCTCGCGTCATTGCCGGTGCCCGGCAGTATTCACGCCCCTTGGACGCGCCGGGGTGGTTCGCGGCGGAGCCGCCGGGAGACGGTCGCAGATGGCAGGGTGGGGGGTATGTGCGGCCGATACGTCTCCACCCGCGGTCCCGAGGATCTGTCCGGCCTGTTCCGGGCCGCGCCCCCGGATCCCGGACATGCGCTGGAGCCCAGCTGGAACGTCGCCCCCACCGACGCGGTCTGGGCGGTGCTGGAGCGCGCCGACCGGGACACCGGGCTGCTGGAGCGGCGACTGCGGCCGCTGCGGTGGGGCCTGGTGCCGTCGTGGTCGAAGAGCCCGACCGGCGGCGCGAAGATGATCAACGCGCGGGTGGAGACGGTGCACGAGAAGCCCGCCTACCGGCGCGCCTTCGCCAAGCGCCGCTGCCTGCTGCCCGCGGACGGCTTCTACGAGTGGCAGGCGGTCCCCGCCTCCGCCGGGGCCAAGGCGTACAAGCAGCCGTACTTCATCCGCCCCGAGGACGGCGCGGTGATGGCGATGGCCGGGCTGTACGAGTTCTGGCGCGACCCGGGAGTCGCGGACGACGACGATCCGGCGGCCTGGTGGGCCACCTGCACCGTCATCACCACCGAGGCGACCGACGCGGCCGGCCGCGTCCACCCCCGTATGCCGCTCGCCCTCGCCCCGGCCGACTACGGGGCCTGGCTCGACCCCTCACACCAGGACGCGGACGAACTGCGCGCCCTGCTCGCCGCCCCCGGGGGCGGGCGGCTGGACGTCCGCCCCGTCTCGACGGCGGTCAACAACGTGCGCAACAACGGGCCTGAGCTCCTCGACCCCCCGGCGGACGGCGATCCGGCTACGAGGCGGGCGGCCGGTCCAGCGTGATGCGGGCGACGACCGGCAGGTGGTCGCTCCCGGTGGCCGGCAGGGTGCGGATGTCGGACACGGACGCCGAGCGCGCCAGGACCTGGTCGATCCGGGAGACCGGGAAGGACGCGGGCCAGCTGAGGGCGAACCCCCGCCGGGGCACCTCCATCCGAGAGGTCAGCGGAGCGAGCCCCCGGTCGTACACG
The DNA here is from genome assembly GCF_001941845.1 of Streptomyces sp. TN58. Taxonomy (NCBI): domain Bacteria; kingdom Bacillati; phylum Actinomycetota; class Actinomycetes; order Kitasatosporales; family Streptomycetaceae; genus Streptomyces; species Streptomyces sp. TN58. The sequence goes on along the minus strand of NZ_CP018870.1, from coordinate 485,793 downwards.
GTGCCGTTGAGGTCGCCCAGCAGCACCACCCGCGCCACCGGCTCGGCGGCGACGGCCGCGCCCAGCAGTCGCGCGCTCTCGTCCCGCAGCTGCGTGGCGAAGCCGGACGGCCGGATGCGGACCGAGGGCAGGTGGGCGACGTACACGGCGACCTCGCCCCGCGGCGTGCTCACGCCGGCCCGCAGGCCACGGCTCCAGTCCTCGCCGATCGCCGCCGGCCTGATGTCCAGCCGGCGGACGCCGGTCAGCGGGTACCTCGACCAGAGGCCGACCGTTCCCTCGACGGCGTGGTGCGGATACCGCGAAGCCAGCGCCTGCGTGTAGGCCGGCAGCGCCGAGGCGGTCAGCTCCTCCAGGGCGATGAGGTCCGGCGCGGCATCGGCCAGTGCGGCCGCGGTGCCCGAAGGGTCCCGGTTCTCGTCACTGACGTTGTGCTGGACCACCGTCAGATCGGCGGGACCGTCCTCCGCCGGGAGGAGCAGCCCGCCGAAGAGGCCCAGCCAGGCCAGCGAGGGCAGCAGCGTGGCCGCCGTCGCGAGGGCGGAGCGGCGTACGAGTGCCGCCACGAGCAGCAGCGGCACCGCCAGGCCGGCCCAGGGCAGGAAGGCCTCCAGCAGGCTGCCGAGGCGGCCCACCGCATTGGGCACGGCCGAGTGGAACACCAGGACGGCGGCGGTCAGCAGCGCGAGCGCGGCGAGGAGCCGTCCGCGCCCGGCCGCAGCCGTGCGGGCCGCAGCGCCGCCGACCGCGCTGTCTTCCCCGCGGCGGGCGGCCCGCCGTACCGGAATCCTGCCCACCCGCTCCGGCCCCTCCGTCCCCGCCGGCCCTTCCCGTCCGGCGGACGCGGGCGCGACGTCGCAGGCTACGACGCATGATCCGCCGCCCGGGTTCCCGCCCCAGGCCGGGGGACCGGCTACCGGCCCGCTACGACGTCCTGCACGCGCCGCGCATCCGGCGCCGGCGCAGCAGCAGGCCCACGCCCGCCCCCGCGAGGGCCGTCACCGCGACACCCGCCGTGGTCCACCAGACGGCGTCGCCGTCGGTGCCGGAGACGGCCTGCGTAGCGGAGGAAGCCGGAGCGGGGGACGAGGAACCGGAACCGGAGGCGGAGGCCGGGGTCGGGGCCGACACGGCCGGAGTGCCGCCGGTCGCGGAGTCCGTCGTCCCGGTGGCGGTGGTCCCCGCGCCGGCGGTCCCCGCGCCGGTGGTCGGAGCCGGATCCACCACGGGGACGCCGACTTCGGCTTCACCCTTGCCGAGTGCGGGGAAGCCCACCTCGACGGTCACCTTCCACGAACCGGGCGGCAGCACCTCGGCGGTGGTCCAGCCGGCGGGCGCCGCCGCCGGGTCGCGGACCAGCCGCCAGGGGCCCATGGTGCGGGAGCCGTCGGGGCTGACCGCGTTGACGGTGGCGGCGACCGTCTCGTCGACGGCGTCCCCGTCGTTCTCCCAGGTGATGTCGGTGGTGACATGGCCGGCGCGTTGACCGGTCACCACCACCTTCAGGGTGTCGCCGTGGGCATGGGCGGCGCCGGGGATCAGGAACATGAGACCGAGTGCGGCCAGGGTGGCGGAGAGAGCGATTCGTATGCGCATCGTCGGGTGCTCCGGTCGAGAAGAGGGGAAACCGGCGGACGGCCGCACGGGGCGGCCGTCCGCCGGGCGGTTTCACGGCGTCACGGGGTGGCCCCGGCGCCGAGGCGTGGAGTGCGCCTCGGCACCGGGCGTGGCGGCGGTGCTCAGCCGGACTTCTGGATGGTCCAGGCCTGCGTCGCGCGGCCGTCCGCACGCTGGAGGTCGAGCAGCCAGTTCCCGTAGTAAGGGCGGTTGCTGACGGTGAGGGCGAAGCCGCCGCTCGGGTCCGTCACGGTGACCGCGCCACCGCGGGTCGTCAGCTTCCAGGCCTGCGCACCGTTGTTCTTGTCACAGGCCTGCTGGGCGACCCACATGCCCTGGGCGGGCGCGCCGCCCGGCTGGAGGCACTTGCCGGAGGCCGCGGACCGGATGCGGACCTGCCCGCTGCCCGCGTCGTCGAAGTACCACTGCTGCTGGGCGTAGCCGTTGGCGCGGCCGCCGACGAGCACGGTGCCGTCGGCGGTGCGGCCGCCCCAGACCTCCGCGGCCATGCCGGTGCTGCCGTTGCCGAGCGTGTAGCGGCTGCCCGGGGTGGTCGCCCCGCCGCCGGCCCCGGTCGTACGGAACGTCGCGGCCTTGCCGGGTCCGGTGTCGCGGCCGGAGCCGTCACGGGCGGACACGGTCACCGTGTACGAGGTGTTGGGCTGCAGGTTGTAGATGCGCAGCACCTGCGACTGGACCCAGGTCAGGTGCTTGCCGTTCAGCATCACCTGGTACCAGGCGGTGCCCTCGACCTTCGGCCAGCTCACCACGACGGAGGTGGACTGGATCTGGGCGGCCGTCACCGTCGGTCCGCCGGTCGGCTTCTTGGTCGGCGTCGGCGACGGCTTCTTCGTGGGCGTCGGCGTCGGGTTGGGACCGGGGTCCGTACCGCCGCCACCGCCCTTGGTCTTCATCAGGAACTGGTTGTCCGCGATGTTCCAGTGCGTGGCCAGATAGCTGCCGGCCTTGGGACTGGTGTGGAAGTAGTCGTCGTGGTTGCAGTCCAGGATGTTCTCGGACGCCTGGTTGGTGCAGATGTTGCGCATCTTCGGGTAGTACGGGGTGTCCGAGTAGCACATGACGTCGTACTCGTCGGTGCAGTGCGCGCCGCGGCTGGTGTTCGGGGCGCTGTTGTTGACGGCGCCCAGGTTGTGGCCGAGTTCGTGCGCGGCGGTGTGACCGCCCCAGCAACCGGAGTCGGTACGCCCGTAGGAGGGGCCGAAGTTGCTCTGGTTGTTCTGGCCGGGGCGCTCGTCGCCCGCGAAGGTGCCTATGCCGCAGTAGACCTGGCTGTCGGCGAAGATCATGTACTTGCGGTCGCGGCGGTCGAGACCCTTGGCGGCGAGCGCGTTGTTGGTCGCGCTGAACTCCGCCAGGGCGTTGGCCGGGAGCTCGATGTTGAGCACGGTGGGGGTGCAGTCCGCGGCGGTCACGTAGCGGATGTGCCGGACGCCGCCGGTCTCCTTGGCGCTCGCCGAGTAGATGAGGTCGGCGTCGGCCGCCCACTTGCGGAACGAGGCGAGGTACTCGGAGTAGCGGTCCTTGCCCGGGGCATGGACGTACACGACCTGCACGCGGTTGCCGCTGCTGCCGTCGCCGTCACACTGGACGGTCTGGCCGGCGGGGCCCGCGGCGACGGCCTGGCTGCCCTCTGCGGCGGCGGGCGCGGGCGCGGTGGCCTTGGTCGCCGAGGCGTCGGCCGCGGGCGCGTCCTGAGGACGCCCGCCGCCTTCCTTGGTGGCCGGGTCGTCGGTGGAGGGCTTGGCCGGATCGGCCGCCGGGGCCGTCTCCTTGACGGCCGGCGGGATGTCCTTCGTGATGTCGACGCCCTTCGGCGGGGCGTCGGGGCCGTGCGTGCAGTGCCCGTCTCCGGTGCGGTAGACGCCGACGCAGCGGTCGCCCTTGGGCGCCGGCTGCAGACCGTCGTAGACCATGCCGCGCGCGCTCTCGTTGGCGGGCGCGGCGGAGAGGGGTTCGGGCTCCTCGTCCCGGGCGGGGGCGGCGGCCGGAGCGGAGGCCGCGGCCTCGACGGATCCGGCGGCCTGGGCACCGTCGCCGAGCCCGGAGTAGGCGATGCCCGCGGCGATCACGGCTCCGGCTGCCACGGCGGCGGTGGCGAGTATCAAGCGCCGGGGTTTGCGGCGGTGATCGGTTGCAGTGCGTCTGCGACGTCCCGTCATGGGCACCTCAAATCGTTGTCGGACTGATGGGGTGCGCGGAAGCCTGCCAGACAAATGCGGCGGAGAATTCGGACAAACGGGGGCGCGGCCCGGGAAATCATTCCGTTACCTGTTGGCATGATTTGACGAACACTCAACATGCCGCGATTTAAAGGGAGTTACGCGCGTCGCACGCGAAAGGTCCAGTCCTATGGAGGTCGGTTGTTATCAAATCGAGATATGATGCGGAGGCTTGTTGACGGGAATTCAGTCAGGAATTCACCTAATTACTACCTGCCGAATTCTCTCCGTCACGAGCGGTGAGGGCCGGCGTCCGCCCGGGGGCCCGTGGTCTCCTCGGCTCCCTTACGGGGCCCACGAGTTGCCGAAACCCAACGGTCGGCCCGTGCCCAACTGCTGCGGCAGCGGGGGCGGGTCGTCCACGGCCGGGTCCTCGGCGGTGCGCGTGGGCGGGCGGGACGGGCGACTCGGCCGTCGACGACGACGGCGCACAGGTGGGTGCGCGCGGGGCGCTGAAGGATTGTCGAAGGTGCCCGGCGCGAGGGGATCCCCTGCGGGGCGGCCTCGGCCGGTCACCCGTTCACCTTGCCGCCTCGCAAGGCCGGAAGGTCGCTACGGGAGACCGTAGGTCGGTGTGGGCGGTCAGTCGGCCCGGCCCGGCCCGGGAGGACAGGGCGGTCAGTCCGGCAGGGCCAGAGCTGCTTCGCCCACTCCTCGCGGAGCATCCCGAAGAGCACGCGGTCGTAGCGCTCGCCCTCCACCAGCACGGCGGCCCGGCGGCGGCCCTCCTCGCGGAAGCCCGAGCCGGCGAAGGCGCGGACGGCGCGTTCGTCGCCGCTCCAGGTGTCCGGCTCCAGCCGGGTCAGCGGATACGCGCGAACAGGTGGTCCACGAGCAGCCGCAGGGCGTCCCTGCCGTGTCCGCGGCCCCAGAACTCCTGCTCGCCGATGGTTGTCCCGAGCGTCGCCACGCCGGTGTACGGGTCGAGGTCCCGGTAGTCGGCCATGCCGATCACCCGGCCGTCGCTCAGGTCCTCGACCGTGAACACGGCCGACTCCCTCGGGTCGAGCCTCAACATGGCGTCGAAGCCGAGCCCCACCGCCTCTGCGGTGACGGGGCCGAAGCACGGGTCGCCGGTGGCGGCCCGCAGTTCCCCAACGGTCACCGCGGAGCCGCGGCTTTACGTAGACGGTGGTGCAGGCGGTCGCGGTCCTCGTAGAGCCCGCGACCGCCCGAAGTGACCAGGGCGCCGTTGATCGCCATGGTGGGAGTCGACGTGACCCCCGACGCGTCGAGCGCCCGGTCCGAGGCCTCCACGAACTCCCGGTGGGCGGTCTCCCGTACGGCCGCGTCGAACTCCGGGCCGCGCAGGCCCGGCACCGTGTCGGCCAGGGCCAGCAGCCGGTCCCGGGTGAAGCCGCCGGACCTGCGCATCCTCGCCTGATGGCGGTACAGCACCTCGTGGTACTCGGTGAACTTGTTCCGGTCCACGGCGGCGCGCAGCGCGTTCGCGGCGAACTTCGACCCGGGACCGAGGAAGGAGCCGAGTGTGAACTGCAGTTGCAGTGCGTCGTTCCGGGCCGCCCGCTTCAGGTACGGGCCGGTGCCCTCCAGCTCGAACTCGGCGCACGCGGGGCAGCTCAGGTCCTCGTAGAGCCGGACGGAGAGTGCGGCGGACGGATCGCCGATCACGATCGTGGTGCCGTCCGCGGCCACGGACTCGCGGGCCGCCGGCAGATGCGCGCCCGCCGGTACGTCGAGCGGATCGTCGCGCCTCGCGCCCGCCCCGCCCCGGCCGCCGCAGGCGCCGACGGACGACGCCACGGCGACGGCGGCGACCGCACCCAGGAACCCGCGTCTGGTTCTGACCTGCAAGTGTGTCCTTCCCCTGATCAACAGGGAGACCCTACGCGGTCCCGTCCCGCACCACGCACCGGTTTTCCGCGGCAGGCTCAGCGGTGGCGGCGGTGGAGCCGCAGGGTAGTGAAGACCGCGACGCCGAGGGTGATGTGCATGAGGGCCAGGGCCGCGACGGTCCCGCCGTCGGCGTCGGCCGACAGCGGGCCGGCGACCGACAGCAGTGCCAGACCCGTGCCCGCGTACTGCGCGATCCGCAGGAACACAGGCTTCCACAGGGCCAACAGCAGGGCGGCGCCCAATCCCACGACCAGCGGGACGACGGACGAACCGATCACACCTCCGATCGTGATCGGGTGTTCCTCACCGGCGTCCATGACGACGAGCGACGCACCGGCCGCCTTGGCGGCGGCGAAGACCACCAGATTGGCCACCGCCGCGCCGACCGCACCGGTGAGGAGCACCTTCCACCAGCCGAAGCCGGAACGGCGGGCAGAGGGTGCGGCGACGGCAGCCGCGGAAGAGCCGGAGTCCCGAAGTGAACTGTGCGACATGTGAGTTCCCCCAACGTGTGAAGTGCCGGGCTGCGGTTCGGCCGCGGCGGCATACGCAGAAGCCTCCGACCTGAACCTCGCTTGAGGTCAAGGGCTTTACCGAGCCGGCGCAGAACTCCCGCACCACCGCCCGGAGTCCGCGGGCGCTGCCCCGTCGCGCTGCCGCCGTGGACACTACGGCACGAGGAATGCGCGGAGGTCGACGACCGTGTAGCCCCCGGCTTCGGCGGCGTCGATGACCAGGGGGAGGGCCTCGGCGTCGAGGACGGTCCCGTCCCCGCTGCTGCCGACGTGCATCTGGATGATCGCTCCGGGGGACAGGGCGTCGACGGCCCGCTCCACGGCGGCCTCCACGCTCATGCCGCCCTGCGGACCGAGGTAGCCGTTGGTGTCGGCGGTGAACTCGATCGCCGCGTATCCCAGGTCGTTCACGTCGGTGACGCAGTCCCGGGTCGTCGCGCTGTAGGGGAAGCGGAAGAACGGCAGCGGCTCCGTACCGGAGGCCTTCCGGATCGCCGCGTCGGCACGGCGTACCTCCTCCACCCGCTGCGCCGTGGTGAGCTCCTCGAAGTAGGGGTGGCTGTAGGAGTGGTTGCCCAGGCCGTGCGCCGCGCCGATCGTGCGCACCGCCCGAGGGTGCGCTGCGGCGAAGGCGCCGGTCGGGAAGAAGGTGGCGGGCAGCGCGCGCCGCCGCAGTTCCGCCAGGACGGTGTCGATCCCGGCCTCGTCCCAGGCGGCGTTGAAGGTGAGTGCCACGACCTTGCGGGACGTGGGCAGCCGACGGATCTCCTCGCCGAGCAGCGACGCCGGCGGCCGCGGACCGGAGGGGACCGCCGTACCCTCCGTGACAGGCGTACGACTTGCGGCCCCGGCATCCGCGCACGGTACGAGCCCTGCCGCGAGCAGCGCCGCGAGCGCGGCGCGCCGTCCGATGTCCACCACCATCGCTCCCTCCGGTACGGCGCCCCGCCCGGGCCTGCCACGACTATGCGACGGCGGCCGCCCGCGAAGCCGCAGCCCGGGCCGTGCAGCCGGGTGAACCCCGGCCGGCCGCCGTCTCACCGTCCCCCTCGACGCCGTATCGGCGCCCGCCCCGCCCCGCCCCCGGCTCCGGGGGCGGGGCGGGGGCGGGGTGCGGTCACCGCCGCGGCAGGGACCCCGCGACCGAGGCCGGTACCGGCGCGAGACCGGCGGGCCTGGCGGTGAAGACGCCCCGGCCCTGGGTCCGGCCCCGCAGCCGGGACGCGTACCCGAACAGCTCGGCCAGCGGCACGGCCGCGGTGATCACCGCGGTGCCCGCCTCGGCGGCCTGGCCCGAGACCCGGCCGCGGCGGGCCGCGAGATCACCCAGCACGCTCCCGACGCCGTCCTCCGGGATGCTCACCGTGACCTCCACGACCGGTTCGAGCAGTTCCATCGTGCTCAGCCGCAGCGCCTCTCGCAGCCCGAACCGGCCCGCAGCCCGGAACGCCATCTCCGAGGAGTCCTTGGAGTGCGTCGCCCCGTCGGTGAGCGTGACGCGCAGCCCCGTCACCGGGTGTCCGCCGAGCGGTCCCTCGGCGAGCGCGTCCCGGCAGCCCGCCTCGACGGCGCGCGCGTACTCCTGAGGCACCCGGCCGCCGACGACCGCCGAGCGGAATTCGAAGACCGGCTCCTCCAGCGGCTCGACATCCAGTACGACGTGCGCGAACTGACCCGCGCCACCGTCCTGTTTGACGTGCCGGTAGACCAGGCCGCGCACCCCGCGCACCACGGTCTCCCGGTACGAGACCTGCGGGCGGCCCACGACGACCTCCACCCCCTGGCCGCGCCGGATCTTCTCCACCGCCACCTCCAGGTGCAGCTCGCCCAGACCCGACAGCACGGTCTGCCCCGTCTCCGGGTCGGACCGGACCACCAGCGAGGGGTCCTCCTCGGCGAGCCGTGCCAGCGCCGACGCCAGCCGTCCGGTGTCGGCGTTCTGGCGGGCCTCCACCGCCACGGACACGACCGGCTCGGCCACCGTGGGCGGTTCGAGGACGACAGGCGCGTCCGGCGCGCACAGGGTCGTGCCCGCACGTGCGGACTTGAGCCCGATCACGGCGACGATGTCACCGGCCACCGCTTCCTCCTTCTCCTCGTGCCGGTCGGCCTGGATCCGCAGGATCCGGCCCACCCGCTCCGTCCGGCCCGTGGCCGCGTCCAGTACCGTCCCGCCCTTGCGCAGCGTGCCGGAGTAGACCCGCAGGTAGGTGAGACGTCCCGTCTGTGTCGCCGTCACCTTGAAGGCGAGGGCCGTGAAAGGCTCCGCCGGGTCGGGCGCGCGCTCCTGCTCCGCCCCGTCCGCCGTACCCCGTACGGGCGGCATGTCGCAGGGCGCCGGCAGGTAGGCGGCGACCGCGTCCAGCAGCGGCTCGATCCCACGGTTGCGGTACGCCGATCCGCAGAGCACGACGACGCCGTCCCCGCGCAGCGTCAACTCCCGCAGGGCGCGGGCCAGTGTGCCGTCGCCCAGGGCGCCATCCGCGCAGAACTCCTCCAGCGCCTCGGCGTGCAGCTCGGCCACCGCCTCCTCCAGCAGCCTGCGCCGCCGGCCGGCCTCCTCCCGTAGCGGTGCGGGGATCGGACCGCACTCGACGCCGGCGGTGCCGGTGGTCCAGCGCAGCGAGCGCATGGCCACCAGGTCGACGACCCCGGTGAAGGCGTCCTCCTGGCCGATGGGCAGTTGGGCCACCAGGGGCACGACACCCAGGCGGCGGCGGATCGACGCGACGGCCGTGTCGAGGTCGGCGCCCGTCCGGTCCAGCTTGTTGACGAACGCGATCCGCGGCACACCGTGTCGGTCGGCCTGCCGCCACACCGTCTCGCTCTGCGGCTCGACCCCGGCGACGGCGTCGAACACGGCCACGGCGCCGTCGAGCACCCGCAGGGAGCGTTCCACCTCGTCGGAGAAGTCGACGTGCCCGGGGGTGTCGATCAGATTGACGTGGTGCCCGTCCCAGGTACAGCTCACGGCCGCGGCGAAGATGGTGATGCCGCGGTCGCGTTCCTGCGGGTCGTAGTCGGTGACGGTCGTGCCGTGGTGCACCTCTCCCCGCTTGTGGATGGCGCCGGTCGCGAACAGGATCCGCTCGGTGAGCGTGGTCTTGCCGGCGTCCACATGGGCGAGGATGCCCAGGTTGCGGACCTTGGTGGGGGAAGTGGTGGTGAGGGGGCGTCCGTTGGCGCGCATGGCCCGAGGCCTTTCGAGTGAAGAGATGAAGAGGGCGGCGCGAATTCCCTGACGACCGCCCCGTCACACGTCACCCTCACCGCCGCCCGCGGCCGGCCGTCCCACCCGGAGCGGGTCCGGGCAGGCGGCGGCCTACGGAGAACAGGGGAGGGGGACGGAACCAGACGGGATCTGAAGACGCGTCACGGGTTAACGGTGACGGCCGCGCAGCCGGCACCGGGCGTCACGAGACACCGGGATCACGTCGTACCGGGACGGGGGAGCGAAGGCGGCGGTGCGGTAGGTGCACATCGCGCGGGCTCCCCTTCTCTTCGGACTCGGCATGAGGCGCGCACGGCCCTGTCGGCGGCGCGTACGGCGAGTCTAGGGACCGGCCGGGGCCGGGGCACCGCATTTTCCCCGGAACTCCATGTACGGTGAGTGACGTTCTATCCACGGAAAGTGAAAGAGCGGTCTCCATCGTCTTCGGGAGTCATCGTGTCCATGCTGCTGATCAAAGGGTCGTTCCGGGTGGACGGCGGTGCCGAGCCGGACGGCGACACCCTCCCCTTCATCCCCGACGACGTGGCCGACTGGAAGCTCGTGGGCGGCCGCGCCCCGGTCGTACCGAAGGCTGACGGCCGGGCCGCCGTGCGCCTGGAGGGCGTGGACGCGCTGGAGACGCACTACAGAAAGCCCGGGTACGGCCCCGAGCGCCGCCAGCCGAAGGAGTTCGGGCGCCAGGCCACCAAGGCCCTGCTGGTGCACCTCGGCTTCACCGGCATCGACCTCCACGAGAACGGAACCGTCACCACCGAACCGGTCCAGGTCCCGGGATTCATCCTCACCAGCGGCGCCGACGCCTACGGCCGCTGCATCGCGCTGGCCTTCGCCGGCAGCGTCCGCCCACCCGTGTACAGCGGCTACGAGGTCACGGTCGACCAGGCCCTGATCAAGAAGAGCGCCAACTACCGCCTGGTCGAAGACGGACTGGCGTATCCGATGTTCTATCCGGGACTGCCCGGATACCTGCGCGACGTCCTCCGGGACGCCGCCCGGGCGGCCCGCTCCGAATCGCCCCCGAAGGGGCTGTGGGCCGTGGACAAGACCGTCGAAGGGGCGCTGATCGCCGACATCGGATCGATCACGGACGACGAGACGGGCGTGGTGATCCTGCCCAAACTGTTCCGCCGGCTGAAGGACTACCTGGACTCCGGCGCGGACACCACCTCGCTCGCGGGCTTCTCCGCCTATCTCGCCGGAGCCGCCGACGAATACCGCTTCCTGCCGGACGGCAAGACCCAGACCGGACTGCACCGGCTCATCAGGATCAGCGAGGACGGCAAAACGCTGCGGATGCCCCGTCCTTCCGACGAGATCCTCTTTCTCGACAAGTGAGGAGACCGACCATGTACGCGGTGATCCGGCGATACGAAGGGGTGGCCGACCCCGCCGAAGCGGGGCGCATCGTCGACGAGGGGTTCGTGGCCATCCTCCGCCGCGTCCCGGGATTCGTGGCCTACTACTGGGTCGACGCCGGGGACGGGGTGATGGTGTCCACCAGCGTCTACGAGGACCGGGCCGGAGCCGACGAGTCGGTCGCCAGAGCGGCCGACTTCGTCAGGGACCACCTCGCCTCGCTGCTCCCCAACCCTCCCCAGGTCACGGCGGGCGAGGTGGTGGCCGCCGGATGAGCGGCCCCCCACCGGCCCGCCGTGCCGGCGGCGCCGGCCCCCCTAGGGGGTTTCGACCGCCACGGCCGGCGGGAGTACCGCCGGGCGGTCCATGAAGGCGAGCACGGCCCGCTTCTCGGGGAGGTACACCTCGGGCAGGTCGATCTCGGGGAGGGTGATCTCCCCCTGCCGCACGAAGCCGAGGCGGCACATCAGGGCGACGGCCTTGTCGTTGGCGGCGTCGGGCTCGGCCACCGCGCGCAGGACGGCCGGGTCGCGGAAGGTGAACCGGGTGAGCGACCCGATCAGAGTCCGGCTGAACCCCGGCCGGGGCCGGCCGTTCGCCGGAGCCAGCATCAGGTGGACGCCGATGTCGCCCTCCCGCACCTGGTAGCACTCGCTGATCCGGTCCTCGGCCGGCTCGTACGTCTGGAAGAGCGCCACCGGCTCGTCGTCCAGCCGGACCATGTACGCGTGATGGGTGTCGCGGCGGTCCACGTCCTCGTAGATCTCCTGGACCAGTTCCCGGCTGGCGCCGTTCATGCCCCAGAACTGTGCGCGCTCCTCGACGACCCACGAATGCAGCACCGCGGAGTCCGCCGCGGGGTCGACCGGGGTGAAGCGGACCGTGCCGAAACCTTCGACGGTCTCGGTCAGCACGTCGGCGCGCTGCGGTGTGAGGGCGGTGGACTCGGGTCTCATACGCTTCCGGTTTCTGCTCGGCACGGCTCGGGCGAGTGCGGAGCACCCGCGGGAGCCCGGTTAGGGTGACCTAACTATAGAGCCCCCTGGACGGGCGCCCGAGAGGACCCCGGACGGCCGGTGCGAAAACGGCCGTGTCGACCGCGGCCGTCAGGGCACAAGCGCCCCATGACACTTCTGCTGCTGTTCCTGCTGCCGCTCGGACTGGCCCTCGTGCTGCTGACGACCGACCACCACCCGCCCAAGCACGGCCGACACCGCCATACGCGCTGACCGCGGACACGGGGGCTCAGTCGGTGGGTTCCTGGGGCTCGGGATCCTCGGACTTCGCGGTCTGGTCCGCCTCAGGCCGCGTCGTGTCGCCCTCCCGGACGTCCTCGCCGTCTCCGCCTTCCGCGCTGTCCTCGCCGTCCTCGGACGTCCACAGATCGGGCGCCGAAGGGCCCGACGGGGGAAGGTCGGGCGTGACCGCGTCTTCGTTCTCCGGAACCGGGGCGGGCAGCTCCGGCTCGGCGGTCCCGGGCGTGTGGGGTTCTCGTTCACTGGTCATATGCCCCATCTGCCCGGCATCCCGCCACGAATGCCTGCCCGCCGCCCGTAGACCCCGTGCGGTGACCGCAGGGGTTCACCGGGTCACGGCGCCCGCACGACAGCCCGCGCCCCGGCAAGCCCGTCGAGACGACACCTCCTAGGCCCGCGGCGCCAGCGGCAGCCTGAGCACCAGGCGGGCGCCCCGGCCCGGGCAGTCCTCGGCCGTCAGCGTTCCCCCGTGGTGCGCGCTCAGGTCACGTGCGATGGCGAGTCCCAGGCCGGCACCGCCGTGGTCACGGCTGCGCGAGTCGTCGAGCCGGGTGAACCGTTCGAAGACCCGCTCCCGCTCGGCCGCGGGGATCCCCGGTCCGTCGTCGACGACCTCCAGCACGGCAGTGCCCTGCCGCGCGCCGCCCCCCGCGGTGCGCAGCCTCACGTCCACGCCGCCCTCCGCGTACCGCTGGGCGTTGTCCACCAGATTGGTGATGACCCGGCCGAGCCACAGAGCCCCCGCCGTGACCTCGACATCTGCGGCGAGGTCCATCCGTACGGGCACCCGGTCGCCGAGGCGGGCCTCCACCACCTCCCGCACCAGGACCGCCAGGTCCAGCGGAACAGCCGCCACCGGCTGGGCCGCGTCGATACGGGCGAGCAGCAGCAGATCCGCCGCGAGGCGCTGGAGCCGTTCGATGTCCTCCAGCGCGCCGCCGATCAGCTCGGGCCACAGCTCCGGGTCCCGGACGGCCAGCGCCACCTCCAGCTGCGTGCGCAGCACGGTGATGGGGCTGCGCAGTTCGTGGGAGGCGTCGGCGATGAACTGCCGCTGGCGCAGGCCGGACGCCTCCAGCCGGTCCAGTGTGGCGTTCATGGTCTCGGCCAGCCGGGCGACCTCGTCATGAGTGGCGGGAACCGGCACCCGGCGGTGCAGGTCCCGGTCGGAGATCGCGGCGACTTCCGCACGGATCGCCTCCACCGGCCGCAGCGCGTGTCCGGTCACCCGCCAGGTCACGAGGACGACGGTCGCCAGGAGCAGAGGCATGCCGATGACGAGCGCGGCGGTGGTGACGTCGTCGGCGGCGTCCGCGTCCCGCAGCGAGGCGCCGGCGTAGACGGTGGCCGGGCCGTCCGGCGTCTGGGTGACCACCTGCACCACCCGCTGGCGGTGATCGCCGTCGACGGGACGGACCCGCCAGGTGTGCAGCCGTGTCCCCGGGGCCTCGGGCGGGGCAGGCGGGAACGGCGGCACCCCGACGAGGTTCGGGCTGGAGAACAGGACCCGTCCGTCCGCGCTCACCACCTGGACGAACTCCACCCCGCGGCCCGCCGGACGGGCCCGGCCCAGCTTCCCGGCGGCGGCGAGCTGCGCCACGGTCTCGGCCTGCCGCCGCGCGTCGTTCTCCGCGTTGCGCTGCAGATTGGCCTCCAGCAGCCCCAGCAGGGAGAACGAAGCGACTGCCAGGGCGGCGCCCACCACCAGGCCGGCCCCCGCGGTGGCCCTGGCCCGGACCGTGGTGGGCCACAGCCTGCGCAGCACCGGCCACCGGAGCAGGGCGGTGCGGGGGAGCGGGCGCAGGACGCCGCCGATGCTTCCGCTTCCGCGGAGGAGGGAGGGCTCAGCCACCGTCGGCCGCCAGCCGGTATCCGGCGCCCCGCACGGTCTCCAGCGCGGCCCGCCCGAACGGGGCGTCGACCTTGCGGCGGACCGCGCTGACGTGCACCTCCACCACGTTGGGGTCACCGTCGAAGGCCGCGTCCCACACCTGCTCCAGGATGTCCCGCTTGGACACCACCTCGCCGGACCGGCGGCCCAAATACTCCAGGATCGCGAACTCCCGGGCGGTCAGCCGGATCTCCGTAGCACCACGGGAGCAGGTGCGCCGGGCCGGATCGATCAGCAGGTCCCCGAAGCGCAGCACCTGCGGGCGCCGGCCACCCGTACGCCGACCGAGCGCCCGCAGCCGGGCGACCAGCACCAGGTAGGAGAACGGCTTCGACAGGAAGTCGTCGGCGCCGGTGTCCAGCGCCTCCGCCTCGTCGTACTCGCCGTCCTTGGCCGTGAGCATCAGGATCCCCGACTCGTTGCCGGCCGCTCGCAGCTTCGCGCAGACCCGGTAGCCGTTCAGCCCGGGGAGCATGATGTCGAGGACGATCAGGTCGTAGTGGTGCTCGGTGGCCATCCACAGCCCCTGGGGGCCGTCGTGGGCCAGGTCCACCGAGAACCCCTCCGACTGCAGCCCCCGTTGCAGTGCCACGGCGAGCCGCCGTTCGTCCTCCACCACCAGTACGCGCATGCCGAACAGGATCGCAGGCGGCCCCACCGCCCGGCTGAAGAGGTCTTCAGGCGGCTTCAGCTGGGCTTCAGCATCCGCTCAGCATGCTCTGGGGCGAGCCGGGCACCGTGTCCGGCCGTCAGAAGGAGCAGCCGTATGTCTGAATCCGTTCCGCCGCCGCCCGAGCAGGCCCCCGGCAACGCGCCGGAGGCCGGCGCGCGCAAGCGCGTGGTGCTGTCCCGGCTGGTGCCCCGCGGCCGGCGCGCCCGCTGGGTGGCGGCGGGGGCGGTCGTGGTGGTCGTGGGCGGCGGGGTCACGGCGGTGGCCGTGGCCGAGCACCACCATCACCACGAGCGGGCCGGCCGCGGACCGCACATGCTCCGCTTCGAACCCGGCCACGGCGGCGGCCTCAAGCGGGGGCCGCAGGGAGAGGCGCCCGGCGACGAGCGCGCACGGAAGGCGCCCGGCGGCGAGGACGGCCCCGGGGTGCGGGAGCGCTTCGCCCACCCCGATGCCCCCGGCCGCCCCGGTCTCCCCGGCCTCCCGGGTGTTCCCGGCCGTTTCGAGGGGCGCGACGGCTCCGGCAAGGGCGCCCAGGCGCCCGCGCCCCTGCCGTCCCTGTCCATCGGCGACGCGGCCGCCAAGGCCGCGGCGGCCGTGTCGGGCGGCAAGGTGGAAAGCCTGCGCGCGATCGCCCAGGACGGCGGTGGCGGTGCCTGGCTGGCCGTCGTACTCGGCCCCGACGGCGTCCGCCACGCGGTCACCGTGTCCGGCACGGACGGCACGATCACCGGCAACACCACTCTGGGCGGCTGAGGCGCCGTCCGTAGGGCGCGGACCGCAGGAGCCGGCGCCGCGGGCCGGTCCTGCGGGCCGGTCCTGCGGGCCGGTTCTCCGCGCCGGTGCGATGAACGGCCCCCAGGTCGGGGGGCGTGCGCGGGGGGTCAGGGGCGCGTGGAGAAGCGAATGCGCTTCGTTCCCGGGATTTCCGGGGACCGGCTTGCACGATAGGGCTCGTTTTCCGATGGGGTGGTGAGTGGGAGCGCCCCGGCGCTCCGCGGCTGCTGGTGCGGGGGCAGGCAGCCGGTCACGCACACTCCACTGGAAGGTTCTTCCGAAGTGAATGTCGCCCAGACGGTCGCCCGCGCGCTGTCAGCCGCCACCGTGGTCAGCGTTGACGTAGCCGATGTGTTCCGCGAGCGCATGCGCCTGCCGGGCCGCGGGGCGGGGAGAGGATCCGACGGGCCGTCCCCCCACCGTCTCCCGGCCCGCCCCGCCGTCCTCCGGCGCCACACCACCGCCGCCCCGGCGGACTGCCGCGACCGGCTGCGGGGGAGCGTATGAACGAAGGAGAACTCGACCCGTCCGGAGACCGCGCCGTCTCCAGTGAACTGGCCGGAGTGCTGCCGGTGGAGTTCACCGCTTTCCACTCCCAGCAGCACCGTGCCTATCTGCGGTACGCCCACCTGCAGTTGGGCAATCCCAAGGACGCCGAGGAAGTCGTCGACGACGTGTTCACCTTCCTGCTGAAGGTGTGGCGCCAGGCGCTGAAGGAGGCGAGCCTGCACGGTTTCGCCTGGGCGGTGCTGCGCGAGCACGTGGAGCGGCGGCTGGTCGTGCTGGGCCGGCAGGTGGCCATGGTGGAGACGGCCTGGTTCGCCGCCCTGCGCCGCTCCTCCCGGGAACGGCTGGAGCTGCTGGAGTCCAAACTCGGCCTGTACGCGGCGATCGCGAGCCTGTCCGAGCGGCAGTACGACGTGGTGCTGCTGGCCTTCCTGCTGGGCAACGACTGCGACACGGTCGCCCGGATGATGGGGATCTCCCCCGCCACCGTCCGATCGCACATCCGCGGCGCACGCCGAACCCTGTCCCGCAAACTCGGGGTGGACCGGATCCCCGGAGAGGAGAAGGACCAGTGAGCGACATGCCATGCCACCACGACCGCGACATGCCGCTGTGTGAACTGGACGCGGCCCTGGCGGACGCGACGGTGCTCGCGGAGGAGTACGCCGGATACGACGAGGGCGCCGCCCGGCGCCGCATCGCCCGCCGCATCGCCGCCGACCGCGCCCGCTCGGCGACCGCAGCCGGCGCGGCCCCTACCCGGCCCGGGCGGACCACCCCCGCCGAGACCGACGACCTGGTCCTCGACGCCGCGTGCCACGTGCGGGCCGCCCGGGGGCTGGACGACCTCACCTGGTGCCTCGTGGAGAGCCGGGACTTCGCCGAACTCGCCCTGGCCGCCGACTCCTGGCCCCACGGCGTCGACTCGGCCCTGCTCTTCGGCTGCCTGCTCCACCTCGCCGACCGCACGGAGGGCGCGCGGTTCTGGTTCCAGTACGCGGCCGGCGCGGGCTCGCAGACCGCCGCCCGCTGCCTCTACCTCCACCACCTCTCACGCGCCGAGGTCGCGACCGCCCGCTACTGGAAGCGCCAGGCCCACGCCCTGGCGCCCGACGACCACCTGCCGCCCCTGCCCCAGCTCCCGCCCGACCTCGAAGAGGCCCTCGGAGCCTCCGTCATCTGGACGTCCCCGCCCATCACCACCCAGGACCTCACCCCCCTGACCAGCGGGACGGGACAGGCCTCCCGGCCGCCGCTGCGGCTCCCGGCGCGGCTGCGGCAGGCCCTCATGGCGCGCCCCCGCAAGGAGCACCCCGACCTGGGGGAGGTCTACACGGCCGGCCCGCAGGTCGCCGTGGCCGTCGCCCGGAACGCCCGGCTCAACCCGCTGCACCTCACGGAACAGGCGAACGGTTGGTCCCTCGAAGCGCTGAAACGGCCGCTGTCGACCCATGCGGCCCGCCCGTCCCCCGAAGGACGCCCCGCCCCGCCGGCGCTGGAATGCGTCCACCGGGCCCTGCGCGTCCTGGAAGTCGTCAACCGCCACGCGGGCGGGGTGAACCTGACCCAGATCGCCCGTGAGACGAAGCTGCCGCAGCTGGTCCTCACCCGGGCCGTCGAACAGCTGGTCCGCGCGGATCTCGCGACGCCGATCGGACCGGACGCCTATGCCGCCGGCCACGCCCTGCTGCCGGGCGAGACGGACGGGGCGGAGGGCCGTGGGCATCTGCGCGAGACCCTGGCCTGGGTGCGCGACGCGGTCGGCGCCGCCGTCTACGTCGCCCGCTACACCGACGGCGAGGTCGCCATCACCCAGTACGCGGACGGCCCGGCCGCACCCGTCGTCGAGGAGTGGGTCGACTTCCGCGCCGCCGCCCACGCCTCCGCGCTCGGCAAGGCGCTACTGGCCCAACTGGACCACGAGGAGCGGCGCGACCACCTGTCCCGCCACCCGCTCACGCCCTTCACCACCCACACCCTGACCAGTCAGCAGGTCCTCTTCCTGCAACTCGACGGACGCCCGCCCGACACGCCCCTCCTCGACCTCCAGGAGTACGCCCTCGGCACGGTGTGCGCGGCGGTGCCGATCACCGCCGGCCGCAACCCCGAATGCGTGGCCCTGTCCATCCCCGTCCCCGACCCCGGCCGGCTGAAGCAGGCCGCACGGATCCTGCAGAGCGAGGCGGCCGCGGTCCTGCTCGCCCTGATCGTCGCCGGCAGCACCCGGCCCGCGGCCCGCAGGCCGGAGGACCCCATCCTGTCCACCTCCGCCTGAGCGCCCCCCACCAGAGGACCCCGGCTCCGCTCAGGAGATCCAGACCAGCAGGGCGTCCCCGTCGCGGGCGGCCGTACGCAGCCAGGCCCCCAGGGCGGCCCAGTAGGACGCGACCCAGGCCGGCTCCTCGCCCCGCTCCCAGACGATCTGCGGGTAGACGTTCGCCGCGGCCAGGTCGGCCGGGCTGACGCCGTCGGCCAGGACGTCGGGGGCGTAGGCGGGGTCGTCCAGGGCGTCCGCGGCGGCCCGCACCCGGTCCGCGGTCAGCAGCCGGGGCGGCCCGTAGCCCCAGTCCTGGCCCTCCGGCCAGGGCATCGCGGCCTCCCCGAAGACCACGTCCACCGGGAAGCCGCGCCGGGTCAGCAGGAAGTCCAGGGCGTGCCAGGCCTTGTCGGTCTCGTGAACGCGGGATCGAGCGGCCGGGTCGTCACGGTCGTACAGCCCGTGCGTGTGCTCGGCCGCCCAGTCCGGGTCGCGCGAGGCTCGGTCGAGTTCGGCGGGGGTGAGGCGGAGGTACTGCCCGATCATGCTCATGGCCCCACCGTAGACGCGGGCACCGACAGGAACTTCGGACCGCACATGGAGCAGTCGGGCGCCCCCCGCGCCGGTCAGGGAGCGATCGGCAGCTGCCGCTTGTGCTCGGTGGCGTGGTAGCGCTTGACGATGATGTCGAGGGCGGCCGCGTCGACCGGCTTGCCCTCCAGGACGTCGTCGATGTCGTCATAGGTGACGCCGAGCGCCTCCTCGTCGGCCAGACCCGGCTTCAGCGTCTCCAGGTCGGCGGTCGGCGTCTTCCAGATCAGCGCGGACGGCGCGCCCAGCGCCTCCGCCGTCGCCCGCACCCGGCGCTTGGTCAGGCCGGTGAGCGGGACCACGTCGGCCGCACCGTCGCCGAACTTGGTGAAGAAGCCGGACACCGCTTCGGCGGCGTGGTCCGTGCCCACCACCAGCCCCGCGTGCGCGCCCGCCACCGCGTACTGGGCGATCATGCGCTGACGGGCCTTGATGTTGCCGTGGACGAAGTCCTGCTGGTGCTCGTCGCGGAAGACCGTGCCGCCCGCCAGCACCGCCTCCAGGGCGGCGTCGCTCGACGCCTTCACGTCGACGGTCAGGACCCGGTCGGGCCGGATGAACTCCAGCGCCAACTGCGCGTCCGACTCGTCCGCCTGGACACCGTACGGCAGCCGCATCGCGAAGAACACCGCCTCGTGCCCGGCGGCACGCACCCGCTCGACCGCGAGCTGGCACAGCCGGCCGGCGGTCGTGGAGTCCACACCGCCGCTGATGCCCAGGACCAGCGAGCGCAGGCCGGTGGAGACCAGCCGGTCGGCGAGGAAGGCGACGCGGCGCTCGATCTCCTCCCGGGCGTCGAAGGACGCGCTCACCTGGAGGTCCCGGGCGATCTGCTGCTGCAGGGATATGGACGCCTGGTCGGTCACGATTGCTCCTCGGTCGGGCCCGCGGACAGTTCGGTTCGCGCCGCGGGGCGGTCCGCAGGCGCGAGGAGGGCCGGAAGCACTCTAGAGGAGAGGAGAGGCCGGAAGCACTCCGGCGCAGACGCCGCGAAGCGCAGCTCAGGGCGGTGGCGCGGCGGGGGAAGCCCGCCGGCGGGAAGCCCGTCGGCGGGACGCCCCCTCATCCCGCCGCGAGGAGAGCGGGCAGGTCGCGCATGTCGTGGAACACCCGCGTCCCCGGCCCTTCGAGCCGTTCCGGCGGGGTCATCCCGCCCCCGAAACCGAAGGCCCGCATCCCGGCGGCGCGGGCCGCTTCCACACCCGGACGGCTGTCCTCCACCACCACGCACGACCCCGGGTCGACGCCCATCCGCTGCGCCGCGTACAGGAAGAGGTCAGGGGCCGGCTTGCCGCGCGCCACCTCCGTGGCGCTGTATATGCGGCCCACGAAGCGGTCGTAGAGCCCGGTGCGGCCCAGGGTGTGGCGCATCTTCTCGTGGGAGCCGCTGGAGGCGACACAGGTCGGCAGGGTGATCGCGTCAAGCGCCTCGGGAAGCCCCTCGACGGGGGCCAGGCCGGCGTCCACCGCCTCGCGGTGCAGCCGCTCGAACCGCTTCGCCCACACGTCGGCCGTCCCCTCGCCGAGCCGGGCCGCGACCTGCTCCCGCACCGACGCGTTGGACCGCCCGATGAACAGGTCGATCACATCGCCCTCGGTGAGCGGCCACCCCAGCTCCGCCCCCAACGCGACCTGGACGCGCGTCGCGACGCGCTCGGTGTCGACGAGGACGCCGTCGCAGTCGAAGATGACGAGTTCAATCGGCCTGATCATCCCCGCAGCATAGGTTCCGGGGCCGGGCGGGTGGTGGCCGGGCCGGCCGGGCGGTTCCGTCCGCGCGCATGAGGCGCCGGAGGCGGGGCAGGCGGAGTGCACGGGGGGCACCAACACCCCGTGCACGACGTACGAAGAAGGACGGACGGCCGGAAGTCCCCGCCGTCCCCCGTCCACCGGAGGAGTTGTTTCCGCGTGACTGAGCATGTGTGGAGTTACAAGTCGACCTCGGGCCACCTGGCCGGCACCGACCTGACCGGCTACAAGGTCGAGGCGACCGACGGCAGCATCGGCAAGGTGGACAAGCACTCCGACGAGGTCGGTGACGCCTACCTGGTCGTGGACACCGGCGTCTGGATCTTCGGCA
Source organism: Streptomyces sp. TN58 (assembly GCF_001941845.1). Taxonomy (NCBI): domain Bacteria; kingdom Bacillati; phylum Actinomycetota; class Actinomycetes; order Kitasatosporales; family Streptomycetaceae; genus Streptomyces; species Streptomyces sp. TN58. The sequence goes on along the minus strand of NZ_CP018870.1, from coordinate 464,947 downwards.
AGGAGGTGCTGCTGCCGGCGAGCACCGTCGTCAGCATCGACCCGGAGGAGCGGATCGTGTACGTGGACCGCACCAAGGGCCAGATCAAGGACGCGCCCGAGTTCCACCGCGAGAAGCACCTCGGCGACCGGGACTACCACCAGGAACTGGGCACCTACTACGCCACCACCCGTATCGGGCTCCCGCCGCTCTGACCGGCCCGAGTCCGACGCTGCGAGGCCGTGGGCCCGAACTCCCCGAGTTCGGGCCCACGGCCGTGCCGTGCCCCCACGCCCCTGTGATCCGCCGGTACGTTTCCCCGCCCCGTGCGCGTGATCGCGCCGTCGCCGGGTACCCGCGCAGCACACACACCGGGAGTGCACAACTCCGAGCCCACAAAGACCACTTCGAGGAGAGACCATCGCCATGGCGCTCATACCGCACGTGAACGAGAAGTCCGTCCCCGGCCCGGCGGAGCTGCGCAGGCACGTCGAACGTGCGACGGGCCGCCTCCGGGACACGGCCGCGCACGTCGGGCGTCTCGTGGAGGACAGGACGCCCGATCCCGTCCGCTCCGGGGCGCTGCGGACGGCGACGCGCGTCCGGGACGCCGCCACCCGTGCCGGACGAATCGCAGGGCAGCGCGACCTCACCCCCGTGAAGGCCCGGGCCGGTCGGGCCGCGGCCCTGGCACGGGCCAACCGCACCGCCCTGGCCACCGTCACCGGCGTGGTGGCCGCCGCCGTGCTCGCGCGCCGCGCCCGACGGGCCCGGCGCGCGAAGTAGTCCCCCGAGGCGGCCGGGCCGCCGGGGCCTCAGGCCCGCGGCCCGGCCGCCTGCTCACGCGCCCGCTCGGCGTTGAACTGGGCTCCGGTGACCAGCGCCAGGTTGGCGAACCAGAGCCAGACGACGAAGACCACGATCCCCGCCAGCGACCCGTACAGCCGGCCGTAGGTGTCCAGTTGCGTGTACAGCGTGAAGAGCCCCGAGGCGGCCAGCCACAGCAGCGCCGCCAGTACGCCGCCGGGCAGGCCCCGCCGGGTCCCCCGGCTCTGCGCCGGCCCGGTCCGGAAGAGGACCAGCACCAAGAGGGTCACGACCACCAGCAGCACGGGCCAGCGCAGCAGCGAGACGGCTTCCGCGCCACCCGCCCCCACGACCCGCGCGGCCCACCGGGCCGGCGGCCCGGACACGACCAGGCCCACGGCCCCGACGACGAGCAGCACCAGCAGCAGCGCCGCGTGGACGACGAGGGTGTGCGCGGCGCGCAGCGGACGCCGCGTGTCCGGCACCCGGTGCATCGTGTGCAGGGCGCGGCGGAACACCGCCAGATAACTGCACGCCGACCACAGCGCGCTCACCACCCCGCCGAGCAGCAGAGCCCACATCGACGAATGGCCTTCGGGAAGGCTTCCCAGAGCCTCGCGGAGGACCTGGGCCGACTGCGGCGGCGCGTAGGCGGTCAGCTCGGCGACGAGCTGCTCCCGGCGCGCCCCGCCCAGCAGTCCGACCACGCAGACGGCGATGACGAGCGCCGGCAGCAGCGCCAGCAGGGCGTAGTAGGTGAGGGCGGCCGCGTGGTCGGCCAGGTTGTCCGTCCACACGCGGACGGCGGTACGCCGTAACTCGGCGCGGGTGCGCGCCGCGAGGCCGCGGACGGAAGGGACGGCGGGCGGAGCGCCTCGACGCGAAGCGGCGCGGGGGATGTCGGTCACCCCCTGCGCGTGCCCGCCCGCGGCCGCGCCCATGCGCCCGGTGCCCCCGCGTACCGGCCCGGCCGCCTGAGGCACCTCAGGCGGCTCACCGCTCACACCTCGCGCCACCGCGCCATCGCCCAGTCGAAGGCCCCGTACAGGGCCAGTCCGACGGCGACCGCGACCAGCAGCCACGGCCCCGCCGGGGTCAGGGAGAACGACCTGAGCGTGTCGTCGAGCCCCTTCGCCTGCCCCGGGTCGTAGCGCACCGCCGCGTACAGGATGAAGCCCCCCGCCGCCGCGAACACGGCTCCGCGGGCCAGCCCGCCGCCCACCCCTAGGAAGTCGACCGCCTTGCGCCAGCCCCGGGATGCCCCGCCCATGGCGAGGTGCCGCCGGAAGTCGCGCCGGGCCGCCTGCACCGCGATGACCACACCCGCGACGGCGATCCCGAGTCCGACGGCGCCCACCAGCCACTGGCCGGCCGGCAGGCCGAGCGCCTTCGAGGTCATGTCCCGCGACTGCTCGTCCCCGGAGTTCCCGCCGCCGCCCGCGGCGAACGCGAACACCGAGAAGGCCACCACCGCGTAGAACACGCAGCGGGCCGCCGCGGCCAGCCGTTTGGCCGGCTTGTCGCCCTCCGGCTCGGCCGCACCGAAGACCGCCTCCGACAGCCGCCACAGCGCCATGCACACGAGGCCGATGCCGACGGCCCAAATGAGGACCGAGCCGAGGGGCTTGTCCGCGAGTTCCTGGAGGGCGCCCTGCCGGTCGGCCTCCTGACCACCGCCGCCGCCGAAGGCGACGCGCACGGCAAGCACCCCGATCAGGGCGTACAGCACCCCGTGCGCCACCAGCCCGCATCTGCCCGCGACCGCCCGGACCGTGCCGCCCCGCGACACGGTCCGGGCGCCCCTGCTCGCAGCCTCGCCGCTCATGGGGGTCAGACCTCGCCCCGCCAGGCGCCCGTCTCGACCCCGCGCGACTCGATGAACATCTTGAACCGCTTCAGGTCACCCGTGACCTGCCGCTTGACGAAACCGAGCTTGTCGGCGGCGGCCTCGGCCAGTCCGTCGGGCACCCAGTTCATGCGCAGGACGACCTTGGTGGTGGTCGCGTCGATCGGCTGGAAGGTGACGAGCCCTGCCTGGCGGGCCTCGCCGTCCACCGTCATCCACGCGACGCGCCGGTCCGGGAGCTGTTCGGTGATCTGCGCGTCGAACTCGCGCCGCACCCCGTTCACGTTCGTCACCCAGTGGGTCAGCGTGTCCGTGCGCTGGTCGATGCGCTCGACACCCTCCATGAAGGCGGGGAAGTCCTCGAACTGTGTCCACTGGTTGTAGGCCGTGCGTACCGGCACGTTGACCTCGACATACTCCTCGACGTGCGACATGCGCACCCCTTCCCTGTCGTCTGCAGTCCCGCACCCCCGAGGCGCGGGCGTCCGTCTGGACGTCTCGCAGCGCGGCTACCCGGCCGGGCCGGCGCCATGCGCCGGCCCGCAGCAGAGGCCGGCACGGTACGTGTACGGAGGGCGACGCAGGGCACACGCGGTCCATGACCGTACTCAAGACAAGCGTGATCGTCCTGGACTGCGCCGAACCGGAGCCGCTGGCCCGGTTCTACGCGCGACTGCTCGGCGCGTCGGCGGGCCCGGCCACCGACGACGGTGAACTGTTCCTGGTCACCGGCCGCGCCGGCCCCCTGCTCGGCGTCCGCCGCGACCCGCACCGCGCGACGCCGAGCTGGCCGCTGCCGGAGGGCTCCCAGGACGTCCACCTGCGGATCCTGGTGGCGGAGGACGCCCTCGACGAGGCCGAACGCGAGGCCGTCGCCCTCGGGGCGCGCCCGGTGGCGGCCGAGGAGGACGGCACCCGCCCGGACAACCGCACGACCCTGCGCCGCTACGCGGACCCGGCGGGGCACGCGTTCGTCCTCGCGGCCGTGCGGGAGGACCCCGCCCGGCCCGCCGGGGGCCCTCAGCCGTGAGGCGTGTTCAACCGTCCAGGCCGCGTGGCGGCCCGGTATCGGTCTCCGTCCCGCACCGGCTTCAGGAGTGCGGGACCCGGCCGTGCCCGCTGCGATCCACGAGCACGGGCAGCACCACGGACATCCCCTCAGCTTCCCGCCGTGTCGCCGGAGACCAGTCGGGCGGCTTCGATCTCGGCCCAGACGGCCTTGCCGGCGGCGTGGACGTCGGAACCCCAGCGATCGGACAGCCGCTCCACTATGTGGAGGCCGTGGCCGCCGGGGACGCCGCGCCGGGGTGCCGGGTCGCGGCGGGGAAGGGTCGTCGTGCCGTCGTACACCTCGATGCGCAACACCTTCCCGCTGACCAGGACGAGCTCGTGGCAGCCGCCGGCGTGCAGGGACGCGTTCGTCAGCAGCTCGGACACGAGGAGCAGGGTGTCCTCGGCGGTCTCGGTCCCGTCCCAGCCCCAGTCCCGCAGGGCCTGGCGCGTGAAATCGCGCCCCTTGGCCACGGAACCGCGGACGCCCGTCAGGGCGAGCCGGCGGCGCTGCACCGCGGCGGGATGGCCGACACCCACAGGATCACCCGTTTCCGCTCCGACGGTCTCCACTGAGCTCTCTCACCCCCGCGTTCGCACTGGTCTCTGTCACAGGCGTATGCCCGGCGCGGCCACGACGATGTACGACACAGCCCACATACCGCAGGCGTCCGGTGGTCGCTCTGGCAGGCGCGTGACATTGTAGGCGACAGCCGCTCTCAGGGCGTGGCCACGTGCAGGCGCAGCGTCAGGCCGACCTCCGTGGCACGGACCTCCACCAGGTCGCAGAGCTGGTGGATCATCCACAGGCCACGGCCGCCGTCGGCGGAGGCGAGGGAAGGCCGCCGCCGCCCGGCCAGCGGGTCGGCCAGCCGGCCGTCGTCATGGATCTCCGCTACGACGCCCGCCGCGGGCCCGTCGACGGTCCACAGGCGCAGAGTGCCCTTCCCGCCGCCGTGGGACACGGAGTTGGCCGCGGCCTCGCTGATCGCCAGGACCAGGTCGCCGCGGCGCGACGGGCTCAGGGCGGTCCCGCGCCCCCAGCCCTCGGCGTACTCGCGCACCTCGGCCAGGCCGCCGCGCGCGTACACGAGCCGGGCCACCGGCCCGGCGGGCTCGGGCAGCGGGCGGTCGAGGTCCGCCGAAAGCCCCGGGAGCCCGGTGTAGGCCGGATTCGGCATGCCCAGGCCCCCCTCCACGAGCAGGGGGTGTGTGCGCCGGGCGTCCCGCACCGCGGCGGGGGCCAGCCCGACGACGTCGTACGGGCACAGGACGGTCGCGGGCCGGCCGGCGAAGGCCGTGTTGATGAGGGCCTCGTGGCGGGTGGCCTCCAGCACTTCGGCAGGTGTGCGGCCCGGCCAGATCGGTTCGCCGACGATCCGCGCCGGCCGGGCCGGGTCGCGGTCTGCGAAGTCCTGCAGGGCGGCCAGGATCCGGCCCGGGTTGCGGCCCAGCTCCGTCATGTCCGTCCACGTGACCCGGGCGCCGTCGTCCGCGTCGAGGCTGTCGCGCAGGACCCCCAGGTGCGGCCCCGGTACGGCGACCAGCACCGGCTCGTCGTCCGCGAGGGCGGCGCGTACGAAGCCGCCCACGCCCGCCACGTACTCGTCGAGGTCCCGGTAGAAGAAGGCGGGATGGACGAAGGCCCCCGGCCCGGCGGGGGCCGGAACAGTGATCATGCTGCGACCTCCAGCGCGGCGCACTCCTCCGGGAACATCTCCACCACCCTGCGCAGTGAGTACGGCGGGTCGTGGAGCAGCAGGCGCCGGCCCTGGGCGCTGAGGGCCGCCGACGTCCGTACGAGCGCCGCGACCGAGTCCGCGTCGCAGAAGGGCACGGTGGAGAGATCGAGGTGGACGACCGCGCCGGGGATGCCGGCCACGAGCCCGAGGACGCCGGACAGGGCCTGCCGGCTGTCGAGGTCGCAGCTGCCGTTCAGGCGCGCGCCGGGGCGGCCCCGCAGCGGCAGGGCGGTCAGCGGCGCCGTCGCGCGCGGACTCGGCGTCATGGTGCACGCCTACTCCGTGAGCATGCCGGCGCGCAGGCGTGCCAGGGTGCGGGAGAGCAGGCGGGAGACCTGCATCTGCGAGATGCCCAGTTCGGCGCCGATCTCGGCCTGGGTCTTGTCCTGGCCGAAGCGCATCTGCAGGATCCGCCGGTCGCGCTCGCCGAGTTCCTCCAGCAGGGGCGCGAGGGTGTGGAACTCCTCGAAGAGCTCCATGGCCGGATCGACCTCGCCGAGGCGCTCCGCCAGCGGCCGGGTCGTCCCGTTCGGCGCGGACGGTGCGTCGCCGTCGGCGCCGGAGGTGTCGAGGGAGCCGCTCGTGTAGCCGTTCGCGGCCACCAGCCCGTCGATGACCTCGTCCTCGGACAGTTCCAGGTGCTCGGCGACCTCCTTGACCGTCGGAGCACGGCCCAGTACGTCGGTCAGGGCCTCCTGGGCCTTGGCGAGTTCCGTACGCAGCTCCTGCAGGCGGCGGGGGACGTGCACCGCCCAGGTCGTGTCGCGGAAGTACCGCTTGATCTCGCCCGTGATGTAGGGCAGGGCGAGCGTGGAGAACTCCACCTCGCGGTCGAGGTCGTAGCGGTCGATGGCCTTGATGAGGCCGATGGTCCCCACCTGGATGATGTCGTCCATGTCCAGACCGCCGCCGAGCACGCGGGCCCGGAAGCGCCGTGCGGCGAACTGGACGAGGGAGAGGTTCATCTCGATGAGGGTGTTGCGCGTGTACTGGTACTCGTGCGTGCCCTCCTCCAGGGCCCGCAGCCGCCGGAAGAAGTGACGCGACAGCTCACGCGCGTCGGCCGGCGACATCTCGCGGGCGTTCTCCACCTGCGACAGTTCCTCGTCCCGCGCCGGTGCTCCAGGGTCCTCCAGGTCACGGACGGGGACGTGCACGTCGGTTGCACGAACGGGGCCTACGACAGTGGCCGAGCGAGACATGGTTGGCCGCTCCCTCCCGATTGACTGCGGCTGCCGAGGCGCTTGTGCCCCGGCTTTTCGATTCCACACATCTCAGCCGCACGAGTTTCCACCGCGTCGCGCACCGTGCGGCACCCCGTCCCCGGCGCCGGCCGGCCCCGGGGGCGCGGTGCCGCCGCCGTGAGCAGGCATACTCCCTTGACGACAACGTACAGGCGGCGATCCGTGGAGGCGGAGATGAGCGGACTCGGGGACGCGTACCGGCCGGGAGTGGTGGGGGAGGGCTACCAGGCGGGCGACGGCTGGGTGGTGGCGGCCCACGGGGAACTGGACCAGGACACGTTGAATCCGCTGGAAGAGGCGCTCACCGAGGCCGCCGGCCGGCACCCCCTGGTGGTTCTGGACGCCGGGTCCATCACCTTCGGCGACTCCTCGTTCCTGAACCTGCTGCTGCGCCTGCACCACAGCACCGCGCTGCGCATCGCCGCCCCGGGCGAGCAGTTGCGACGGCTTTTCGCCGTCACCGGCGCCGACACCGTCCTCTCCCTGCACGCGACGGTCGAGGACGCCGTCGCGGCGTGAACCTGCCGGGCTCCGGGTGCGGGTCAGTCGCCGCACGGCCCGGTGCCGTGCGGGTCCGGCCCGCCCGCGGGCCGGAAGCAGGCGGTGATCGACTTGCCTCCGTGGCAGGCGTGCACGTCGAGGGAGTCGGCCAGGGCGGTGACGATTCCCAGTCCGCGGCCGGAGGTGGCGCTCGCGTCTCCGTCGGGGGTCCGGGCGCGGGGAATCCGGGGATCGGAGTCGGCGACGCTGACGTGGAGGCAGCGTCCGTCCCAGGTCAGCACCAGGTGCGCGGTGCCGAAGGCGTGCAGGTGGGCGTTGGTGACGAGTTCGGAAACGCAGAGCAGCACGGAGTCCACGGTGTCGGCCGCCGATGCGTTCCACGGCAGTGACGCCAGGTGCGCGGCGGTCCACTGCCGCGCCGCCCGGACGCCCTCCGAAACCGGGAACGAGCGTGCCCAGCCCACTGCCTTGACCGCCAAGGTCCTCACCCCTTTTCCGTCGTTGTGCCGTTCGGTACCGGTTCGTCTACCCGGCGCCCGCGGACGCATCCGAGGTTTCCCGAAGCACCCTGCTGGGAACGCGAGTTCGGGCCTGTGAGGTGAAGGCTCCGGGCCACCGGGCTTCCCGGGATCGCCGGACGCGCCGGCCGCCGTGGTGATCGGCCGTGCTCCATCGCGCCTCCGACGGCGTTAGCCTTCACCGGACCGGTGCCGCGGCGAAGGGGGATCCGCTGGACCGGGCGAGCCGGCATGCCCTGGTTCCAGGGCGCTGTCCTGTCCGCGTGTCGGCGCGGTCGGTAACGAGAGTGAGGGTGACGGATGGCCGAGCGGGCGGGCGCGGATCCACGGGGCGGTGCCCCGGCGTTTCCGGATGGCGGCGGAATCGGCGAGTTGGAGCTGCGCCAGTTGCTGGCCGGGCTGACCGCCGTACGGGACGGGGACTTCCGTACCCGGCTGCCCGACGGGGCGGACGGGCTGCTCGGGGAGATCGCCACCGTCTTCAACGGGATGGTGAACCAGCTGTCGCTGTTCACCTCCGAGGTGACGCGGGTCGCCCGCGAGGTGGGTACCGAGGGGACTTTGGGCGGGCAGGCCGACGTGCCCGGCGTCGGCGGTGCCTGGCTGGACCTCACCGATTCGGTCAACTTCATGGCCGGAAACCTCACCGCCCAGGTGCGTTCCATCGCCCAGGTCGCGACGGCCGTTGCCAAGGGCGACCTCTCCCAGAAGATCACCGTCACCGCTCGCGGGGAGATCCTGGAGCTGAAGGAGACCATCAACACGATGGTCGACCAGCTCTCCGGGTTCGCCGGGGAAGTGACCCGGGTGGCCCGCGAGGTCGGCACCGAGGGCCGGCTCGGCGGCCAGGCCGACGTCAAGGGCGTCTCCGGTACGTGGAAGGACCTGACGGAATCGGTCAACGTCATGGCCGACAACCTGACCGCCCAGGTCCGTTCGATCGCCGAGGTCACCACCGCCGTGGCGCAGGGCGATCTGACGCAGAAGATCCGGGTGGACGCCCGCGGGGAGATCCTGGAGTTGAAGGAGACCATCAACACGATGGTCGACCAGCTGTCCGCGTTCGCAGACGAGGTCACCCGGGTGGCCCGCGAGGTCGGCACCGAGGGCAACCTGGGCGGGCAGGCCACGGTCCGGGGGGTGTCCGGCACCTGGAAGGACCTCACCGACAACGTCAACGTCATGGCGTCCAACCTGACCGGACAGGTCAGATCGATCGCCCAGGTCGCCACCGCCGTGGCCCGCGGCGACCTGTCGCAGAAGATCACGGTGGAGGCCAAGGGCGAGGTCGCCGCGCTGGCCGGCGTCATCAACACGATGGTCGACACGCTGTCCGCGTTCGCCGACGAGGTGACGCGGGTGGCCCGCGAGGTCGGCACCGAGGGCCGCCTCGGCGGCCAAGCCCGGGTCCCCAACGTGGCGGGCACCTGGAAGGACCTCACCGACAACGTCAACTCCATGGCGAACAACCTCACCGGCCAGGTCCGCAACATCGCCCTCGTCACGACGGCCGTCGCCAACGGCGACCTGTCCAAGAAGATCGACGTGGACGCCCGCGGCGAGATCCTGGAACTGAAGACCACCATCAACACGATGGTCGACCAGCTGTCCTCCTTCGCCGCCGAGGTCACCCGCGTCGCCCGCGAGGTCGGCAGCGAGGGCAGGCTGGGCGGCCAGGCCGAGGTCGAAGGCGTCTCCGGCACCTGGAAGCGGCTCACCGAGAACGTCAACGAGCTGGCCGGGAACCTCACCCGCCAGGTCCGGGCCATCGCCGAGGTCGCCAGCGCCGTCGCCGAGGGAGACCTGACCCGCTCGATCACGGTCGACGCCTCCGGCGAGGTCGCCGAACTAAAGGACAACATCAACTCCATGGTCGGCTCGCTGCGCGAGAGCACCCGGGCCAACCAGGAGCAGGACTGGCTGAAGTCGAACCTCGCCCGGATCTCCGGCCTGATGCAGGGCCACCGCGACCTGGCGGTCGTCGCCGAACTCGTCATGGACGAACTGACCCCGCTGGTCGCCGCCCAGTACGGCGCCTTCTACCTCGCCGAGGACACCCCCGGCGGAACCGTGCTCACCCTCGTCGGCTCCTACGGCCGTCCCGCGGACGCCCGGGAGGGCACGAGGTTCGCCCTCGGGGAGTCCCTCGTCGGCCAGGCGGCCCGCAGCCACCGCATCATCGCCACCGACCGGGTCCCCGGCGACTACATCATCTCCTCCGGGCTCGGCCACACCACCCCGGGCAGCCTGATCATCCTGCCGATCGTCGTCGACGACCAGGTGCTCGGCGTCATCGAGATCGCCTCCTTCAGCGCCTTCACCCCCGTACACCGGGACTTCCTCGCCCAGCTGATGGAGACCATCGGCACCAACGTCAACACCATCGTCGCCAACGCCCGGACCGACGAACTCCTCGGCGAGTCCCAGCGCCTCACCGGCGAACTCCAGGCCCGCTCGGAGGAGCTCCAGGTCCAGCAGGAGGAACTCCAGCGCTCCAACGCCGAACTGGAGGAGAAGGCCGCCCTCCTCGCCAGCCAGAACAGCGACATCGAGGCCAAGAACCTGGAGATCGAACAGGCCCGGCAGGAACTGGAGGCCCGGGCCCAGCAGCTGTCGCTGGCCTCCACCTACAAGTCGGAGTTCCTGGCCAACATGAGCCACGAACTGCGCACCCCCCTCAACAGCCTGCTCATCCTCGCCCAGTTGCTCGCACAGAACCCCACCCGCAACCTCACCCCCAAGCAGGTCGAGTACGCGGGCATCATCCACTCGGCCGGCTCCGACCTGCTCCAGCTCATCAACGACATCCTCGACCTGTCGAAGGTCGAGGCGGGCAAGATGGACATCAACCCCGAGCGGGTGCACCTGCCCCAGCTGCTCGAATACGTCGACGCCACCTTCCGGCCGATGACCACCCAGAAGAGCCTCGACTTCACCGTCACCACCGCCCCCGACGCCCCCGACGACCTGTTCACCGACGACTCGCGGCTGCGCCAGATCCTGCGCAACCTGCTGTCCAACGCGGTCAAGTTCACCGAGCGCGGCGGCGTCGAACTGCGCATCGAACCGGCCACGGCCCCGGAGGTCCCCGCCGGCGTCTCCCGGCGCGGCCCCATGCTGGCCTTCCGGGTACGCGACACCGGCATCGGCATCCCCGAGCAGCAGCTGGAGTCCGTCTTCGGAGCCTTCCAGCAGGCCGACGGCACCACCAGCCGCAAGTACGGCGGCACCGGCCTCGGCCTCTCCATCAGCCGCGAGATCGCCCAGCTCCTCGGCGGGGCCGTCACCGCGGAGAGCACCCCGGGCCACGGCAGCACCTTCACCCTCTACCTGCCGGTCAGCCGCGCCGACGACGAAGACGCCCCGCCCGCCGACGAAGCCCCGGCCGGCTCACCCGGGACCGAGACCGCCGCGACCGGCGCGGAGGGCCGCCGGGACACACCCGCCCTCCCGGCACAGCGGCGCGCCCGCCGCCTGCTGGTGATCGAGGAACGGCCCAACGGCCTGCTCTCCCTCGTGGCCGAGAGCGCCGACCGGGACTTCGCCCCCCACCCCCACGCGCCGGGGGAGCGCGGCGGCATCCAGGTCGTGGGAGCCACCAGCTCGCGGGAGGCGGCCGCCGCCCTGGCCTCCGACGCCTTCCACTGCGTCGTGCTGGAACTGGACATGCCCGACGGTGAAGCGCTGCGCTTCCTGGACGCGCTCGACGGGGACCCGGCCCTCTCCTCGCTCCCCGTCCTCGCCCACAACAACCCCCGGGTCCGCACCGGCCAGGAGGAGGCCCTGCGGGAGCGGGCCGCCTCACGCCGGGTGGAGCTGCTGTCCAGCCTGGACGAACTGCGCGAACGCATCGCCCTGCACCTGTCGGCCGAACAGCCCGGGGACGTGCTGCCGCTCGTGCACCCCGACGCCTGCCGGCAGGACGCCCACCTGCCCGACGGCGACCTGGCCGGACGCACCGTCCTCGTCGTCGACGACGACGCCCGCAACCTCTTCGCCCTCAGCGGCGTCCTGGAACTGCACGGCATGCGCGTGCTGCACGCCGAGGACGGCCGCAAGGGCATCGAAGCCCTCACCGGCAACGCCGACGTCGACCTGATCCTGATGGACGTGATGATGCCGGAACTGGACGGCTACGCGGCCACCGCCGAGATCCGGCGGATGCCGGCCTACGAGGCCCTGCCCATCATCGCGGTCACCGCCAAGGCCATGCCGGGGGACCGGGAGAAGAGCCTCGCCGCCGGCGCCAGCGACTACGTGACCAAACCGGTGGACGCCGACGACCTCATCGCCCGCGTCCGGCACTGGCTCACCCGATGAGCGGGGACACGACCCGCGGCGCCGCCGTCCACCCGCCGTCGGCACCGGCCGCCTGCGCGATCCCGCACCAGTCCCCGACCCCGCTGGGGCGCCTCGTCGCCACCGTCGAACGGCTGCGCCGGGAAGTGCTGGAGGCGCAGGCCGCCGCCGACGGCCGTGCCCTCGTCGAACTGGCCAAGGGCATCCTCATCGGGCAGCTGAACTGCACACCGGCCGCGGCGGCCCGCCAGCTCGACGTCCTGTGCCGGGAAAGCGGCACGTCACGCCTCGAACTCGCCGCCGACATCGTCAACCAGGCCGCCCGCGACCACGTCAGCGAGGTCGCCGCCGCGTTCGTCGAGAGCGCCGGCAGCGCGGACGGCCCTGCCGACCCCGCCGAGCACTCCACCGTGTCGGTGCGGCTGCGCACCGCCGAGAGCGGCATGCTGGCCGCCGCCTCCGACACCCAGGCCGTCGCCGAGTCCCTGCTGACCAACGCCCTGCGGCCGCTGGGCGCCGTCGCCGTCGCCGTGTGGACCGCCGTGCCCGACGGCTCGCTGGCCCTCGCCGGACACGCCGGGTTCCCGCCCCGGGAGGCCGTCCGCTGGCGCCACGTACCCCCCGGCGTCTCCACCGTCGCCGGACTCGCCCTGCGGGAGCGCCGGCTGGTGACCCTCGCCCGGCTCGAACGCGCGGGCCTGCCGTCGATCGGCCACCTCCAGTGGCCCCACGGCGGACGGATGGCCGTACCGACGGGGACGGGCGGACGGATCCACGGAGTCCTCGAAATCTGCTGGCCCGGACCTCTCGCCCCACAGCCCCCGCAGGTCGAGCGGCAGGTCGAGGCCCTGGCCGAGCTGTGCGCCCACACCATGGACGACTCCCCGCCCGGCGACCCGACGGCGGCCGACGTGATGCTCCCGGACGTCGCGGAACTCATCGACCTCGCCGAAGGACTCCAGGACCCGGCCGTGGTGCTCACCCCCGTGCTCGACCACGACGGCCGCCTCACCGACTTCCGCATCCGGCACGCCGGCAGCCGCTTCGTCGACCCCGTGGGACGGCCGCGCGGCGACGTCAACGGCGCACTGCTGCTGGAGGCCTACCCGATGGCCGCCGCCGAGAACGGCCTGTTCGACATCATCGAGCGCGTCCACGCGACGGGCGAGCCGTTCCGGGCCGAACGCATGAGCCTGACCGCGCTGGTCGACCAGATCCCGCTCACCTCGGTCGCGGACATCAGCGTCAGCCGCCACGGCGCCGCCGTCCTGCTGATCTGGCGGATCGAGGACGAGACGGCCCGGCTGGCCAACCTCCTCCAGCACGCCCAGCGACTGGGCCGGATCGGCGGCTTCGAGGAGAACCTCGCCACCGGGGACACCACCTGGAACGCCCAGCTCTACGCCCTGCACGGACTCCCCGCCACCGCGCCCCCCGTCCGGCTGCGGGAACTGCCCGACCACGCCCACCCCGACGACTCCGCCGCCCTCGGCCGGTTCCTGCGGGCGCTGCTGCACCACCGCCGACCCTCGTCCGTGCACTTCCGCCTCCAGCGCCCGGACGGCATCACCCGCCACATCCGGGTCGTCGCCGAGCCCGTTCTGGACGCGGACCGGCGACTGCACTCCGTACGGGGCGCCTACCAGGACATCTCGGCCCAGCACTGGACCGAGGTGGCGCTGGCCGCGACCAGGGACCAGCTCGCCCACACCGAGGCCGAGTCCGCCGAACGCAACCGGCTCGCCCTCCAGCTCCAGCACGCCATCATGCCGCCCACCCCGCCGGCCATCGAGGCTCCCGGCCTGCTGGTCGCCGTACGCTACCGGCCGGCCGAGACCGAGTCGCTCGTCGGCGGCGACTGGTACGACACCGTGGTTCTGCCCTCCGGTCTCATCATGCTGTCCGTGGGCGACGTCGCCGGCCACGGCATCGAGGCCGCCACCGGCATGGTCGTGCTGCGCAACGCCCTGCGCGGTCTGGCCGTCACCGGCGCGGGCCCGGGCCAGCTGCTGTCCTGGCTGAACACGGTCACCCACAACCTGGCCAAACACGTGACCGCCACCGCCGTGTGCGGCATCTTCGACCCGCGCACCAGGGTGCTGCGCTGGGCGCGCGCGGGCCACCTGCCACCGGTCCTCGTCCGCGGTGGCGGGGCCGAGGCCTTCCCGCTCATCGAGGGCCTGCTCCTCGGCGCCCTGCCCGATGTCACGTACGGCGAGAGGGAGGTGGAGCTCGAACCGGACGACACCCTGCTGATGTTCACGGACGGGCTGGTGGAAAGGCGGGACTCCTCCGTCCAGGACTCGCTCGGCCATCTCGTGACCGCGGCCGCCGCCGGAGCCGGGGACCTGGGCGCGCGGCTGGACCGGCTGCTCGCCGGGAGCCGGTCGGACACCGACGACGACACCTGCGTGATCGGCATCCAGGTGGGCTGAAGCCCCGCACGGTTGACCACCAGCCCGTACCTGCCGGTAACTTGAGCGCGGTCCGCAAGTGTCGAGGGAAAGGACCGGGCTGATGGCGAACCACGACCTGACCGGCTTCACCGAGGGTTCGTTCACCCACGACGGCACGACCCGCCGCGTGCTGCGCGCCGGCACGGGCCCCGCGGTGATCGTCCTGGCGGAGATCCCGGGCATCACCCCCAAGGTCCTGGAGTTCGCCGAACGGGTGGCCGGGGCCGGCTGCACCGCCGTGCTCCCGGTGCTGTTCGGCGAGCCCGGCCGCGACCCGGACCCCCGCTCGGCCGGCTGGGCGAGCAGCGGCCGCTACATGGCGTCGACCATGTGGCGGGTGTGCGTCAGCCGGGAGTTCACCCTGCTGGCCACGGGCCGCGGCTCCCGCGTCGTGCGATGGCTGCGCGCCCTGGCCGCCGCCGAACACGAGCGGTGCGGCGGCCCCGGCGTAGGCGCCGTGGGCATGTGCCTGACCGGCGGGTTCGCCCTGGCCATGGCCACGGACGAACGCCTGCTCGCCCCGGTCCTCTCCCAGCCGTCGCTGCCGCTCGCCTGCACCCCAGGCCGGGCCGCGGCCGTCGACATCAGCCCCGAGGACCTCGCCGTGGTCCGCGGCCGCTGCGAGCGCGAAGGGCTTCAGGTCCTGGGCCTGCGCTTCCGCGGGGACCGGCTGGTCCCGGCCGACCGGTTCGCGTACCTGCGCCGCGAACTGGGAGAGGCGTTCGTCGCCGTCGAGCTGGAGGACGGAGACGCGAACCCGCGGAGCGCCCTGCCGCCGCACTCCGTGCTGACGGAGCACCTCGTCGACGAACCGGGCCATCCCACCCGCCAGGCCCTGGACACGGTCCTCGACCTCTTCCGCACCCGCCTCCTGCTCGAAGACCGCCCCGCGGCAGCGAACTGACGGCGCGCCGCCGACGGGTCCTCCGGGCGTGTTGCGCGGATCGGGGGCAGCAAGGGTGGCAATCTAGGACAAACCGCCACAGAAGGCCGTCGGTGGATCATCTCGCGCCCGGAGGGGCTTCCCGCGTCCACCACGCTCAGGCAGCTGATCACGTCTGCCGCACCGGGATCTCGCCGTGCGACGAAACGGAGTGCTCATGGCCACCAGGAAGAACCTCAGCGCCAACCGGGAGTCCCTCGTCCACAAGGTCCGCTACGCGGCGAGCCGCCCCAGCCGCATCGCCCCGTACCTCAAGCGGGCCGCGCGCGACCGGTGGCTGGCCTTCAGGCACCCCGACCACGTCGGCTACTACCGGGCGGTGATGGCCTCCGACACGCGCCGCAACCCCGAGGCCGCCGTCGGCAGCCAGACCCACGAACGCTGGCTCGCCCTGGGGAAGTTGCAGTTCGACTACCTGCTCGGCCACGGACTCAGGCCCGACGCCCGGATGCTGGACATCGGCTGCGGAAACCTGCGCGCCGGCTGGCGCTTCATCGAATACCTCGACGCGGGCCACTACTACGGCATCGACATCTCGCCCGACATCCTCATCGCCGCCAAGCGGACGCTGACCGAGCGCGGGCTCCAGGCCAAGGTCCCGCACCTGACGATCACCAGGAACCTGACCCTGGACTTCCTGCCCGACGCCTACTTCGACGTGGTCCACGCCCACAGCGTGTTCTCGCACTCGCCGATCGAGGTGATCGACGAATGCCTCGCCCACGTGGGCCGCGTCCTCGCGCCGGGCGGCCACTTCGACTTCACCTTCGACCGCACCACCGGCACCGAACACCAAGTCCTGCGCGAGGACTTCTACTACCGGACCCAGACCCTCACCGACCTCGCCGCCCGGCACGGTCTGGCCGCGCGCTTCATGGAGGACTGGGAAGAGCTGGGCCACGGCCAGTCCAAGATCCGAGTCACCGCCGTCGGGGCCGACGCCTGACTTTGCGACGGGGTCACGAGATCGCGTACCACTGGCTGGCCCAGCCGGTGTTGATGGTGGCCGTGGACTGCTCGCCGAGGTCCACGGTGGCCGGCAGCGAGGACTGGCCGGTCAGGATGCTGCTGTACCGCAGGTTGGGCGGGGTGAGCCCGGCGTTGACGGAGATGCCGGCGCCCGTGGACTTCAGGGTGAGGGCGTTGGTGGCCCAGGTGCCGTTGAGCAGCAGTGCGATGAAGTACGTACCGGGGGCGGCCTTGAAGGGCTTGGCGAGCGGCAGCGGCTTGGCGATGGCGTCGGTCATCAGCTGGGGCGAGATGTCGGCGGTCGACCCGACGAGCGTGCCCTTGGCGTCGTACACGCCGAGGTAGCAGTTGGCGAGCTGGGCGTTGGGGTCCAGTCCGGCCAGCCCCAGCCAGATGTTCGACCAGGTGATCTCCTCGCGCAGGACGATCCGGACCAGCGTGATCCGGCCGGCGACCCCGGCGGTGGACTGGGCGGTGACGTGGCCCGCGTCATTGGGGTCACCGGTCCATGCCAGCAGGTTCTGGTCCTGCGGGCGCGGGCCGTCGAATCCGGCGCCGCCGCCCGGTGCGGCCGGGGCGGGCGCCGCCGCCGTGGGCCCCGCCGTCGCGGACCGTCCCTTGTCCGGGGCGGCGCTGCAGCCCGCCAGGGTGAGCACCACCGCGAGCGCGGTGACGAGACCGGTCGCGGCGGTCGTGGCGGTTCTGGCGGTGGTGGTGCGGGTGCGGGTGCGCATGGTCCCCCCATGAGGTGCTGTTGTGCCGACGGCCATGATCACACGCCCCCCGGTCGGGCCGAAGGGCGAGGGAGGGTGAGCCGACACGCCCACCAGATTGCATGAACATGCGAGAGGCTGCATACTCTTCCTATGTCTAAGGTCCTCACCTCCCTTCCCGCCGGCGAGCGCGTCGGCATCGCCTTCTCCGGCGGACTCGACACCTCCGTCGCGGTCGCGTGGATGCGCGACAAGGGCGCCGTCCCGTGCACCTACACCGCCGACATCGGCCAGTACGACGAGCCCGACATCGCGTCGGTGCCCGCCCGCGCCTCGGCGTACGGCGCCGAGATCGCCCGCCTGGTCGACTGCCGCGCCGCGCTGGTCGAGGAGGGGCTGGCCGCGCTCACCTGCGGTGCCTTCCACATCCGCTCCGGCGGCCGGGCCTACTTCAACACGACGCCGCTCGGCCGCGCCGTCACCGGCACCCTGCTGGTCCGGGCGATGCTGGAGGACGACGTCCAGATCTGGGGCGACGGCTCGACCTTCAAGGGCAACGACATCGAGCGCTTCTACCGCTACGGCCTGCTGGCCAACCCGCACCTGCGCATCTACAAGCCCTGGCTCGACGCGGACTTCGTCACCGAGCTCGGCGGCCGCAAGGAGATGTCGGAGTGGCTGCTCGCCCACGGCCTCCCCTACCGCGACAGCACCGAGAAGGCCTACTCCACCGACGCCAACATCTGGGGCGCCACCCACGAGGCCAAGACCCTGGAGCACCTGGACACCGGTGTCGAGACCGTCCAGCCGATCATGGGCGTGCGGTTCTGGGACCCCGCCGTGGAGATCGCCGCCGAGGACGTCACCATCGGCTTCGACCAGGGCCGGCCGGTGACGATCAACGGCAAGGAGTTCGCCTCCGCCGTCGACCTGGTGATGGAGGCGAACGCCATCGGCGGCCGCCACGGCCTGGGCATGTCCGACCAGATCGAGAACCGGATCATCGAGGCCAAGAGCCGTGGCATCTACGAGGCCCCCGGCCTGGCGCTGCTGCACGCGGCGTACGAGCGCCTCGTCAACGCGATCCACAACGAGGACACCCTCGCGCAGTACCACAACGAGGGCCGGCGCCTCGGGCGCCTCATGTACGAGGGCCGGTGGCTGGACCCGCAAGCGCTGATGATCCGCGAGTCCCTCCAGCGCTGGGTCGGCGCCGCGGTCACCGGCGAGGTCACGCTGCGGCTGCGGCGTGGCGAGGACTACTCGATCATGGACACCACGGGCCCGGCCTTCAGCTACCACCCGGACAAGCTGTCCATGGAGCGCACCGAGGACTCGGCCTTCGGCCCGGTGGACCGGATCGGCCAGCTCACCATGCGCAACCTCGACATCGCGGACTCGCGCGCCAAGCTGGAGCAGTACGCCGCCCTCGGCATCGTGGGGAACACCCACGAGACGCTCATCGGCGCCGCCCAGGCGGCGTCGACGGGCCTGATCGGCGCGATGCCGGAAGGCGGCGCCGAGGTCATCGCCTCCCGCGGCCGCGCCGAGGGCGACGACGAGCAGATGCTCGACCGCGCGGCGATGGAGTTCGGCACCGACTGACGGGCCTCCCTCCCGCAACGGCGGGCGGCGCATCCCGGACACGGGACGCGCCGCCCGCCGTCAGCGTTCGCTGAGGTCGGAGGGGGCCTCCTGGACCACCCAGCCGTTGCCGTCCGGGTCCGTGAAGGTGAGGAAGGAGTTCCAGGTGCCGCCCTTGCCGTCCTCCCAGCCCGAAGCGCCGACGTGGCGGACGGGCGACACGTCAACCCCCCGCTCGGTGAGGGCCGCGTGGGCGGCGTCGATGTCGGTCACGCACACCTGCAGCCCGTGCAGGGTGCCCGGGGCCATCACCTCGGCGCCGGGCGGCGTGGGCATCCCCTGGAGCAGGGCGACGGAGCAGCGGGAGCCGGGCGGCGTCAGCTGAATGACGCGTACGCCGGGGGCGACCTCGTCGTCGAGGTCGACGTCGAAGCCGATCTTCTCGGAGTAGAACTCCTTCGCGCGGTCCAGGTCGGTGACGGGGACGGGGACGACCTCGATGGTCCAGTTCACGTGGGTGGCTCCTCGCACATGTCGGTGGGCGGGTGTCGGGTCGGGGTGCGCGCCGGTGGCGGGTCCCCACGGTCGCCGATCACGCCGGGGCGCGCACGTCGAAACGCCCGCCGGGGCCTGACCGGGTTGTGCTGACGAACGGTGCCGCAGGGGGGCAGGGCGGTCAGTCGGTGGGGGAGCCGTACGACCCCGGTGTGCCCGCGGGGTGGAACCGGGCGATCCGGTCCGCGGGGACGACGGCGGGGAGGAAGGAGTTCCACAGATCCGTGACGCGCGCGTGGAGGTCCTCGCGGCGGGTGCGGACGTGCGAGGTGATCTGGATGCCGGTGAACGCGCCGACGAGGAGGACCGAGAGGGCGTCGACGTCGAGCGAGGAGTGGATGTCACCGATCTGCTGAGCGGGCGTCAGGCAGTCACGGCAGGTGGCGATCCAGGCGTCGTAGGGGGTGGGGTCCGGGTTGGTGAAGGAGCCGGACTCGATGACCAGGCGGATGCCGGCGCGGATGCGGACGTCCGTGCGCAGCCCGTGGGCCATCTGGTGGGTCAGGTCGATGGCGGTCTGCAGCCCCGGGTCCTCGACCGCCGCAAGGTGCTCCGAGACCTGGAACTGTTCGTCCATCAGCGTACGGGCGAGTGCCTGCTTGGACGGGAAGTGGAAGTAGAGCGCGCCCTTGGTGACTCCGGCGTGCCTGACGACGTCGCTGAGGCTGGTGCCCTCGAATCCGGAGTCGTCGAACGCGATGGCCGCGCCGTCGAGGATGGCCTGGCGGGTGATCTCGGCCCGTTCCTGTCTGGCCCTCGCCACGTGGTCGTCCTCCCGGATCGCTGTCGGCGCGCTGTGTGCTTGGGGTGCGCCGCCAATGTAATCGGGTGAACTGAAAGAAAACCAGTCGGCAGGTACTTTTTTATGAGAACGGCGACCCGTCGACTCAGGGCTCGATGAGGCCGACGCGGATGGCGTAGCGGGTGAGCTCCAGGCGGTCCCTCAGGCCCAGCTTCTGCAGGAGGTTGGCACGGTGGCGCTCGACCGTCTTGGCGCTGATGACGAGGAGGTCGCCGATCTCCTTCGACGTGTGGCCCTCGGCGACGAGTTTCAGGATCTCCTCCTCGCGTTCCGTGATGGGCCGCGCGGGCAGGTTCGCGCCGGTGCGGGCGCGGTCGAGGTAGGTGCGGATCAGCGTGGTCTCGGCGCCGGGGTAGATGAACGGCTCGTCGCGCAGGGCGGCTCGGCAGGCCTCGACCAGGTCTCGGTCCGCGACGGACTTCGGGACGTAGCCGCTGGCCCCCGCCCTGAGGGCCTCGAAGAAGTACTGCTCGTTGTCGTACATGGTCAGCATCAGGATCCGCAGGTCCGGGCGCAGCCGGGAGAGTTCGCGGGCGGCCTGGAGCCCCGTCTGGCGGGGCATCGCGATGTCGAGGATGGCGAGGTCCAGATCGGGGTCCTCGCGGGCGCGCAGGACGGCGTCCGCGCCGTCGTCCGCCTCGGCGACGACGGTCAGGTCCGCTTCGGCGTCGAGGATGAGCCGTACGCCGCTGCGCACGAGGGCATGGTCGTCGGCGAGCAGGATGCGGGCCGGTGCGGTCATGAACTGGATCCCCCGTGTCGGTCTGCAGTGACGTTCAGGCGTACATCGGTACCGCCGTTCGGCCCGTCGCCGACCAGCAGTTCGGCGCCGATCAGCAGGACGCGTTCGCGCATGCCCCGGATCCCGGCACCCTCCGCGGCGCCCCGGAGCCCGCGGCCGTTGTCGCGGACGAGCAGCGCCGTGCCGCCGCCCGGCAGCGGACGCAGGTGCACCTCCACCCGGGTGGCCCCCGAGTGGCGGGCGGCATTGGTCAGCCCCTCCTGCGCGACGCGGTACAGCACCAGCTCCGTCGCCGCGTCGAGGGCCGGCAGCCCCGGCGTGATGTGGGCGCTGACACTCAGCCGGGACGTGGTGAACTCCGCGGTCAACGACCGCAGGGCGCTGTGCAGGCCCAGTTCCTCCAGGACCCCCGGGCGCAGCCGGCGGGCGATGCGCCGGATCTCGTCGAGGCTGGCCCGGGTGGTCTCCTGCGCCTGGTGCAGGTCACCGCGCACCGGTTCCGGTATCCGGTCGGCGGCGTGCTTGATCTGGAGGAGGACCGCGGTCAGGGTCTGCCCGATCTCGTCGTGGAGTTCCTGGGCGATCCGGTGGCGTTCCTCCTCAAGGGCGGACAGGACCCGACCGCTGCTGGTGGCCCGTTCCGCTTCGAGCCGGTCCAGCATCGTGTTGAACGTCGCGGTCAGCTCGGCGATCTCGCCATGGCCGGTGACCTGCGGCCGGACGCCGGGCCTGAGCAGGTCCACGGTCGCCATCGCCCGGCTCAGCCGCCCCAGAGGGGCCAGCCCGATCCGCAGCAGCACCGCGTTCAGCACCAGCATCGCCACCAGCCCGGCGACCAGCACGATCGCCTCACCGAACAGCACCGGCGTCGACACCGTCACCGGCCCGAAGAGCAACAGCACCGCCACGACGAGCACGGCGGCGTTCAGCAGGAAGATCCGCCAGTACAACGTCATGGCCACGCCCCTTTCCGGCCCGGTGCCTCCCGTCCCCATCTCATTCCGCCCATGGTCCCCGACGCGGCCCGCCGGGCCCGTCCGCCGCTCCGACCTGCGTCGGAACCCACGTCCCCGGCCCATCGTCACCACCCTGGCGGACCCGTGTCCATCCGTGCCGACACCCATGTTCCGGGTACCGCAAAGCATGGCAGCATGGACCCGCCGCGCCGGTTCCGCATGCCCGGATCCGACGCGAGCCGCACCACCGTCACAAAGCTCACAACACGAGGGGGATGGGCTGTGCCTGCTCCACGGATGCGTACGACGCCGCTGCCCGGCATCGGCGTCCAGTACGACCTCACCACCCGCGAACACCGCAACCTGTCGGTCATCGCGCACCGGGACGGCACCCGGACGGTCAGCCTGTACCGGGCGGACGATCCCGACGCCTGCGCCGAATCGCTGCACCTGACCGCGGCGGAGACCACCTCGCTGATCGACGCGCTGATGCCGGCGCACCACAGCCCCAACCTCCTGCACACCACCGACCTCGGCCTGGTCGCCGAACGCGTCGAGCTCTCCGCGCACTCGGTCTGGAACGGCCGCCTCCTGGGAGAGACGAGGATGCGCACCGAGACGGGCGTGTCGATCGTGGCGGTCCTGCGCCGGGCCGAGGCCCGCCCCTCCCCGGCCCCTGACTTCCGCCTCGCCGGCGGGGACACCCTCATCCTGATCGGCACCCGCGAAGGCGTGGACGCCGCAGCCGACATACTCGGCCGGGAGTGATCGCGTGCACTCTGCCGTCTTCCTGATCGAGTTCGGTGCGATCATCCTCGGCCTGGGCCTGCTGGGCCGGGTCGCCGGACGCCTGAAGTTCTCCCCCATCCCCCTCTACCTCCTGGCCGGACTCGCCTTCGGCACCGGTGGCCTCCTCCCGCTGGGCGCGAGCGAGGAGTTCGTCGCGATCGGCGCCGAGATCGGCGTCATCCTCCTGCTGCTGATGCTGGGCCTGGAGTACACCGCCAGCGACCTGGTCTCCAACCTCAAGACCCAGTACCCCGCCGGGATCGTCGACTTCACCCTCAACGCCCTGCCCGGCGCCGCCGCCGCGCTGCTGCTCGGGTGGGGGCCGGTCGCCGCCGTGGTCCTCGCCGGGGTCACCTGGATCTCGTCCTCCGGCGTCATCGCCAAGGTCATGGGCGACCTCGGCCGGCTCGGCAACCGCGAGACCCCGGTCATCCTGTCCATCCTGGTCCTCGAAGACCTCGCGATGGCCGTGTACCTGCCGATCATCACCGCCCTGCTCGCCGGGGTGAGCCTGGCGGCGGGCAGTCTGACCCTGGCCATCGCCCTCGGCGTCGCGGGCGCGGTGCTCTTCGTCGCGGTCCGCTACGGCCGGATCATCTCCCGCTTCGTCTCCAGCGACGACCCGGAGAAGCTGCTGCTCGTGGTCCTCGGTCTCACGCTGCTGGTGGCCGGCATCGCCCAGCAGCTCCAGGTCTCCGCCGCCGTCGGCGCCTTCCTCGTCGGCATCGCCCTCTCCGGGGAGGTCGCCGAGGGTACCCACACCCTGCTCAGCCCGCTGCGGGACCTGTTCGCCGCCGTGTTCTTCGTCTTCTTCGGCCTGCACACCGACCCCGCGAGCATCCCGCCCGTGCTGCTGCCCGCGCTCGCGCTCGCCGTCGTCACCGCCGGCACGAAGATCGCCACCGGCTACTGGGCCGCCAAGCGGGCGGGCATCGGCGTCAAGGGCCGCTGGCGGGCGGGCGGCACGCTCGTCGCCCGCGGCGAGTTCTCCATCGTCATCGCCGGACTCGCCGTCACCGCAGGCATCGAACCGGCGCTGGGCCCCCTCGCCACCGCCTACGTCCTCATCCTGGTCGTCATAGGCCCGCTCACCGCCCGCTACACCCAGCCCATCGCGGCCTGGTTCGCGGAGCGCCGCGGCCCGGGCGGCCCGTCCGCCGCCCCGGCGCCGGATGCGGCCGCGGCCCTGCCGGAACCTGCCTCCCGGGAACGCTAGCGGGACGGGCGCCGGCCCGTCTCAGGGCAGGTGCTCAACCGTCCCGGCGGGGTGCGCCGGAGCGCATCACCGTCAGCCCGGCCGCGATCAGGCCGGCTGCGAGGAGCAGGCCGTGGGGCAGGACGGCGCCGGCGACGGCCGCGGCGACGGCCGCGGTCAGCGCGAGCGCGAGAACGGCCCCCGGCCGGCCGGGCCGTACCCGGCCGGCGGTACGGCCGGGGCGCGGACGGCCTCGCCTGTGCGGGCGCCGTGCGCGCCGGGCCTCATCGCTGCGGTGCGGCATCGAGGCTCCTCTCCTGCCCGCGGGCGCCCTCCCGGAGGGCATCCCCACGGACAACACCGTTGTCTACACGGCCCGTTGAGACCGCAGGCCGAGGCGGACGCGCTGACGTGCCGACACCGGACCCCGCCCGCGACGGGGTGCTCCTCCACTCCACCATCGCCCGGCGGGCCGGCCCCGTACATCGGGGCCGGCACCCATCTTCCGAACCCGCCGTCACGACCGGCCCACCGGTACGGCCGCCGGGGGCTCCGCGCAGCGCAGGGTGTCGCCGGTCACCGGGGCGCCGTCGGCGATGTTGCGGTCGTAGGTGACGGTCTTGACCTGTACCGGTTCCGTGCCGACGGCGACGTCGAAGAGCGCGTCGTGGCCGGGAACGGCCTCCAGCCGCGAGCCGGGCAGCGCCGCCGCGAGGGTCGAGGCGTGCTCCTCCTGGCCCGGGGCGTACCGGATGACCGGCGGGCCCGCGGGCCGGAGAAGCGGCGCGGACGCGGAGGCGTCGGTGACGGCGAAGCCGTTCCGGCTCAGGGCCGCGGCCACGGCGGCGTCGTCCACACGGACCGTGATGGCCGCCGGGTTGGTCGGCGCCGGGGTGTCCGCGACGGGCTGGATCCGTGTGTCGCCGGTGATCGGGCGGTCCGCGCCCAGGGCGTCCCACAGCGCGGCGGACCGGGCCTCGTGCCACACGAGGGTGGACCCCACCCCCGGCACGCGGTGGTCGAACAGCCGGATCGGCACGGTGGCGAACTCGATCCGGTCCGCACGCAGCCGGCCGAGCGCCCAGCCGATGCGGATGAGGTCGCCCGGTCCCGTCCGTTCGTCGGTGCGCACGGTCTTCAGCAGGGTGCGGACGGTCCGCGCCGTGCGCAGCGGGCTGGACAGCGCGCCCTCGACGGTGAGCCGGGCCAGCAGGTCGTTGACCACGCGCTGCTGGCGGCGGACGCGGCCCAGGTCGCCGGGCCGGAGGTTGACGTGCCGGGCCCGGACGTAGCGCAGTGTCCGGTCGCCGTCGGTGTGGTGGCGGCCGGCCCCGATGTCCAGGCCGGAGTTCTCGTCCTTCAGCGGCCGGTCCGTGCACACCGTCGCGCCGCCGAGGTTGTCGACGGTCTGTTCGAAGCCGGTGAATCCGGTTTCCAGGTAGTGATCGATGTGCAGGCCGGTGGCCTTCTCGACGGTGGCGACCGTGAGCGGACCGCCCCCGAGGGCGTACGCCCCGTTGATCTTGCCGCTGCGCGCGGGGACGGCGCTGCCCGCGTACGGGACGTAGGAGTCGCGCGGGATGGAGACGACGCTCGCCCGGTGCCCGTCCTCGGCCAGGTGTACGAGCATCATCACGTCGGTGCAGTTGCAGCCCTTCCCGCCCACATGGAGCCGGTTCTTCTCGGCTGCCGACAGCCCGGCGCGGCTGTCGATCCCCACGACGAGGATGTTCGTGCCCCGCCCGCCGTCCGCCGCGGCCGCGGTGTGGGCCGATACGGCCCGCGGGCCGACGAGGGCGCCGCAGGAGAGGGCGGTCACACAGGCGAGAGCAACGGCGAGTCGACGCAATGTGAATCCCCCAAACAGGACGAATCATCTCGAACCGCGACTGTAGGGGCCTCTTGGGGAGGGGGCGTCGCGCACACGCCGGAGTCACCCGCGTGGCGGCCCCCCGGCCCTCACTCGCCGTTGGCGGAGAAGTGCTGGTAGTCCGGGTTGGCCCAGCGGCCACCCCACTGCCAGCCCGCCTCGCGGAAGGCGGCGTACACCGCGTCGCCCCGGTGGATCTGCCCGGGGCGCGCCGGGGAGCGCCGGAGGTGGGCGCGGGCGTTCGGCGGGTGGACGACCCCGCGGATGTCGACGTACGGGTTCTCCGCGGGGTTGACGTCGACCGCGTCGCCCCACGCGTGCTGCGACAGGCGCCGGGGATCGCCGGTGACCGGGCGGCAGTTGAAGGCCGAGGTGTTGTCGTCGGCCATGGCCTCCGCGTCGTCGCGGTACTCGGCCGTCACGCGCATCCTGCGGATCGGGAACCGGGTCTCGAAGGCGCGCTCGAAGGCGTGGAGGACGGGGCGGACGGCGTTCTCGTGGACCACCATCTCGCCCGTGTGGGTGCGGCCGTCGAAGCCCCAGTGGTTCATGCGGATCAGCCGGAGCCGGTCCGGCGGGACCGGGCAGCCCACCCGGTAGGAGGACCCCAGCTTCTCCTGCGGCACGCTCGTCACCCGCGCGCTGAAGCGGGCCGGCGGGTCCGGCGGCGCGGCCGGCGACCGTGGCGGAGCGGCCTGTGTGGCACAGGCCAGTGCGGTCGCGCAGAGAGCGGCCGTCACGGCCGCGGCCGCGGTGGTGTGGCGCACGGGACAAAGGCTACGGCGCCGGCCGCGGCCGGGCATGCCGGGATCGGCCGCACGGGAGCGGGCGGCCGTGGCGGCGGGACCGCGCCCGACGCCACAGCCGCATTGCCCTCGCGCGGGGTCAGCCGCGGTGGTGTCCGCGGCGGCCCCAGGACTCGGTGTCGATGACGTTGCCGCGCTGGTCGCGGAGGGTGGCGGTGTCGCGGTCGTTCCAGATCTGGCGGTTGCGGTCCTGGTAGAGGTCGTGGCGGGTGTCGCGGCCCTGGCCGGTGTGGACCTTGACGGCGGAGCGGCCGTCGAGGCGGAAGTCGGGGAAGCGGTAGCGGTTGCCCTGCTGGTCGGTGAGGGTGAAGCCGCGGAGGTTGACGCTGTGGCGGCCGGTGTTCCTGATCTCGACCCATTCGCGGTTCAGGGCGCGGTTGGAGCGGTCGTGGCGGGGGCCGCTTTCGTACCGGACGTCGCCGATGGAGAGGGAGGAGTGGGGTCCGCGGTGGCCGCCGCGGCGGTGGTCGTCGGCCGCGGCGGGCAGGGCGGCGGCCCCGAGCAGGGTCCCGGCGGCCAGGAGGGCGGCGAGGGTGCGGCGGGTGGCGCGAGAAGCAGACATGGAGAAGAAAACCCTTCGACTTCAGTGGTTCCCGGTGTCCTGCCGGGGAGCCACACTCTGGCCGCCGACATCCACGAAGTGCCGCACATAAGCCTCGTGTTGCCCAAACCCGACATATCCATAACTCTCCCGTGTGACCACGGTTTCCGAAAGTAATTGTGTGCTTACGAAACGTGACCGAAGCGGGTGTGGAGAGGCGGGGGGTGGTCGACCCGCCCCGGCACGTGGCGCCTTGACCCGGCGACGCAGCCGTCACCGTGGGCCGGACGTCTCTCGTCCGGGTGAGCATGCGGCCCGGTCATCCCTTCCACGCGGTGGACGCCTACACCGGTGAGGTCTGCCGCAACGGCGAGACGGTGCTGCGACCGGACGGCCGCGCCTCCAGGACGCGTTCTCCCAAGCGGCGGACGCCTCCCGTACCCGCGCGGCCGGGGCAGCCGGCGCTCCCCCTGCCGCGCATGACCCGGCAGGTAATCGTTTTCCCCGGCTCCGAGGACGAACCTTGATCCATCGAAGCCGGGCAAGCGCTCAGCGGCCTGACGACCAGTACCCGAGCGCCCGGCTCTCACGAACGGGGACCCAAACATGAACCTGCGTCGGCACACCCGCACCGGCCTGCTCGCCGTGGCCGCCCTCCTGGCCGGCCTCACTGTCGGCATGCCGGCCACCGCCACCGCCACCACCAACGACGGCGGTGAGTGCGCCGGGGTCCGCGCCAAGTTGGACCGGCTGGAGGGACGGATCACCCCGAACGCCTGCGCCTTCATGAAGCGGCAGATCGCCTTCGGCGAGGCTCCGAGCATCCAGACGTACCTGGACATCTTCGACCCGGAGGCCAGCCTCTGGGAAGCGGGCGGCCCGGCCTTGCGCGGGCACGCCGACATCGGCACCTCGATCTCCCGCTCGCTCCGTCTCGTCCCGGACCTGCGCTACCGCGGCACGAACGTGGTCACGGAGGGCTCGGTGATGATGTTCGGCCAGCAGAACACGGTCACGCTCAAGGGCCGGAAGGTCAGCTACCCGCAGATCGCCCGCAATGTCCTCGGTGACGACGGCAAGACCATCCAGGCCCGCCGCTACTACGACCGCTACGAACTGTTCGAGGTCCTGCCCGACTCCGAGCGGCCCCGTGCGCTCTTCGCCGGCATCGCGGACCCGGCGGGCTCCGCCGGGCACGGGACGGCAGCCGGTCGGGCTCCCGACCGGTTCCGCCCCAAGGACATCACCGCCCGCCTCGCCGCCTGGAACAGCGGCGACGCCGCCGCCCTGGCCGCCCGTACGGGGCAGGCCGGGCTGTATGGGCCCGGCCTGGACCGGCCGCTCACCACCAAGGAGGGCAAGACCGCCTACTTCAAGAGGCTGTTCGAGCGCGTCGACGTCGAGTTCAAGGCAGGCCAGGCGGCCTTCGGCCGGACCACCACCTACGTCGAGTGGCACGGCACGATGAAGGCCGGCCCCGAGGGCCCGCAGGTCCCGTTCGGGATAGTCGAGCGGGTCGGCCCGAAGGGCGAGTGGGAGCTGTACTTCGACACCCTGCCGGCCATCGCGACCCGGAGCGAGATCGACGCGCTGTTCCAGGCGCTCGCGAGCTAGCACGCTGTCCACGGCGTGCGCGACGCCCTTGATCCGTAGCAGGAACGCGAGCTGTCCAGGTGACCTTCTGAAGGCCTCGTCAGCCTGAGCGATTCGCGAGGTGCTGCCCACCCTGGGACGTGTTCGCTCGGTCGGCTTCTGCCCCATCGATGCCGAGTCCGGCGAGGGTGCGAGCTGTGTCCGGTCGAGCTTGCCGGACGCTGGTGCCCCCTCATCGGCCTGTCGGGCGACATGGGAATGTCAGTGCTCTGCGACATGCGGCGTGTCAGCGTCAGCCGAGGCTTTGGACATGGCCGCGGGCCCCGACGATCTCCCGGACACTGCGAAGATCGACGCTATGACCATCCCGCTCTCCGTCGACCGGATCTTCGGCGACCGTTCCTTCGCCGAGATCGGTGACCCTGTACTGGCCACCGCCGACGAGCGGCGTGGCCTGCTCGCCGTAGCGGGCGGGTACGAGTTCGGCGGCACTGCACCCATCGGTGTCTACGGCACGGGTGACCTGGCCTGTCACGCCCTCGTCCGCTCGCGCTACGCGGTGCACACGATGGCTTTCCATCCCACGCTTCCACTCCTTGCGGTCGGCACCGGTCACTATGACGGAGGCTACTTCTTCGAAGGCGAGCTGCTCCTGCTGCACCTGGAGACGGGCACGGCCGTATCGCTTGTCGAGCACTGGCTGGGCCGCCAGGTCCTGGAGCTGGAATGGCTCGATGATCAGGCGCTGCGGGTGGTGATGGCGCCCCACGACGACTGGCAGGACGACACCGCACATGACGAAGGACATGTCGCGGTTGTGCGCAGACCGGACTGGGCCGCTGTACCTGCCAAGTCCCTCACCGACTACGACCTGGCCGGGCCGCGGGTGCCGGCACCGCGTCCCGACGGCAGTGAGGTCGCCCGCCGGCTGCTCTCGGAGCTGAGCACGGACTGGGAACCGCGTCGCAATGTCCGCGCGGTCGAGGTCCTTTCGGACGGTCGGACACTGGCCACACTCGCCGGAGTGCAGATGGAGTCCTGGCTGCCCTCGGGGGAGCGTGCGTGGATGGTTCCGGACGAGGAGGGCGGGCGCGAGATCGTCGTCGCCGCGGACGAGGGATCCGCCTGGGTCGGGCTTGTACGCCGCCGCGGCATGCGCGACTCCGTTCCCCAGTCGGTCGTCCGCCTCTCCCTCGCCGACGGGAAACAACTCGACGGCATCGTCCCGTCGGCGCCCGTTTCGCTGGTGCGCTGCACCGACGGCCGGCCGGCCTTGTCACCGGACGGACGCAATGGTGACCGCAGCCGGCTTCCCGTCCGGGGTGGACGCCGCATCTACTTCCAGTCGATTCTCCGACCCCCGGGTCAGCCGAACTCCTCCAAGGGCGAGTGCTGGGTCGCGGCCGTGGACGTGCAAGGGCCCGCGACCGGGAGGCCCGTCGTACCCCTTGCACAGTCGGCCCGGCGGCTGTTTCGGTACTCCTGGGAGCCCGGCGAGACCCATTTCGGCGGTCCGGGCGTCGAGGTCGAGGACGGAACCCTGGTCCACGCCGGGACCGTGTATCACGGACAGGGGCTCCAGCCCGGCGGGTCGTTCGTCGTCCGGCGCGAGACGACCGACGGGCGCCCGCGGTGGGTGTTCCGTACTGACCGGAAGGCTGCCGCATTGGACGCCGACGCGGCTACCGTCTACATCGGGTACGACGATGGAGAGGTGGTCGCACTGGACCTGGGTGACGGCACCGTGCGCTGGCGGCAGCACCTGACCGTCGGTGCGGTCTCCGCCGTACCTACCGCTCTCACCGTCACAGCCAACGGCCGGTTCCTCATCGGCACCAGCGACGGCCGCATCCTCGAATGCTCGGCTGCGGAGCGACCTACCTACACAACGTAGCTGCCGCCGTACTGGTGAAGCGATCACGGGTCGACAATCGCTTCAGACGTGGGCGAGGCCGCAGGGCCTGCGGCCACGCCGTGTTCCCCGCAGTCCGCCGGCAGGCCATCGCAGCCGTGCGCCCGGTCGCGCGCTCCGTGGATCTTCCCGGCCAAGTTGCGTGCCTCCGTGCTGCAGGGCGCGAGAGTCACCAGGCCCGGCCCCTGGGTGACGTCGAAGGTGGAAGCGTGACCACTTCCTGCCCCAGGCGCCCCAGCAGTTACGCGTCGCACAGCGCAGCCTGGGACAACACTTCTTCGGCCGGGAGGTGAGCTGCGCGGTGATCTGGGCCGTGGCTCCGGCGTGAGCACGGTGGGAAGGGGCACACGAGGGGCGCGCCGTACCGACGATGCCGGAGGCCTCCTGACCCGCTGGGGCCCCGGGATGTCGAACGCTGCGCGGAGTACTGGCGGCGAGGTTTTGAGAAGCGAGGGGTATCCGTAGTGGTGGACGATCCGTGGAGCTTTGGCTCTTCGTGCGGTGAGCTGGCCGGCATCGACTTGACCGGATGGCGGGTGGAGGCGACCGATGGGCACATCGGGGAAGTGGACGAACATTCCGCGGAGGCGGGCAACGCGTTCCTGGTGGTGGACGCGGGCGGATGGATTTTCGGAAAGCTGTTGATACCGGCGGGTGCGGTGACGCGGATCGACCGGGACAGGCGCACGCTTCATCTGAGCCTGAGCAGGGGGCGGGTGGAAGACGCGCCTCAGTTCCTGCCCGACCAGCACCGCGCGGACCGGGAGTACCGGGAGGACGTCGTGGAGTACTACTGGAAGGCCGGACCCTGCTGAGCGGTGTGCTGTCGATCAGGCCGGACCAGGGAACGCGGTTCGGCCTGATCGGCCAGACGTCGCCACGGCGCAGACGACGCCGATCCGCTCCGAGGTTCGGAGCGGATCGGCGGGCGTCGGTTGTACGCGACCTGTGGTTCCGTCAGATTCGGCCGCCCATGAGCCTGGTCAGTGGCCCGACCGGGGGCTTGGCCGTCGAGCGCCCCGCGGCGAACGCGGCCCCGGCGACACCGACGAGGCCCGCAGCCGCGCTCGCAGCGATCACCTTCCGGTTCTTGACGACCACCCAAGCGGCCGTGGCCGCAGTGGCTGCCTTGGCGGCGTTCGCCGCTACGGCCCTCTGGCCAGTCTGCAAGCCGCCGGCGACCGCCCGGCCGGCGTTTTTCGTTGGCTCGCCTGCGGACTGAATGCCTGTCGTCGCCGTCTCGTGGGCGTCGCGGGCAGACGATGCGGTGTCGGTGGCTGCCTTGGTGGCCTTCGACTCGGCGCGTTTCGCGGCCGACGCGGCACGCTTGGCGGGCGACTTCCGGGTGGTGGTATTGCTCGAAGTCCTGGCGCTTCCGTTCGATTCAGTCATGACACTCCTTCTTGCCTGTGTTGGGCCGGTGAAACGGGGGGCATTCCGCGGACAGGGGCTGCGTGCCGTTCTTCACGGGCTGGGGAAATCGCGGGGGAGAAGTGAGCCCAAGGGGCCCAGGTCCAGGTTGAGATCGTCCATGGTCAGGCCGTACCGCTTGCACAGTTCTTCCATTCGTTCGTGGAGGATCATCAGCGTCATGCCGATGCGCTCTTCCTCGTCCTCGGCGAGATCGCCCTGATCGACGCGGTGTACGGCGGTGCGTTCCATCAGTTGGCGAAGCAGCTCGACAATGGTGAGTACGAGCTTGATCAGGTCGCGTTCGACCGTGTCGGGGTCGACGGAAAGCCGTTGTGCCAGGGCGCTGCCGCCGTGGGTGGTGTGCGGGTCTTCCACTGCGGTCACCTCCTGGGCGCTGTGGGGCGGTCGTCGAAGGAGGTACCGGCGGTGGCGTCGGGGGCTCGCGTCCAGGGGGCGGGCTCGTCCGCGGTGATCGACCGGATGACCGCGCGTAGGTTGATGTGGACCAGGTCCACGTCGGCGATGGAGAGGACGAGGTCCCCGGTCAGGACGGCGCCGCCGGTCAGCAGGCGGTCCAGGAGGTCGATGAGGGCCACCGGCGGGCCGGACAGCCGCTCTGGCGACTCGGGGGAGCCGTCGCTCAGGAACGGTGTGCTCATTGCGGCGCCCCGTCCGCCCGTGGATCCGGCGCAGGAGCCGCGAAGGAGTATGGCGCCCAGGGGCCGGTCACCTCCACCTGTACTCCGGCCGCGGGACGCGTCGCCGCGCGCACTGCCTGGCGGAAGCGCTCTTCGGCGTCGGCGGGCACCAGATAGGCGTGGTTGGCGATGTTGGTCTCGCGTCGGCCGGACAGCTCGCCCTGCTGGGGGCGGTGCACGACAGCTGCAGTCGCGAGCGTCCGCGCGGCGTGCGCCACCTCGTCCGCGACCGCGCCGGCGGCACGGTAGAGGTCCTCAGTGCTGTGCCGTTTCTGCCTGCGCTGCTGCAGGTAGGCGCGGCCGGGGCTCGGCGCCGGCGGTTCAGCGGTCCCGGCGGGGGTGGCCCGCGACACGGCGGCGGCCGAGTCAACGTGGACCTTCACGCCGAGTTCGACGTGACCGTCGAGCCACGCCAGGAGTTGGGCGAAGCGGTCGCGGTGTTCGAGCAGCACGTCGGCCACCCGGGGCTCGTCGCGGTAAACGGTGGCCAGCCTGAGCGGGAGGAACACCGCCTCGCCGAAAGCCGCGTCCACCACGGCGTGGTGGGCTCGGGCCAGGTCCTCCAGCGTGCCGAGATCCCCCAGTCGGTGTTGCAAGGCGCTCTCGTCGAAGGCGACGGCCGGCACCGCCGACACCAGGGCCACAAGGCCGCCCGCGGCGACGACGGCGACGGCGTGGCCGTCGACACCGGCCGCCGAGCGGGCGAGAGCACGGAGCTTCTCCCCGTCCCGGCCGATGCCGTACACGTAGGCCATCAGGGGGCGGGCGCCGGCTCCCTCTCCCTCGGGCCGGGCCACGGCCTCGGTCGCGCGAGGAGGGGCGTCGGCGGCCTTCCAGGTCTGCTCCGGTGTGCTCACCGCGACTCCTCCGTCCGCTCGCGGGTGTCCGCCTGTGACTGCTGATCGTGAGAGGGGCCGGAGCGCAGGCGATCGAGTTCGCCGCGCAGGCGCTCGTTCTCCCGGGCCAGGAGCTCCTCCCGGCTGCCGCCCCCGCCACCGCTGTCCACGGGGCGGGTGGGGCGGGCGCGGGAGGAGAGGGAAGGGTCGTGCTCCCACCAGTCGATGCCCATCTCCTTCGCCTTGTCGACCGAGGCGACCAGCAGGCGGAGCTTGATGGTCAGCAGCTCGATGTCGAGCAGGTTGATCTGGATGTCTCCGGCGATCACGATGCCCTTGTCGAGCACGCGTTCCAGGATGTCCGCGAGGTTCGCGGAAGAGCCCTGGTGGTGACCGGGCATTGCGGCGTGCGGTGTTGCCGGGAGGCGTCCTGCGAAGGACTCGGACACGTTGGCGCCCCTGTTCTCTGGTGTGCTCTGTGGTTACCGGTCAGCTGCCGACGGATGTGCGACGCCGGGTGCGGCGTCCGGATCCGCGCGGCCGGGGTTCCTCCGCGGCGGCCGGCTCGTCCTCGGCTTCGTCGAACTCGTCGTCGTCGAACTCGGCGTCCGGTTCGTCCGAGGCAGCCTCGTCGGAGGTCTCGGCCTCGTATTCACCTTCGTCCTCGGCCTCCTCGGCTTCCTCGTCGACGTCGTCGCCGTCGGGTTCTTCCTCGGCGGGCTCGTCGTCTTCGTCGTCCTCGAATGCGCCGTCGGCGTCTGCGTCCTCGTCCTGGAAGTCCTCCGCCTCGCCGTCGGGGTGCTCCTCCTGCCCGACCGCTTCGTCGTGGCCGACGACGACCTCGCCGTCGCGGATCTCGCCCCGCCAGCCGTCCGTGGCCTCTCCGCGCAGCATGATGAACTTGCGGTAGAGCTTGAGATCCAGCCGGGCCCGCCTGCCCTGCGCCCGCCAGATGTTCCCCGTCCTCTCGAACAGGCCCTTCGGGAAGTACTCCAGGACGAGCAGAACGCGGGTGAGGTCATCGGTGAGCCGGTGGAAGGTCACCACCCCGCGGACCGTCCCCTTCGCGCCCCGGGTGGTCCAGGCGATGCGCTCGTCGGGAACCTGCTCGGTCACGTTCGCCTGCCAGCTGCGGGTCGACTTGGCGACCTTCACCCGCCAGTTGGTGGTGGTGTCGTCCGCCGTCTCGACGCTGACGACTCCCTTGGCGAACGTGCTGAACTCCTGGAACTGCGTCCACTGGTCGTACGCCTCGCGGACGGGGACACCCACGTCGATGTCCTCGACGATCGTCACGCTCTTCGGAGCGCCGCCGCCGGACTTGCGGCCGCCGCCGACCAAGCTCTTGGCCTTTTCCTTCAAGGTGTCCTTGAAGGCGGACGTCCCTGCTGCGAGTGCGGCCCGCGCGGGGGACTTTCCCTCGCCGAGGGCTTTGCCTCCCTCGGCCAAGCCCTTCTCAAGGCTTCCCCTCGCGGCACCGGGCTCGCCCAGCCGGGCCACACGGTCGCCCAAGCGCTCCCCGAGCCGGGTGACGGCGTCTTCGGCACGAGCCGTGAGGTAGTGGCGGAGCTCCTCCTTCAGCCGGTCGATGGCCGGGTTTTCCACCACATCGTTCTTGATCTTGCTGAGGGCGGAGTCACTCATCGCTGTCCCCCTCACTCTTGCGCCTATGGGAGGCCGTCGACTTCCTGGGGGCGCTCGTACGTTTGCGGGCTGCCGTCGACTTACCGGTCCCGCGGCCGGAGGTGCCGCCGGACGAGGACGCACGGCTGCCGCCTTTCTTGCCCGCTGTCTTGGCCGCCGCCGTGGAGCGTGTCCGCCGGCGCCGGCTGTCGTCGCCTGCGTCGTCCGGCTCCGCGCCGTCGTCTGAGGCTTCGGCGTCCCGCTTCCGTGTCCGGGGTCCGTCATCTCCGTCGGCCTCGGCGGCGTCCTCGCGACCGAGCGCCCGCGTGCGCTGCTGCAGTGAGTCGGCGAGACCTGCGGCACGCTGGGTGAGGGCCTGCGCTGCGGCCGACCTGGTGGCCTCGAACAGCTCGCGGCGGATCTGTTCGCTCAGGGCGCCCGTCACCGGCGAGGCGGCCAGCAGCTTTCCCAGACGCCGTGGGTCGAGGTCCAGTCTGCGGCCGGCGAGGAACATTCCCACCCCGATGGCCATCTTGGCCTTCTTCGTCCGCCCCAGTAGATAGCCACCGACGAGGGCGGCTGCCGTCGTGGTGTTCTTCGGTATCACCGGTGTACCTCGTTCCGCCTCGCTTGGTCACTCTGTTTCGTCATGAGCCGCTTCCCGTCTGGCTTCGGTAGGCCTCGATCTCGTCGAGTCGGTCCAAGAGAGCGTCCTCAAGCCTGTTGAACTCGCCTGCGTCCACGCGACCTTCGGCCAGGTCCTCCACGAGCGCCGCCAACTGCTCCCGGACGGGGGCGGGGTCGTAGTACTCGCGCTCGGCGGCGAGCAGCACCTGGTCGACCACCCAGGCCGTGCCTCGCAGCGGTGCGATGGGCAGGGTCAGGATCGTGGTGAGAAGCCCCATGGGCCGGCCTCCTTCCTGGGTCGCCGGGCGCCCGGGGGTGTCGGCGTCCCGGTCAGACGAAGCTGTACGGGGGCAACGGGCCGGTCAGGGTGAGGGTGTAGGTTTCGCCCCGGCGGTCCGCTTCCTCACGCACCGCCTCCACGAACTCGTCCGCGGTTGCTGCCGGCACCAGGAAGGAGGCGTTGAGAAAGTGGCTGGCGCCAGGCTCGGCGCGCGAGACACGGGCCGCGACCGGCTGCAGCTTCTCCAGGGTCCTCTGAGCCTGCTCGTTGTTGCGTTCGGCCACTTGGCCCGCGACGAGCTCTCCGAGGGCGATGCGGTCGTCCTGCCCGGCCGATCCCGACCTGGTGCGTTCGTTGAGTTCCCGGATCTGGTCGGACTCCGACACGATTTCGAGCAGCAGATCCTGCTCGTCGCGGGCTGCCTTGAGGTTGAACTCGACGTGCCCGGCCAGCTCGGCCAGGCGGCTGCGGTACGCGGCGCCGTCCTGCTCCAGCGCCTGCGCAACCTGGTCGTCGTCCGGGCCGAGCAGTCCGAAGCGCATGGGCAGCGTCGCGCCGTCCGCCATCAGGGACTCCAGGACGGCCTCGTGGGCCAGCACGTCCCGGCGTTTGGCGCGCAGGCCTTCGGGTGCGTCGCTGACGACCGCGGCGACCTCGCCGGCGCGCACCGTCCGCAGGGGTGCCGCCTCCTCGCCCACGCCCTGGAGGTCGTCCAGGCGCAGCGGGTGGTCGTGGGTGGTGATGGCATAGATGTAGGTGGGCACCTGCTATTCCTCCCTGCGGGCGGCGGACGAACGGCTGGACGTCGACTTGCGCGCCGGCCGCTTACGGGGCTCTTCCTCGGACTGCTCGCGCTTGCTCTGCAGGGAATCCGTTATCGCCTCGACAGCGCCGGTCAGGGCGCCCTTCGACTTTCCCTTCGCGCCGTTCTCGGTCATCTCGCCCACGATGTCGGTGAGCTGCGTGGGCGCCTTCCGCCCGGATTCCAGGTCGAGGCGGTTGCACGCCTCGGCGAAGCGCAGATAGGTGTCCACGCTGGCGACGACCACGCGGACATCGATCTTGAGGATCTCGATGCCGACCAGGGAGACGCGCACGAACGCGTCGATCACGAGGCCCCTGTCAAGGATGAGTTCCAGTACGTCGTAGAGATTTCCCGAGCCGCTTCCGCCGCTCGTTGCACTGCTCTGTTGGACGAGTGTCACGGTGAACTCCTTCCGATTCAGCGTCTGTCGACGCGTATGAGCGCACGGCTCCGCTCGGGGAGCGCGGGCGCCGCCACCGCCTCAGCGGCGGTCGATCTGGCCCCGGGCATAGCGCCGCGTGCGCTCGTACGCCATGAGTCGGCCCTCGGCGTCGAGGACCACGTGATAGGAACCCATCACGCTCATGGTGTCCGGGACCTTCTCCAGCTCGACGATCTCCACCTCAGCCGTCCACCCGTCCTCGGTGGCCTTCACCGCCGAGACGGAAGCGGGTTCGCACCGCAGGAGCTCCGCGAGCTGCTCGGTGGCGAGGCGCATCGCCGTAGGGATGTCGAGTCTTTTGGACGTCTTCTGTGTCTCGTCGTCTGTCGCGCTCATGTTCCCGCCTGTGAGGCATGGACGACGGCTCTGCAGTCGAGCTCCAGCGCCGTGTGGACTCACCTTCGCCTGCCCGCCCTTGCCGACCGCATGCATGACGGAGCGACAGATGCATGGGGCGAACTGAGCCGAGCACGCCGGCGCAGCCGGGCCAACCCCCGCCGCCCGCTGCGCGAGGCCCGACCACGGCGAACGGCACAGCCGCAGCCGCCGCTGCCGGCCCTTGCCCCGGCGCGGGCCGCCGTCGAGGTGCGCGGTCCACCTCGCCCGGTCAGGGCGGGTCACTGCGCCACGGCGAGGGGGCGCGGGTGTCGGCGGGCCGCGAGGCGACGTCGGGCAGCTGGGCGCGGGAGCCGGTGACGGCGGTGTCTGGGCGCGCGACGAGTCGGCGAAGGTGGCGTCGGGGAGTGCTGTGAGAAGCAGTCCGGCGTCGAGGGGGAAGGACTGAGTTTGTCTGCCTCTGGCCAGGACGGGTGGCAGGTGGCCGGCGCGTGCCCAGTGCAGGGTGCGGGTCTTGGGGTCGACAAGGTCGCAGACGGCGGTGGCGGTGAGGTGGCTGGTGTGGTGGAAGGCGCCGTGAGGTTGTTCGCCTCTCGTGGGCCACCCGCAGCACCTCGTCGGCGAACGCGGACAGCGTGTCGACCATCGCCGCGACGACGCACTTGGTCCCCGGCTGGGGCTCAAACGTCGGCGGCGGTCGCGGCCTGCGGGAGGGGCTCTTTCCGCTCGCCTTCGATCTCGGCGCGTTCCAGCGCGATCTCGCGGGTGAGGAAGAAGTTGAGGACGGTGCGGATGGCGGCGATGGCCGCCAGCTGGCCGATCTCGGTGAAGCTGGGGGCGACCGCTGTACGCAGGACGTCGCCCGCCAGCTGGAACTCCAGCCCCAGGACGAGGAAGCGGCCCAGGCTGAGGCGGATCTTGTTGAACTCGCCGATCAGGGAGCGCCGGCGCAGGCTGGTCGTGGCGAACCGGGCGAAGGCCCAGGCTGCGCCGACGAAGATGATCAGGGCGCCGGCTGCTTCGATGAGGTGCACCAGCCACCCGATCAGCTCCCGCACTCCGGCCCCGGTCACCAGTTCACCTGACATGCTCATGGAGCTGCGTGTACCCGCGCCGGCGCACCTGCACCGGGTGTCTCCCGCCACATGCCTGGAACTGGACAGATTTCCGCGTCGGACGCATGAAGCGCGGGTGCTGGATCAGGTGCGGGGGATGGAATGCGTCATTTACGAGCAGGAGTCGGGCCGGTCGGAGCATGTGGAATGCGAGCTGCCGGACGACGGCTGTCGCTCGGCCCTCAAACGGTTGCGGGACCTGGGCAACGGTACGTTCGCCTGGGTCCGGCTGGCAGACCCCTCCGAGGGTGAACTGGTCCAGCTGGCCGAGGAACTGGAACTGCACCCACTCGCCGTCGAGGACGCACTGCACGGACGGCAGCGCCCCAAGCGCGAGCGCTTCGGCGACGTCCTGGCCGTGGCTCTGAAGCCACTGCGGTACGTAGAGGAAGACACCGCCGTGGAGACCGGGGACATCATGATCTTCGTGGGACCCCACAGTGTCCTCACCGTCGGCCACGGCCCGATCGACCCCTGCACCGAGGCCGCACGCCGGCTGGACGCCGATCCGCAGATGCTGCGCATGGGACCCCGGGCCGTGCTGCACGCCGTGCTGGACGTCGCCGTCGACGCTTACAGCGACGCCGCCCGGAGAGTGCGCGCCACGCTCGACCGACTGGAGGACGAGGTGTTCTCGACCTCACGCGTCGACCACACCCAGAGCATCTATTCGCTCAAGCGGGAGGTCCGCGAGTTCCGGGATGCCGTGCAGCCGCTCGTCCCGGTCCTCCAGAACCTCCTCGGCAGCCCAGGTGCAGAGGACCACCTGCCGGAGATCGCCCCGTACATCCGTGACGTCGCCGATCACCTGCACCGCACCGACATCGAGGTCCGCACCCTCGACGAGCTCCTGGACACCGTCCTCGGCGCGCAGCAGGCCCGCGTGGGCACCTGGCAGAACGACGACATGCGGCGCATCTCCGCGTGGGCGGCGATCTTCGCGATTCCCACGATGGTGGCCGGCGTGTACGGGATGAACTTCGAGCACATGCCGGAACTCGGCTGGACCTACGGCTACCCCTTGGCCGTGGCCCTCATGGCCCTCGCCTCGGGCACCCTCTACCGTGCCTTCCGCCGCAACGGCTGGCTGTGAAGGCCGGCGCACGATGCCGGGCCCGGCGGCAGGCAGGGGTGGCGGCTGGCGGCCCCGCCCCGGACCACATTCGTGGTCGTCGCCCCGGTAGGCCCTGGCCTCCGCCCGTGAAGGACCGGCGCTCCTCCCACGGCTCCTGAGCGGCCGCGTACGGCGCGGTGCGCGGCGACGGCCGTCTCCCCGTGTCCGACAGGCCGACCGCGTTGGGCAGCAGCGTCGGGACGGGCCGTGGAGAGTCCGGGCTGGCAGCTGGGGCCTGTATCGAGTTGCCCCGCGGCGTCGCGACGCCCGGCACACACCTTCGGCGCACGAGCCGAATGCCCTAGTAGCTCCGCTACGAGGACATTCGTCCCGCACGCCGAGGGCACGCACCGAACGCCGCTCCTTGCTCCACGGGGCAACTCGATACAGACCCTAGGCCGCCCCCCGTGCGGCGGGCCGGATGGTGCGCGTGACGCTCACGAGGACCCTGACGGGAGGCGGCGGCGCTGCGTCGTGCTGGGCCAGGTAGGCGTTGGCCGCCGCCCCGACGTCTGAGCGGACCTGTCGGGCGACATCGACGACACGGTGGTCCGCGTCGAGGATGCAGCGCACCTCCACGTACCAAGCGCCGTCCGGGGCGGTTTCGCAGCGGACGCCGGCCCCCTCGGGAGTTCTGGCGGCCCCCGATCCCACGGCTTCGAACACGCGGGAGGCTGCCAGCGCCAGCCGTTCGGCAAGAGTCGGCTGGAGCGCGACCACACCGGGAACGCCGAGGGCGGCCCGGGCCGCGGTCCGGTGGACGGCCTCCCGGTCGGCGATGCTCATCGGTCCCTCAGATCGGCGCTGTCGTCGCCCGGTACGGGGGAGAAATCCAGCACGGCGTTGATTTCCACGTTGACGGCGGTGACAGTGAGGCCGAGGACGTCCTGGGCACTGTGCAGCACGGCTTCGCGTAGTGCCTCGGCTCGTCCGCGCAGCGGCCGGTCGAGCGTCGCTGCCACCGTGATGGTGACGACGTGCGCGGCTTCGCCACTCCCCGAGGCGGTGATGCGGCAGCTGGCGGCGCGGAGGCCGGGGACGGTGTCGGCGGCCCGGCGCAGTACTTTGGCGGCGGCGCTCTCCGCGATACGCAGGTCATGGGCGGGGTCGTCGAGATACAGCAGGGGACCCAGCCGTACTTCGGTCCGTACCGCGTTGATGATGCGGGTGGCGAGGTGGTGGCCATCGGGCTGTTCCTCGGCGCGCAGGGCCTGGGTGGCCCGGTCCAGGGCCGTCAGCCCCTCGATGGCCCCGCGGCAGTGGGGGCACTGGCTGCTGTGCGGATCCCGCGCTCCGCCGGCGCCGCGCGCCTGTTGCCAGGCACGACCGAGAGGGCGCCCGCAGGGCAGCAGCTCTGCGCCCGCCAGCAGCTCAGCCTCGGTGGGGCCGGCCTGTTCGGCGCCGCTGGTCGTGGACTCGTCTCCGGAGAATGGGTGCGGTTCGTTCAGCGCCATGGACGCATCGCCTCCGTCAGAGCGCGCCGTGCCCGAAAGAGCCTGCCGCGCACGGTCTGTTCACTGCTGCCCGTCACGTGGGCAATCTCTTCGTAGTGCAGGCCATGCAGTTCCCGCAGGACCCAGCACACCCGAAGCTCGGGGCTGAGCCTCTGCAGGGCCGCCGTCAGGGCGGCCGTCGCCGCGTCGATCTCGGCCACGTGGGGTGGTGAGCTCTCCGAGCTCGTGGCGGCGGGCTCGGGGATGGCGTCCAGAGGGAGGGGACGTGTACGGCGGCGCAGGTCGCTGAGGCAGCGGTTCGTCACGATGCGGTACATCCAGGTGCCGAACGAGGCCGTGTGCTGGAACTCCGGCAGGCGCCTCCACGCGCTGAGGAAGGCGTCCTGGACCGCGTCCTCGGCGTCCGTGCGGCTGCCGAGCAGATGCTGTGCGAGGGCCAGCATCCGGCTACTGTGCCGACGCACCAGGACGGCGAAGGCGTCCTCGTCCCCTTCCGAGGCCCGTACCGCCAGCAGACCGTCGTCCAGGCCTACGGCAGCGTCGGGCGCCTCCCCGACATTGCCGATTCCGCGGACCGGCGGCGGGGCCCGGTGCGGGGGGACGCCCACAGCGGGCTGGGGCGAGATGCCAATCCGGTTGCGCATCCGCCGCTCACCTCCTGCGACGCGGGCCGCCGCCTCCGACGTACTCCTCAAGCGTAGGCCGGTGCGGCGGGCCGCGTGAGGAATGCCCGCGCGGGGTGTCCAACACACGAGGGCGCCGCACCGGCGCCCCGGACGGACACCCTGGGGAGGCCCCCATGTCGGACACCAGCAGCCCCGCCTCGGGCGGGAGCGTGTCACCCCCGGTGGGCAAGACCCTCACCGGCCGGACCGGCCCCGGCACGGCGCCCGAGACGCGGGGACGCACGACCATCGCCGACAGCGTGGTCGAGAAGATCGCGGGCATGGCCACCCGCGAGGTACCGGGCATCCACAGCCTCGGCGGCGGCATGGCCCGCACGCTCGGCGCGGTGACCGACAAGGTCTCAGGCGGCCGTCCCAACGTCTCCCGCGGGGTCAAGGTCGAGGTGGGCGAACGCCAGGCTGCCGTCGACCT
Source organism: Streptomyces sp. TN58 (assembly GCF_001941845.1). Classification (NCBI taxonomy): domain Bacteria; kingdom Bacillati; phylum Actinomycetota; class Actinomycetes; order Kitasatosporales; family Streptomycetaceae; genus Streptomyces; species Streptomyces sp. TN58. Next base: position 422,694 of record NZ_CP018870.1, on the reverse strand, counting down.
CGACGTCGTCGTGGAGTACGGCGTCCCCATCGTGGACATCTCCGCCGACGTCCGCACCAGCGTCATCACAGCCGTGGAAGGCATGACCGGCCTTGAGGTCGTCGAGGTCAACATCGCCGTCGACGACGTCCACCTCCCTGACGAGGAAGACGGCAACGACGAAGGCGAAGGACGTGTGCAGTGACCTCTTTCTCCGCGTCAACCGATGGAAATTCAGGTGAGTGAAATGAGCGCAGCAACCACGGGCCTGCTGGCCGGAATGGCCCTGGGCTTCGCCGCATTCTTCGGCGGGTTCTGGGCGTTCCTGCTCGTGGCGTTCCTGGGACTGGTGGGCCTGATCCTCGGCCGCATGCTGCAGGGCGACCTGGAGCTGTCCGACTTCACGCGATCCCGGAACCGGCAGTGACCTCGCACTCTGCAGCAGGCCCGGCCGGCTCAACCAGCCCGGTCCTGCCGGCGGCCGAACGCGGGGCCACCGTGATACCCGACAAGGTCGTCGCCCGCATCGCGGCCCGCGCCGCACAGGAGGCACTGGCCGCCCTCACGGACACCCCCGTGGCCTCGGCGGCACGGCCCGCCCCGCGCGCTTCGGTTTCCGCGGGCGGCGGCGCCGCGCGACTGCGGCTGACCCTGGATTTTCCCTACCCACTGGACCTGGCCAGTGCCTCCCGCCACGTGCAGCACCACGTCAGTGAGCGGGTGGCCCGTCTGACCGGGATGCACATCACCGAAGTCACCCTCGTCATCGAGCACCTCGCAGGCGCCGATGGCCTGGAACCCCGCCGGGTGCGGTGAGCCACAGCCCCGGGCCGGAAAGGAGAGCCGGCATGGAACGCGACCGACGCCCCTCGGCGGAGAAGGACCAGCTCCCAGCGGCGGACGAGGTCACCTCTCGCACCGTGGGGCTGCTGACCGAACAGCCGCCGACGACCGGACCGCAGTCGATCTCCCGGCGCCTGTGGTCCGAGCGCCGGATCCCCGCCGCGCTCACGGCCCTGTCCGTCGCGGCCGCGGCGGGCACCCTTCTGGTCGACGTCATCAGGGTGCGAGCCGGCCAGCCCGCCGCAGCCTGGCGCAGGCACCTGGCCGACGAACTGGCCTCCCGCCCGCTGGACGACACCCTCGTACAGGCCGGCGGCGCCGTCCTCGCCGTCCTGGGGTTCTGGCTCATCGTCCTGGCCCTCACCCCCGGCCTGCGCCACCGCCTGCCTCTCAAGACCCCCGCCGCGCAGATGCATGCCGTTCTGGACCGCAAGGCCGCGGAACTGCGGATGCGTGATGCTGCGATGCGCGTCCCCGGGGTCAGTGCCGCCCGGGTTCGGTTCTCCCGGAAGCGCGCCACGGCGCGCGCGGACGTACGGTTCCGCACCCCCGCGGACGTCCAGGCCGATGTGCGCACCGCACTGCTGCAGGAACTCGACCAGCTCGCCCTCGCCCACCGGCCGTCACTCCGAGTCCGGGTACGCCCGCGCCGCCCCTGAGCAGCCCCCGGACTGCCGGAAGCGCGAGCGAAGAGGAGCAGATCCCATGCACAGGAAATCCGTCACCAACCGAGTCCTGCTGGCCTTCACAGGCCTCGTCCTGCTCGGCACGGGCCTGCCGGCCCTGGCGGGCGGCTTCGACCTCTACCGGAACCTGTCCCTGACCCCGCCCACCGGCTGGCCCCTCACCATCCCCCGAGAGGTCCTGCTCGACGACGCCGACCGGACGCGCTGGACGGACGAGGTCTGGTGGTGGCCCACCGTGATCGCCGTGCTGGCCGTCGTCACCGTGCTCGCCCTGTGGTGGCTCCTGGCACAACTGCGCCGCACCCACCCCGGCGACCTGTCCGTGGGAGCCCCGGCCTTGGACGGCGTGGAACTGCGGGAAGGCGCCCTCAGCGACGCCATGGCCGCCGACACCGGGCACCTGCCGGGGGTACGGCGAGTACGCGCGCGCATGGACGGCTCGTCCCGCCACCCCGAAGCGCACCTCGACATCACCCTCACCCCCGACGCCGAGCCCGGCCCCGTCCTGCGGGCACTGCACGACGGGCCGCTGCAACGCGCCCGCCAGACGGTGGGCCGTACCCTCCCCGTAAGGACGCGGCTGCGCATGCCCTCGCACAAACCCCACCGCGCCGGCTGAGAAACACCGCCGCGCGCACGGGCAGGGGTAACCGGCGATGCAGGGGGAAGACGCCTGACCATGGGCGCACCGCAGGCGTGGCCGACCGTGCAGGGCCGCTTCCGCCACCGTGGGGCCGAGCTGGTCTACGACGACACCGGTTCGGGGCCGCTGGCGGTGTACGCGCACGGCGGCTTCGTCAGCCAGGCCGTGGAGCAGCGCATGGACCTCTTCGACTGGGCGCCCGTCCTCCGGGCGGGGCGCCGCCTGGTCCGCTGTGACGCGCGGGCGCACGGCCGCTCCACTGGGCGGCCCGTGGACGAGGACTACACCTACACCGCGCACGCCGACGACCTCGTCGCCCTGCTCGACCACCTGGCCGCCAGGGAGCCGGTCGACGCGATCGGCATGTCGATGGGCTGCGGCACCTGCCTCCACGCCGCCGTCCGGGCGCCGGACCGCTTCTCCCGGCTGGTCCTCCTCCTCCCGCCGACCGCCTGGACGACCCGTGAAGGCTACGCGCGGGCCAATCGGACCGCCGCGGAAGCCGTCGAGCGGGACGGCGCCGCGGGCTGGCTCGCCGGCCGGAGCCAAGCGCGTCCTCCCGCCGTCGTCGCAGACGTGCCCGCGTTCCGTCCCACGCCGCCGGAGGCGCTCCTGCCGTTCATCCTGCGCGGCCTGGCCCGCTCCGACCTGCCCCCGCCGGTGGCGTTGAGCTCCCTCCGCTGCCCTGCCCTGGTGATGACCTGGGTGGACGACCCCGGCCATCCCGTGTCCACGGCGATCGCCCTGGCTCGCCATCTGCCCAGCGCCGAGCTCCACCTCTCGCGCACCCGCGCCGACATCCGCAGCTGGGGAACGCGTATCGCGGACTTCCTCACGGCATCCCGCCCATGACGTTCGCGATGGCTCGCGCATGCGACCCCGCCGATCTCGGCTGCCGGGGTGGTCAGCGGTTCGGCAGGGTTCGGTAGGCGGCTGCCATGGGGGAGGAGCCGGTGGTGACGTAGGCGTGGATGCCGGCGAGGTAATCGTCGCGGTGGACGAGGCCGTCACTGTCGGTGTCGAGGTCGTCGAAGGCCTGGCCGGCGTCCGCTTCGGTGTTGCTGGACGCCATCCGCAGGCGGGTGAACTCCTCGCGGGTGAGCCGGCCGTCGCCGTCGTGGTCGGCGACATCGAAGAGTGAGCCGAGGGCCGGCCGGCAGGAGCGTTCGAAGGCGTCGTGTCCGGCCCAGGTGCGGTACTCCTCGAACGTGACCCGGCCGTCGTGGTCGGCGTCCATGTCCGTGAAGACCGCTTCATGCGCGGCGCGTGCCGTGTGGACCACCGGGTCGTCGGCGTCGCGGCCCATGGCGGCCGCGGCACGGTCGACCCGCGCAAGGTACTCCGTACGGGAGATGGCGCCGTCGCGGTCCCGGTCGAGCATGGCGAAGATGCGCTGCTTTGCTGCGTCGGTCATGGTGACGGTAGCTTGCTCGGACACTGCGCTGTTCCTGTCTGCCGTCTACGGGACCGCTCGGTCTGCGCGTCGTGTGTGCGGTTCACGGCCTGCGCGGGGGTCTGCGGGATGACACCGCCAAGATCATCACGTTCGTCCGCCGACCGGACTCCGGCCCGCCCGACATACACCCGAATGGGCCTGCAGTGCGCCGTCCCTGGGGCGGTGGGGGCCGTCCGTGCTGCCGCCTCGGCTCATGACCCGCGCCGAGGTCACGGTGGATGTCGTCCTGGCTCGGCCAGGGCGGGTTTCGAAAGTGGCGTCGTCCGCCCGTAGGGCGGTGCTGCCGGACACCGCGAGCCAGACGGGAGTTTCGCAAGACGCCCTGGTGCTGCGACCGGAAGGGTTCACCGGGTCACGGCGCCCGGTACGGCACCTCGCCGCGTTGTCGGACCACATACGTACGTCCGGTACGAGCCGTGGCCCTCCGCCTTGCGATGCACCGCACCGAACACCGCGACCCGGCAAACCTTCCCGGCCACAGCACTAGCGGCGGGCGTCCACCACCGCGAGGAGTTTCCCGCTGGTCGGGCTGCGGTCCAGTGACGCGCCGCCGACGGCCTCGATCACCAGGTCCAGCAGCCCCTCCGCCACCGCCGACCGCAGCTCCGGATAGCCGTCCAGGAACACCTCCCGCAGCCGTTCCGGATCCGTGCCCGCGGCCCGTTCCACCCGTACGGTCAGCCGCTCGCGCGCGTCCGCGGCGTCGAGCCGGATCTGGAGCTCGCCGCGGTGCCCACCGGGCTCACCGGCCAGGTCCAGGAACCTCCGGTGGTTGAGGAAGTACGTCGCCACCCGCATCACGTCGCCCGTGCGGCCCCGCAGTTCGAAGCGCGGCGCGTGCCGTCCGCACGGACAGCGGCCCGGGACCTCCCGGCCCAGGTCGCCGATCACGTACCGGCCCAGGTCCTGGCCGCGCCGGGCGTGCGTGCTGAAGACCAGCCGGCCCGTCTCGCCCGGCTCCACCGGCCGGTCCTCGTCCAGCTTCAGGACCTCCATGGTGTGCAGGTCGGCATGCAGGTGGTGGACACCGCCCGAGCTCTCGGTGCACTGGTAGCCCAGCGGCCCGAGGTCCGTGCTGCCGTAGGTGATCGAGCGGATCACCTCGATGCCGAAGACGTCCCTGAGCGTCCGCTGCTGCTCCGCGGTGAAGTGCTCGCCGCCGTAGAACACCTTGCGCAGGCCGCCGTACGCGCGCAGGGCGTCCGCCTCGGCGTGGAGCAGCTGCCACAGGTAGGAGGGCATCCCGATGAGGGTGTCGGCCCCGTGGTCGATCAGCGCCTGCGCCGTCGCCCGGTGGTCGGGGCCGGCCGACAGGGGCAGCTGCACCCCGCCGAGGCGTTCCAGCACGGAGAAGAAGCTGATGAAGCTGCCGTACATGGCGCCGCAGTAGAAGAGGTTGGCCGTGCGGTCACCGACCGGGTCGTAGCCGGCCGCGAGCAGACCGCGGGCGGCGGCGTGCATCTGCGTGTCGTAGTCGTCGTAGCTGAAGATCGACAGTGCGGGCGCGCCGGTGCTGCCGCCGCTGCGGAAGTACAGCTCGGCGTCGGCGCGCGCCACCTCTCGGCCCGGCCCCTGGACGTCCTCCTTGCCCAGCAACGGGCCCGAGGGCGGCGGCAGTACGACGGGCCTGGCCAGGTCGTCCAGGCAGGCGGTGGTGGCGAAGAGCACCGGGTCGGCCTGGACCGCGACGCGGCGGCTGTAGCGCTGCAGGGCGTACACGCCGTCGTGCGGCTCGCCCGCGTAGCTCTCCAGCATGGCCCCGACGGGCGTCACGCGGGTCACGCCGGCGGCCAGCGCCGTGCGGGACAGCTCGGCGATGTCGGTCCGGCCGCCCGCGAGCCCCGCCGTCTGCAGGTAGCGGCGCATCGGGCGCAGGGTGGCGATCATCCGCTTCCGCGGCAGCGGCTTGACCCAGACGCTGCGGTGCAGCGGCGAGGCCGTGAGCGGCGGCCGGGTGTCCGCCATGACCCGCCACGAGCCGTCGGGTGCGGCGAACACCCTTGTCAGGCCGAGGTGTTCCTCCAGCCGCGCCACCAGTTCGGTCGTGGTCAGTTCCGCGTCCTGCGCCGGGTCCGGCCCGGCCGTGTACCCGGCGCCCACCGCCGGCGGCCGCGCCCCGAGCACGGCGGCGAACCGCTCGGCGAAGGCGAACACCTCGGCCTCGTCCTCGGTGTCGAGGTACACCACCTGGGGGCTGGAGCAGGCCTGCTGCTCGTGCAGGCACACGTCGTCCGCGAGCGCGTCGAGCGTCACGGGATCCGACCAGGCATCACTCGTCAGGTAGGCGAAGGAGATCCGGTGACCCCACTCCACGAGCCGGCAGCCGGCCGGCACATGGGCCGCCACGCCTTCCACGGCGCCTTCCCCGCCCCACACGGCGACCACGTCCGCGGGCGCGCACATCAGGCGCAGCCACTCCTGCCGGGACGACGGGAACCGCAGGACGACGACCCGCGCCGCCAGCGCACCACTGGGGTCGAGGGCCGCCAGCTCGGCCATCAGGTGCTGGGTGAGCAGGGTGTCGGCGCCGCTGGTCTTGAGGATGTTGACGTTGCCCGCGAGCAGGCCCTCGACGATGCTCAGCGGTGCGACCGTCGCCGCGTTGCCGGGCGCGATGTGGGCGACCAGGCCGACCGGCGCCCACGCCTCGTAGACCGTCTCGCGCGGATCGGCCCGGTTCAGCCGCGCCGGAGCCGTGCCGCCCAGCTCCCGGCGCAGCTTGCGGGTGAGCTCCCGCCGCCCGAGCAGCGCGCCGAGCTCGGCCAGCACCGCCGGGTCCTCGCCCTCCGCAAGGTGCGGGGCGAGCCGGCCGTGTACGGGGTGGGCGGGGTCGCGCAGGGCGCCGGCGAGGGCGTCGCACGCGGCCAGCACGGTCTCGGTCTCCAGGTCCGTCGCCAGCGCCGCTTCGACGGCGGCCGGCAGCTCAGCGAGGCGCCGCCCGGCCTCCTCGTCGCCGACGAAGGAACCCTGCCAGTAGTGGTGGTGCACGCTCATGGTCACGCCATTCCCTTCATCAGTTCCGCCGCGGCCACGGCGCAGCTCCGGTTGCGGCTCACCCCGGCACGGCCGTGGACGGTGAACCAGGGGGTCTCCAGATCGCAGCCGCAGGCCTCGCCCGGCTGGAGGGAGGCGAGGTCGCCCATGACCACGCTCTGCGCCGGCACCGAGGTGATGTACGGCGACACCAGGTGCAGGTAGCCGCGCTCCCCGTACGGCAGGGGCTCCAAGGTCCGAGTGGACCGGATGGCCACCCGCGACCAGACGGGGGCGTGCAGCCGGTGGTGGCCGCACTCGATGTACGGGATGCAGTGCTCCACCGACCCGAAGGTGTCCCGGATCCGCTCACCCGGGACGCCGAGCTGCTCGGTGACGCGTGCGTACAGCTCCTCCTTCTCGACACGGCGGTCGGCGTGGCCCTTCCAGCCGCCGCCGAGGACGACCAGCGACCCCTCCGGCAGGCGCAGCGGCGCCATCCCCATGGCCCGCATCCGCTCCAGGGTGAAGAAGAGGAAGGCGGGGAAGCCGAGGATGCGCACCGGTGCGTCCTCCCGCTCGAAGCGGCGCAGCGCGGCGATGCAGCCGAAGGGGTCGAACTCGTGGTCGCCGCCGGTGTTGCGCAGCGCGTACTCGACGCTGCGCGCCGGGGCGAAGTCGCACAGGTAGTTGTCGGTGAAGGCGGTGCCCAGGTTCAGGGACGGGGCAGGCTCGTAGCTGTAGAGGAGGTAGTTGACCTCCTGGTCCGGGGTGATCCAGCCGTTGCGCTCGAAGATCCGGGCGACCATGCGCTGGGCGGAGCGGATGGTCCAGTGGTCGAAGAACATCTGCGACTTCTGGCCGGTGGTCCCGGAGGAGGTCAGGTGCAGTTCGACGTCCTCGCGCGGGACGGAGAGCACTTCGTGGCGCTTGAATAAGTTCGCGTGGACGAGTGGCGCACGGTACGGCTCCGCCGGGGCGGTCGCCTCGTACAGGGAGCGGAAGAAGGGGGAGCGCTCGGTGTGCCAGGCGTTGGTCTCCGCCATGGCGGCGGCGAACAGCTCGTCGACCACGGGCCCGTGGGCGTAGGGGTCGGTCATGTCGCACAGCTGTTGTACGTGTGGCAGAAGCGCCGGGTCGGGTACGCAGACCGGCGCGAGATGGGGGTTCGTACGGTTCATGGGGCAACCTCGGATGGTGTGGGCAGGTGCGCCGCCGCCCAGGCCGACGCGTAGCAGTCCAGGTAGGGCTGGAGGGGCGGTTCGACGGCGACGCCGCGGAAGTCGATCCGCTCGCCGGAGCGGGACAGGACGGCGTAGTCGTGGAAGCCGTCGCCGTCCGCGCGCATCGCCGGGTAGAGCGCTCCGGCGACGAACCCGTGGGCCAGGAAGGCCGACAGGGCCTCCTGGTGGGCGAGTGGCACCAGGGCCTCCACGTAGCCGGCGCCCGCGCGGGCCAGGGTCCGGGTGACGGCTTCGAGGTGGCCGGCCGCCGCGGCCGGGTCGGGGTGGGCGGTCAGCAGGGAGCAGTAGCCGCCGGCCCGGTTGAGGTAGGCGTAGACCTCGAACCGGCCGTCCTCCGGCGTGAGCAGCACGTTCGGGGTGTGCAGCGGGTAAAACCAGCCCTCCGCGCCCGGGAAGCGCTCGTGGAAGCGGCGCCGGACGAACGCCGGGGCCTCGATCAGCTCCAGGCGCTCCACCGCCCCTTGCGGCGCGGGTTCCGGGAGCCGGCCGGGGGCGGCCCGCACTCCCGGGTAGCCGATGCCGAGGGCCGCCCCGGCCGTGCGCAGCAACGGCAGCAGTGCGGCGGGCACTTCGGCGACGGGCACCCGGCGGTCGAGCACACCGGGGGAGTGGCGGGCGTAGAGCGCGAGGCTCTCGCGGCTGCGGAGGTCCACCGCGTTGGGCAGGATGCCGAGCGGGCGGAAGCCGTTGCGTGCGACGACCCGCTGCGGGCCGGCGCCGACGGTGCGGACCGTCGCGTACACCGAGTCCAGCCGGCCGGTGTCGAGCATCTCGGCGCAGAGCGCCCCGGTCAGGGTGGCGGCCAGCCCCGCCGAGCGATGCTCGGGGTGCACGGCGATGCCCTCCAGCCGGGCGATGCGGCTGCCGGCCTCGCCGTGGATGGCGGCCGACGCCGCCAGGGCCCCGGTGTCGGGGCAGCGGGCGACGAGCCACAGGGAGTGCGGGTCGGCCATGAGCCGGGCCATCTCGGCCGGGTCCGTGCCGAGCGCGACGGGGTAGTGCGGGCCGTAGACGGCGTAGTAGAGCTGCCGCAGTTCGGCGATGTCCGCGCCGGCGGCCGGGGTGATGACGGGGTTCACCGCGCACCTCCCACGGTCTGCGGGGTCTGCGGGGTCTCCGGGTGCGCCGCGGGAGCCGGTTCAGGGGTACGGGCTCCCAGCAGGGCCAGCGCGCAGGCGGCGGGCAGCAGACCGACGCCCTGGACCAGGCACAGCGTCTGCGGGGACAGCAGGTCGCCCGCGGAGCCGAAGACCAGCGAGGCCACCGGCAGGGAGGCGCCGAGGACGGCCTGCATCACGGCGAAGAAGCCGGGCTTGTCGGCGGTCGGCACCAGCCGCTGGAACAGCGCCACGAAGCGGACGCTGACGGCCCCGGCGCACCAGCCGGCCACCGCCAGGCAGCCCGCCACGACCGGGAGGTGGGAGAACACGCCGGGCAGCGCCAGCGCGACGGCCATCAGACCGAGACAGCAGGCACCGGCGACCGTGGGCCGCCCCGGCACCCGGGTGCCGGTGAAGGCGCCGACGAGGGCGCCCCCGCCCAGCGAGGCCTCCAGCAGGGCGACCGTGCCGCCGCCGCCCCCGAGGACGGAGCGGGTGTAGAGCGGGATGACGACGAACACGGCGGCGGTGAAGAGGTTGGCAGCCGTGAAGCAGACCAGGATCCGCCGTACGTAGGGCAGCTCGCCGAGAATGCGGCGCAGCGGGCGCCGCGCGGCCGGGGCGGCGGCGGGGGCGCCGGCCTGGTCGGCGCCCCCGGCCTGTTCGGCCTGGCCGGTCTGGGCCTGGTCGGCCGGCGCGGCGCCGGCGGTGCGGAAGCGCGCGCTCGCGACGAGCACGGCGGCCCCGGCGTAGGCCGCCGCGCAGCCGGCGGCGAGTGCCGCGACACCGGCCCGGTCCACCGTCAGGGCGCCGAGCAGCGCTCCTCCCAGGCCCGCCAGTGACTGGGTGGACAACTCGAACCCGGTCGCCGTCTCGATGTCGGCGTCGTCGACGAGTTCGGGCACCGAGGTGGTCAGACAGGGATCGAAGAACGCCTGGCAGGTGGCCAGGGCCAGAGCGGCGGCGTAGACCCCGGCGAGCGGCGGTCCGCCGCCCTGCGCCCACACCGCGAGGATGCCCGCGACCACCGCGGCCAGGCCGGCCGCGCCGCGCAGCACCGAACGGTGGGCGAACCGCCCCACGGCACCGGCCACCACGGGAGCCAGCACGACGGCGGGAAGCGTGCAGGCGGCCATGAACAGTCCGGAGGCCAGGCCGCGGGCGTCGGCCACGGCGTAGGCGACGATCCACCAGGACACGCCGACCTGGAACATCCGCACGGCGGCCTGGGTGAGGACCTGGCCCAGCCACACGGCGGCGAAGGCCCGGTTGCGCAGGATCAGCGGGCCCGCGGGACGGGGGGCGGTCATGCCGTCGGCCTCTCGTCCAGGACCCGGACGAGCTTGCCCGTGCGCGGGTTGACGGCGAGGTCCCGGTGGCGCGCCCACTCCACGGACAGCGGGTGCACGAACCCGGCGCGCACGCTGTCGGGGTACAGCGGCCGTACGGTCTCCAGCTCCGCGACGACGGCGCGGGCGAGCGCTGCACGCCGCTCGGCGGCCGGTCCGCCGGTCAGTTCGCCGGCGCGTTCGTCGCCCGGAGCGGTCGCGAGCCGCAGCACGAGCCCGTCGCGGCCCTCCCAGCGGCGGACGACGAGCTGCATGCCGACCACCTGTCCGGCGGTGTCGGCCGAGGCCACCGCGTCCTGGGCGTCCTGGGTGTAGAGGGAGACCGGGCCGACCCGTACGCCCTCCTCGGCGCGGCCGAGGATGCGGAAGTGCCCCGGCCCGGTGCCGGTCCACTCGGCCCGGTCGCCGGCGGGGTAGCGGATGATCGGCATCAGGCGGCGGAACAGGCTCGTGACGACGACGCGGCCGGGGCGGCCCGGTTCGGTGATGGGCTCGTCCGTGGAGTCGTCGAGGATCTCGACCACCGAGTACGGGGTGAAAGCCCGGTGCACCCGCGCGTCGGCTCCCGGAACGGGGCGCCCGAGCAGGCCGGCGTCCACGCTGGCGTAGCCGACGGAACGGGCCTCGGCGCCGGGGAACGCCGTGGCCAGCAGGCGCCGCTGGTCCTCGAAGAGCGCCTCGCCGCCGAAGAGCAGCAGCTCGACGGAGCCGAGCCGGACCCCGGACGCGAGGACCTGCTCGGCGAGCCGGCACAGGGTGGTGGGTGTACCGGCCAGTACCTGGGCGGCGAGGTCGCGGAGCGTGGGGATGGTCGACTCCAGCGGCGCGCCGCCGCCGATGGGCAGGCGGACGTTGTCCACGGGCGCGTGGGCGAGCGAGTCGAGGATGAACAGGAAGCTGGCGTACAGCTCCCCGGCGTAGAAGAGGTCGGCGACACGGTGCCCCGGACGCAGCCCTGTGTCCACGAGGCCCTGCCCGAAGGCGGTGACGAAGGTGCGCCACTCGTCCCGGGTGTAGACGGAGAACTTGGGGGACCCGGTGGTGCCGCCGGTCTTGTAGACCGTGGCCTCGCTGAGCGGACCGGTCAGCACACGGCTGTCGTGCGGGGCGTTGGCCGCCCAGAAGGACACCTGGTCGACGACCGGAAGGTCGGTGAGCCGACCGGCGTCCGGCGGCAGGGACGCGTAGAGGTCCCGGTAGTAGGGAGAGTTGTGACGAGCGAAACGTATGAGGTCCGAGAGCTGCTGGGCGGACATGGGCCTTTGCCTAGGTGACGGAAGTGGGACGGAGCCGCGGCGGGGCCCGGCGACGGAGTGAACTCGTCTGCCGCTGCCGCCGCGTTCTGCCGGTACGAGCGGGGGACCCCCCGGCGCCCCCGCCTCCTCGACGCACGCCGAAAGCTGACGTGCAGTCATGATGATGAAACATCAGTGCGCAAGTCACCAAATTGAGTGAAGATTCCAGGCCATTGTGGCAACTTTCAACAATTCCTGCGGTGTGGGGTGATGTGCCGTCCCCGGCTGGCGGGCCGGCGCGCCGGTACGCCGTTGGGCCGGTGCCCGGCGAAGAGGTGCCTGCGCCCCCGGGCTGTCGCAGCGGCGCAGCGCCGCACCCGTGGCAGACTCGGTCCCCTCCGGGTCGGCCGCCGCGTGACGGGCGGGCCGTCCCACCCCGATGAACCGTCCCGGGGATCGGCGGTGCCCGCCGTCCGGCACGCGTGATCCCGGGCCCCGTCCCGCGGGAGGCCCCGTGCTCCACCGCCTCGCCCGCCGCCGCACGAGGGCCGTCGCCCTCACCGTGGCCGGCCTGGTCCTCACCCTCACCGCGGGCACGTCCGGTGCCGCTCCCGCCGAACCTGCCGCTCCCGCCGCACCTGCCTCGCAGGGCGCGTGGGCCGTACCCCGACCGGTGACGGCCTCGGCCACGACCGCCGTGCCCGCCGCGCCCGGCAGCGCGACCCCGCTCTCCGGCTACGCCATCCAGTCCACCGCGAAGGTCGCCGACACGGCGGAGACCGTCTCCAGCCCCGGCTATCCCGCCACCGGCTGGTATCCCGCAGGACCCCGCTCCACCGTCCTCGCCGCACTGCTCGCAGCCGGCGTCCACCCGGACCCCTTCCACTCCACCCAGCAGGAACTGATTCCCGCCGCGGACTTCTCCGTGCCCTGGTGGTACCGCGCCGACTTCACGGTCGCGGACACGACCGCCCGTACCCACCTGGACTTCAGCGGCGTGATCTCAGCCGCCGACGTCTTCGTCAACGGCCGCCGGATCGCCGCCACGGGGTCCGTCGCCGGCGCGTACACCCGGCACGAGTTCGACGTCACCGCCCTCGTCAGACCCGGCACCAACACGGTCGCCTTCCGCATCCAGCCCAACAACCCGCGCAAGCACCTCACCATGGGCTGGCTCGACTGGCTCCAACCGCCCCCGGACGAGAACATGGGCATCGTCCGCGACGTCACCGTCCGCCGTGCCGGACCGGTCGCCCTGCGCGACGCGCACGTCGTCTCCACCCTGGCCATGCCGTCCATGGCGACGGCCGACCTGACCGTCAAGGCCCGGCTGCGCAACGACTCCGACGCCCCCGTCACCGCGACCCTGTCCGGCACGGTGGGCCCCGCCCCCGGCCCCGGCCCCGCCCCCAGCCCCGCCCCCGGCCCTCGTCAGAGCCCGGCCGAGGGCGCCGACGCCATCTTCGCCCGCAGCGTGACGCTCGCGCCGCACGAGACCAGGACGGTCGCCTTCTCACCCGCCGAACACCCCGCGCTTCGCCTGAAGTCACCCCGTGTGTGGTGGCCGGCTGGCATGGGCGGCCAGCCGATGTACGCCCTCGACCTGACCGCCGCCGTGGCCGCCGCCGCCGACGGAACCGCCGCCACCGGCGTCCCCTCCGACACGGTCCACCAGCCCTTCGGCATCCGCGACGTACGAGCGCCCCTCAACGCCGACGGCGCCCGCCGGTACGAGATCAACGGCCGTCCGCTGCTCGTGAAAGGCGGCGGCTGGTCTCCCGACGAGTTCCTGCGGTGGGACCCGACCTATACCGAGGACCGCCTGAAGTACGCCCTCGACCTGGGCCTGAACACCCTGCGTCTGGAAGGGCGCATCGAGCCCGACGAGTTCTTCGACCTCGCCGACCGGTACGGCATCCTCACCCTCCCCGGCTGGGAGTGCTGCACCAAATGGGAGGCCGAGTTCAACCGCGACGGCGCCGGAGAGCGGTGGTCCGCCGCCGACCACTCGACCGCCCGCGCCTCCATGGCCGCCGAAGCCGCCCGCCTGCGTCACCACCCCGGCGTGATCTCCTTCCTGATCGGCAGTGACGCCGCCCCGGACGAGGAGATCGAGCGCGGCTACCTCGACGCGCTGAAGGCCGCCGACTGGCACGCTCCGGTGATCCCTGCCGCGTCGGACGCCGCGTCCCCCCTCACCGGCCGGTCCGGGATGAAGATGACCGGACCGTACGACTGGGTCCCGCCCGCCTACTGGTACGACAAGCGCGAGGGCGGAGCGAGCGGCTTCAACTCCGAGACCAGCGCCGGCCCGGACGTCCCCACCCTCGACACACTGCGCCGCATGATGACCCCGGCCGAGCTCGAAACCCTGTGGAAGGACCCGGCGGCCGTCCAGTACCACCGCTCCCCGTCCGCCACCTTCGACACGCTCCAGCTGTACGACACCGCCCTCGCCGCCCGCTACGGCGCCCCGGCGAGCCTTGAGGACTACGTACGCAAGGCGCAGCTCGCCCAGTACGAGAACGTGCGCGCCCAGTTCGAGGCGTACGCCCGCAACGCAAAGGACTCCTCGGCCCCTTCGACCGGCGTCGTGTACTGGATGTTCAACAGCGGCTGGACCTCACTCCACTGGCAGCTCGTCGACAGCTACCTCGACCAGGGCGGCGCCTACTTCGGCGCGAAGAAGGCGAACGAGCCCCTGCACGTGCAGTACGGGTACGACGACCGCTCCGTGGCGGTCGTCAACAACCGGCCCGGACCAGCCGCCGGGCTGACGGCCCGGGTGACGCTCTTCGCCCCCGACGGCACGCAGAAGTACGACCGTACGGTGACCGGCCTGACCGTCGCGGGCGGGGGCGGTGTGCACCGCAGCGCTCTGACGCTCCCCGAGACGGTACCCGGCCTGCCGACCACCTATCTGGCCAGGCTGCTGCTCACCGACGCCACCGGACACGAGGTGAGCCGCAACGTCTACTGGCTGTCCACCGAGGCCGACGTCCTCGACCGCGAGCGCAGCGACTGGTTCCACACCCCGACCACCTCCTACGCCGACCTCCGTGGCCTGAACTCGATGGCGCGGACGCCGGTCACGGCGACGGCGTCCACGACCGCGGACGACGCCTCGGGAACGTCCACGACGACGGTGACACTGCGGCACGCGGGCACCGGCGGCACCCCGGCGCTGCTCACGGACGTCCACCTCGTACGGGCGTCGGGGGAACCGGCCCTGCCGGTGCGGTGGAGCGACAACCAGGTCAGCCTGTGGCCGGGCGAGTCCGCAACGCTGACGGCGACGTACCGGACGGCGGATCTGCGCGGCTCGGCCCCCCGGCTGCGGATCTCCGGCTGGAACAGTCCCACGGTCACCGTCCCGGCGGCGTGACCGCGGTCAGGTCGTCAGAGCGGCGGCCTCCCGGCGGGCCTGGCGCAGCCAGTCCGAACGGGTTTCACCGGTCGAGCCGGTGACGGTACGGAAGACGGTCCGCCGGACGTCGGCCACTCCCGCGTACGGCAGGACGCACGCCGCCCAGATCCGCTCCAGCGGGTCACCGAACTCGCTCTGCTCACGCTCTCCCGGGGTGTCGGAGGTGTTCAGCACGAGAGCCCGGCCCGCCTTCAGCAGCCCCGCGGGCTCACCGTCGGCGCTGCCCAGCTTGTAGGCGACGCCGGGCACCAGGACCCGCTGCACCCAGCCCGCCAGGACGGCGGGCGGCATGCCCCACCAGTTGGGGTGGACGAACACCATGGCGTCCAGCGAGGCCACTTCCCGCCGGTGCAGGGCCACTTGTGGATCGTCGGCGTCCGGGGCGGAGGCGACGGTGCCCGTCTCAGCGGCCGACAGCAGCGGCGGAAAGCCTTCGGCGTACAGATCGTGCCCGACGACCTGGCACCCCCGCCCCTGCAACTCGTCCACCACGGCGTCGAACAACGCGTGGTTGAAACTGCCCGCTCGCGGATGGGCGAGGTACACCCCGACACGCATGATCCGTCCCCCTGGTCGACTCAGCTCACGGACATTCTCCACGACCACCGGCACCTACGTCCGGCCGCCCGGTCGCCCTCAGCCCGCCCGGGGCACGGTCGCGTCGACGGCGAGCACGCCGACGCGCTGGTCGCCGGCCAGTTCGCCGGTGGGGGTGAACCCGAGGCCGAGGTAGAAGGGCTCGGGACTGCCGGCGCCGACGTGCCAGCTGACGTAGGCCCGCTGGTGGACGCCGCGCCGCCGGATCTCCTCGACGACGGCGCGAACGGCGAAGCTGCCGTAGCCCCTGCCCTGGCGGCCGGCGTCGATGTTCAGCCGCCAGATGCCGCTGCGCCGGTCGCCCGGGTCGGTGGCCGGGTCCCAGGCGATGTCGTGGAAGGCCATCACGAAGCCCACGACGTCCCCGCCGTCGACGACGGCCCGCGGCCAGGCGCAAGCCTGATGGACGTACGCCTCCGCAAGGGACTTGACGACGGGGGAGACCACATGCGCCTGGTCGGGGCGTACTTGTACGGCGCACACCGCGTCGAAGTTGTCGGCGGTGACGGGCTCCAGCCGCAGGGCTCGCTGCGGCGGAACGTTCAGATCGTGCATGCCTGCACCCTAAGGGCTGCCGGCCACCCCACAGGGGTGGCCGGCGGATCAGGGCCGGGCCCGGGCTGCCCGGCACCGCGCCTTGCCGCGTTGTCGTCGGTCGCCGACGCTCCGCGTCGACTCCCTCCTCCGCCTTGCCATCCACGGCACCGGACCGCCCGGGCTGCCCGCCCCTGATCCGCCGGCCCCCCTAGCCGTGGATGTCCGCCACCGCGCCCATGCCCGTGTGGCGCAGGGTCCGCTCCACCGGCCGGCGGGCGCCGCGGATGCGCACGGGGCCGGTGGCTGTCCGCCGGATGGCGCGGAGCAAGGCGTATGCGCAGATCAGATCGATGTGGATGAGGCCGGACATGTCCCACAGCCACGTGTGGGCCTGGGCCAGGCGGCGGTCGTCGAGCGCCTGCTCCAGCCGGAGCGCGTCCGCCGCACCGAGCCGGCCGGTGAATACGAGCTGGGTGCAGCCGCCGTCCGCCGTGATCATCACAGGGACGTGCGTGGCGGCGGAGTACGCATCTGTTGCCATGACGGCCTCCTGGATCGGCGTAGGGCTTGATTGTCGCCCTGGACGCCACCGTTCCGCAGGCGTTATCGAGCCGTATGGGCTAGAAAGCCCTGCCCGTGCGGCTCGATCGGACCGGCCCGTGGTGCGGCTGCGACCACCGCCCGCGGGTGGGGCGGTGCGCCGATGTGCCTGCGCGGGGCCGGCTGACGCCGACGTTCCCGGCGCTCTCGCGCCGTTCGGCGCGTCCGGGTCCCGGGGACGGACCCAGTCGCTGACGTGTACATGGCCCGGGTTAGATTCACACCCATGACAGACGCGCACGAGACGAACTTCCGCCAGCGCGCGGACCGCAAGCTGACGCAGGGCGTCGTCCTGCTTCTGGTGGCGGGCGGCATCTGGGCTGCTCTCGCGTACCAGCTGTTCGCGCCCTTCTCCATCAAACGGGACTCCCACGGCAGCATCGAGTGCGCCTCCCGGGTCTTCTACGACGACGGTGAGGGCCAGGACCGCAGGTCGCGCCTGAAGACGTACGACGAAGCCGAAGGCCCCCGCTGCGCCCTCGCCCGCGACTCCGCGGACATGCTCGGACTCCTGCTCGTGTCGCTGCCTTTCGCGGTCATCGGAACCATCCGGTTCACCTCGGGATCCGTGACGATGTCCCTGCGTCACCACGAGGACGAGCTGGCGCTCGAAGCCGAGCGGCGCGCCGAGTCGGCCGGCCCCACCGGAGCCACGCCGCGGGCGTAGGGGCTGCCGCACCGCGCCGCGCCGGCACCCCTCACGGAACCGGCCGCGAGGACGCGCGGCGTCCAGTGTCCGGCGTGCGACGTCTTGGCCGTGGCACCCGCCCGCCGCGCCGCCGGCCTGCTCAGCGCCCGTGCGGATCCTTGCGGCCATGGCCCTTGCCCGGTACGACGGCCACACCCCGGGGGCCCGCGGCCCCCGTGATGAAGGCCTGGTCGACGTCCTGCCCGTCGAGGTCCGCCCGGCCGATCGTGCCGGACACGGCGTTGGCCCAGTAGACGTGCTGGGCGTCGACTGCCACGTTGGCAGGACCGGAGGCGCCGACGATGAAGTTCTGGTCGACGTTCCGCCCGTCGAGGTCCGCTCGGCCGATGGTGTTGGTGGAACTGTTGGTCCAGTAGACGTGGTGCTTGTCGACCGCCACGCCCCGCGGGCCGGCGGCGCCCGTGATGAAGGCCTGCTCGACGTCCTTCCCGTTGAGATCCGCCCGGCCGATCGTGCCGGTGCCGGCGTTGGACCAGTAGACACCGGCGGCGCCGGCCGCGATCCCGAAGGGGCTCGCGGCCCCGGTGATGAAGTCCTGGTCGACGTCGCGCCCGTCGAGCCTCGCCCGGCCGACGGTGCCGGTACCGCCGTTGGTCCAGTAGACACGGTGCTTGCGGACCGCCACGCCCCGCGGGCCCGAGGCCCCGGTGATGAAGTCCTGGTCGACGTCCTGGCCGTCGTGGTCCGCCCGGCCGATCGTGTGGGAGCCGTTGTCGGCCCAGTAGATCGCCGAGGTGTCGGCTGCCATGCCGGCCGGATTCGACGCACCGGTGACCAGCGTCTGCGTCACGTTCGTCCCGTCCACGTCGGCGCGGCCGATTGTCCCGCTCGTGAAATTGCTCCAGAACACCCGCAGCGCTGCCCCTCGTCCGGGGACGGCGCTCGGCGTGGAGTCGACTGCCAACGGGGCGCGGGCGACCGCCGAGGCGCTCTGCCCCGTGGAAGCCAGGAGAAGTGCCAGGGATGCGGCGGCCGTGGTTGCGGCCACCAGTCTCGACCTCTGCATCGGGTTGCCCTCCTCCGGTCGCGGCTCGCGGACAGGGACACTGCTTCCCCCTTGCCGCCGCTCCTGGTCGGCACGCACGGCCACAATGACCCGAATGGGGCCCGCCCGGTGACGTCCGAAGCGGCGGACACACCGACGCCGCTCTTGGTCGCCGGGGCGCCGGTCGACGGGCGAGAGGCCTTCCGAGAACGCGGACCTGCCAGGGAACGCTTGCCCGGGCAGGCGGAGGCGCCGATGATGCGCGCATGAGACCTGAAGTCCAGACCTTCGTCGCCGACGGCCCGCTGCCCGACTGGGACGCCGATGAGGAAGAGATCGACAGGCGAGTCACCCAGCTCGAAGCGATCGGCAGGCCCGTGACAGCACAGGAGGCCGCCTCCCTCGCCACCTGTTTCGGCCCCGACGACTGCTACGGCGTCGCCTGGACACTCCTGCACCTCATCGAGACCGCCCCCGGCCCCGCCATCAGCATCGAGCCGGCCCCGGACGCCAACGAGTGGCACCACCGGCTCTACGGCCGTGCCGTGTCCGCAGCGCCCACCGCGACCGCGACGACCTGACGCGTGGGACCGCGCGCGGTGCAGACCGGCGGCCTCGGCGCTTCACCGCCCCGCGGGTCGCCGCGGCCTCCAGCGCCGCTTCTCGTACGCCTCCCGGATCCCGCCGGCCAGCCCCATGAGAACCGCCGTCCCGACCGCCACCTGGGCCGCGGTGCGCATCCCCCAGCCGTGGACGTCCCCGGCAGCCCGCGGCGAGACCTTCCCCTGGGGGTCGTGCAAGACCGCCAGCGACTCGCCCTCCTTCGCCAGCCGTGAGGGGGTGTCCAGGTGCTCCGGTCCGCCCGCGGGGCAGTCCAGGCGGTGGTCGTACGAGGTCCGGGTCGTGGAGGTCCAGTGGCCCTGGGCGTCCATGGAGGAGTCCGTCTCGGTGTGCTCGGTGACGTTCAGCACGACGCAGCTGATCTCGACACCCCGGTCCTCCAGCACGCTGTGCCCGACAGACGCGAGCGCGAGGATGGCGCCGAGGCCGGCCGGAAGGGCGGACACTGCGATCAGCGAGGCCCCGCGCCGCGCGGCGCATGCGGCGTGCCAGCCGAGCAGGACCAGCGGCAGCAGCAACCCGGCGAGAAAGAACCCCCAGCTGCCGAGCGTCCCGTACGCCGACTTCCAGGCCACCCCGTAGGCCAGGGCCGCGGCCAGCGGCGGCACGGCCAGCGCCACCGCGGTCCGCGAGAGCCCGCGCCGCCATCCCCCGTGCCCGCCCGCCATGCCCACCCCCGCGGCTCGTAGCCCCGTATCCCAGGTAACCGCGCCGGCCAGGACACGTAAAGAGCCCGGCGCCCGGGCCGCGTTCGCGACGTGGCCTTCCAAGACGCCTGAGCTCCAAGGTGCGCAGAGCCCCACGCCCTGGAGACCCGGCAACGTGGCAGTGCGTCAGGCGGCCCGGTCAGGATGCTGCCGCGAGAGACATGACCGCCGGTCAGAAACGTTTCGGCAGGGCTGATTTCATGGATGTGATCCTTGTCTCGGCCACAGTTTCCCTGCGACGTAGGGGTGGCGGCGGTAAGTACTTTGCGGGAGCCGCGCTGCTTACCGGCGTACGGAAGCCTGACGGGATGATCGATCGTCCCTAAAAAGCGGGAGTGTGGCGGCATCGCGGATTTGACAGGGGCCACCGCCACTCGATGTGAAGATTCGATCATGCTGCGTGACCCCGCCGAGCGCGCATAGGTCAAGCGTCGGGCGGCTCCGAAGGCACCACCCCCCGGAGCCCGTGCCCGACTGCCGGCGCCAGACCCGATCGAAGTCGCAACGTCAGCGCCCTCAATGTAGGGCGCGAGATCCCCGAAAATGGGGTGTTACTCAAGAGTAGTCCCGCCAATGCCTATGTGATCAAGGAATTGGCGACAGAAGAACCCGGGTCGATTCGAGGAACGTCACTCACTCGTTCAGGTGGCGGGGTGCGTCCGTCCGTGGGATATCGTCGCTTCTCCCGGACCGGTCGATAGCAGTCCGGAGGCGGGGAGTTGGCAGGAACCCACCAATCCGGTCGCTCTTCGCCAGAAGAACACTGCACGGCGCCAGACCCGATCCAGTTCTTCAGCGAAAGCACAGGAATAATGACGTTCCTTCTTGCGGCCGTTCTGATCGTCGCGATCATCGCGGCCACCATCGCCTACACCGTACGCACGCTCCAGTCCACCCCCGCGCGGATCGCCACCGTCATCGCGGCGATCATCGGACTGGTGATCGCGCTCCCCAGGACGTTCGACGCCCTGCAGCCGGCCCCGCCGGCTGTGACCATCCCCGCCGGGGCCCCCAACGCCGGGCCGGGGGTGAAGTGATGGCGTTCTGGAAGCGCAACGAGCCCCTGCAGGTCGGGTCCCGTTTCTACGAGATCGACACCAGCACCGGCCAGATCGACCGCGACAAGGAGCCCGCCCGGCTCAACACCGCCTTCGAGCGCAACCCCTTCATGCGCGAGCTGCCCGTCGATCTGCGCGCCGTCTTCCAGGAGACGGACCAGGACCTGCGCATCATCTCCCGCGAGCGTCCCCGTCAGGAAGAGCTGCGCGGACCCGAGGGCGGCACGGACGTCCACATAATCCTCCGTGGCTGCGTCGCCGAGCGCACCCCGGTCGGCGCCTCCACCACGCTGCGCATCCTCGGCTCGGGTGCGGTCCTCGGCTGCATGGAGTTCTTCGACGAGAAGATGGCGACCCCGACCGCGGTCTGCCTGAACGACACCTGGACCATCTCCGTGCCCATGGACCGGATGCGCGCGATGGCCGAGACCGCACCGGCGCTGATGAAGGCGATCGGCATATCGGTCACCGACCGCATCGAGGCCACCGAGCGGATCTACAATCGGCACAACCTCAAGGCCGTGAAGCGCCTCGCCGGACTGCTCGGACACCTCGTCATGCACTGCGCGGTGCCGGGCAGGAAGTACGACTTCAGGCTCGAAGGCCCCTCACAGAGCGACCTCGCGGACGCTCTCGGCCTGAGCATCGCCTCCGTGGAGTCCGCGATGAAGGTCCTCCGCAAGGCGGACATCGTGATCAGCGGCTACCGCAGCTATGAATTCCCGTCGCTGCGTCGGCTGTTGGAGGCCAGCGAGATGGCCTTCCCGCCCGAATCGCTCGCCGGGGCCCTCGCCAAGATCTGACCGAGCGCTGTACCGCCAGGTGCTGGTCACGGACTTCACATCCGTGACCAGCACCTTCTCAGGTCGGTGTGGTCGCCGCTGCGGTTGAAGGAGCCGACGTTGGGGTCGGGGGAGACCGTGAGGTGCCCGGGCCGCCGGTGTCGGTGACCGTGCTGTTCGGCACCATGGCGGTCGCCGTTTGGTTCTCCTCGCCGAACGTCGAGTAGATGTACCGGTAGCGCTTCAGCGGCCCGGAGGGCCACTGCGAGGCGTCACGGGTGTCGAGGTCGCGTACGGGGCGGAGCGGGATGTCCTCACCGGCGTGCCGGTCCGGGTGTCGCAGACCCGAAGGACTTCTCGTACGACCCGCGGCCCCGGATCCACAGCCCGACCGCGACGCAGGGCGGGCAGACGGCGCCCGCGAGGCAGGCGACGAGGGCCAGGCAGGCGGCGCAGGCGAGGCGGGGAAGGAAATCACAGACTGATTTCGCTCACATCTCGTCACACGTCCGCCCAGGGCTTAGGGTGCCGTTACCCGGCCGGGTATCAGCGTGAAAACCGATGCCACTCCGCTGGAGGATGCTCTCCGTGTCACACTTTTCACAGGCTTCCGTCACCACCCCCGACGGTGAGCCGGCCCCGCTCGCCCCCACCACGTACGGCGAGGTCAAAGGGTGGTTCTCGGCATACGATCAGGTGCTCTTCGACTGGTTCCTGACACGGCAGAACAGCGGTGGGGGGCAGCCGGGCGACCTGCTGGAGCTCGGCGCCTTCATGGGGAAGAGCGCGATCTTCCTCGGACGGTATCTCCGGCCCGGTGAGGAGTTCACCGTCTGTGACCTCTTCGACTCGCCCGCCACGGACGACTCCAACGCAGCGGAGAACCGCAGCTCCTACCCCACGCTCACCCGGCGCGGCTTCGAGACGAACTACCTGGCCTTCCACGAGACGCTGCCGACACTGATCCAGGCCCCCACCTCGGTCGTCGCCGACCGGGTCAAACCGGCGAGCTGCCGATTCGTGCACGTCGACGCCTCGCACCTGTACGAGCACGTCGTCACGGACATCGCGTCCTCGCGCCTCGTCGCGACCCCGGACGCCGTGGTGGTGTTCGACGACTACCGCTCCGAGCACTGCCCCGGCGTCGCGGCCGCCGTCTGGACCGCGGTGGTCACGGGCGACCTGCACCCCATCTGCGTCTCGGCCTCGAAACTGTACGCGACCTGGGGCGACCCGGAACCCCACCAGGCGGCACTGCGCGCGTGGCTGGAGGAGCGCACCGACCTCTGGCACGGCGTGGACGTGATCGACGGCCGTCCCCTCGTACGCATCGGGGACCAGGGCGTGGTCGCGCCGTCGCCCCCGCAGCCGCTGCACCCCGCGCCGCGGACGGAACCGGCGCCGGTCGCCGCTCCCGCCGCCACACGCAGGCCCGGCGCCCGCTGGCGCAAGCTGGCCAAGGACCTGCTCCCGCCCGTCGTCACCCGCGCGATCGTCGCCTGGAAGCGCCGTCGACGGGGCTGACATCTGAACGCCGCCGTCTGGCGGCGTGCCGGGGAACAGGTGCAGAGGGGGAACTTCCGCGGGCGGCGGCCGCGGACCGATCGGGGATCGCCGGGGCCGCTGCCGCGACAAGGTTCGTGGGGCGGCATGAGGGGCCGCGCCGTGATCGCGACGCCGTCCCGTGGGCCACGGAGATCACGCTCGCGGCCGATCCGCCCGCGCCCCCGGAGTCAGGATTGACATGGACAGGTACTTTTCTGCCATGAGCCTTCACCGCGTGGTGTGCCTCCTCCTGCCGCCGCAGTCCACGTTCGAGCTGGCCTGCGCGGCCGAGGTCTTCGGTCTGAACCGGCCCGGCCTGCCCACCCGTTACACGTTGGAGGTCTGCACCGAGCAGCCCGGCCCCCTGCCGACGTCAGGTGGCTACGACATGGCGGTCACGCACGGACTGTCGGCCCTGGAACGCGCGCAGACCGTACTCATCCCCGGCTGGGCGCAGCGGGCGAGCACCCCCTCGCCGTGCACCGTGGACGCACTGCGGCGGGCGCACCGGCGCGGTGCCCGCATCGTCGCGCTGTGCTCCGCCGCCTTCCTGCTCGCCGAGGCCGGCCTGCTGGAGGGCCGTCGGGCGACCACCCACTGGCGCATGGCCGACGAACTCGCCGCTCGGCATCCCGGGATCCAGGTGGAGCCGGACGTGCTCTACATCGACCTGGGCGACGTCGCCACGAGCGCGGGCGGGGCCGCGGGCATCGACCTGTTGCTGCACCTGATCCGCACCGACCAGGGCGCCGCCTACGCGACACACGTCGCTCGGCACATGGTCATGCCGCCCCATCGCGAAGGCGGACAACTGCAGTACGCCACGTTACCCCGCAGCGAGCGTACGCCCGACTCCCTTGCCCCCGTTCTGGACTGGGCCGCCGAGCGGCTGCACGAGCCGCTGTCCGTCGACGACCTCGCCGCGTTCGGGGCGGTCTCCACCCGCACGCTCGCCCGCAGGTTCGCCGAGCAGCTCGGTACGAGCCCCGGCAACTGGTTGCTGCGCCAGCGGGTCATGGCCGCACGGACCCTCCTGGAGGAGACGGATCTGTCCGTCGAGGCGATCGCGGCCAGGACCGGCCTGTCCTCTGCTGCCAACCTCCGCCGGCGATTCCACACCCTGGTGCACACCACGCCGGCCGCCTACCGCCGCTCCTTCCGGCACGACGGGGCGGGTACGCGCTCCGGGGGCTCCGCCTCGTCCCCCGCCTGACCGGCTCCGGCCGGTGTTCGACCGAGTGCCGCAGCAGGCACGGCAGGCGGCGCGGCCGAGTCGGTTCGGAGGCAGTGGGTCAGGGGCAGCTCTCGTCGACCTTGACCGTGTTGAAGGCCAGCGTGTTGCCGGTGGCCAGCCGCATGCCGCCGGCAGGGACTTGGGAGCACACCTTCCAGTCCCGGACAGGCTCCTGCGCAACGCGGAACCGTGACCGGGCTCAGGGCTGGTGCTCGACACGGTGCACGCTGCCCGGGCATGCGAGGGGGGCGGCTCTGCGGAGCCGCGCCCCTCGCACGGATGGTCAGTAGGTTCAGTTGCCGCCCGGGAGGCGGTTCCAGCGGGAGGCGTAGCCGACGCTGCCCCACTGCCCGTCCTGCCAGACGCGGGCGCCGTTGGCCTTGCTGTTCCCCTTGACCGTCAGATCCTTGGCGCTGCCGGCGTTCACGATCCGCCCGTTCGTGCCCCAACCCCAGATCTGGCCCTTGACGTTGGCCTTGCAGGCCCACTGCTGGGCGTACGCGTAGTCGGCCCGGCTGGAGTTCGAGATCTCCAGGCACTTTCCGCTGGCCTTGTTGACGAGCTTGAAGTAGGTGCGCTCGCCGTCGATCCACGAGACGCGCCACTTCGCCGCACTCTGGCCGTTGCAGCTCCACTGCTGGGCCCGCGCCCCGTTGGCGCCGCTGCCGTCCGCGATTTCGAGGCAGCGGCCGCTGTGCTGGTTCACCAGCAGCATCCAGGTGTCCGCATGGCTCACGGACGGGGTCATCAGGACAATGGCCGCGCCCGAGGCGGCCACGGCGGCGAGCTTGGTAGTGATCCTCAAGGTCTTCCCCCACATGCGATGTCTTCGCTTACATGAACGCCTCCGGTGCGTTCACGTCGCCCCTTGGGCGAGAACGATCTCCAGGCTAAGCCACGAGCGACCTCTGAGCAGGGGCAATGTGCGCCATCGAGGAGACCCTGCGTGCCATGGCGGGGTTCCACGCGATCCGTATCGGGGCGCAAAGCATGCAACTCCCCTAGCGGCGGCGCCCGGCCGACCCGGGCCTGTCCGATGCGGATGCCAGGGTGACGTGGGTGCGGCGTCGGGCGTTGGGGTGGGCATGGACGACGTACTGGACCTGCTGGACGTACTGCTCGACGGGGTCACGGAGCCGCGCCTGAAGCTGGTCAGCGCCGACGAGGCGCGGGCTCTGATGGTGCTCCTGGGGGTGCTGGAGGACGACGCGCAGCCCGAGGAGATCCGCCGGGCAGCAGGCGACATGCGCTACCGGATCCGCTCCCGCCTGGGCTGAGGCCCCTCCCGCCCCCCTCCAGTACCCACCTTTTTGTGGGTACTTGGCGGGGCGCGGCCCCCGGGGGACCCTGGTGAGGGGCGGTCGAAGGACGCCCGGCACCAGGGGGAGCGGGGGTGATGTGATGTGTCAGGACGCGGCGGCTGACCGGTCGGCCGCGAGCCTCTCCAGGCGGCGGTGGCCCCAGTCGGACAGAGGCGCCAGCACCTGCGAGAGCTCCCGGCCGAAGGCCGTGAGCGAGTACTCCGTCTTCAGGGGCAGCGTGTCGAACACCTGACGGTGCACGAGTCCGTCCGTCTCCATCTCGCGGAGCGCCTGGGTCAGCACCTTCTCGCTGAGGCCCGGCAGCTGCCTGCGCAGTTCGCCGGGGCGGCGAGGGCCCGATTCCAGCAGCCAGAGCAGACCGGTCTTCCACTTGCCGTCGATGACGGCGACCGCGGCGGTCACGCCGCAGACATCCGGGTCCTGGGCACGTCCGCGCGTCATTTCAGCCTCTTCATCTCTGTTTCAGTTCGCTTTTCTTCCATGGGAGTCAGCCATGTCCTCATTCACCGGAGCATCTGCCGTCACCGTACTCGGGCTGGGACCGATGGGCCGCTCGCTCGCGGCCGCGTTCCTGGCCGCAGGCCTGCGGACCACGGTCTGGAACCGTACGCCCGGCCGGGACCGGGACCTCGTCGCGCAGGGCGCCGTCAGCGCGGCGACGGCCGAGGAGGCCGTCGCCGCGAGCGGGCTGACCGTCGTCTGCGTGGTGAACTACGACGCCGCCGACGCCGTCCTCAGGCGTGACGCCGTCACCGAGGCGCTCAAGGGACGTACGGTCGTCAACCTGACGGCCGACACCCCGGACCGGGCCCGGGACACCGCGGCCTGGGCCGCCGAGCACGGGGTCCGCTACCTGGACGGCGCCATCATGACGCCGACCACGACCATCGGCACCCCGGCCGCGGTGTTCATCCACAGCGGCCCGCGCGAGCTCTTCGACGAGCACCGGGCCGTACTGGAGGCACTGGGCGGCGCCCACACCCACCTCGGCGAGGACATCGGCCGGGCCGCCGCCTACGACGTGGCGCTGCTGGACGTCTTCTGGACGGCCATGGCCGGCTACGCGCACGCGCTGGCGGTGGCGCGCGCGGAGGGGATCACCGCGCGCGAGCTGGCCCCGTACGCCCAGGGCATCGCCGCCATCCTCCCGCCGATCTTCGAGGAGACGGCGGGAGACGTGGACGACGGCACGTACTCGGGCGAGGGCAACCCGCTCACCTCGGCCGCCTCGTCGATGGCCCACATCGTGCACGCCTCCGAGGCCCACGGCATCGACGCCGCCGTCATGCGCGCGGCCGAAGGCTGGGCGGGCCGGGCCATCGCGAGCGGGCACGGCGCAGACGGGTTCGCCAGGATCGCCGAGATCCTGGGCCGCCGCTGACGGCAGGCCCGACAGCGCGGCCCCGTCGGCGCGCCCGGGCCTGACCGGCGCCGGCGGCGCGACCCCACGCGCGTGAAACCGTGCGCGGACCGTGCCGCCCCGGACGCACACCCTTACAGTCCGGCGAAGGTCAGGGCGGTCGCGGTGACGGAGCCGGCGATCGTGGCCGCGTACCGCGGGTCGTGGTCCACGTCGAGGAGGGTGTCACCGGGCGTGTGGTACTGCCGGGTGCCGGTTCCCGGGCCGTCGCCGACACCGAACAGGTTCTCGGAAACGGCGATGGCCGCCCATCCCCGCTCGTGGAAACTCGCGTGGTCGCTCCGTCCGAGGGCGGGGTCCGTCGGCCCGGTGAGCCGCTGGACCGCCAGGCCGGAGGCGACGGCGGGGACGGTGCGCGCGACCAGGTCGCCGAGCGCGTCGGAGGCGGCCACGACCGGGCCGGGCACCGAGGATCCCGCATGGATCTCCACCGTGGGCGGGCTGCCGTCCTGCAAGCCGGCGATCATGTCCAGCTGGAAGACGCCCGCGATGCGGTCGTCCGCGGCCGCGGCGGCCCGCGCGTAGCGCTTGCTGCCGACGAGCGCCTGCTCCTCGGCGTTGAAGAGGACGAAGCGGACGTGACGCGTCGGCGACCTGCCCTCCTCGACGAGCGCGTGCAGGCATTCCGCCGCCGCCATGACCGCGGCGGTGCCGCTCCCGTCGTCGTCCGCGCCCGGTGCAGGGTCCACCGCCGGGTCGTAGGGGCGGGGAAGGCCGTCCGCGCCCGTGAAGTCGCCGCTTTCCGCCGTCGAATCCAGATGTCCCGTGATGAGGACGGCGGAGTCGGCCCCCTCGACGCGGTGTTCGGCTTCGACGTTGAACAGCCGGTGTCCACGCCACATGAACGAGTGCCGTCGCACCACCAGCCCCAGGTCCTCGAAGTGCCGGACCAGCGCGTCCACGACACGTGCGTTGTCGGCGTGCGCCGCGTCACGGCTGCGGACCTTCAGGGGCTCGCCGGGCACCAGCGGTTCGACGCCGGAGATGCGCGCCACGTGGGCGCGCAACGCCTCGGGCGTCACGGTCGCGCGTACGGCCGCCAGCGTTTCGGGGGAGGGAAGGCCGTCGCCCGTCTCGTCGAACCCGGCGGGAGGGGCCGCGGTCAGGTGCGCGGCCCGCGTCTCACCGGGGCGTGACAGCAGCGCCGGATCCGGCAGGAGGCGCTCGGTGTGTCCGGGCCTGGCCCCCGGCGCGTGGACCTCCTCGACCGGGACACCGGCGGATGCGGCGACGTACACCCCGCCGGGCGCCGGCCCGAGCGACGAGAGCCGCCCCGGGTACCCGGTCAGTTCGCCGGAGGCGAAGCAGAACGCGGCCGCCGCGCGCATCGCCCCCTCGGCGGCCGCGGGGGCCCGAGCCCCGTCCCCGGCCGCCGCGAACACCTCAGGCACGGGGACCGGGCGGTCGTCCCTGACCAGGAACGCCGCCGTGTCCTCCACCTGGCCCCGGACATCGGCCGTGAACCCGGCCCGGTGGAGCGCGTCGACGCCGACCGCCGTCGCCATCGCCAGTACCAGACGAGGGGAGGCGACATGCACCGGTACGGCCTCCGTGCCGTTCACCACCGACTCCAGCACCCCCAGGACCTGACCCTGTGGTACGTCGATCCTCGTCCAGAAGACGGGCCGGTTCTCCACGGCGGCCCGGGTGAACACCGGGTGGGGTGCGACGCGCAGGCCCGCGGTGCGGGCGAAGGCGCGCTCGTCGTGGTCCTCACCCACGAAGACACAGTCGTCGGCGGCGCCGCCCGAGCTCCGGACCGCGTCGTCGAAGATCGCGCGGCCGGTCTTGGGGCCGAAGTGGACGAGGCGGTCGTCCGGGAACCGGCCGGGGAACGCCTGATGGAGGGCTTCCCGGACCCGCGCGGCCGCGCCCGGCTCGGTGCCCGGGTCGGAGATGACGCCCATGGGCACGCCCGCGAAGGCGTCCAGGACCTGCGTGACGCGGGGGCGGGGCCGCAACAGCCACGATCCGTCCGCTTCGAGGCTTCCGTCCGCCAGGGTCCCCCCGATGTCGAAGAAGAGCGTGGCCATGGGGACTCACCCGGCTCTATGCGATGCCGACGCTCTGGTAGGCGCCGTCGATCGCCGCCAGCGCGCCCGCCCGTGCGGAGGTGTTGCCGGCGAGGTACGTCTTGGTGACGTCGCGCAGGGCCTGGCGCATGTCCGCGAACCCCGACAGCCTCAACAGGCGTACGAAGGCGAGATAGACCAGCAGCGCCCACTCCTCGACCGTGAGGACCGGCGCGCCCGCCGCGTCCACGGAGGTGAGGAGGTGGTGCATGGCCTTGTTGTGGATGTTGCTGTTGGTGTGGACACCGCCGTTGTCGCGGGAGGTGTGCAGGTACTGGCTCATGTGCCCGGGGTCGCCGGTGCGGGCCGGGTCGCCCATGTCGCGCAGCGGCAGCCCGCCGCCGCCCAGGCCGACGCCCAGTTCCCAGGTCCAGGTGCGCACGTCGGCACGGTCGGGAGCCTGGTACCAGTTGGCGA
Source organism: Streptomyces sp. TN58 (assembly GCF_001941845.1). Classification (NCBI taxonomy): domain Bacteria; kingdom Bacillati; phylum Actinomycetota; class Actinomycetes; order Kitasatosporales; family Streptomycetaceae; genus Streptomyces; species Streptomyces sp. TN58. The sequence goes on along the minus strand of NZ_CP018870.1, from coordinate 393,153 downwards.
TGATGATGCCCATCGTGTCGGCCAGCGACTCGTTGAGGGCGCCCGACTGGTCCTGGTAGACGAGGTTGCTGGAGGTCTCGATGACTCCGTGGGTCAGCTCGTGCGCGATGATGTCCAGATGCCCGGCCAGGCTGACCAGGCGGGCGTCCACGGAGACCTGGCCATACCACATCCGCCCCTTCCACCAGACGGCGTTGACCCACTCGGGCCCCGGCCCGTCCTCGCTGTAGATGCAGTTGACCGCCGAGGTCAGGTCCATCTCGGCGTCGTCGATGCCGTTGCGGTACAGCTGGTCGCGGTAGAACCTCGCCACCCGCTCGGCGTTGACGTGGGCCGAGACCCCGGCCCGGTGGTCGGTGCCGAAGTCCGCCTGCGAGGATCCGATCGCCGAGGCCGGAAGCGCGTCGGCCAGCGCGAGGTCGGCGAAGGCCAGGTCGTAGGTGGCGATCTGCCGCCACCGGTCGTCCAGGAGGAACGAGCCGTTCTGCCGGCTGCCGTGGAACCTGTGGTGGACGCTGGCCTCGTCCTCGCCCTCCAGCCGGGTGGGCACCATCACCGTGGGCGTCATCCCGTAGGACCGCAGGATCTCGCCGGAGAGCGCGTCGACGAGGTAGGCGGTGAGCGGGAAGTCCTCCCGGGGGGACCGGCCGAGACCGTGGCCCCGGTCGCCCGGCTCGCGGCGCATGGCCGGGAGCTGCGCCGGCACTTCGCGCAGGTGCCAGGCCAGGTGCCAGCCGTCGTCCTGTTCGACGTAGGCCAGCGTCGCGGGCGGCAGGTCCTCGGCGGCCACCGTGCTCCCCGTCGCCTGTCGTACGCGTTCCAGCGCGTCGGTGCCCGACAGCTCCGGCACGGAGCCGACGCCGCTGACCTCGCCGAGACGGCAGTCCATCGACACCAGTCGCTGGTCCTCGTCCAGCTCGACCAGGGCCTCTGTGCCGAAGACGGGGATCTCCTGCTGCCGCTGCTCGAAGCGCACCAGCGTGGTCCCCATGCCGGCCTGCCGGCGCGGCGCCTCCAGCAGGGCCAGGTCGGGCACCCGCTGGGGCCGGTCCTCGCGGACCGCGTGGCGCAGCCCCGGCGAGTCCTCCCGGGCGAGCTTCTCCGCCAGGTAGAACCGCGCGGCGGACTCAGCCGAGTTGAACTCCGGCCGGGCCTCTTCTCCCTCGGGTGCGGAGATGCCGCGCACCGTCTCTCGGCCGGGGTGCGTGCCGCGCACCTCCGGGTCGTCGGCAACGTGATAGCGGTACCGTTCCAGGTCTGACATCGCCGCAACCCCTCTCGATGACCCCGACGCCTCACCCCTCCTTCGATCGTCACGCACCGTGATGGTCGTGGCAAGCGGAAGGCGGGCGTGCGATCGGGGCCGGCGGTCCGACTGCCCGGCATCAGGCCCCTCCCCAGGCCGCGCTCGGGGCGTGCGGAGATCATCTGGGAGTGGCGGCGACCGACGAAGCCGATCACGCCGAGTGATTGAACTGTCATCATTGTCCCGCTGGATCGTTGAAGCGGGGGCGACTTCGGCCCAACGGGATGACACCCGGCCGCCGGTCCTCCCGACGCCCCGCACGCCTCCGGCCCCCGGGCGGGCGCGGGCTCTACCGTGCAGACAGCCCGTCCGCATACCGGACCACGTCCCGCCGCACCGGCGTTCCCGTTCCCGTGGAGGTCATGATGCCCAGTCCAGCTCAGCCGTTCGGCACGGTCGTCAGCAGCACCGGCGTCAACCTGCGGAGGTACCCCAGTACCGACTCGTCCCTCGTGGGCAACCTGAGCCACGGAGCCCAAGTCGGCCTGCACAGCAAGGTGCACGCGCAGACCATCGACGGCAACAGCATCTGGTACCTGCTGCGCGACCAGGCCGTGTGGGTCGCCGCCCGCCACGTCGACAACACAGGAGAGGTGCCGCTGTCCAAGGACGCCCAGCCGGCCGGCCCCCAGGGCTGACGGGCCCGGCCCGCAAGCCGCCCGGTGCCGACCCGGGGGCGGCCGACCGTGGCCGCCCCCGGGACGGAACGGGGTGTACCGGGTGGTACAGGGGCGACGGAAAGGACCCTTCCGGCATTGCCCGTTCCCGATCGCACACCCGTGCGTGGCCTGCGTTAGTCTCTCGGGGCGCAGGAGCGGAACGCACACGAAGACGGGGGAGCCGTGTCCTATTCGGAGCGCTGGCAGGAGCTGTTCGGGCCGATCGACGGCGGTCCCGCCATGAACCTCGCCTCGACGGCCCCCGAACCCGGGAACGGCGGAGGCGGAGGCGGCGGGAACGTCGACCTCAAGCACAGCAAAGGCCCCTGGACCAGCGCCTCCAACACCGCCGGCGACCTGCGCACCAACACGGAGACGAGCCGCTCGGCGCTCGGACCCGGCCACGAGGGCCTCGCCTCGGGAGCCGCCGGCCTCAGCTCCGCCGCCGCGCTCAAGAGCGTACTGACGTCCTGGGAGGAACGCCTGCAGTCGGTGCGGGACGAGTGCGAGCAGCTCAAGGGCACCCTGCTGAAGGTCGCCAAGGAGATGGGCGAGACGGAGACCGCGATCAAGACCTCCTTCAAGGGCGTCGACGGCGGCTCCAAGGCGGACGAGAAGCGATGACCGCAACCCTCACCTGGAAGCAGCTGCGCGACCTCAAGACCTCCGAGTTCACGGAGGCGGGCGACAAGTGGCACGAGGTCTCGGACCGCTCGGACTCCGACCGCGCACGCGTCGATCGCGCCATGTCCGCGAAGCTCCGCGAAACCCAGAAGAGCGATTCGGCGCAGGCCGCCCTCGGCAGACTCCAACGGCTCAGCCGCAACTTCCAGTACCTGCACTCCGAGTGCGGCCTCGTCCGTACGGCGCTCAACGGGCTCGCCAGTGATCTCACCGAGCCCCAGACACAGTTGAAGCAGGCCCTCGCGGACGCCGCGGCCCTGAACTTCACCGTCCACGACGACGGTTCCGTCAGCTACCCGGCCGCCGAGGTCGAGGACATGACCGGGGCGAAGAAGGAGGCCCCCGGCAGCAAGGTCCAGGGCAGCTCCCGACTCCCGCTGGAACCGCCCGGCTTCGGCCAGCCGGGCCAGTCGCCGCTGTACCCCGGCTACTCCGGCCTCAAGCCGCTGAACCCGAACGCGGCGAAGGCGCAGGACGTGGCCGACCGTATCGCCAGGGCCGTACGGTCGGCACGGGAGATAGACGCCCGGTACGCCAAGACCCTGAACGGCCTGAAGGCCGAGAAGGGCCTCGACGTCACCCAGGCCACGCTGAAGGACGTCTTCCGGGACACCTCCGACGTCCGCAGCACCGCCGGCACGTATCTCGGCGAGAACGTCCCCGAGGACAAGAGCCCCGCGGAGCGCAAGAAGTGGTGGGACGGGCTGACCGAGGAGCAGCGCCAGGAGTACCTGGAGATCGCCCCGGACCTGGTCGGCGGCCTCGACGGGATCCCGGCGGTCGCCCGCGACGAGGCCAACCGCAACTACCTGCCCGTCCTCATCGACGACCTGGCGCGAAACGGCGGCGACGACGCGGACACCAAGCTCAGCGCCCTGCGCGGCATCCAGGACAAGCTGGGCGAGCCCAGCCGCCCTCCCATGTTCCTGCTGGGCATCGGCGACGAGGGCAACGGACGCGCGATCGTCTCCTACGGCAACCCCGACACCGCCAGGAACGTGTCGGCGTACGTCCCCGGCCTCGGCACCCGGCTCAACGACGAGTTCGTCTCCGACACGATGAAGCGCGCCCAGGACACGGCCAAGGGCGCCCAGCGCCTGGACCCCTCCAGTGCCTCGATCGTCTGGCTGGGCTACGACGCCCCGCAGAACGTGGACGTGATGTCGAAGGGCGACGCGCAACGGGGTGCCCCGGCGTACAACCGGTTCATGGAGGGCCTCTCCGTGACCAACCAGAACGCGGACCCGCACATGACGGCGATCGGGCATTCCTACGGCTCGCTCACCGTGGGCACGGCCGCCAAGCAGTCCGGCGGGATCCCCGGCGTCGACGACGTGATCCTGCTCGGCAGCCCCGGCGTGGACGCGCAGAAGGCGACGGAGCTGGGCGTGGGCAAGGACCATGTGTTCGTCGGCGCCGCCGACAACGACCCCGTCACCCACCTGCCCTCGAAGGACGAGGCGGCGCTCGGCTGGCTGCTGGCGGGCCCCATCGGCGTCGGGGTCGGACGGGACCTCTTCGACGACGACAACGACGACGTGTACTTCGGCAAGGACCCGGCGAGCAAGGCGTTCGGGGCGCAGCGCTTCCTGGTCGACGACGGCCCCAGGATGGTCGTCGACGGAGGGGGGTTCGACGCCCACTCCCAGTACTTCACTCCGGAGAAGGACCAGACGTCGGCGAACAACATCGCCAGGATCGTCGCCGGGCAGCCTGAGAAGATCGTGAGGGAAGAGCACCGATGAAGCGCAGCGCACGGACGATTCGCCTGACCTGCGCACTGGCCGTGGCCGGCGCGCTGCTCGCCGGGCTCGCCGGGTGCGGACCGACGGACGGCACCAAGGACGGACGAGGGGCAGTGGCAGGCATGGACATGCAGGGAGCGGCGGAGCGCGCCGACGCGATGTTCTACGCGACGGTCGGGGCGATCAAGCCGGACGTCGAATGGGTCCACGACACCACGACGACCGGCAGCTGCGACGTGACCCGCTACTGGACCGTGATGACGGTCGTCTCCGAGCAGCGCCGCGGCAACTTCCTCGGTGTGGTCGAGAACTTCTGGAAGGCGAGCGGCTACCGGATCAAGACGGTGAATCCGGACAAGGACACGCCCGAGATCATCGCCACGTCCCCGGACGGCTTCGGCATCATGCTCCTCTTCGGCCACCAGGGGCAGGCCTTCTTCGAGGTCACCAGCCCCTGCGTGAAGAACTCGAAGGTCGCGGCGCCCACCAAGGTGGCGACCGGCGCCACCTACGAAGGCGAGACCGCCATCCCCGCCCCCAACGTCCGCTCCGACTTCTGGTCCGCCGAGAGCCCGGCGCCGGGCACCACCCCCGCGTCCTGATCTCGCCGAACGGGTGCCGATGGGTCATCGTGGAGGGAGGGTGCGTGGAGAGATCCGCGTGCCGCTCCGCTCCGGGAGGGAGCCGATCGGCATGCTCAGCAGTGGAGGCGGGCGTAGGAGCACCGCGAGGGCCGTCCTCGCGGGCGCGCTGCTCGCCGCGAGTCTCGCGGGCACCGGGGCCGCCGCGGGTACCGCGGGCGCGGCGGGTGCCGGGGGCGCGGCCGCCGACGACGGTACGCCCGGCCCCCAGGGCAAGGTCACGATCGTCTACGACGACCGTTCGACCAAGCCCGAGGTCCGGCGGGCCGTCGAGGCCATCCGGAAGTCCCGGGTACTGGAGCAGACCGCCGACTGGGTCAACAGGTCGATCGCCCTCCCGCACGACATGGTCGTCAAGGTCACCGACAGGGTTCCGCCGGGAGTGACGGACGCCGTCACACAGCCCGACGGACGGACGATCTTCATCCCGCCGTCGTTCCTGACGGAGATCGAGCAGTCCTTCGACGACGTGGTCAAGACCGTCAAGCGACCCGCCCTGTTCCCCGAGGACAAGTACAACCCGCGGGACCTGACCGCCCTGGCAACCCAGTTCGTCTTCGGCCACGAGATGGGCCACGCCCTCCAGCGCCAGTTCATGCTCGCGAACCTCGGACTCGAAGAGGACGCGGCCGACGGGTTCGCGTCCTTCCACACCGTCAACGAGGTCGGCCCGGACCCGTCGATGGCCGCCGCGATCCTCTTCGACGAGATCGCCCGCAGGCAGGGACAGCTGACCCTGGAGGGCTTCGCCAGCGACCACCCCGCCACCCAGCAGCGGGTCTTCAACTTCCTGTGCTACCTGGACGGGAGTGACCCCGCGCGGTTCGACGGCCCACTGGTCGGCGCCGGCTACCTGCCGAAGTCACGCGCTCCGCTGTGCCCGCAGTCATGGGCGATGCTCGACCACGGCTGGTGGACCCAGCTCCAGCCGCACTTCACCGAGGCGTTCAGGGCCGAGGGCGACGAGGCCCGTGCGGACGCCCAGGACAGGCTGGTCGCCGAGACGAAGGCTTTCGCGGAGAAGCTCGACGAGTACCGCAAGTCGCAGTGACCTCAACGGGGTCCGGCAGGACTCAGGGTGTCAGATCCCACGCCTACGCTGTCCTCACGGATTCTGATCAAGGAGCAGGGCAGTGCGGATAGAGCGTCACCAGGTGGGCGAGGCGGCCGTGTCGGCCGCACGCGAGGACTTCACGAACCGCATCGGGGGCCAGGTGCGCTCGATGTCGAGGGGCGGCCGGATGGCCACCTACGAGTGGCAGTCCATCGCGGACGAGTTCCTCGAATACCTCGGCGCCCTCTCCGTGGCGACCCCCGACCTCGGCACCCCGGAGGCCCAGGCCGCCCTCAAGGACGCCTCGGAGGCCGCGGCCGGCGCCGTCGCCTACGCGGCCTACCACCCGCACTGCAGCTTCCACGTCTTCCTTGAGTACGTGAACTTCGGCATGAGCTACGACCCGGGGGAGGACCACCCCGAGGAGAGCGTCACGCCGCAGGAGTGGACCGATGCGCTCTGCCTGGCCGTCCTCAGGGACAAGGCCGCATGGCACGGTGAGGCCTTCCACTTCGCCCGGGAGAAGTTCGCCGCGCGGCTGCGAGAAACACCTGCCGGCGAGCTCGCCACCGGGCTGATGGCCGTGGTCCTGGGCGACACCGGCGACGACGAGGAGTACCCGCCGAGTACCCGGGCCAGGCTGGCCGCCGTCGACGCGGCCCTCGACCGCGTGCGCGGCCGCGCCGAGGAAAGCGGCGAACCGCTGCTGGACCGGCCGGAGAGTGCCGCGCTGCGCACGCTGCGCGCCCTGGCCGCCGAGGACCGCCAGGCCTTCGACACCGCGCTGTCCGCCCTGCTGGTCAGGCACCGGGACCTGCACAGCTCCTCGGCCTCCACGCGCAACCTCCTCCCGCTCGTCCCCATAGCCCTCGCCGCGCTCGCGTACCGGACCCTCGGCTGGTCGCCCGCCGTCCGAACCGACTACCTCCCGCACGCGCTGGTCACCGGCTTCGAGACCGCGGGGCCTCGGGTCGCGGGCTTCGGCCGGGACCGGCGGCCGGACGCCGTCGGCGCGCTCGCCGCGGGCGCGCTGGTGGTGGAGCGTCCGGCCGGTGAGTGGACCGTGCACCCCGACACCGAGGCCCGCTACGACAGGAGGGTCGAGGAGGCGTTCACGGCCTTCGACGGAAAGCCGCTCGCCGTCTGGAGGCTCGGCAGCGTCATGCGCGATCAGGAGCGCCTGTTCAAGTGCAGTGCGGGGGAGTCCGGCGACCTCGGGGACGACGCCCGGCCGGCGCCCCCGCGGCTGGCCTCCCAGGTGGGAGCGGCCCTGTTCCGTATCGCCCTGGCCGAGCCGGGGACCGAGGCCGAGGTCACCATCGACGGCCGCGGCCTGCGCTACCGGGCCGAGCGGGCCAAGGAGGCCGGAGCGCACAACTGGCACAGGGCCGTCTGCTTCGCCCTGATCACCGGGGCGCCCGAGGACCTTGCCCCCCTCGTCCTCACGGGCCCCGCCTTCGCCGGGCCGGACGGATCCGCCTTCAGCGCGTACCGCGAAGCGCTGCACGCCTACCTGACGGGCGTCGAGCCCGAGCAGGCCGCACAGCGGGCGCTCCAGCAGGCCGAAAGGGCCGTGGACTGGGGCTTCGCCATGCCGCCGGCGGTACTGCTGTCGCAGCTGGTGGAAGGTGACGAGGAGAGCTTCAACCTCGCCCTGGCCGACGCCCTCGAAGCCCACCGCGCCCACTACGCGGTCGCCGACCGCGCCGACGACCCGGATGCCGCCCTCAACCTCGACATCCTCGCCCTGGCCTGCCACGCCCGACGTCGCGGCTGGGCCGTCCGCGTCGACTCCCCCTACCTCCCCACGTCCCTCCTGCGGGCCGCAGAGCCGTTCTAGGGCCTGTTGTGAAAATCTCGTCTGGCTCGCCACTTTCGCAACACGCCCTCGGCGGCCCCGGAGCCTGCCGGCTTCGGGGCCGCCCATACCCCGCCCCCGCCTCGGCGGACCGGGCGCGTGGTGTCAGAACGCGTACACCGGGCTGTCGTTCAGCGTCGCGGACATCACGCACGCGTTGGAGAAGGTGTGCTTCCAGGCCACGCGCCTGCCCTGCAGTACGCCGTCCGCCGTGACCGTGACGGGGTCGAAGTACATCGGGCAGTACCGCGACGGGCTCGGCGTCGCCAGCAGGCGGTCGAGCTCGCCGTCGGTGGCGTTGAGGGCGTCGCACGCGGCCCTCGGGTCGGGGTGGGTGCCCTCGGCCGTGTAGGCGCAGCTGAGGGTGGACGCACGAAGCACGGTGTCCGCGGGCTCCCCGGACCCCTGGGCGATGGTGAAGACCATCGCGGACGGACCGTGCGCACCGGCGGGTTGAGCCTCCGCGAGACCGGTACTGCCTGCGAGACAGAGCAGGCTCAGGGCGGATACGGCGATGATGTGGTGACGCATGACAGGTTTCGCCTTCGATTCAAGGTTGATTGCGGTTAGATGCCTGTGATCTGACGCTCAACTGAAGACGAGCCTGGCATGCCCCCAGGGCGGCCGCCAATGGGCGGTCGATTTACGGACAGACCATACGGATAGCGGATGCCCGGCCGGCGTTCACGCAGTTGGCGCCGCACGTTCCGCAGCCGGGCGCGCTCACGCCGGCAGGGTCCCCCCGCTCGCCGCGATCCCTCCCTCCCAGGTGACGGCGGTGCGCGGTTCGCCGGATTGCCGCGCAGGGTGACGGGATGCAGGCGGTCGCCCGGTCTCAGACATGGAGCTCCCGCGGGAAACCGGTCCACCGCAGCTCGGCCGGGAGGTGCCCGGTGTCGTTGAAGAGGAGGACCGCCGGCGGGCGGTCCGGCGCGTAGCGGATCACGGTCAGGGCCGCGTTGGCGTGGTTCACGCCCAGCCACCGCCACCGCGGCGAGGCGAGCGCGTCCCGCAGCAGCCACCCCGCGAGGAAGTTGTGGGTGACGACGAGTTCGTGGCGCGGCGCGTCGCCGGCGACCGGGCCGGTGAACTCCGCGAGCGCCGCTGCCGCGAGGCCGGGCCCCTGCTCCCGTTCCTCCGCCGTGAACCCGCCGAGGAACCCGGCCCAGGCGTCGGCGGCCTCCGGCGGCAGTTCCTCGCGCGCCGGAAGGTAGGGGACGTAGTCCCCGGCGGCCTCGGTGCGGTGCCGGGGGACGCCGTCCAGCTGGTCCTCGACCAGCCGGGCCGTCTGCTCGGCCCGGGCGAGCGGCCCGTGGTGGATCGCCGTCAGCGGAACGCCCCGGAGCCGCTGCCCGAGCAGGGCGGCCTGGCGGCGGCCCGCATCCGTCAGTTCGCTCTCGTCCGGCGACGCCTCGCCGTGCCGGGTCAGGTAGAGGTAGCGGGCGGCCGTACGGGTCACGGGTTGTCCTCCGGCGAAGTCGATCTTGTGGACCCCCGGAGAGACGCCCACCCGCGCGCGCCGGTTCCCCGAGGGCGAGGCCGAAAGGGCAGGCGTGTGCTTGACGCCGGGGCGGCGGGGCGCGAGCCTTGCCCCGGGTTACCGCGAGGTAGGGGTGAAGGGGTGGGCATGGACAGGGACGACGCCGAGCTGATGTTCCAGGGAGTCGAGCGGCAGGCCGAGTTGGTGCGCACCGGCAAGACCACCTCCCGCGCCCTCGTCGAGGCGGCGCTGCGCCGCATCAACCGGTTCGATCCCGCGCTCGGGGCCTTCCGGACCGTCCTCGCCGAGCAGGCGCTCGCCGAGGCGGACGCCCGGGACGCGGAAGCGGAGCAGGACCGCGGCCCGCTCCACGGCGTACCCGTCGCCGTGAAGGACGAGTTCGACGTCGCCGGGCAGGTCACCACCTTCGGGGGCGCCGCCAACCGGACCCCCGCAGCCGCCGACTCCGAGGCCGTACGCCGTCTGCGCGCCGCCGGCGCCGTCGTCATCGGCAAGACGACGATGCCCGAGTTCGGCCAGTGGCCCTTCACCGAGTCAGCCGCCCACGGCACCGCCCACAACCCCTGGGACACCACCCGCACCCCGGGCGGCTCCAGCGGCGGCAGCGCCGCGGCCGTCGCGGCCGGACTGGTCGGAGCGGCGCTCGGCGGCGACGGCGGCGGGTCCATCCGCATCCCGGCCGCCTGCTGCGGGCTGTTCGGCCTCAAGCCCCAGCGCGGCCGTGTCTCCACCGCCCCGAACCCCCACCTCTGGTACGCGCTCGGCACCGTGGGACCGCTGACCCGCACCGTCCGCGATGCCGCCCTGCTCTACGACGTCCTCGCCGGCACCACCCCCGCCGACCGCTGGAGCGCCCGGCCCGCCACCACAGGCTGGCTGCGGGCCCTGGAGACCCCGCCCGGCCGCATGCGCGTCGGGTACTCCGCCAAGCCCGCCGTGCCCGGGATCCGCCCGCACCCCGAGCACGTCGGAGCCCTGCTGGAGACCGTACGGGCGCTGCGCGCACTGGGCCACGACGTACGCGAGGTCAATCCCCGCTACCCGGACGCCACGGCCCCGTTCGCGGCGCAGTTCTGCGGCGGGGTGCGCGCGGAGGCCGCCACCGTCGAACGGCCCGACTTGCTGGAGCCGCGCACCCGCAGCACCCTCGCGCTCGCCCGCCTGGTCCCCGAATCCGCCGTGGAGCGCGGAATCCGGGCGGGGGAGCGGCTCGCGGACCGCGCCGACCGGATGTTCACCTCCATGGACCTGCTGCTGACCCCGGTCATCGCGGCCCGCCCGCGCCCGGTGGGCTCGCTGGACGGCGCGGGCCTGCTCACGGCGCTGGCGCGGTCGCGCCCGATGGTGGCCTACACCGCGCTGTGGAACGTCACCGGACACCCGGCGGCGTCCGTGCCCGCAGGCTTCGGCTCGGACGGGCTGCCTCTCGCCGTACAGCTGGTGGGCCGCCGCGACGACGAGGTGTCGGTGCTGCGGGTGGCGGCGCAGCTGGAGGAGGCCCGGCCGTGGGCGGAGACCCGCCCACGGCTGCCCGTCACCTGAGGACCGGCGGCGAGGGCACGTGCGGAGGCCGGGACGCGCGGACGCCTCCGCATGAGCGGTGTGCACCCATGCGGAGGCGGCTGCCGGAGCCCGGCCCGGCGGCTACTTCACCGAGCCGGCCATCACGCCCTGGACGAAGTGCCGTTGGAAGGCGAAGAAGACCACCAGCGGTACCACCAGCGACAAGAACGCCCCGGGCGCAAGCACGCCGATGTTGCTGCCGAACTGCCGCATCTGGGACTGCAGGGCGACCGTGAGCGGCTGCGAGCCGTTGTCCGCGAAGAGCAGCGCCACGAGCATGTCGTTCCAGACCCAGAGGAACTGGAAGATGGCCAGGCTCGCGATGGCCGGGCGGCCGAGCGGCAGTACGAGCCGGGAGAAGATCCGCCACTCGCTGCCGCCGTCCATCCGGGCGGCCTCCAGCATCTCGCGCGGGATCTCGGCGAAGTAGTTGCGCAACAGGAAGATCGCGAACGGGAGCCCGTAGGCGACGTGGAAGAGGACGACGCCCGCGACCGTCCCGAACAGGCCCACCGCGCCGAACAGTTTGGCCACGGGGAGCAGCCCGATCTGTACGGGCACCACGAGCAGCCCGACGACCACCAGGAACACGCCGTCCCGGCCGGGGAACTCAAGCCACGCGAAGGCGTATCCGGCGAGCGCCGCGATGACCACCACCAGGACGGTGGTCGGCACGGAGATCAGGACGGTGTTCCAGAAGGCCTCGCCGATGCCCGAATCCCGCAGCAGGGAGCCGTAGTTGTCCAGGGACAGCTGCGACGGGTCGGTCAGCGCGGTCCACCAGCCGGTGGTGGCGTTGTCCTGCTCCGAGCGCAGCGAGGACAGCAGCAGGCCCGCCAGCGGTGTGATCCACACGAGGGCGACCAGGGCCAGGACGCCCTGGACGACGGAGCTGCCCAGGAAGCGCGACAGCCTGCGTCCGGGGCGCCGCCCGGGCGAGGAGGAGGGCGCCGGGGCGGAGGGTGCCGGGGAGGACGGCGCGGGCTGCGCCGGCGGGGACGCCGGGGACGGCGACGGGCCGCGCCGCTCGACGGTGCTGTGGCCGCTCATGCTCCACTCCTTCGGAAACGCCGCACGTTGAAGATCATCGCCGGGACGACGAGCAGCAGGAGCACCATGCTGAGCGCGCTGCCGAGCCCCTGGTCGTCGCCGCCGCCGAAGGACACCAGCCACATGCGGGTGGCCAGTACGTTCGCCTCCTCCTGGACCGGTCCGGGTGCGATGATCCAGACGAGGTCGAAGACCTTCATCACGTTGATCACCAGGGTCACGAAGACGACGGTGAGCACCGGTGCCAGCAGCGGCACGGTGATCTTGCGGAAGATCTGGCCCTCGGTGGCGCCGTCCATGCGCGCCGCCTCCAGCGCGTCGCGCGGGATGGCCGCGAGGCCGGCGCCGATCAGGACCATCGAGAAGCCGGTCCAGACCCACAGGTAGGCGCCGATGATCGCCGGCGTCACCAGGGCCGGACCGAGCCAGTTCAACCCCTGGTAGGGGGTTGCGAAGTTGGCCGCGGGCAGCCGGACGGTGTAGTCGCCGTCGGCGAGGCCGGTGAAGCGGAAGGTGCCGTCGTCGGCCGTGGTGGCGGTCGCGGCGACCCGGCCGTCCCGTACGGCCTCGACGGTCATGCCGGGCAGCCCCTTCTCGCCGGGGTCGATCCGGCCCGGCGTGCCCGCGCCGCCCGGGGCGAAGTCGAGGTAGACGACGCCCCCGATCGCGTCCGTGCCGGGCGCGTCGGCGGCCGCGTCCGCGGCGGCGGCCTTCGCGCCGGCCGGCATGGCGTCGGGTGCGACCCCGATGAACCCGAGGCTGAGGGAGCCCCCGGGGCGCACGGCCGCCGTGGTGTCGTACGGGCCGCCGGCCCCGCCCGTCAGGCCGTGGCCCTCCCGGGCGCGGGCCGTCGGATAGGCGGCGGTGTCGTGGAAGCCGTCGTGGATCCCGGTGACGGCGGCGTTGAGTACGCCCCGGTCCGGGTCCTGTTCGTAGGCGAGGCGGAAGATGATGCCCGCGGCCAGGAAGGACACGGCCATGGGCAGGAAGAGAACCAGCTTGAACGCGGTGGCCCAGCGCACCTTCTCGGTGAGCACGGCGAGGAGCAGCCCGAGGCCGGTGAGCAGGGTGGGGGCGACGACGACCCAGATGGCGCTGTTGCGGATCGCCTTGAGGGTGGCCGGGTCCTGCACGATCGCCGCGTAGTTCGCGGCTCCGACGAAGCGGTCGCCGTCCGCGTCGAAGAGGCTGCGGCCGAAGGAGAAGAGGACGGGGTAGACGACCAGCGCGCCGAGCAGCAGCAGGGCCGGCAGGACGAAGACGACCGCGAGGCGGCGCTTCCTGCGCTGGGCCTGCCGCCGCCCGTCGGCCGCGGGGCGGACGGTCACGGTGTCAGCCATGTCGGGTGCCTCAGTTCCCGTAGGCCTTGGCGGCTTCGGTTTCAAGCTTCGCGGCGGTGCCCCGCGGGTCCGAGGGGTCGCGCAGGAAGTCCTGGAGGAGCTTCCACTCGCCCGCCCCCTTGGTGCCGCCGAAGGCGGCCGGGGCCTGGTCCGACATGTCGAAGCGGATCGAATTGCCGGCGCCGATCAGGGAGTTGGCAGTGCTGCGGGCGGTGTCGTCGCCGTACTTGGCCAGGTCGACCTCGTTGTTCGGGGACAGGAAGCCGCCATCGCCGGCCCAGATCTCGGCCGCCTCGGCGCTCGCCAGGAACTCGACCAGCTTCATGCCGGCCTTGCCGTTCTTGCCGTCCTTCAGGACGACCGCCGCGTCACCGCCGCTGACCACCGGGGGCCTGCCGCCGTCGACCGAGGGGAAGGGGAAGAACTTCGCGTCCTGGCCGAGCTTCTTGCCGAACTGGCCCTTGGCGACGCCGCCGACGAAGTCGCCCTCGTAGACCATGCCCGCCTTGGGCTCCGGGCCGAAGACCTGCGCGACCGAGGAGGGGAAGTCGGTCCCCAGCGCGGCCTGGGCGCCGCCGGCGACGAGCTGCTTGTCCTTGAACAGCTCCCCGAGGGTGGTCAGGGCCCGCACCACGCTCTCGTCGGTCCACTTCAGCTGGTGCTGGGCGAGCTGGTCGTACTTCTCCGGTCCGGCCTGGGAGAGGTAGATGTTCTCGAACCAGTCGGTGAGGGTCCAGCCGTCCTCGCCGGCTATGGCGAAGGCCGGGCGGCCGGAGTCCGCGAGGGTGCGGCCGGCCCCCAGCATGTCGCTGTAGCTCTTGGGCTCGGTGACACCGGCCTGGGTGAAGGCCTCGGGGGCGTACCAGACGGTCGACTTGTGGGCGGCCTTGAAGTAGAGGCCGTAGTACTGGCCGTCGACGGTGCCGTAGTTCTTCCACACCGGGGCGAGGGTGGACCCGGCCGTCCGGCCGATCTGGTCGGACAGGGGCTGGAGCCAGCCCTTCTTCGCGAACTGCTGGAGCACGCCCACCTGCGGCACCATCACCACGTCGGGGGCGTTTCCGCCTTCGATCTTGCTGCCGACGAAGGTGGAGACGTTGTCGCCGGAGGGGACGAAGACCGTCTTGGCGCCGGTCTTCTCGGTGAAGGCGTCGAGGACCTTCTTGAAGCTCTGCTGTTCCGCGCCGGTCCAGACGCCGGCCACGGTGACGGTCTGGCCGCCGAGTTCGCCGCTGCTCGCGGGTCCGGTGGCGCCGCCGCAGGCGGTGGCGCCGAGGGCGAGGGTGAGGGCGGCCGCCGCGGTGGCGGCGCTTCGGCGGGTCGTCTTGCTCGGTCGTCGCATGAGGAGTCCTCTCGGGGAAGTCCGGGTCGGGGGGAGGGGCTGCTACGGAGTGACGTGCTGGGGAGTGACGTGCTGCGGGGTCACGCGACGGGCGCTGCCGGGCCGGGCGCCGGGTACTCGCCCGCCCACCAGGCCGCGGTCGCCGCGGGCAACACCCCGTCGGGGCAGGGCCCGCTGGCGAGCAGGGGAAGGCCGGCGACCGGAGCGGGAACCGGCTCCGTGCCGAAGTTCACCGCGCAGACCAGGCCGTCGCCGCGGGAGATCGCCAGGACCTGCGCGGGAGCGTCCAGCCAGCGCAGGGTGCCGTCGCCGAGCTGCGGCAGGGTGCGCCGCAGCTGGAGGCCGTCGCGGTAGAGGTGCCAGAAGGAGCGGGTGTCGGCCAGGGCGCGGTCGGTGGCGTGCTCGGCGAACCACTCGGGCTGCGGCAGCCATGGCTTGACGCCGGCCGCCGCCTGGCTGAAGCCGAACGGGGAGGCGTGTCCGGACCAGGGCAGCGGCACACGGCAGCCGTCCCGCACGTGCTTGCGGCTGCCCGTACGGCGGAAGATCGGGTCGGTGAGGACCTCGTCGGGCAGGTCGAGGACTTCCGGGAGACCGAGTTCCTCACCCTGGTACACGTAGGCGGCGCCGGGCAGGGCGAGCATCAGGAGCGCCGCGGCGCGGGCGCGGGCCGCACCCAGTCCGCTGCCCTCGACACCCGGTTCACCGGCGTAGCGGGTGACCGTGCGGACCTGGTCGTGGTTGTTGAGGACCCAGGTGACGGTGGAGCCGGTGCCGGCGATGTCGCGTATCGCGTCGGTGATCGTCGCCCGGAAGGCGTCGGCGTCCCAGGGGGCGCTGAGCAGGTCGAAGAAGAACGCCTGGTGCAGTTCGTCGGGGCGGACGTACTCGGCGTGCTCGCGTGCGGTGGGCACGGACACCTCGCCGACGAGCAGCCGCTCCTGACCGTCCCGGGCGGTGTACTCCTCGCACACCGCGCGCCAGCGGCGCCACACGCCGTGCACCTCGGGCTGGTTCCAGGCCAGCTGGTTGACGGCGTCGCGGGCCCGCTCGTCCGCTCCCGGATCGTCGGAGTCGGGCATCTCGGGGTGCTTGAACAGCCCGGCGGCCACGTCGATGCGGAAGCCGTCGACGCCCCGGTCCAGCCAGAAGCGCAGCACCCGCTCGAAGTCGTCGCCCACGACCGGGTTGCGCCAGTTCAGGTCCGGCTGCTCCGGGGTGAAGAGGTGCAGGTACCACTCGCCCGGGGTGCCGTCGGGGCCGGTGGTCCGGCTCCAGGCCGGGCCGCCGAACATGGCGTGCCAGTTGTTGGGCGGCTGCGTACCGTCCGGGCCGCGGCCCGGTGCGAAGTGGAAGCGGGAGCGCGGTGCGCTGCCCGGCGCCGCGGCGAGCGCCTCGCGGAACCACGGGTGCTCGCTGGAGCAGTGGTTGGGGACGATGTCGAGGAGCAGCTTGAGCCCGAGCCGGTGGGCGTCGGACACCAGACGGTCGAACTCGGCGAGGTCTCCGTAGACCGGGTCGACGCCGCAGTAGTCGGCGACGTCGTAGCCGTGGTCGTGCTGGGGCGAGGGGTAGAAGGGGCTGAGCCAGATGCCGTCGACGCCGAGCTTGCGCAGGTAGGGGAGCCCTGCGCGGACGCCGGCGAGGTCGCCGACGCCGTCCCCGGTGCTGTCGAGGAAGCTGCGGACGTAGACCTGGTAGATCACCGCGTCGCGCCACCAGGGGGCGGAGGGGGCGGCGCTGCGGGAGGGGTGACCGGTACCGGTCGGAAGGGTGCTGAGCATCTCGCGTCGACCTGTCTGCTGAATGCGAGAGCGCCCTGGATCAGGTGCGCTGTTATGCATGCATGTTAAGTAGCAGCGACTGGAAGGTGTCAACGATGTGTCCAGAAACAGGCGAAAGCTGGGGTGGTTTGTCCGTGAATGCCCGCGTGCACGAATAAGGGCTCCTACTTAACATGTAAGTAGGAGCCCTCTGGGGAGGTGTGTGAGTGTGCGATGCGTGCGGCGATGCGTGCCACGTGTGCCGTGCGTGGGACGCGTGCGGTCAGCCCGTGCCGGCGATGGCCCCGAGCTCGCGCGCCAGCCGCGCCACCGCCTCCTCCGGCGTCTGCCGCAGCGCCATCACGTCCTGCCCCACGGCCTGCACGGCTAGGCTCACCTGGTCATAGCGCGGACTCTTGGGCCGCGGCACCGCCGACAGCACGCTCTCGCGCAGGGTCGGCAGGTACGGGTAGGCGCGGACCAGCTCGGCATCCTCGTACAGCGCGGCGCGCACCGGGGGCAGCGAGCCCTCGGTGAGGACGCGCCTCTGCACCCGCTCACTGGTGAGGTAGGCGATCAGATCGGCCGCCGACGCCGGATGCCGCGAACGACTGCTGACGGCGAGGTTCGAGCCGCCCAGCACGCTGGTGCCGGGCCCGTCGGCGCCGGGCAGCGGCACCGCCCCGAACCGGCCCGCGACCGCCGACCCCGGCGCGCCCGCGTCCGCGTACACATACGGCCAGTTCCGCAGGAAGAGGAGCCTGCCGTCCTGGAACGCCCGGCGGGACTCCTCCTCCTTGTAGCCGAGCGCCTCACGGGAGATCCAGCCCTCCCGCACCCCGTCCGCGAGGAACCGCAGCCCGGCGCGCGCCCCGTCGGAGTCCACGGTGACGCGGGCGCCGTCGTCGCGCAGGATCGAACCGCCCGCGGAGTGCACCGCCTCGGTGACGTTGACCGTGAGCCCCTCGTACGGGAGGAACTGCCCCGCGTAACCGTCCAGCCCGTGCCGCGGGGCGATCGTGCGTGCCTGGCGGGCCAGTTCGGACCAGGTCCGCGGCGGCTGCTCGCCGGCCAGGTCCAGGAGGTCCTTGCGGTAGTAGAGCAGGCCGGCGTTCGTGACGTACGGGACCGCGTACAGCCGCCCGTCGAAGGTCGCCGTGTCCACGACCGGCCGCAGGAAGGCGTCCAGGGGGAACCGGTCACGTTCGAGCGGGGCGATCCATCCTGCGGCCGCGAACTCCGACGTCCAGGCGACGTCGATGTTCAGCACGTCGAACCGGTCGCGGCCCGACCGCAGCTCGCTGATCATCTGGGCCCGGGTCTCGTCGGCCGAGTCGGGCAGCTCGACGAGCGTGACCCGCTCGTCGGGACGGCTCTCGTTCCAGTCGTCGAGGAGGGGGCCGAGGTAGTCGGTCAGGTCGCCCGCCGTCACCAGCGTCAGGGGGCCGCGGGCGGCCGAGGCCGTGCCCGCGTCCGGGCGGACGCCGAGACCGGCGTACCCCGCCAGGACCACCGCCACCACCAGGAGAGCTCTACCCGCGGCACGCATCCACCGCATAGATTCCTCCCAGTGCACGATCCGGCTGCGCCGCCGACCCATCGTGGCCTATATATACCCGTTAGGCATGGGGGATACTAGACGTCCAGGCAGACGGCTCGGACACAGAAAAGCTCCGACCCGGCACCAGTGAACAGTTGACTACGCAGCGGGAAGGAGGGGGGCGAGTGCGGCTGGCGCTCCTTGCGCTCCTCACCCGTAGCCCTGCGCACGGTTACGAGCTCAAGCAGGACCTTGAGAAGCTCCTGGGCGCCGCGTACCCTCAGCCGAACGTCGGCCAGATCTACGTCACCCTCGGCCGGCTGGAGAAGAGCGGCCTGATCCAGGGCGAGGACGTCGAACAGGCGGGCCGGCCCAACAAGCGCACCTACAAGCTGACGGACGCCGGGCGCGAGGCCGTACTGGCCTGGTTCGAGGACACCGCCGAGGAACCCCGGGTACGGGACGAGTTCTTCATGAAACTGGCGCTCGCACCGCAGTCGGGTCTGGCCGATCCGATCGCCCTGATCAACAAGCAGCGGCGCCAGTACCTCAACACCATGCGGGACCTGTCGAAGCTGGCAGCGGCCGAGGACCGCGACAACAAGATCTCCCAACTGCTGATCGAGGGCGCCATGCTGCACCTGCAGGCCGACCTCGACTGGCTGGAACGCTGTCAGGAGGAGCTGGAATGAGCGACGACGCCACCGCCGCTCCCGTCGTGCCCATCGTCCGCGCCGAGGGCCTGACCAAGACCCACCACGGCGAGGGAACCCCGGTGCCCGCCGTCCGCGGCGTGGACCTCTGCGTCCAGCCCGGCGAGTTCGTCGCGATCACCGGCCCCTCCGGCGCCGGCAAGTCCACCCTGCTCCACCTCATCGGCGGCCTCCAGCGGCCCGACGGCGGCAGGCTGTGGCTCGACGGCGAGCGCGTCGACGCGTACCGCGAAGCACGCTGGGCCGTCCTGCGGCGCCGCAGCATCGGCGTCGTCTTCCAGTTCTTCAACCTCGTCTCCAACCTCACCGTCGCCGACAACGTCGAACTGCCCGCCCTGCTCGCCGGCGCCTCCCCGAAAGCCGCCCGCAACTCCCGCGCCGAACTGCTCGCCGAACTCGGCCTCGAAGGACGCGAACGCTCCATGCCGGGAGAGCTCTCCGGCGGCGAACAGCAGCGGGTCGCCCTCGCCCGCGCCCTGGTCAACCACCCCGCCCTGCTCCTCGCAGACGAACCGGCCGGCAGCCTCGACAGCAAGGGCACCCGTGAGGTGCTGCGGCTGCTCACGCGGTTCCACCAGCGCGGCCAGACGATCATCATGGTCACCCACGACGCCCGGATGGCCAGCGCCGCCGACCGCGTCATCAGCTTCTTCGACGGCCGGATAGCCGACGACGCACAGCTCGGCGCAGGCAGCCGCCCGGGCGCGACCGGCGGCGTCTCCGGCGTACTCGAACTGAAGGAATGACCGTGCGGGCCACTCTGCGCTGGGCGCAGGCAGACTTCCGCGCACACCGCGGCGAAGCCCTCTTCGTCGTCCTCGCCAGCGCCGGCGTGATCGCCTCCCTCCTGCTGGCCGGCGCGCTGTTCGGCTACGCCGCGAACCCCTGGCAGCGGGTCTTCAACCAGTCCCAGGGCGCACACATCTGGCTGCACACCCGCGCCGGGGCGGACACCGAAGTGGACGCCCTGGCCGCGGTGGACGGCGTCGCGGCGCTGTCCGGGCCCTACCGGACGGCCGCGACCACGATCGAGTCCCGCGGTGCCCGGGCCGCGGTCACGCTCCGCGCCGCGGGCGCGGAGCCCCCGCAGATTGGACGGCCGCTCGTGGCCGAGGGCCGCTGGCTCGACCCTCCGGACACCGGCGGCACCGGCTCGGCGGCCGGCTCCGTCGTACTGGAGACCTCCGTCGCACGGGCCCTGTGGGCGGAACCCGGCGACACCGTACGCGTCACCGGACCCGACGGCGCCCCGCACCTGCTGCTGGTGAGCGGCACGGCCGACGCGGCCGAGCCCCGCTACCAGCCCGGAGGCTTGGCCGGCATCGGCTGGGTGCTCCCCGCGACACTCGGCGAGATCGCCCGGGCGGACACCGGGCAGAGCGTCGGGCTGCGTCTGGCAGACCCCGACGACACCGACTTCATCGTCCAGCGCGCCGTCACCGTCCTCGGCGCCGACCGGGTCGCCGAGGTCACCAAATGGCAGCAGGCCCGCGCCGAGGCGGGCGGCGACGACCGGCTCCTGGGCACGGTCTTCGCCGTCTTCGGCCTCGGCGCGCTGCTCGCCGCGGCCCTGGCCGCGTCCGGGGCGGTCGGCGCCCGCGTCCGGGGCCA
Source organism: Streptomyces sp. TN58 (assembly GCF_001941845.1). Lineage (NCBI taxonomy): Bacteria > Bacillati > Actinomycetota > Actinomycetes > Kitasatosporales > Streptomycetaceae > Streptomyces > Streptomyces sp. TN58. The sequence continues at coordinate 372,783 of NZ_CP018870.1, read as the reverse complement.
GCTGCGGGACATCGCCGTCCTCAAGGCGATCGGCTTCACCCCCGGCCAGGTCACCCGCGGCTTCCTCGTACAGCACCTGGCCTTCGCGCTGCTGGGCGTGGCCCTCGGCACCACTGCGATCGCCCTCCTCGGCGCCCGGCTGCCCGGGCGGATCGGGGAGGCCGCCGCCGTCTGGCAGGACCTGCCCGGGCACACCGCCCTGATGATCGGCATCCCCGGCGGCGCGGTGCTGCTGATCGCCGCCTCCACCGGGCTGTCGGCCTGGCGCGCCGGACGGGTGCCGCCGGTGCCGGTGGCACGGGCGGCGCTGCCGTCCGCCGCACCGATGACCGCCCTCGGCAAGCGGGCACTGGGCGTACGGGTGCCGCCCGCCCTCGTCCTCGGCTGGCGTGCCGCGTTCCCCCGGCGCGGGCGGACGCTCCTGCCGGTGGCCCGGCTCGCGCTGCCGCTGGTGCTCATCACGGTCGCCCTGGTGGCCTGGTCGACGCTGGACCAGTTCCGCAGCCGCCCCGCGCAGGTCGGGCTGGCCGCGGCACTGACCGTACGGTCGGAGCGGTCCGCCGGACCGTCCGACGCGGAGCTGGAGCAGACCCTCGCGGCGGTCCCGGGCATAGCCGCCGTGCATCCGGGCGCCGAGATGGCCGCGCTCGTCCCCGGACAGACCGGCACCATCACCCTGCGCGGCCTCGGCACGGCCGGCCGGCCGTACCCCTCCGCCGTGGTGGAGGGGCGCGCGGTGGCCGGCCCCGACGAGGCCGTCGCCGGCCAGGGGCTGCTGGACCTCCTCGGCGTACGGGTCGGGGACTGGGTACGGATGACCGTGGGCGGGCGGCCGCAGATCCTGCACCTCGTCGGCCGCACCATCGAGCCCGAAGCCGGCGGCCGGGTGATCACCACGACCCTCGACGCACTGCGTGAGCGGGACCCCGGCCTGCGGCCCGCCTTCCACGCCCTGGAACTGCGCGAGGGTGCCGACCCCCGAACCGTGAGCGGTGCTCTCGCGACGGCGGCCGGCACGGCACTGGAGATCCGGGAGACGCCGAACCCGGCCGACCGGCTGGAACCGGCGCGCGGGGTGATCGGCGCCCTGATCGCCGTACTGGCGCTGATCGGGCTCATCGAACTGCTCACGCTCATCGGCACGGGCGTACGCGACCGGGGCCGGGACCTGCTCGCACTGAAGGCCATAGGTCTGACGCCGCGGCAGATCGGCGCGATGATCGTGACGGCCGCCGGCCTGACCGCGCTCGTGTCCGCCCTGGTGGGGACCGGGCTGGGACTCCTGACCGGCAGCTGGCTGGTGGACACGCAGGGCGCGTCGAGCGGCATCGGCGCGGGGATAGCCCAAGCGCCGCCGCTGCCGGTGCTGTGCACGGTGATCGTGGGCGCGGTCCTGGGCGCGGTGGCGGCGGCGGCGCTGCCGGCGACCCGGACGGCACGACGGCGGCTGGCGGACTCGCTCAGCGAGACCCTCTGAGGGGGAGCCCCGACGGGGAGGTCCGGCGGCACCCCATTCGGGCGACACCAACGTGGGGCGGGGACCCGATGCCGGGTAGGCGCCCTCCATGGACACCAGAACCCTCGACCCCGCGAAGGCCGTCCCCGCCCTGAACGCCGCTTCCGGGTGGTGGCTGACGACCCTGGACCGCCTGGAGCGGACCACCCTGGCCGATCCCGCGATCCGCGCACTCCAGAGGGGGGTCCGCTCGCTCCCGCTGGGCGCCGCCAGGGACGTGCTCAGGGGAAGACCCCTGGGCCACCCCCTCCACCCCGTCCTCGTCCAGGTGCCCATCGGCTGCTGGCTCTCCGCCGCGGTGCTCGACGCCGTACCAGGGGAACGGCGGGCGGCGACGACCCTGACGGCCGTCGGCCTCGCCGGTGTGGCCCCCGCCGCCATCGCCGGGTGGGCGGACTGGGCCGACATGCCGCCCGAACAGGCCCGGGTCGGCCTCGCCCACGCCGTCTCCAATGCCGCGGCCGTCGGCTGCTACGCGGTCTCCCTGGCGGCCCGCCTGCGCGGCCGCCCCGCGAAGGGCAGGCTCTGGTCATGGGCCGGACTGGCGGCCGTCAGCGTCACCGGCGCCCTGGGCGGCCACATCGCCTACCGGCAGGCCGTCGGAGCCCACCCCGCCACGTGAGGCCCTGCGGCCGTAGAAGCCGTGAAGGCCGTGAAGGCCGTGAGCCGTGAGGCCGTGTCGTCGCCCCCGTGGTCAGCGGCCCCAGCGCAGTGCCGGGGTCTGCACCGGCGCGTCCCACAGCCGCAGGAGTTCGTCGTCGGCCCGGCACAGCGTGACCGAGCACCCCGCCATGTCCAGGGACGTGACGTAGTTCCCCACCAGGGTGCGCGCCACCGTCACACCGCGGTCCGCGAGCACCCGCGACACCTCCGAGTGGAATCCGTACAGCTCCAGCAGAGGTGTCGCGCCCATGCCGTTGACCAGGGCCAGGACCGGCCCGTCGGCCGGGGCCGCGTCCGCCAGGTCGTCCAGCACGGCGCCCACGGCGAACTCCGCGATCTCCCGGGCCGACATCATCGGGCGCCGCTCCCGGCCGGGCTCGCCGTGGATCCCGATGCCCAGTTCGAGTTCGCCGTCCGGCAGGTCGAAGGTGGGGCTGCCCTTCGCGGGCGTGGTGCACGCGCTCAGCGCCACGCCGAAACTGCGGGAGGCCTTGTTGACCCGCTCGGCCACCGCGGCGACCTGCTCCAGCGGAGCACCCTCCTCGGCCGCGGCACCGGCGATCTTCTCGACGAAGAGGGTGGCGCCGGTGCCGCGCCGGCCCGCCGTGTAGAGGCTGTCGGTCACGGCCACGTCGTCGTCCACCAGTACCCGCTGGACGCGGATTCCGTCCTCCTCGGCGAGTTCGGCGGCCATGTCGAAGTTCAGCACGTCCCCGGTGTAGTTCTTGACGATGAACAGCACGCCCTGGCCGGAGTCCACCGCCTTGGCGGCCCGCAGCACCTGGTCGGGCACGGGGGAGGTGAACACCTCGCCCGGACAGGCGGCCGACAGCATTCCGGGCCCGACGAAGCCGCCGTGCAGCGGCTCGTGCCCGGAACCGCCCCCGGACACCAGCCCGACCCGCCCGCCTTCGTTCGCACCCTTCCGTACGATGATCCGGGCCTCCGGGTCGACCTCCAGCTCCGGGTGGGCGGCGGCCAGCCCGCGCAGGGCGTCGGCGACGACGGTCTCGGGACTGTTGATCAGCATCTTCATCGCGCATCTCCCTGGGCTCACAGGTGACTGTCCGACCGATTCTCGGGGGCATGCCGACCGCGCACCGCCCACTTCGACGGTAAAGGAGCCCCCTGCCGGACGACAGGCAGGCGGGCGGCCGGGCGAGCCGCTCATCCGAGACGGCCGACATGCAGGATGACCACGGCCCCCGGATCGCGGGCGAGGGTGTACAGGACGCGGTAGCGGCCCACGTGGATCCGGCACAGGCCCGAGCCGAAGACGGCGGCGCCCTTCGGGCAGGGCTCGCCGGACAGCAGGTCCACGGCGGACAGCAGCTGCCGCAGCCCGGCCGGATCGTCCGCGAGGTGTCGGGCCGCCGCGTACACGGCGGTCTGCTCCCACACGATGCCGTACGTCATCAGCCGCCTCCCCGGGTCCGGGAGCCGCCGGCGGGTCAGAGTTCGGTCGGGTCCCGGCGCTCCAGCGGTTTCAGCGCCGGGCCCTGCAGGACCTCGCCGTCGACGCCGAAGCGGGAACCGTGACAGGGGCATTCCCAGGTCCGTTCGGCGTTGTTGAACGCCACCAGACACCCCAGATGCGTGCAGACGGCGGACACGGCGTGCAGTTCGCCCTGGTCGTCGCGGTGCACGGCGCAGGGTTCGCCGCCGGCGCGGACCACCGTGCCCTCACCGGGCGGCAGGCTCCCGGCGGGGCCGTTGGTCCCGTCGCCGAGGGTGTCCAGGCGGTCCTTGACGAAGTGCTTGCCGACGTCCCACTGGGCCTTCAGGTACGCCGGGGCCGATCGCACGGGCGAGCCGACGCGGCCGGGGTCGTAGAGCCCGTCCCACGGGTCCTCGCCGCCGCGGACGAGGGAGGCGATGACCGTCCCGGCCAGTACCCCGCCCGTCATGCCCCACCCGGCGAACCCGGTGGCCACGTAGACGTTGTCGCCCTTCGTGGGCATCCGGCCGACCAGGGGCAGCGTGTCCGTCGAGCTGTTGTCCTGGGCGGCCCAGCGGTACTCGGCGGAGAACCCGGGGAAGTGCCGCTCGGCCCATGCCCGGAGGCGGGCGTAGCCGGCTTCGGTGTCCTCGCCCGTGCCCGGCGTGAAGGCTTCCCCGGTGACGACGAGGAGCCGTCCGCCGTCGGCGAGGGGCGATGTGCGGACGGACCGCTTGCCGTGTTCCTCCGAGATGTACATGCCGGCGGGGTCCTGGCCGGCCGGCACCGCGCCCGCGATCACGAGGTCCCGGTGCTGCGTGAGCCTGGTGGAGAGCAGAGCGTCGTCGAACACGGGGTGGTGGGTGGCGACGACCACGTGCCGCGCGGCCACGGTGGCGCCGGAGTCGGTGGTGAGCCGGCAGGGATCGCCGTCGTCGAGCCGCGTGACGCGGGTGCCCTCGTGGAGCCGGCCGCCGAGCGCGACGATGTCCTCGACGAGCCCGGCCAGGTAGGCGAGCGGGTGGAACTGGGCCTGGTCCTCGACCCTGACGGCGCCGGCCACCGGGAAGGGCATACCGGTCGCCGTGACGAACGACGCGTCCAGGCCGGCCGCACGCGCGGCGTCCGCCTCCGCGCGCAGGGCGTTGACGCCCTCGGCCTCCTCGCAGTAGGTGTAGGCGGGACGCCTCTCCAGCTCGCAGTCGATCCCGAGTTCGCCGGAGACCTCGACGACACGCCGCAGGGCCGCGCTCTGGGACGCGGCGTACCGCCGCGCGGCTTCCTCTCCGTGCTTGCTCCGCAGCGTGTCGTACACGGCGGTGTGCAGAGCGGTGAGCTTCCCGGTCGTGTGGCCCGTGACTCCGCCCGCCAGCCGGGACGCTTCCAGCACCACGACCTCCAGGCCCGCGCGGGCGAGCTCCCAGGCCGTGCTCAGGCCGACGATGCCGCTGCCGATGACCGCCACGTCCGCTTCGGCGGCCCCCGACAGCGCGGGGAAGGACGGCAGGGGCGCCGTCCGCATCCAGTAGGACTCTCCGGTGGCAGCAAGTGGATTCATGTCCGGCGCCTGCCCAGGAAACACACACCGATGCCCCGCCCTCGCTCAACCGCGCCCTGCCTGCCTCTCCCGGGCTTCGGCGGGAAGGGACGCACGTGAGGTCGCCGTGCCGCGTTCCGGGACGCGGGCGCCACCGGCCTCCGACACCTCGGGTGCGGCCCACGACATGCGGCGCGAGCGACTGCGGCGGCGTAGCAGGAAGGCGGGAACGCCCCAGCAGAGCGCGCACCACACCGACAGGGAGGCGCCGAGCAGGAGCGCCGTGACCGGGCCGGTGACCTGGCGCAGCACCACCAGCAGCCCCAGCGACGTCATCGCCAGGAGCAGGACCAGGCCGGCCGCGACCAGCCGGGACGCCCAGGCCACCGTCTCGGACTTCAGCCGCAGCCCGGTGACCAGCCGGTGGAGGGCGACCGGGCCCGTCAGCGCCGCCGTCGCGGCGGCCCCGCAGAGCAGGCACAGGAGGTAGAGGAGGCGGTCGGTGTCGCCCAGCCTGCCGTAGGCGGGGGTGAAGGCCACCGCCAGCAGGAAGGCGAAGAGCAGCTGCACGGCGGTGAGGACCACGCGTACCTCGTGCATGAGCTCCAGCCAGAGGCGGTCGGCCCGTTCGTCGCACGTCTCCAGCCGCTGCCCCACATTCGCGGCACGGGCGATCATCCGGGGCCGCCCGGGGCCGGGGAACGGCCCGGAGCCGGGGCGTCGTTCCGATACGAGACGGGCATGGGGGTCACTTCCTGCAACTGTCCCCGAGGTGGCACACCGCCTCGCTCCGCCCGGTCGGGGAACCGTTCTCTCGCGTTCCCTCGCCGGGTCGGGCAGTGCAGCGGTGGTCCAGTGGCGCCTACCCGGCTCCCGGCCGGACATACACGGGCGAGCGGGGCGCCGCCCGTGTAGAGGTACACCGGCCGGGCAGACGCCGTGTCACGAGGCCGTGTCACCGAGCGGCGGCCCGAGCCGCCGCCGGGGACCGCCGTTCCGCCGTTCCGGGAGGGAAAGATGGCCGTTCGACACCGACTGGTCCACGCCGCGCCCGAGCAGGTGTGGTCCGTGCTCGCCGACGCCTCGCGCTACGCCGACTGGGTCGTCGGCACCAGTGACTCACGCCCCGCCGACGGGCTGTGGCCCGCGCTCGGATCCGCCCTGGAGTACACCGTCCGGCTCGGACCGTGGACGGCCTCCGGTACCACCGTCGTACGGAGGGTGAGAGCCCCGGAGGCGCTGGAGCTGGAAGTGCACAGTGGCCCGCTCGGCACGGCCAGGGTCGCGATCGAGATCCGCTCGTGGGGCGAGGAGGCCCTGGTCATCATCGACGAGCATCCCCTGCGAGGGCTCGGGGGCGCGCTGCACAACGCCGCGCTCGACGCGCTGCTCCAGCTCCGCCACCGGCAGATGCTCGCGACGCTCGCACAGGTGGTGGAGGAGCAGGCCGCGACCGGCGACCGCGTGAAGGCCTGAAGGGGCCGAGGGCGACCGCGCCCGGGCATTCGCCGGCCGTCAGGCCCGCCGCGACCGGCTCGCGGACGGGCGCGCGGCCGCGGCGCCGCCCGGCCCGAGCAGTCCCGTGGGCGCCGGATCCCCGCCGGTCGCGAGAACCCGGCGGGACCGGTGCGCGACGACCGTGGGCAGGAGGGCGCGCACCCCCTGTACGCCGCGCACCCAGGGCGGGGCGTAGACGTGGGCCGACCGGCGCTCTATGCCGTTGACCATGGCGCGTACGCAGGGGTCCGGGGCGTGGACGGCCGAGGCGGGCCAGGGCAGGTGGGCGCGCAGCGTCCGAAAGGCCTCGGTCTCGTCGGCTGCTCGGATCAGGCTCGTGTCGACCCAGCTCAGATAGGCGACACCCACGCCGACACCGTGGTGTGCGACCTCCGCGCGCAGCGCGTGGGCGAACGCCTCCACGCCGCTCTTGGAGGCGCAGTACGCGCTGAGCAGCGGTGCGGGCGCGAGGGCGGCCAAGGAGGCGACCTGGAGGTAGTAGCCGTGCGTGCGCAGCAGGTCGGGGAGGAAGCAGCGCGCCGTCAGCGCACTGCCCACGAGGTTGACGTCGACGACCCGCCGCCAGGCGGCCGGGTCGCAGTCCAGGAGCGTTCCGCCCATCGCTATCCCGGCGTTGGCGACCACCACCGACGGCGCGCCCAGCGACGCCCGTACCGCGCGGGCGGCCTCGGTCAGCGCGGCACTGTCGGTGACGTCCACCGGCCAGCAGGCCGCGGGACCGGGCAGTCCGGCTGCCAGGCGGCCGAGTCTGTCCTCTTCCAGGCCGATCAGCGCGACGCGGGCACCGCGCTCGGACAGGGCGCGGGCGAGCCCTTCACCCAGTCCCCTCGCGGCGCCGGTGACCACGGCCACCCGGCCCTCCAGAGGGCCCGGGCACCTGTCGCACCGCCGGCTGCGGATCCCCATGGCTCGCCCCTGCCCGTCCGGGCGCCGCCCACACCTGGGCCGGCCGTACGCACCGCCGTTCGCGGGTCGCCCGGTCCCGTGCTCAGGACCCGGGCGGCTCGGGCTCCCCCTCGATCTGCTCCTGCGTGATGACCTGGAGCTCGTTGGTGCGCTCGTTGCGGATCCGGTAGACCGCGTGCGGCCCCGGATCGCGTACTTCCTCGATCCGGCCCCGGTGCAGGTCCTCGCGGCCGTCGCGGTAGGCGACCCGGTCGTGCTCGGCGGGAAACATGATCTCCTCCTCGTACGGTGCGTCCGCGGCCGTCGCCCCGCCGGCCGGTGTCGCCCTGGGAAGCTGGTCAGCCCCGCTCAGGAGCGGGGCTGCGAGACGCGTCTGCCCGGAGCGGGACCTCCCACACCTGGTGCGGGCCGTCGGTTGCGGGCTCGGTTCGCCCGCCCGCGCGGTGGGGAAGCGCCGGGTCCGGGATGGCACAGACTGGAAGAAGACCGGGCGGAACGAGACGAGAGGCGGCGGCGCCCCATGCCCTCCACGGCGCTCATCGTGATCGACATGCTCAACACCTACGAGCACGAGGACGCCGAGGCCCTGGTTCCGTCCGTCCGCGAGGCGCTGCCCGGCATCACGGCACTGCTGGAGCAGGCCCGCGCCAGCGACTCGCCCGTCGTCTACGTGAACGACAACTTCGGCGAGTGGCGTTCCCACCACGGCGAAATCCTCGACGCGGCCCTCGCGGGCCGTCACCGGAGCCTGGTGGAGCCGGTCGCACCCGACGAGAACTCGCTGTTCGTGGTCAAGGCACGGCATTCGATCTTCTTCGAGACCCCGCTGGCCTACCTGCTCGGCCAGCTGAAGGCAAAGCGGCTGGTCCTGTGCGGCCAGGTGACCGAGCAGTGCGTGCTGTACTCGGCACTGGACGCGCACATCCGGCACTTCGACGTCGTCGTGCCGGACGACGCGGTGGCCCACATCGACGCCGATCTGGCCGCGGCGGCCCTGCGGATGATGAGCCGCAACATGTCCGCCGACGTCTGCACGGTGAAGGACGTCGAGTTCGACGGCTGAGCCGTCGCCGACGATGCCCGTCGGACACCCGGCGCGGTGTGCCCGCCGGGCGCGTGTGAACCGACGTCATCGGGGCAGGTGCCCCGAGCGCGCGCGGACGCGCGTGAGACGAACCGGTACCGAGCCGGCCGCTGATCCCGAGAGGTGGAACATGACCTCGAACCGAGCGGGCGCAGGCCCCGCGGACACCTTCGCCGACGGCCAGGGCCGGGAGACCCCCTGGAGCGATTTCCAGAGGGTCCTGGACCAGATGTTCGACCTCCTTGAAGGCGCCCGCCAGGACGACGGCGCCCCCGCGCCGACGAGGGCACCCCGCCGCCCCGGGGGTGCGGGCCGCGGCAAGCGCTGACGCCGTGCGGCGGCCGCGGGGAGTGAAAAGCCCAGGTGCGGGCAGGCGCGGGATATGTCGATTGCCCGTTCGGACCGGCTCGCACGTGCCGGCCGAGCCGGCACAGGAGTGCAGAAGCATGGTGTATGCGACCTGGTCCGCCGACAAGAGCGGGGTATCCCGGGCGTCCCGAGGCGCCGAGGCACCCGGAGGTGCCTCATGTGCGGTCTGAGTGGAGAGGTGCGGTTCGGCGGCGGGCGTCCCGACCTCGCCGCCGTCGAACGCATGACCGACGCGATGGAGGCGCGGGGACCCGACGGCAGAGGGATCTGGTCCCAGGCGGCAGTCGCCCTGGGACACCGCCGGCTGCAGATCATCGACCTGTCGGAGCGCGGCGCCCAGCCCATGGTCGACGCCCAGCTGGGCCTCACCGCGGTCTTCAACGGCTGCATCTACAACCACCGGGAACTGCGCGCCCGCCTGGAGAGGCACGGATACCGCTTCTTCTCCGACTCCGACACCGAGGTCGTGGTCAAGGCGTACGCCGAGTGGGGCCGGGACTGCGTCGAGTTCTTCGTCGGCATGTTCGCCTTCGCCGTCGCCGAGCACCACACGGGCCGGGTCGTCCTGGGCCGTGACCGGCTCGGCATCAAGCCCCTCTACGTCACCGAGGACTGCGACCGCCTCCGCTTCGCGTCCTCGCTGCCGGCCCTGCTGGCCGGCGGGGGAGTGGACACCTCCATCGACCCGGTGGCCCTCCACCAGTACCTGAGCTGGCACGGCACCGTGCCCGCACCCCGCACGGTGCTGGCCGGCGTACGGAAGGTCCCGCCGGCCACCGTCCGGGTCGTCGAGCCCGACGGCACCACCCACGACCACTGCTACTGGCAGCCCTCCTACACCCGGCGTTCCGATCTCGGGGACGATCCCGTCCTCTGGCGCGAGGCCGTGCACGAGGCGCTGCGTACGGCCGTACGCCGGCGTACGGTCGCCGACGTGCCCGTCGGGGTGCTCCTGTCAGGCGGTCTCGACTCCAGCCTGATGGTGGCCATGCTCGCCGAGGAGGGCCACGACGACGTCCCGACCTTCGCCATGGGCTTCGAGGAGGAGAACGGCGAGGACGGCGACGAGTTCCTTTACTCGGACCTCGTCGCCCGCCGGTTCTCCACCGACCACCACCAGTTCCTGATCCCCTCCGACCGGCTTCCCGCCGCCCTGGAGGCCGCGATCGGATCCATGAGCGAGCCCATGGTCAGCCACGACGCCGTGGCCTTCCACATGCTGTCCGAGCAGGTGTCCAAAGAGGTCAAGGTCGTCCTGTGCGGCCAGGGCGCCGACGAGGTGTTCGCCGGCTACCACTGGTACCCGCGGATCGCCTCCGCCGGCCGGGCCGGAGCGGACGACGCCTACGCCCGCGCGTACTTCGACCGGACGCACGCCGACCTGACCGCCATGATCCGTCCGGACCTCGCCGTGGACCACGACGCCTCCACCGACTTCGTCCGACGCCACATGGCCGCCCCCGGAGCCGACACCGCCCTCGACGCCGCCCTGCGCATGGACGTCCACGCCCTCATGCCGGACGACCCGGTCAAGCGCGTCGACAACATGACGATGGCCTGGGGACTGGAGGCCAGGGTGCCGTTCCTGGACCAGGACCTGGTGGAGCTGGCGGCGGCCTGCCCCCCGGCGCTGAAGCTCGCACAGGGCGGCAAGGCCGTCCTCAAGGACGTCGGACGCTCCGTACTGCCCCGCGAGGTCGTCGACCGCCCCAAGGGCTACTTCCCCGTCCCGGCGGTACGCCACATGGCCCGGCCCGTACTGGCCCGGGTACGGGACGCCCTGACGGCCCCCGAGGCGCGCCGGCGCGGGATCTTCGACGAGAGGGTCGTCGAAGAGCTGCTCGCGGCGCCCAACCGCCACCGCGCCAGGCGCGGGGCCAACACCCTGTGGCAGGTGGCGACGCTGGAGATCTGGCTCCAGGCGCACGGCATCCGGTGACGCGACGCGGTGAAGTGACCGGACCGAGTGGTGGGAACACTCAGGAAGCGGAAGCCTGGGAGAGGTGGCCATGCCCCTGGAGCGGACGAACCTCGTGGATCACGCACTCGGTACGGCGGGCGGAACCCCGGCGCCCCCCGGCGCACGGGGGCCCGACGTGCTACCCGCCGACACCGCGTCCCCCACGCCGGCGCCTGTACCGCTACGGCTGCCCGACCATCTCAGCGCCGACCCGCCCACCCTGCTGCCCGCCCACGGATGCTGGTACCCCTCCGCCGACCCCACCGGGGAGCACGTCGCCTTCATCTGCGACCGGGCCGGCGTGCCCCAGCTGTGGAGCGGCCCCGCGAGGGGGAGCGAGGCCCACGTCCTGGACGGCGACCCCGACCCGGTGACCGAGGTCTCCTGGTCGCCCGACGGCCGCTGGATCGCCTACACGTCGGCGCCCGGCGGCGGCGAACACACCCGCGTCCTGGTGGTGCGCCCGGACGGAACCGGACGGCAGGTGCTCGCCGGAGCCGAGCCGGGAAGCTCCGCACACCTCGGGTGCTGGACCCGGGACGGCACCGCCCTGGCCGTCACGGTGGCCCAGCCCTCCGTGTCCGGCGCCGAGCACACGGGCGCCGGACACCTCCCGTCGGACGCCGACGGGGCGCCGGCGGACGGCGCGCGGGGCCCCGTCGCGGCCTGGTCCGAACGCGGAGGCCCCGCGACCCTCCTCGGCGGCGCGGCGGCGCACCGGGCCTTTCCGAACCAGGGCGCCGGCCCGGCCCCCGGCCCGGCCCCCGGCCAGGTCCGCGGCGGCGGGCTGGCCGCCTACCTGGTCGACCCCGACGGCGCGCACGCCCCCGTCCTGCTGTACGGCGAGGAGGGCGCGGCATCGCTTCGCGTGTGCGACACCAGTGCGGACGGCCGTTTCGCACTCGTCCGCCGCGGTCCGCGCGGCCGGCGCGAGGCGCTCGTGCTCGACACCGCCTCCGGGCACACCACCTTCAGCCTGCACGTCGCCGACGGGGACCCCTGGATCGGGCGGTTCTCCCCCGACGCGCGGACCGTGTGGCTGCGCAGCGACACGGACCGCGAGTTCGCCGCCCTCCTACGGGTCCGGCTGGACGGGCAGGGCGCGGGCGGGGCCGTGTCCGTCGCGGTCGAACGCGAGGGGACCGGCCTCGACCTGCTCAGCGTGCCCGACCACGGCCGGTGGGCGCTCCTCGCCTGGAACGTGCAGGGCGCGACCGAGCTGGAGAGCACGGCTCTGCCCCTCGCGGACTCGGACGGCCGCGCCGGACCCCGGCACCGGCCCGTGCTGCCGCACGAGGTGGTGACCCGAATCGCGCCGCTGGAGCGCGGCGGCCTGTTCGCCGCGCTGGCCGGGTCCCGGCGCAGGCCCGGCATCTGGGAACTGGACCGGGGGCTCGTGCCCGCCCGCGCCGGCTGGTCGGCCCGGGACGAGGACGCGGTGCCGCCCGGCCGGCCCCCCGTACGCCCCGTACCCCTGCGCTGCCCGGCGAGGGACGGGCTGACGCTCGGCGGCTGGTACTACCGGGCGCCCGGCCGGGATCCGGGCCGGCCCGCCCCGTGCGTCATCCACCTCCACGGCGGCCCCGAGGAGCAGGAGCGGCCGGTGTTCAACCCGCTCTACCACGAACTCCTCGGCAGGGGCCTGGACGTGTTCGCCCCCGACGTCCGCGGCTCCTCCGGCTGGGGACGGTCCTTCGTGGACGCCGACCTCGGCGCCGGACGGTTCGCGGCGATAGAAGACGTCGCCGACTGCGCCGCCCACGTGGTCGCGCTCGGCTACGCCGACCCCGTACGGCTGGGAGTGATGGGCCGCTCGTACGGCGGCTACCTCACCATGGCCTCCCTGGTGTGGCATCCCGACCTCTTCCGCGCCGGCGTCGCGGTCTGCGGGATGTCGGACTTCGCCACGTTCTTCGCCGGCACGGAACCGTGGATCGCCCAGTCCGCCACCGCCAAGTACGGGCACCCCGAACACGACCGGGACCTGCTGCACGCCCTGTCCCCCATGAGCCGCATCGACCAGCTGCGCGCCCCCGTGCTGGCCGTTCACGGCGAGCACGACACCAACGTGCCGCCGACGGAGTCGGAGCAGTTCATCCGCGCCGCGCGCGGCCGCGGGGTGCCGGCACGGCAGCTGACGCTGCGGGACGAAGGCCACGAGTTCCTGCGGGCGGACAACAGGAGGCTCTACCGGCGGGCCGCCGCGGACTGGCTGGAGCGGTACCTCGGAGGCGGCCCCGCCCTCTGACGCCGGCCGATGCGCCAGGTCGTCAGGTCGTCAGGTCGCCCGTCGTCAGCCCTCGACGCCTGTGGAGGTGTGGGCGGCACCGACCGGTTTGGATTCGGGGGAGCCGCGCTGGCGCAGGTACACGGAGAGGATGACCATGGCCGCCACGGCCAGGAGCTCCGACTGCCAGTTCTGCAGGCTCCTGTTCCAGAAGTCCGCCGAGGCCAGGTAGCCGCCCCATCCGACCGGGTCCTGGAGCTGCCGGAGCTGCTGCTCGTCGTAGGCGGCCATGCCCGTGATCGACTGGGCGGCCCAGGACAGGAGGAACAGCGTGCCCATGACCAGGCCCAGCGAGCGGGCGTACACGCCCTGGCGCCAGTCCTTCGCACCGGCCCAGCGGGGCGACTGCTCCGTGGCGTGATCGCCCACGCGCTGCTCGCGGTCCGACTCCGTACCGATCTTGTGGATCTCCTTGGACTCCGGCGACCCGCGCTGGACGAGCCAGACGGTCCCGAAGACGTAGAGGAAGAACTGCAGGAACTCCGACTGCCAGTTCTCGGTGACGTCGACGGCGAAGTCCGACGAGGTCACGTACTGGCCCAGGCTGATCCGCTGGAGGCCGTCGACGGCCAACTGCTCGTTGAACTCGGCGTGCCCGGCCAGTGCCTGACCGAGCAGGACGACGAAGAACGCCGTTCCGAAGGCCAGGGTGAGGCTGTTGTCCCGCCAGAAGCTCGCGCGCCGCTCCCGGCCCCGCTTCTGCCGGTTCACCGGTGCATCGCCCCGATCGCGATGAAGTAGCCGAGCCCGCCCACGATCACGAGCAGGCAGGCGGCGAACAGTCCGCGCATGTCAGCCGCCCTTCACCAGGCACTGGTACGGCGCGTCGCCCCGAGGGGTGCAGCCGGCCGCCACCACCCGCCAGCCGCCGGTGAACAGGGACAGGAACAGCGTGTCCCCTTCGGCGCGGACCAGGGCCATCCGCCCGTAGACCTCCGTCGCCCCCAGCGCAGCCGACACCGGCAGCTCCTCGCTCCCCAGCGCCCGCGCGCACGCCTGCTTCCCGTCCTGCTCCAGCTGGGCGCGGGTCGCGGGGGCCAGCAGCCGGCACGCCCCGGTGTAGTCACGCAAGGACAGTGCCTGTTCGAAGGCGCGGGCCGCGTCGCGTGCGCCGTCCACCCGCACTGCCGAGGCTCCGCAGCCCGTGAGGAGCGACAGCGCCGCCGCGGCCAGTACCCCGGCGCCGAGCGGCCCGCGAGCGCCCCGGCGAGGGCTGGGTCGGAGCCCCGGACCGGCGGCTGTCACCGGCTTGCGGCGCTGGGCACGGCCAGGGGGTCCCGCGGGGCCTTCGGCTTCTCCGCTTCGAGCTGCTGACCGAGCTCGGTGAGCCGGTTGCGGCCCATGGCCTTGCGGACCTCGGGGAACCAGTCCTTCTCCTCTTCCTCCACGTGGTGGCGGACGTTCTCCATCAGAACGCTCATCTTCGCCTTGAAGCGCTCGTCGGACGGGTCCATGTTCTTGATCTCGGACAGCATCCACACGACGGCGTGGTGCTCTTCGATGCTCTCCAGGATGTGGTCCGTGGTGTCCGGTGCGGCCTCACGGGCGGCGGGGTAGAAGATCTGCTCCTCGATCCACGCGTGGACGGTGAGCTCCTCGATCACTTCGTCGGCGATCCGGCGGCGTTCGCCCGTGTCCTCGTCGTCGGTCTTCTCGAACTGCTTGAACAGCTTCTCGACCGTCTTGTGGTCGTCGCGCAGGAGCACGATCGCGTCCATGTCTGTCCTCCGGGTCTGCGGCGGATGTGCGGACCTGAACCGAGCGGCGTCGGCGCGGTCATCCTCCCGGCGCAGACCCCTTCCGCGGGGGTACGGGGCCGCAGGCCGCGCCCAGGTCACCCGAGTGGCCGCGCCCGGCGCGCGCGGGCAGCGGCGGGGAGCGGAGGGTGAGCCGCTACGCCGCCTCACACGCCGCCGGTGAGCGCACCGGCGATCCCCGCGGCCGTGAGCACCGCCGCCGCCAGGTGGGACAGGGACGGCGCGAAGCCGCCCGCGTCCGGGGAGGGTTCCGCAGGCGGGGCCGGCGCGGGGTGGTCGGGGGTGGCGGCGTGGTGGGGCAGGACACCGCGGTGCCAGAAGAGGCACAGGCGTTGCCAGTGCGCGCGTTCGTCCTCGCCGTCACCGGCGGGGCACCCCAGGGCCTCCAGCAGGTGGCCCCGGTACAGGTCGAACGCCACCCGCAGGTGCTGCCCGTAGGTCGCGGCCCTCAGCAGGGCGCCGCGGTAGCAGACCCACGCGGCGAGCCAGCCGCCCCACAGGCACAGCAGGAACAGCGGCGTCGGAGCGTGGACGGCCCACAGGTAGCCGGCGCCGCCGACCGCCAGGACCGCGGACAGGAAGGCGGAGCAGAGCAGGGCCGTCAGGCCGGTCCGGGCCGAGCCGAGCACGAGCAGGAACGGCTCCGGGAGCAGCGGGTGCAGCCGTGGCCACACCAGGGCCGAGTCGATGCCGTACCGCAGGCGGGGGTAGAGCTCGGCGGCCTTGAGCGCGTTGCCGAGCCGGGTGGGCATGACGTCGCCCGTCCGGGTGCGCGGAGGGTAGCGGTCGTGGGCGGAGGCTTCGTCCGCCCGCCCCATGACGCGCCGGTGGTGGCCCCGGCCGATCCGGCCCAGCGTCCGGCGCCCCAGCGGGCCCCAGTGGCCCGCCGCCAGCCGGAGCAGCGAGGTCTGGGCGCTGCCGAGCGCCGCCGTCAGGCAGACCAGGGCCAGGGCGAAGCCCGCGGCCACGAGCACCTTGGACTCCCACGAGCCGTGGCGCCATGCGTGCAGCGCCCCGTGCGCGGAGCCCCGGCCGGCCGCGAGGACCACCGCCGCCAGGCAGCAGAAGACGAGGCTCGGCAAGAACACGCCGCGGAAGGAGCGCCGGCCGGCCACCACCGCCAGTTCGCCGAGGGTGGTGCTGAACACCGCTCACCGCTCCCGCGGTTCGAGCGGATGGGCCGACTCGTCGCCGGTACACGCCGGAGGGTAGTCGGGGTCGTACAAGGTGACCTGGTTCAACCGGCCGCACCGGCACAGGACCCGGGCGACGGGCACCCCGACCGCGCCCGGCAGGACCCCGTCCTCGGGGTGGGCGAGGTCGGACCTGGTACGGCCCGGCGGTACGTGCACCCCGGCGGCGTGGCGTGCGATCGTCGGGTGTTCCAGGACGCCCAGGACGCCGCGGGGGCCGATCACGACGGCGCCGAAGGGGTTCAGCGGGAGCAGGGTGACGGCCTCGCCGGTGAGGAGTTCGTCCAGGGTGAGGTGTGCGGGCAGGAGCACGGCGGGCGGCAGGCTCCCGCCGGCGGCGGATGCCGGGGCCGCGGTGCCCGCGGGCGGGGTGCCCGGGGGCGCGGCGACCCCCAGACCGGTGGGCACGCCCGCCGCGTCCAGGGTCACGACGTACCCGTCCGTCGCCGCGTCGGGACGGGTGCTGACGGGGGCGAGGGGCAGCTCGTCGAGGGTCATCGCCAATCTCCTGCCAAGGTGAACGGAGCCCAGTAGTACGGGTGGTCGAAGGCGGGGAGGTGCTGCTCGCGCCGGGCGGGCGCGTAGCGGGCCCGGTTGCGCAGCACGAGCAGCGGGCGCCGGTGCGGGGAGCCGTGGGGTGTCTCGGCGAGCAGGGCGTCGATCTCCGCGAGGGCGCCGCCGACGTCGCCCGCCCGCAGGCGCAGGCGGGCGACGTCCCGGCTCAGGGACCGTACGGACTCCGGGTCCGCCGCGCGCAGCCGTTCGCCCCGCCGCTCCCGCTCGCAGTGCTCCAGGGCGTCATCGAGGCTCATGGTCCGCAGTCGGCGCCTGGCGGCGGACAGCGCAGCCGCGAGCGGGCTGCCGTCCTTCATCCGCCGGTAGAAGTCGGCCATCAACAGCGCGCTGGAGATGTCGTCCACCTGCCACCGGGTCACCAGGACGGAGCGTGCACCCGCGTGCAGGAACTCCCTTGTCAGCCCCATCAGTTCGTTGCCGGCGCGCTGCTCCTGGGCGCCCGTGTCGCAGCCGCTGAGCACGACCAGGCGGACGTCGAGCCGTACGGTGGGCAGATCCTCGGCGGTCAGTTCCCCGCCGGCCAGCAGGAGGCCCGACCGGGACGGCCGTTCCCGGTCCAGGCGGCAGTGGCAGGCCAGGTGCAGTACGTCGTACCGGGCCTGTGAGAGCCGTTCCCGCAGGGTGTCCAGGCCGGCCGCCGCCCCCGTGTGGACCTCCGCGGCGGGCAGGACCGCACGGATGGCCCGCGCCTCGGCCCGGGCGTGCGGCAGGTCGCCCCGCGAGTCGGCCAGGACCAGTGCCGTCCGTGTCTCACTCCGTACGGCGGGCCCGAGCCTGTACCGCATGAGCGACGCACTCGGAGTGCAGCTCATCGGGTTGCGTTCACCCCAGGGGGCGCCCTCCACGGGCACGGCATGCAGCGGAAGATCGTGCAGCGGGCCGTCCGGCACCAGCCACATGACCTCGCCGGGCCGTGTGTGCTCGGCGAGGGCCCGGGCCAGTGGCGCCAGGCCGGCGGTCCACGGCGGTGCGGGGCGGCCCGGATCCGGCCTTTCGGGCGTGAGCGCCCGCGCGTCCAGCCGCAGGTCGACCACCACCGGCTCGGCCCGCTCCGCCCGCACCAGCAGGACGACGGTGCGGTCGCCCACGCTGACGAACTCGCACAGGACCTCGCCGGGCCGGAGCATGTCCCGTAACTCCGCGTACTGCGCCGGTGCACCCCGCCGGCCGCTCACGTACGCCGCTCCGGCCGCTCCGGTGGCCTCCATGGCCCGCCAGATCCGCTCCAGCTTCGCGCGTTCCACCTGCCCCCAGTAGGGGTTGAGCACCGCGAAGCCGTACGGGCCGCGGGTGCCGATCCGGTCGTCGCTGCGCACGCTCCGCAGCAGATTCCGCTCCTGCTGCTGCAACTCCCTCAAAGCGGAGGGGAGTTCGCTGTCGTGGGTGCCGCCGATCGTCTGCAGCATGAGTCGGGACCGGCCCCGCTCCGCCAGGTCCACCGCCGTCGTCAGCGGCACGCCCGGGACCCGGCGGTCCACGACGAGGGCGACGAGCTCGGCGCACGGACGGGCGAGGTCGAGATCGATCCGCAGGTCGGCGTCGGCGACACGGTCGCGTGCCGTCTCGACCGAGGCGACGACGGAGATCAGATGGGAGTACTGCTCGGGCCAGTCGCCCAGACGGGCCGCGGTCCGGGCCAGCAGCCGGTGGGCGGCGGTCTGCTGGGCCAGGTCCTCCGCCGAGCGGGCGACCTGGAGTACGTCCAGGGCCGCGAGCCTGGCCGTCTCGACGGAACCGTGGGCGAGGGACCGCTGCGCGTCGGCCAGGACCTCGCGCAGGCCGTGGCCGACCGGGAGCGGGTACATGTCGGCGAAGCCCCGGTAGGGGCTGGGGAGCGTCACCCCGGGCTGCCGGCCGAGCCGGTGCGCCGTTTCGGCGGCGCGCCGATCCACGTGTCGCACGAAGGCGATCTCCCGGTGGTGGACGGACAGGAAGGGAATCCAGGTCGGAAGCTCCTCGAACAGGCCGTGTGCCGCCCGCAGCGGCAGGGCCGACGGGAGGCGGCGGCCGGACCCGCCGCCGTCGCCGCGGGTCCGGCCGGCGGTGGTCTCCACGAGCTCGGCGAGGCGTCGCAGGGCCGCCGGCAGGGTGGAGCGGTCGCCCACCTCGTCCACTTCGGCCAGGGCTTCGTCCGTGCGGGCCAGTTCGAACGCGAGGACGTCGGCGGTGAGGCACCGGGCGGCGGCCGCGTTCAACGGGAGGCCGGCGGCGGCGAAGAGCCGGGCCGCGTAGCGCCGGTTGCGGACGGCGTTGTCCAGCAGGCCCGCCGCCAGACTGACCTCGGCCCGTGCCATGGCCGTCATCGCGGCCACGGTCTGCCACGTCGTGAACAGCCCGCGGCGCTCGGCCGCGGGGATCTCCGTGCCCGCCTGGTACTGGAAGAGGGCCTTCAGGGAGTCCGCGTACGCCTCGGCCGTGCTCACCCAGGGCTCCGCGTCCGGAGTGGGCGCGGCGGCGTTCGCCCGCCAGGTCCTGACCACGAGGTCGTGGCCGGCGGAGCCCGCCAGCACCTCGTCATGACGCAGCATCAACTCCCACGGCGCCAGATCCGGCCGCCGGGGGCGACGGATCACCGCGTCGTAGGCCCACGATCCGACGACGGAGCCCTGGATCCAAGGGACGCGGAAAGCGGGCAGGAGCGGGAGGCGCACCGCGTGGAGCACCCGCAGCCGCCAGTCCCCGGTACGGGCCGCGTAGGCGGAGAAGGCCAGCTCGGCCGCCATGACCGCGACCGCCGGCACCAGCAGGCCGGGCGCGCCGGGATGGGTGACCGCCAGGAGCGCCGGCCCCCAGCCGCGCCCCAGCAGCCCGCGCAGCATCCGGAAGGGCTCCAGCCTGGGGGACGGGACGCCTCTGACGTCCGGCCACGTGCGCCATTCCTGCAGACAGCCGAGAGCCGTCACCAGGAGCAGGGTCAGCGCCCAGCCCGCGGACGGCCGGGACACGACGGCCCCTTGCGATCCCAGAGCGCCGAGCCAGGACTCAGGCCACAGGGCCAGCGCCCCGCCCGCCGACAGGAGGACCAGCACCCGCTTCAGGCGCTCACGTCCGCGCAGCAGTCGGACGAACACCCGTAACCGCAGATCGAGGAGCAGGATCCGCCCGAAGACCAGGAGGGCCAGCACCAGGCCCATGGCCGCCGACGCGGGCTGATCGTGCCACCACAGGAGCAGCGGCAGCGCCCCGGCCGCGAGATGGAGCAGCCGGCACAGATGGTCGCCGGCATACGGCGGCTGGATCGCGCCCGCGCGCGTCTGCCAGACCCCTCGCCCCCCGAGCTGCAAGATCTCACTCCCTGTGCGCGACCGTGAACCGGCAGTGCGGGAAGCCTAGCGGCCCGCGCAGGGCAAGACCGTCCCCCGCGGCCCTGGTTCACCCGGCCCGGGCCCGTCCGGCGCGGGCACGGCCGCGGCGTCCGCATGGCCGGGAACAGCCGGGGCAGGTGCGGGGCATCTGACAGATCGATGCACAGGCGGCGACATGCGAAGCGTAGGCGTGGAAGAAGAACTGCTGCTGGTGGACGCCGACAGCGGGGCTCCACTCGCCGTGTCGGGGACGGTCCTGGCGGCCGCGGAGCGCCAGAGCTGGCAGCGCTCCGGCGCCGACGGCGGGGCGGAGCACGAGTTCGAGAAGGAACTGCACAAGGAGCAGCTGGAGTTCGCCACCAAACCGATCACCGAGATGGGTGAACTCCACGAGGAGATCATCCGGATCCGGGGCGAGGCGGCCCGCCATGCCGCGAGTGCCGGCGCCGTGGTCGCGGCGGTCGCCACCTCGCCGCTCCCCGTACAGCCGTCGTTCAGCGCCGGCCGGCGCTACCGCTGGGTGGCCGAGCAGTTCGGCCTCACGGCGCAGGAACAGCTCACCTGCGGCTGCCACGTCCACGTGTCCGTCGCATCGGACGAGGAGGGCGTCGCCGTCCTGGACCGCATCAGGCCCTGGCTGGCCGTACTGGCGGCGATGAGCGCGAACTCCCCCTTCTGGCAGGGCGAGGACAGCGGCTACGCCGGCTACCGCAGCCGGGTGTGGAACCGGTGGCCCTCCGCCGGCCCCGTCGGGATCTTCGGCTCCGCCGACCGCTACCACGAGCAGGTCCGCGAGATGACCGGCACCGGAGTGCTGCGCGACGAGGGCATGATCTACTTCGACGCCAGGCTGTCGGCCTCCTACCCCACCGTGGAGGTCCGCGTCGCCGACGTCTGCCTGGACGCCGCCACACCGGTCCTGCTCGCCGCCCTCATCCGCGGCCTCGTCGAGACGGAGTCACGCGCCTGGCAGGACGGGCGGCCTCCGGCCCGGGTCGCCACGAGCCTGCTGCGCCTCGCCTCGTGGCGGGCCGCCCGCTCGGGCCTGGACGGGCCGCTGCTGCACCCCGGCACCATGCGCGAGACGAGCGCCGAAGACGCCGTCGAAGCCCTGTACCGGCATGTGCGCGAGGCGCTGAAGGACCACGGTGACGACGAACGCGTCCGCGAGGCCCTGGCGCACCTGCACGAGAGGGGGAACGGCGCCCGCATCCAGCGGCGCCTCCACGCCGACGGGCACAGCCTCGGGTCCGTCGCCACCCGCTGCGCGGAGCTCACGCTCAAGGCGTGAGCGTGCGGTGGCCCGGACCGGGCAGACGCGAGCCAGTATGACGACGACGCACAGGATCGGAGCGCGATGAGCAAGCAGACGCAGCAGCCGGGCCGGACCACCCCTCCCTCACAGGCGCCCGGCGAAAGCGGCGACGCGGAGGCCCGCAGGGAGGCGGACGAAGCCGCCCTCGCCGAGACGAACGAGGGCGAGGCCGGTGACGCGCTGACCCCGAACAGCGGCGCGCAGCGCCGGGCCGCCGAGAAGACCGGCGACGCCGGGATGCCCGAATAGCGCTCAGCGCTCACGCCGGTCGCCGGGGCTGGCCGTACCCGGCCGTCAGGCGCCCCGGGGCCGGCGGAGTACGGCCGGAAGCCCGTGACGGCGCAGGGCGGCTCGGGCGGCGTTCGCGCCCGGCGCGCCGTGGACCCCGCCGCCGGGGTGCGCCGCCGCGGAGGCCAGGTAGAGCCGCTTCACGGGAGTCTCGGGCCGGCCGGTCCCGGGCGTGGGCCGGAAGACCGCCTGCTGGTGCAGCGCGGTGGTGCCGTTGTTGACGGCGCCGTTGCGCAGGTTCTCGTCCATGGCCTGCAGGGTGGCGGGGGCCAGGATGCGGCGCGCGCCGATCCGGTCACGGAAACCGGGTGCGAAGCGTTCCACCTGGGCTTCGACGCGGTCCGCCATGGCCTGCTCCTCGCGGGCGTCCCAGCGGCCGGTGATGCCGTCGGGTCCGGCATCGCCGGCGACGTCCTGCGGAAGGTGGGTGTACGCCCACGCCGACTCGGTACCGGCCGGCGACCGGCCGGGATCCGCGGTGGTCATCTGGCCGAAGAGCGTGAACGGCTCGTCGGGGACCTGCCCCGCGGCGATCTGGGCGGCGAAGCGGGTCAGGCCGTCGACACCCCGGGCGAGGTGGACGGTTCCCGCGCCGACCGCTCCCGGCGCCGTCCACGGCACCGGGCCGGTCAGCGCCCAGTCGACCTTGAAGGTCGCGAAGTCCCAGTGGAACCGCCCCAGGTCCCGTACCAGGCGGGACGGCAGGTGCTCCTCGCCGACCAGGTCCCGGTACAGGGCCGGCGCCGAGGTGTCGGCCAGCACCGCCCGGCCCGCGCCCACCGTCTCACCGCCCGCGGTCCTGACCCCGACGGCGGTACCCCCGCGCACGAGGACACCGGTGACCCGCTCCCCGCAGCGCAGTACGCCGCCGCGGCTCCGCAGCCGGCTCACCAGCGCCGCCGTGAGGGCGCCGGCCCCTCCTGCGGGGACCGGGAAGCCGTGGCTCTGCCCGAGCATCGACATCAGCCAGCCGAATCCGCCGCTGCCCGCCGCCTCGGGGGCCAGATCGGCGTGCAGGGCGTTGCCGGCCAGCAGGAGCCGACCGCCCTCACCGGCGAACTCCTCCTCGCCCAGGCGGCGTACCGGCAGGGCCAGCTGCCGGGCCAGCCGCAGCCCCCCGCAGGCGCGGAGCCCGCCGGCCAGCCGCAGACCGGACCGGACCGGCGGGAAGGGCGTGAACAGGGCCTGGACGAGGTCCGGCCCGAGCCGGCTCCACGTCCGGTACAGGCCCATCCACGCGTCGGCGTCGCCGGCGGCGAATCCGGCCAGGCCGGCACAGGTGTCCTCGACCCGGCGCTCCAGCACCGCGCACCGGCCGTCCGGCAGGGGGTGGGCCAGTACGGACGGAGCGTGGCTCCAGCGCAGGCCCTCGGCGCCGAGATCGAGCCGCGCGAGGACCGGGGAGGCCGCCGCGAGCGGGTAGAAGGCGCTGAAGAGGTCGGACACGTAGTTGGGATGCACCCCCCGGTCGCTGCGCACGGCGCCGCCCGGCTCCTCCTGGGCCTCCAGCACCTCCACGCTCCACCCGGCGTCGACCAGCACGTTCGCGGCCACCAGCCCGTTGGGGCCGGCGCCGATCACCACAGCGTCAGGCATGGAGCACCTCCGCGTCCGGCACCGCCGTTCGCCGGTGGGCGATCCACCGGGCCGGCGGTGCGGTCCGGACGAGCCAATGGCGAACAACCCGCGCAGCGCGCACCGGGGACGCCGGCCCGACCCGCGCTCGCGGCCCGGCCCAGGCTCGCGGCCCGCCCGCGGTCAGTGGCCGAGGGCGTTCTTGAGCTGCTGCTTGGTCATCGTCGAGCGGCCCTCGATGCCGCGCTTCTTCGCTTCCTGGTACAGGTCGTCCTTGGTGCGTTCGGAGGAGCTGCCGCCGCCCCCGCCGCCGGACTTCTCGCCGCCGCGCTGGGAGGCGGACTTGCCCTGGGTCGAGCTGCGGCTCGCGGTCTTGCTCTCTCCCGACCGCGCGCGCTCCTTGTTCACCGTCCGGGAGGCCATTTCCTTCGCCCGGTCCTCGGACATGCCGCGCTTCTCCCCGGACTCCTTGATGTGCTCGTACTGGCGCTCGCGCTTGGGGCTGGATCCTCGGGGCATGACGGAAACCCTTCCTCGACGTGAGATGACACGGTCATGCTGCGCGTACCCAGAAATCGCGGCATTCCACGCGAAACCCGCCAGATGCAGGCACTGCCCCGAAGCCGTGGCAGAGTCCGCCCGCGCGGGCTGCGAGACTGCCGGGTATGGACATCGATCGCAGGAACAACGTCACCGTCACCGGAAACCCGCAGGGGCCGACGGTGGTGCTGGCCCACGGGTTCGGCTGTGATCAGAACATGTGGCGGCTCACCGTGCCCGCCCTGGCCGCGGACTACCGGGTGGTGCTCTTCGACTACGTCGGCTGCGGCCGCTCCGACCTGTCCGCCTTCTCCGAGGACCGGTACGCCTCCCTGGACGGCTACGCCGCGGACGTCGTGGAGGTGTGCGAGGCGCTGGACCTGCGCGAGGCGGTGTTCGTGGGGCACTCGGTCAGTGCGATGATCGGGGTACTGGCCGCGGCCGCGGCACCGGAGCGGATCGGCGCGCTGGTGATGGTCGCGCCTTCTCCCCGCTACATCGACGACGAGGGCTACCGCGGCGGGTTCAGCGTGCAGGACATCGACGAACTGCTGGCATCCCTGGAGTCCAACTACCTGGGCTGGTCGGCGGCGATGGCCCCCCTGATCATGGGCAACGAGGACCGGCCCGAGCTGGGGGAGGAGCTGAAGAACAGCTTCTGCGCGACCGACCCGGACGTGGCGCGCGTCTTCGCCCGCACCACCTTCCTGTCCGATTCCAGGAACGACCTGAAGAGCGTGCGCGTGCCGACCCTCGTCCTGGAATGCGTCCAGGACGTCATCGCCCCCCGTGAAGTGGGCGCCTTCGTCCACGACACCGTTCCCGGTTCGACGCTGGTCACCCTCGACGCCACCGGGCACTGCCCCCACCTGTCCGCACCCGAGGCCACCAACAAGGCGATCACCGGCTTCCTGGCCGGCCTGCGGTGATGTGCGCCACCGGGCAGTTGTCCGAACTGCCCGAACTGCCCGAGCCGCACGGCGCCGACGGCGAGAAGGGCCCGTACGCGGCGTTCGCCGCCCTGCTGGAGGACAGCGCCGAAGAACTGTACGAGAGCGCTCCGTGCGGATACCTCTCCACTCTGATGGACGGCACCATCGCGAAGATCAACGGCACCCTCCTGGGCTGGCTCGGCCTGGAACGCGAAGCCGTGGTGAGCCGGATGCGGTTCCCCGACCTGCTCACCGTAGGCGGAAAGCTGTACCACGAGACGCACTTCGCGCCGCTGCTGCGGATGCGGGGGGAGATCGGCGGCATCGCCCTGGAGCTCCGACAGGCCGACGGCGCCCGCCTGCCCGTACTGGTCTCCTCCTCCGTCAAGTACGGCGAATCCGGCGACCCGCTGCTGATCCGCACCACCGTCTTCGACGCCCGCGACCGCCGCGCCTACGAGGAGGAACTCCTGCGGGCCCGGAAGGCGGCCGAAGAGGCCCGCCGCCAGGCCGAAGCCGACCGTGCCCGGCTGCAGGACGCCCTCGCCGCGCTCCAGGCGTCACTGCTGCCCGGCACCCTCCCGCCCGTCCCCGGAATGGAGGCGGCCGCCCACTACCGCACCGCGTCACCCGACCGCCTCGGCGGCGACTTCTACGACCTCTTCCCCATCGACGCCCGGCGCTTCGGCTTCTTCCTCGGGGACGTCTGCGGCAAGGGACCCCAGGCGGCCGCCGTCACCTCGCTGACCCGCTACACCCTGCGCGCCGCCGCACTGCACGACCCCGATCCCGTTTCCGCCCTCACCACCCTCAACCAGGTGCTCCACCAGCAGTACACCGGCGGCGACCCCCGCTACTGCACCGCCGTCTTCGGCCTGCTCGAACCCGATCCGGGCACCGGCCGGGTCGCCGTCCGCCTCGCGGCCGGCGGACACCCTCCGGCCCTGGTCCTGCGGGCCGACGGCACCGCCGACTTCCTGCCCACCCCCGGCGGCCTCCTCGTCGGCGTCCTGCCCGCCGCGCGGTTCACCGCCGCCGAGACCCTCCTCGCCCCCGGCGACACCCTCCTGCTCTACACCGACGGCCTCACCGAGGCCCGTACCGGCCAGGACCGCACCGACCTGTACGGGGACGAGGCGCTGCGCGACTTCACCGCCGGGCACGCCGGCAAACCGCCGCACGCCGTCATCGAGGCCCTGACCGGCCTGCTGGACGATTTCGGCGACGGTCTCGACGACGACGCCGCACTCCTCGCCCTCGGTGTACCCGCTGCCGCCTCCCAGGCCGGGAAGACCGGATGAGCCACCTGACCATCACCCTTCGAGAGGCGCCGGCCGGCCCGGTCCTGACGGTCGCCGGGGACCTCGACCACGCCACCGCGGGCCGACTGCGTGACCGCGTCACCGCTGTCGTCCTCCAGCAGGGCCAGTGCCTCGTCGTGGACCTTGCCGGGCTGGACTTCTGCGATTCCAGCGGCCTGACCTCCCTGCTCGTGGCACGCAACCACGCCCAGGCCGCCCGAGCGGACATCGTCCTGGCCGCCGTTCCCCCCAACACGCTGCGCATCATGCGCGTCGTAGGCCTCGACCAGGTGTTCACCCTCCTCCCGGACGCCGACGGCGCCGCCGGACCGCGGTGAGGGGCGTCCGACCCGGCGGGATCCACGTCGACCGGCGGGTTCGACGCGGACCGGCGGGGTCGACATCGACCGGCAGGATTCGACGGAGCCCGGCAGGGTAGGCGACGGCCAGCTGAGAGATCCCCCGGCGAAAGGCGAACAACCATGCTGATGGCTCACCCGGCCGTGCTGCCCGGCCTCGTCGACCGCTACTGGGCGCTGGCCGTACTCGACGCCGCCGAGGGCGACTCGCCCGTACGCAAGGAGATCGAGGCGGTCGAGCGGGCCCTGTGCGTGGCCACCGGCACCGCGGACGTCCACGCCGCCCTGATCGCGGCCCGCCACCACCTGCCCGGCACGGGAACCCTCGACGACTCCGTGCTCGCCCCCGGCTGACGGGTTCACCCCGCAGGCCGTGGGTAGGCGCCGGTTACCCCGGCCGCCCCGCCGGCAGGGCGGGCACGGCCCCCGAGGTGAGGGAGGCAGACATGTCCGCACGCGTTCCGGATCCGGACCCCCGCGACACCGCCCGGCCGTACGGCGGCGCTGCGCCCGGCGAGACACCGGCAGGCGAGTCGAGCACCGGCTCCGGTGCGGGGCCGTACCGTCCCCTGACCCGCGGCTGGGGCAAGGGCCCCCTCGTGCTGATCTGCCTGGTGGCCCTCGCCTGCGCCCTCTTCTTCCTGGCCTACGCGATCATGCTGAACGTATGAGCGCCGCCGGGCGCTGAGCGCCCCGCCCGCCGTTTCACGCCGTGTCGGAGCGCAGCAGCCGCAGGACGGCGCGTTCCACCCGGCCCTGGGTGGCCGGCCGGCCGAAGACGCCCTCCTCGCCCAGCTCGCCGAGGGCGGCGGCGATGGTCTCGCCGTCCTCGTAGAGTTCGATGACGCGTGGGTGGATGTAGGACGCCCGGCACACGCTCGGCGTGTTGCCCAGGTACTCGCTGACCTCGCGTACGGCGCGTGCCACGACCCGGCCGCGGCGGGCGCGCGACGCGTCGGCGGTGCTCTGCGACACGGCCAGGGCGACCGCGGCCAGTACGGTCGCGTACCACGTCCTGAAGTCCTTCGCCGTCACGTCCTGCCCCGACCGGTCGCGCAGGTAGGCGTTGAGGTCCTCGGCGCGTACCTCGTGCCACGCCGCGTGCTCCCAGTACACGAACAGCCTCTTACCGTCGCCGCTGCGCCGCAGCAGCGCCCGGATCACCGCGTGCGCCTGCTCGTCGACGAGGGTGCGCCTGACCTCCTTGCCGGACTTGGCGGGGAAGTGCAGACGGATCTCGCCGCCGCGGCACGCGGCGTGCTCGCGCAGCAGCGTGGTAAGCCCGAAGCTCCCGTTGTCGCGCGCGTAGCCCTCACCGCCGATGCGCAGAAAGCCCAGGTCGAGGAGGCGGGTCAGGCAGGCGAGGACGCGGACGCGGGTGAGGCCGCGTCCGGCGAGGTCCCGCGCCACCCCTTCGCGCAGGCGGGGCAGCGAGCGGGCCACGCGCTGGACGTGCTCGTGCTTGGCGGCGTCCTGCTGTTCGCGGAAGCGCGGATGGTAGAGGTACTGGCGGCGCCCGGCCGCGTCGGTCCCCACCGCCTGGATGTGGCCGTTCGGCCACGGGCAGACCCAGACGTCCCGCCAGGCCGGGGGGATCACCAGTGCGCGCACCCGCTCCCGGTCCGCCGCCGGCAGGGCCCGGCCGTCCGCGTCGAGGTACCGGAAGCCGCGGCCGTGGCGTACCCGGCGCCATCCCGGCCCGTGCGGGTCGCTGGTTCGCAGCCGTACGGCCACGGCACGACCTACTCCTCGTCGGGGTGGGCCTGCGTACGCAGGGTCCACGCCTGGCCGGAACAGTCGTAGGGCAGCGGCGGGAACCGGTGCCCGCGGACGTCGGTGCTCTTGCTCCAGACGTGCTCCTTGCCGCAGTCGCAGGCGTAGATGCCGCTCTGTGGAACGATTTCCCCTGGTTTCCACTGCTCGGTCTGTTTCATGCCGGGCGTCTACCCCGGTAGGCGCCGTCACACCCCGAGCCCCGGCCCCGGCCCACGTACCCCAGCCCCCGCGGTGCAACGGAACGCCGGCGACACGACCCCCGCGCCCGCACGTCCCGGTGGGCATGCCCGGTGCGACGGCACGCAGTTCGAGGGCGGCCGGAGAGGGCGCGGGTACGCTCGTCCACGCGGGCCATCGTGGCGCCCCGGCCGGTCTCGCGCTGCATGGAGAGGACGGGTGAAGCCGCATGGCTCGAATGAGGCGGGCGCCGGCCATGGGGGTCGCCCTGGCCCTGTTGGTCGCGGGGTGTGATGGTTCCGGTCCGTCGGACGGTGAGGCGTCCGGGCAGGGCAACCACGGCACCCCGTTGACGGAACTGGAAGGATTGCCCGCGGCCGGGGATCCGACGGCGGAGGCGGCGGGCCCCGTCAAGGTGCTGTCCGAGCTGCAGTACGGACGAAGCCGCCTCACCGCCTACGTGACGGCCGGCTCCTGCGGATTCATCGCCGCTCCGACCGCTCCGAAGGACGATCCGGCGGCCCCTCCGGGGGGCGGCCGGCTCCATCTGGTGTCGTCCTGGCCTGCCGAGGGCGAGGGCGGCGACATGTACCCCGTAGGCCCCTACAACAGTGCCTCGGGCGGCGGCGCTCCGAAGACGTGGGCCTCTGTGTCGTGCAGCAAGGGCGCCATGGTGGTCGAGTACGTCGCCGATGAAACGGGAGCCCCCGAACACATCCGAGGCCATATCACCGTCACCCGGACCGCTCCGGCGACCCTGCGGATCATCGTCGGTGACCGCGCGACACGACAGCAGATCGTGGACCGGGCGAAGCGATAGCGTACGTCGGCCCGCGCATCGGGCTTGATCGGCGGCCACGTACCCTCAACTGCCATGAAGCACCTCAGCCTTAAGGGCAGCGCCGCCTCCTTGCTGGCATGGGCGGGCGGGGCTCCCGCCCCCTGGCACCGCGCCGCTCTGCTCAAGACCTACGCGCTGATGGACGAGGGCCGCTTCGAGGACGCCGAGACACGGGCACGTGCCCTCGTCACGGCCCGGCGGAGCCGCAGGGGCCGGGACCGCCGGCCCGGCACCGTCTGGTACGCCGCCTATGCAGCCGCCGTCGCGGCGCGTGCCCATGGGCGGCACATGCCCTCCGCGCAAGCGGAGTTCGAGGCGGTCATCGCCGAGGCCGAGCGGACGTACGACTTCCACCACGTCCTGCTGCTGCCGGCCCGTGTGAGCCGCGCGTGGGTGCTGATCGACGACGAGCGGCCCGCCGAAGCGGAGGCGGAGGCCCGGGACGTCCTACGAGCGATTGCACGGCGGGCGCACCCCGCCGAGGACCAGCCGCTCGAACTCTCCGCGCTGATCTGCCTCGGGCACGCCCTGTGCGATCAGGACCGTTACGAGGAGGCGGAGACGATCGCCCGCGCCGGCCTGCCACGCGCCGAGGGGCAGGGGTTCGCCCTCTCACTCCGAGCCCTGCTGGTCCGCAGCCTGTCAGGGCTCGGACGCCACGAGGAGGCGCTGGCGGAGTCGCGGGAGACACAGGCCCTCCCCGAGCCGCCCCCGTACGCGGCCGGGCACCTGGAGCTCCGCAGAGCCACCGCCCTGCACGCCCTCGGACGTGGCGACGAGGCCCGGGCGGAAGCCGGCCGGGCACTGGCCGCCTGCGAGCGGTATCTCCACCCGACGCACCCGCGCGCCGCCGAGCTCCGCACGCTGCTCGCCCGCATCACCCCGCCCTGAGCGCACGCGCAGAGCACCCGCGAGCGGGACACAACCGCCGCACACGACAAGGTGTTTGGAAAGGCCTCGGCGCCTTCACCGGCTGCTGTAGGTTCCTGCCATGGGCACAAGCAAAGGGATCGAGAATCCGGAACTGCGTTTCTCCGCAGCGCTGGTGCGCGCAGCGAACCTTCCGGGCGTGCGTATCGACAGGGAGGCATATCTCCGGCAGGCACTGGGCCGTCACTGCTCCGAAGAAGACATCCGTCGAGCAGTCGAAGGCACCCCCGCGGAGGCGGGCATCCCTGCCGATGTACTGGACAAGGCAGCCAACGACTCCATCAACTACGAAGCGGCCAAGGCCAGTGCACTCTCCGCGGCTGCCGGAATACCCGGCTTGCTGCTCCTTCCCGCCACCGTGCCCGCCGACGTGGTCCAGTACTTCGGCCACATGCTGCGCATCTCGCAGAAGCTCGCCTACCTCTACAGCTGGCCGGACCTGTTGTCCGACGACAACGACGACCTGGACGACGCGACCAAGGGAGTGCTCACTCTCTTCATCGGCGTGATGTTCGGTACGCAATCGGCGAACGCCGCCGTGGGCAAGGTCGCCGGGATGATGTCGAAGCAGGTCGCGAAGAAGCTGCCACAGAAGGCACTCACTCAGGGCGTCATCTACCCCGTGGTCAAGAAGGTCGCGGGCTACCTCGGTGTGCAGATGACGAAGCAGACTTTCGCGAAGACCGTCTCGAAGGCCATCCCGGTCGTCGGGGCTGTCGTTTCCGGAGGGCTCACTCTCGCGACCTACCTCCCCATGGCCAGAAGGCTGAAGAAGCACCTGTCCGGTCTCGACCTGACAAAGCCGGCGAACCTGGTCGTGGACGTGGATGCCGCGGAGGTCGTAGTGGTGCCCGAACCCTCCCCCTCGGGCCACGGCGACCAGCATGCAGCGGACCACACCGTGCCGTCGCCCTGAGCCTTTTCCATCATCGCTCTGAGCTGGTCAGACGCAGGGCGAGGACAGCCGGGACGAGTGCGGACGGCCTTCTGACCGGTGGAAAGGGCCCGTGCGTCTTGTGTTTCCCGGAGTAGAAGGGCCGGTCCGCTGGGATGCGGTCGGTCGGCAGGAGCGCGCCGTCCAGGATCACGAACGCTTTCGACGACGCCGTCCGCACGGCATCGGCCAGGGTGGGAGCACGGCCGGCCAAGAGGTCGACGGCTTCGGTGACGTACCGGTCGGCGGTCGTGGTTCCGATGCCGAATCCGGCTGCGAGCTGTCGACACCCGACGGGCAGACAAGCATGCGAAGCCTCTGGTGGAGACGGTTCTCTTGGTCGAAACCCATCTACCAGGGGCTTCAGCACGCTGTCACCAACCGCCTCACCGCGATCGTCCAGGCTGTCCTCTCCCTTGACCACGCCTCAGCGTGAGGATGGAAAGGGCTCCGTGACGGGTTTCAGGGAAGACCGGCCGGTACTCCGGTTCGGATCGGCGAAAGCCGGGGCGGACAGAGCCGGGGCGGTGGTCTTCGCCCCGGCCTGCCGAGCAGCGGCATCCTTTCTCCGTCGGCGCCCCAACGCCTCCGGTCGGTGGGTGTGTGGGGGAACAAGGCCGGCTTGCGGACTACAGTCGTCCTCCGGTGACCCAGAGGCGTGACATCGCATCGGCCAAGGCGGGGTATCGAGCGGCCTCGCAGAGCATTTCCGAGAGCACGAGCATCCCGTAGGCGGTGCTCCGCGGATCGCAGTTCTGGTGCAGCCGGATCACCGCGAGGCTCAGGGGCCGGCGCCCGATCAGGATTCCGGCCCGCCGGACGGCGGCGGCCGTCTCCAGGTCTGCACGGCTCCCGCCGAACGGCAGGGTTTCCGTCCGGGGCAGTTCCTGTGGCGCGGTGGAGTCCCGTACGTGATGGACGGACGCCTCAGGCGGCGCCTGGCCGTTCTCGAAGAGTTTCCGGAATCCCGAGATGCGGAGGCTCGTATTGCGCGGGCGGAGTTCGATGAAGAGCTCTATGACCAGCCCGCGCAGTTGAAGGTGGAGGGGAAGATGGGGCATCTCGCCCTCCCTGCGCCCCTCTCCTCCGAAGAATCCCTGCGCATCTTGCGCCTTCGCCCGAATGGTCGAAGTCAGGGACCGGTACTCGTCGGCCGAGGCTTGTGCCGGGGAGAACAGAATCGGCATCAGCATGGCCGGCCCCTCAGGGGAGAGGTCCCGGACTCGGGCTATCAGTGAGTAATCTGACCGCAATCGCTTCGATCGTGCTGCGCTCGCGCATGCATACCACCACCTTCGCCATCATTCCGACTGCCTGCGGGTTCATCACCCCGCCGGTGCCGGGTCCGGTTCGATGGGTCCTTTGTAGTCGCCCGAGTGGCGGCCGGGAGAATTGTTGACCTCTGATGCTAAGAAATCAGCCTGGTCCCGGAACCCTTACTACGGGCATTTCGCCCTCCCGTGAAGTAGCCCCTCAGCGGCGGGACTTGCTCTGGCTTCCGTAGAACCGGCGTCCGGGGGACAGCTTGTCGAAGCGGGCCTCCTGGCGGGCCCGCTCCTCGACCTGCAGACCGTCCAGGTTCTTCGTTCGCGTCGCCCTGTCGCTCCAGAGCAGGAACGCGACCAGCGCGGCGACGGGCAGTCCCAGACATGCATAGAAGACCATCAAGTCGTTCACGCCCCCCGTGGCAAGATCAACAAGTGTGTTGATTCTGGCGGCCCTGTCCGGTGGGAGGCAAGGGCCATGGGCGCCGAACCGGATGGCGTGTTCAGTACTTGCGGTTCCACCAGGACAGCGATATCGCCGCTGTCAGCAGGAGGCCCGCCGCTGCCAGGCACCTGGCGGTCCTCGGGCGCCGCCGCGGGTCGGCGAAGGCCGCGAGGAGAAGAAGAGGGGCGGACGGGAAGAAGACGAACATGCCCACCCAGGACCCGATCAGCGACCACGGCACCAACGCCGCCGCGAGGGTCCCGGCGGCCCGCTCGAAGGCGGCCGGCCGGGCGTGGAGGGCCAGGGGTACGGCGAGAACCGCGGTGGTCGCGACCACGAGGGGGACCGCGAAGGGGCTTCCGCCGGAGGCGACGACCGGCGGCAGCGGCAGGACCGCGGCGCACGTGGCCAGACCGAACTGCCACGGGTGGACACGTTCGCGCGCGGTGGCCCCCATGGCGTCTCTCCCAGGATCCGACTCCCTGAACATGTTCAAGCTACCCCGGCCGGTGGTGAACGCCGACGCCGGGCCCCCGGTCCGGGAAGTCCCCGTCGTGAGCCGCGCGCAATCGCACCCGCCCGGTGCGCAGTCCGGGAGGGGCGCAGACATGTCACACGGCGCCCCGGCGTGGCCGGCGACCGACTGGCCTCGGGCCGTGTGGCCCAGTAGGACAGCTCGTTCGGTGTGTGCCGTTCGCCGGATGGGGCAGGCGCGGCCTGGCAGGGCACCGATGGAAGGAGTTCCCTGCCGTGAAACACCATCAGGAGGTCGAGAATGTCGCAGGTCAAGGAATCCATCGAGGTCAACGTCCCGATCCGCACCGCATACGACCAGTGGACGCAGTTCGAGTCCTTCCCGCAGTTCATGGACGGCGTCCAGCACATCGAGCAGCGCACCGACACCCTCACGCACTGGGTGACGAAGGTCGCGGGCGTGGAGCGGGAGTTCGACGCGGAGATCACCGAGCAGATCCCCGACACCAAGGTCGCGTGGGTCACCGTCGGCGGTGACACCGAGCAGTCGGGCCTTGTGACCTTCGAGCCCATCGACCCGTCCCATACGCAGGTCACGCTGATGATGGACTTCGACCCGGAGGGCATGGCGGAGAACATCGGGGACAAGCTCGGCTTCGTCGACCGGCAGGTCAAGGGCGACCTGAAGCGCTTCAAGCACTTCATCGAGGACCGCGGCTCCGCCTCCGGCGCCTGGCGCGGTCAGGTCTGACACCCCCCTAGGGCACGCCGGAGCCACCGGCGTGCCCGGCCTTCCGCTCAGCCTCGGGATTCACGGGTTGGGGTGCAGGCCCGGGCCGAGAGGCGGACCGGCCAGAGGGGTGGGGGAGAGGTCGGTGGGTTCCTCACCGGACTCCAGGAGCGTGTCGGCCGCGCCGACGATGAGGCTGTCGGGGCGGCCCACCGCCTTCTCGTCCTTGCGGTCGTAGTCGATGCGCCACAGCAGGCTGCGCATGGCCTCCAGCCGGCCGCGCCGCTTGTCGTTGCTCTTGACGACCGTCCAGGGCGCGTGCGGGGTGTCGGTGGCGCGGAACATCGCGACCTTGGCCGTGGTGTAGGCGTCCCACAGATCCAGGGAGGCCAGGTCCGTGGGCGACAGCTTCCACTGCCGCACGGGATCGACCTGCCGGATCGCGAAGCGGGTGCGCTGCTCGGCGCGGGAGACCGAGAACCA
This sequence comes from Streptomyces sp. TN58, assembly GCF_001941845.1. NCBI lineage: Bacteria > Bacillati > Actinomycetota > Actinomycetes > Kitasatosporales > Streptomycetaceae > Streptomyces > Streptomyces sp. TN58. The sequence continues at coordinate 338,309 of NZ_CP018870.1, read as the reverse complement.
GAACTTGACCAGCAGTACCCCGTCCTCGACGAGCATGGCCTCGAAGGCCGGGCACTGCCGCAGGAACAACTCGTACTGGTCCTCCGTACAGAAGCCCATGACCTTCTCGACGCCGGCGCGGTTGTACCAGGAGCGGTCGAAGAAGACGATCTCGCCGGCGGCCGGGAGGTGGTCGACGTACCGCTGGAAGTACCACTGCCCCGCCTCCCGCTCGGTCGGCTTACCGAGCGCGACGATGCGTGCCCCGCGGGGGTTCAACCGCTCGGTGAACCGCTGGATCGTCCCGCCCTTGCCGGCCGCGTCCCTGCCCTCGCAGATCACCACCAGCCGGGCGCCGGTCTCGCGGACCCAGCGCTGGAGCTTCAGGAGTTCGATCTGCAGGATCCGTTTCGCGCGCTCGTACTCCTGGCGTCTGACCTTGCGGTCGTACGGATAGTTTTCCTGCCACGTACGGATGGGCTCCCCGGAGGCGTCCAGAAGGACGGGCTGTTCAGGCCGGCGGTCGTCCACGCTCAGGCCGGAGAGCAGGTCGTCGGACGCCTGCGGGTGGGGGTTCTGATCACTCACGCCACGTGTCTACCCGGATTACACCCACGTATCGCGGCCCGCGTGTCCGGCGTCGGCGGTTGACCCGGCCAACGCGGGGCAGAGGCATCTCAGGGGGAGCACGGCAGATCGCAAGGCAGGAGGAAGCGCCATGTCCAGCAGCCCGAAGTCGCACGCCCCCCACGGAGAGGGACCGGGCCGGCACGAGGGAACCGAGCAGCACGGCTGGTCCCCGGACGTCGACTCCACGCACACGCAGGACAACCCCAGCGCCCGGCGCTCGTTCGACAAGCCGAGGAAGTCCGACGCGTCCGCCACGGGTGGCAGGCACGGCGGCGGGCAAAAGGCGGCGAAAGAGGACGAGGGGACGACGGTCGAGTCGGACTCACGCCGCGGTGAGGACATCGCGAAGAAGGGCCAGGAAGGCCACCACGACATGGGAACCCGCGGACGCTCGAAGCGCCCCAGCGGGGGCAAGGACGCCTCCGCCTACACCGGGGTGGACCCGAAGAGCTGACGGAACTCACCACGCGGGCCGGAGGAGGACTGAACGTGAGCGGTGACAGGACGGACTCGGACGAACAGGCGCGTGAGGTGGGGAAGCTGCGTCAGCAGGCCGAGGAGCTGGAGCTGAAAGCCCAGCGGGCCGACGACCGCGCGGAGCGGGAGCAGCTGATGGAGAAGGCCGTGCGGCTGCGGGCGAGGTGCCAGGAGCTGGGCGGGCCGGAAAGCGCCACGATGGATCCCATGTAGGCGGGCCCGACTCGGGGCCCGGAGGGGAGCGGCTGCCGGTCGCGGCGCCCACCAGAACGGCACCTGCCGACGCCACCGGGACCTTCGGGATCTTCGGGATCTTCGACAGCTTCGGGAGGTTCAGGATCTTCAGGACCTTCGGGAACAACACCAGATCGTTGAGCGTTCATCATCGTGTGGGGTGCGGGAGGGCTGATGTCCCCGGCCCGATCCGGTACTGGGCCCTCCGCCGCGAGGCGGCCGCCCTTCCCGCCCCCGCCCACCGACGCCCCGGCCCGCCTCTCCCCCCCTGGCCGGCTGGGGCCGCCCCGATCGGCCCTCCCCCCCGGCCGGTCGGGGCCCTTACGTCCCACCGCGGCACCGCCACGCCTCCGAGCCCCGGTGCGACTACGCGAGGCGGAAGCGGAAGCCGCTGCGGGGGAGCGTGGGCATCCGGGACAGCGGAATGGCCAGGTCCTGATCGGGAACGTTCACGTCGAGCCCGGCCAGCTCCGTGACGAGTGCCGCCAGCAGCGTGACGGTGATGTCCTCGCCCGGACACCGATGGCCCTCCGCCGCTTCACCCCCGCCCTGGGGGACCAGATGGCGCAGGCTCTCCCCGCTTCCGTACCGGTGCGGATCGAACCGGTACGGGTGGGCCCACAGCTGCGGGTCGTGGTTCTGCCCGTACAGGTCCAACAGGAGCATCGTGCCCGCCGGAACGGTCTCCCCCCGCCACTGCAGATCACGGGCGGCCAGTCCGCCGACGAACGGCGCGAACGGGTAGAAGCGGCGGACCTCGTGGGCGAAGTCGGCGGCGAGGCGCCCTGACACGTCGCCGCGGAGCGGGCCGCGGTGCTCGGGCCACCGGTGCAGGGCGTGTGCGGCGAAGGTGGCGAACCACGCGATCGCGACCGTCGGCCGGATGATGTTCAGCAGCTCCACGGCCGCCGTGTGCGCATCCAGTACGGCGCCGTCGGCATCGCGGTGCCGCGCGACCACGTCGAGTGCGCTGCCGTCGGGAGCTGTCTCCCGCTGCTCCCGCACCCGCACGATCAGCTCTCCCAGCTCCTCCTCCTGCCGTTTGCGGGCATGGCGGGCGCGCAGGTGCCGCGGCCCGGCGGTCGCGAACCCGTCGACCATCGCCACGCAGTCCCGTGCCAGTCGCGCGCCGCCCTCCCCGGTGACGGGTACGCCGGTCCAGTCGCAGACCGCGAGGGCGAGGACCCTGGCCGTCTCGTCGAAGAGGACCACCGGCTCTTCCGGCGGCACGCCACGCCACCGGCCGACGGCCTCCCGCCAGCGCAGGAGTAGGTGTTCCCGCAACGCCTGGACGCCCTTCCCGTCCGTCAGCAGCGACATGAACATCGACTTGCGGGCGCGGTGGGCCGCCCCGTCGAGGGTGTGGACGGCGCCCTGCCCGAACAGGGTGTCGAGCACCGGATCCGGGAGCGCGGCACGCCGCCGCACGTGCTGCTCGTCGTAGAAGAAGACGACGGCCTCCGGGCCGCGCAGTGCAACCGTCCGGCGGCCGAAGAGACGGGTGCGGACCGTGCCGTCCGCGGAAGCGCGCATGCGGTCGGGAAGCCAGGCGTAGCCCTGTGTCAGCAGCGACAGAGTGCCGTCGGTCCATACGGACGGAGGATTTTTGAGTGTCGGCATGGCACTCGGCTACCCGGCGCTGCTGGCCGCACACAAGGCGCCCGGTCCCTTTCACCCGGATACTGGATGGAACCCCGTGGGGCCTACCTCGCCGTAGGAGGGGTGGAAGCAGCGCGGCACGCGCCGTGCGGCATGGCCGCTTCGACCATCGGGAGGACCGATGACCCGACGAGTGCACGAGGTGATGACGCGCAATCCGGTGACCGTGGAGCGCACGACCTCACTGGCGGAAGCGGCGCGGGTGATGCGGGACGCCGGCATCGGAGACGTACTGGTCGTCGAGGAGGGCCGGCTGTGCGGCATCCTCACCGACCGGGACCTCGTCGTCCGTGCCCTCGCGGAGGACCGCGACCCGGCCGAGACGACCGTGGATGCGGTGTGCAGCACCGAACCGCTCACGATCGGGCCGGACGACCACGTCGACGAGGCCGTGGACCTCATGCGCCGACACGCGCTGCGGCGCCTTCCGGTACGGAACGGGAGCGGCGAGCTCGTCGGCATCGTCACCCTGGGCGACCTGGAGGTCGAACGGGACCCGGGCTCGCCGCTCGCCTCCATCGCGGCAGCGGCCGAGAAGCAGACGCGCGGACGGTGACCGGGCCCGGGCGTTCGCCGGACTGCCCGGCCCTCGGAGCCGACCCGGTATTCGCCCGGGCCGGACCGACATGACCGGCGCGGCGCTGGACAGCCGCACGGTATGAGAACTCCACCGAAGCAGGACCACAACAGCGACCGCGAGCCCGAACACCGGCCTGAGCGCGAACGCGAACCCGAACGCCCTGAGCACCTGCAGGACCGTGAAAGCGCGGACACCGAGCGGGAGCCCGGCCCGGGCACACTGGTCGAGGAACGCGCCCCCGACCAACCCACCGACCTGCCCGCACGCTCCTGGAAAGCGGTGTTCCGCGGCACGGCCAGGGAATTCGGCAACGACGAGCTGGCCGACCGGGCCGCCGCACTCACCTACTACGGAGTGCTGGCGATCTTCCCCGCCCTCCTGGTCCTCGTCTCGCTGCTCGGCGTGGCCGGCGAGTCGACGGCCGACCGGGTGATGGACAACCTGCAGCAGCTGGCCCCCGGTTCGGCCCGGGAGGTGATCACGAACGCGGTCGAGCAGTTGCAGGGGCACAGCGGCATCGGCTCGCTGATGGCCGTCGTCGGCCTCGTCGTGGCGCTGTGGTCCGCCTCCGGCTACGTGGCCGCGTTCATCCGGTCCGCGAACGCCGTCTACGACGTGCCCGAGGGACGCCCCGTGTGGAAGGTGCTGCCGCTGCGCATGGCGCTCACCGTCACGTTGATGGTCCTCGCCTGCGCCGGCGCGCTGATCGTCGTCTTCACCGGTCGCATCGCCCGGCAGGCGGGCGACGCCCTCGGGGTCGGCGACATCGGCCTCACCGTGTGGTCGATCGCGAAATGGCCGGCCTTGGTGCTTCTCGTCACGATCATGATCGCGCTGCTGTACTGGGCGGCGCCGAACGCGAAGGGCCGCGGGTTCAAATGGGTGACGCCGGGCAGCTTCCTGGCCCTGCTGATCTGGATGGCGGCCTCGGCCGGCTTCGCGTTCTACGTCGCGAACTTCGGCTCCTACAACAAGACGTACGGAACGGTCGCGGGTGTCGTCGTCTTCCTGATCTGGCTGTGGATCACCAACCTCGCCATCCTCCTCGGACTGGAATTCGACGCGGAACTGGCCCGCCAGCGGGCCACCGCAGGAGGGCTGCCCCACGGTGAGGAGCCCTACGTCCGGCCCCGCGACACCCGTGCGTGGAATGCCGAGGACCGGCGTCGCATGAACGGCGGATCCGATCGGGGAAACGGGTGCCCGCCCGCATAGCGGGTAGGCGCGCAGAGACAGCGACGCATGCAATGCGAAGGGGAGGTCTTCGTATGAGCACGATAGAACGGCAGACCCGCATCGCCGACGAATCCGTGAGTGTCCTCGTTTCGCGGGCTTCCCGGCAGATCTCGGAGCTGGTCCGCGAGGAGATGCGGCTGGCGCGGGCCGAGATGACGCAGAAGGGGAAACGCTTCGGCAAGGGCGGCGGCCTCTTCGGCGCGGCGGGCGTGCTGGGGTTCCTGGCGGCTCAGGCGCTGACGGCGACCTGTATCGCGGCTCTGGCACTGGTACTGCCCCTGTGGGCGTCGGCCCTGATCATCACGGCGGTGCTGGCGCTCGTCGCCGCGGTGATGGCCATGGCGGGGAAGAAGCAGGTGGACGAGGCCGGCTCTCCGATGCCCGCGCAGACGATCGACAACGTGAAGGCCGACCTGGCCGAGATGAGGGAGAAGGCGCACCGATGACCGACGCACCCGGCACCCCGGGCACCCCCGACGCACCCCGCACACCCGACGACGCGGGCACCGACAGCGGCACGCCCACCCCCGACGAGCTGCGCGAACAGGTGGAACGCACGCGTGACGAACTCGGGCAGACCATCGAGGCGCTGGCGGGCAAGGCCGACGTCAAGGCGCAGGCCAAGGAGAAGACCGCGCAGGTCGCCGACCGGATCCACGACAAGGCCGCGCACACGGCCCAGCGGGTGCACGACGCGACGCCCGACCCGGTCCTGGACGCGGCGGGCCGCGTCGCGTCGACGGCACGCGCCAACCCCAAGCCGCTGCTGATGGCCGGCGCGGCCCTGCTGGTCGTGCTGCTCGTCTGGCGCAGCCGCGCATGCCGGTGAAAGACCCCCGCGAACTCGTAATCCCGGCGATACCGGGTAGGCGCGGGCCATGATTGCTACCGAGACGCTTGCGGCCGAGGGCCAAGGAGCCCTGTTCCTCATTCTCGCCGGGGTGGCGGTGGCCGTCCTCCTGATCGCCGCCTTCTGGTACGGCAGCAGACGCGCCGCACGTCGCCGGGCCCCGGCCGGACCGGCCGACCAGAACCCCGTGGCACGCGGCCGCGAGGACTCCTGGCAGACGCCGGAGGACAGCCCTTAGGGGGTTGGTCGGCCGACCGGGACGTCGCCCTCGGTGATCGAAATGATGCGGAAAGTAGCCGCTTGTGCGACCGTGGAACCGGAATCCTCGGATCCCGCGCACGCAGGGCCCGGCCGGCGCCTGTAGTCACCCCGGCCGGGCCCTGTCATGCCCCGTTCGGCTCCCGTCGAGGAGCGCGGAAGCGGAGGCGAGAGCAACATAGGTGTACCCGCGCACGGGCATGGGCGCCGCGTAAGGCCGGCTCGGCCTCACGCACGCGGCGGTCGGTCCGCATCGCGGTCGGACACAGAGGACTCGGGGCAGTCGAAGCCGGCCATCGGCCCGGCGGAAAAGGGCACCCATGACGGAGCGCCTCCATAGATCGGGTCTGGTCGGCGAACTCTTCGCCGAATTCGCCGGCACCATGATCCTTATCCTCTTCGGTTGTGGTGTGGTGGCCCAGGTGGTCGCCGGCGGAGCCCTCACGGACCCCGCGGGCGGACTCGGCAACCACGACAGCATCGCCTGGGCCTGGGGTCTCGGCGTGACCCTGGGCGTGTACGTCGCGGCGAGGCTGAGCGGTGCTCACCTCAATCCCGCGGTGACCGTCGCACTGGCCGCCTTCAAGGGCTTTCCCTGGAAGAACGTGATCCCCTACGCCATCGCCCAGCTGGCCGGGGCCTTCGTGGCCGCCCTGCTTGTCCGTTGGAACTACACCGAGGCGTTGGCCAAGGCCGACCCCGGTCACACCATCAAGACCCAGGGCGTCTTCTCCACCCTCCCCGCCAACGGGAACACGAACCTGCCGGTGACCGAGTGGGGCGCACTGCGCGACCAGATCATCGGCACCGCCCTCCTGCTGTTCCTGATCTTCGCCGTCACGGACCTGCTGAGCACGCCCCCCGGCGCCAACCTCGCCCCGTTCATCGTCGGCCTGATCGTCGTCGCGATCGGCATGGCATGGGGAACCAACGCCGGTTACGCGATCAACCCGGCCCGTGACCTCGGCCCCCGCCTGGCCAGCTTCCTCACCGGATACGGAGGGGCATGGCGAGATCAGTACGGGAACCTCTACTTCTGGGTCCCGATCGTCGGCCCCCTGATCGGTGGCGTCCTCGGAGGCGCCGCCTACAAGTTCCTCGTCGGCCGGTTCCTGCCGACCGCCGAACCGGAGCCCCCCGGACGGGTACCCGCACCCGAAGAGGGCTGACCGCATCCGGGACGGACGCGCCGAAGCCGGCCGTCCGTCCCGGCCGCCGTCCCGGGATCGGGCCCGGTCCCGGGACCGGGGCTCCGTATCGGCTCCGCGGCCCTGCCGGGGCCTCGGCCCGCACACACCGCATCCTCAAGAGAAGGCGGCACCCATGCCTGACTTCGTCGGCGCAGTGGACCAGGGGACCACGAGCACCCGTTTCATGATCTTCGACCATGCCGGCAACGAGGTGGCCAGGCACCAGCTGGAGCACTCCCAGATCCTCCCGCGCTCGGGATGGGTCGAACACGACCCGGTGGAGATTTGGGAACGCACCAACTCGGTGATCCAGAACGCCCTCCGGCACGGCAACCTCGACGCCTCCGACCTGGCGGCCGTCGGCATCACCAACCAGCGCGAGACGACCGTCGTCTGGGACCCCCGCACCGGGCGCCCGTACTACAACGCGATCGTCTGGCAGGACACCCGTACCGACTCCATCGCCGCGGCCCTGGAGCGCGGCGGCCAGGGTGACGTCATCCGCCGCAAGGCGGGCCTGCCCCCGGCCACCTACTTCTCCGGCGGCAAGATCCAGTGGATCCTGGAGAACGTCGACGGGGTGCGGGAGGCGGCCGAGCAGGGGCACGCCCTCTTCGGCAACACCGACTGCTGGGTACTGTGGAACCTCACCGGAGGCCCCGACGGAGGCGTCCACGCCACCGACGTGACCAACGCCAGCCGCACCATGCTCATGGACCTGGAAACCCTCGACTGGGACGACGAACTCCTCGGATTCTTCAACATCCCCCGGTCCATGCTGCCGACCATCAACCCGTCCTCCCACCCGGAGGCGTACGGACGCACGCGCACCTCCCGGCCGTTGCGGGAGGCCATTCCCATCACCGGCGTCCTCGGCGACCAGCAGGCGGCCACCGTCGGCCAGGTCTGCTTCGCGCCCGGCGAGGCGAAGAACACCTACGGCACGGGCAACTTCCTGGTCCTCAACACCGGGACGGAGCTGGTCCGCTCGCAGCACGGCCTGCTGACCACCGTGGCGTACCAGTTCGGCGACAGCCCCGCGATCTACGCCCTCGAAGGGTCCATCGCGGTCACCGGCTCCGCCGTGCAGTGGCTGCGCGACCAGCTGAAGATCATCAGCGACGCCGGCGAGAGCGAACGCCTGGCCCGGACGGTCGAGGACAGCGGAGGCATCTACTTCGTGCCCGCCTTCTCCGGCCTGTTCGCCCCCTACTGGCGCTCCGACGCCCGCGGCGCGATCGTGGGCCTCGCCCGCTACCACGACAACGGCCACCTGGCGCGGGCCACACTGGAGGCCATCTGCTACCAGAGCCGCGACGTCGTCGAAGCCATGGAGCAGGACTCCGGCGTACACCTCGACGTGCTCAAGGTCGACGGCGGCGTCACCGCCAACGACCTGTGCATGCAGACCCAGTCCGACATCCTGGGCGTACCGGTCAGCCGTCCGGTCGTCGCCGAGACCACTGCGCTCGGCGCCGCCTACGCGGCCGGCCTCGCCACCGGCTTCTGGCGGGACACGGACGAACTGCGCACGCACTGGCAGGAGTCCAAGCGCTGGGACCCCCAGTGGTCCGAGGAGCGGCGCGCCGAAGGGTACGAGGGCTGGAAGCGGGCGGTGCAGCGCACGCTCGACTGGGCCAAGGTCGAATAGCCCGCCCCCTCGTGCCCACCCCCGTCCCCGTTTCCTGACTCCGTCGTCCCGCGCCGCGCCCCCGCTCGCTTCCCGGGGTGCGGCGCCGGCGTGCCGGAGCGGCGCAGTAAACACATCGAGACGAGACGCATCGTCTTGCTATGGTCGGTGCATGGACTTCCACCGCTTCCCCTGATCCCGGCACGGCGGCCACCGCCGCCCTCCGCCACCCGTAGACCCTTCTCGTCATCAGGGGAAGCCCCATGCGCGAACGCGCCCACACCACCCTGCCCGCTGCCGTGGCGCAGCTGTCGGTCAGGGACGTCACCAAGTCCTACGGCACCCGCACCCTCCTCGACCAGACCTCCTTCACCGTCCGCCCCGGCGAGAAGGCCGCCGTCATCGGGGAGAACGGCTCCGGCAAGTCCACCCTGCTGCGCCTCCTCGCCTCGGTCGAGCCGCCCGACAGCGGGGAGATCACCGTCAGCTTCCCCGGCGGCACCGGCCATCTCGCCCAGACCCTCGATCTCGACCCGGACGACACCGTGCAGGACGCCGTCGACCTGGCCCTCGCGGACCTGCGGGACATGGAGCGCCGGCTGCGCACCGCCGAGCAGGGCCTGGCCTGCGCGTCCCGCGCCGAACTCGACGCCTACGGCGAGCTGCTGACCGCGTACGAGGAACGCGGCGGCTACGAGGCGAACGCCCGCGTCGACGCCGCCCTGTACGGCCTCGGCCTCGCCGGAATCGACCGGGACCGGCCGCTCGGCTCGCTCTCCGGCGGTGAGCAGTCGCGGCTCGCGCTCGCCTGCGTGCTGGCCGCAGCCCCTGAGCTGCTGCTCCTCGACGAGCCGACCAACCACCTCGACGCGTCGGCCGTGCACTGGCTCGAAGAGCAGCTGCGCACGCACCGCGGCACCGTCGTCGCCGTCACGCACGACCGCGGCTTCCTGGAGCGGATCGCCACCACCATCCTCGAAGTCGACCGCGGCGCGCGCACCGTGCACCGGTACGGCGACGGCTGGGCCGGCTACCGCGCCGCGAAGGAGGCCGCCCGGCGTCGCGCTCGGCAGGAGTACGCCGACTGGCTGGCCGAGGTCGCCGGCACCGAGGAACTGCTCGCGGCCGCCGCGAAGCGCCTCGCCGCCACCGGCAAGGACCCGCGGCAGGGCTTCGGCAAACACCGCCGGTCGCACGAGGCCAAGCTCGGCGGCCGGGTGCGAGCCGTCCGGGAGCGGCTGGCCGACCTGCGGCGCAACCCGGTGGCGGCGCCGCCGGAACCCCTGAGCTTCGCGGCGGCATTGCCGACGGCGGCGGACGGTGGGCAGCCCGCCGGCGGTCCGCAGGCAGGCGGTCCGCAGGCAGGCGGTCCGCTCGCCGAGCTCGACGGTGTGGTGGTCGGGCGGAGGCTGCGCCTGGACGGCCTGCTCACCCTCGGGCCGGGGGACAGGCTGCTGGTCACCGGCGAGAACGGGGCCGGCAAGAGCACCTTGCTGCGTGTGCTGGCGGGGGACCTGGAGCCCGACGCGGGGTCTGTGCGCCGGCCTGCCCGGATCGGATACCTCGCCCAGGAGCTGCCCGCCCGCTCGACCCGGCTCCCGCTGCTGGACGCCTTCGCGGCGGGTCGGCCCGGCCCTCCGGAGGAGTACGCGGACCGGCTGCTGGCGCTGGGCCTGTTCCGCGAGGAGGACCTGGAGGTCCCGGTCGCGGCGCTGTCCGCGGGGCAGCAGCGGAGGTTGCAGATCGCGCGCCTGGCGACCCGGCCGGCGGACCTCCTCGTCCTGGACGAGCCGACCAACCACATCGCCCTCGACCTGGTCGAAGACCTGGAGGCGGCTCTCGCCGCGTACCCGGGGGCCGTGGTCGCGGTCTCGCACGACCGAGGCTTCCGCCACCGGTTCCCGGGGGAGCGCCTGGAACTGCGTGCCGGGCGCCGGTCCTGACCTTTCCCGCTCCGGGCCGGGGGAGGGAGCTCACAGGCCCGGAACCTTATGGACTTCTTGCTCCGTATGTCACCCTGGCCGTCAACCGGGTCACCCACCTGCCGCTCGACCCGGGCGACCGACCCCCACGGATGCGCCCATGTCCCTGCCGTTCCCCTCCCGAGCCGTCCCCGTCGTGCTGGCCGGCGCCGTGACCGCCCTGCTGGCGGCCTGCGGCCCCTCGGCCGCCGCCGGCCCCTCGGCCCCGCCGCGGCAGCCGACGGCGGCAGCCCCGGCGACCGCGCCCGCCACCGTGTCCGCCACCAGCGCCGCGCCTGCCGCCACCGCCGTACCCGCCACGACCCCCGCGTCCGTCGCCGTCGACGTCCGCACCCAGGAGTCGACGCTGTCCATACCCTCGGCGGGCATATCCGGGCTGCGCGTGATCCCCTACGAGGGAACCACCGACGACGTGCCCGGCACCCGCATCCAGGACCGCGGGCTCGCGGCCAGCCCCTACGGGCAGCGGGGCGGCGTCGGCCCCGGCCAGGTGGGGAACTTCCTGGTCACCGCACACCGCCTGTCGGCCGGCGGGCCGCTGCGGAACCTGCCCGCCGTCGAGACGGGCGACACGGTCCGGGTGGTTGCGGGCGGGGTGGAGTACACCTACGAGATCGTCGCGACCCGCAAGACCTCCTTCCGCTCGGCGCGCTCACTGGAGGAACAGCGCGCGGCCGTCCCCGGCTCGCCCGGCGAGACCCCCACCCGAGCGATGATCACGATCTCGACCTGCGCCACCCCGGAGGATCACGCCGAGGGCAACTTCTGGAGCGATGCCCAGGGCAATCCCGAGCACCGCATCGACAAGATCGGCGTCCTTCGCGACACCAGGACTCTCTGACCGGGGGCCTCGTCCGGCCACGGGCGGCGCATCCGGCGACGCCCCGCGGGGTGCGGATCCCACCCGCGGACGGCCTTACGCGTCGTGCTCCTCGGTCGGGGCCGCGGCGGCGCGGCGGATGCGGGCCAGGACGAGGACCGTGTCGTCGGTGGCCTCGTCGGGCAGCAGCTCGGAGATGATCCGGTCCGCGGCCTCCTCCAGCGGACCCGTCACCGTACGGAGCTGGTCCCGCAGCGCGTCCAGGCCGGCTCCGATGTCCTGGCCGCGCGCCTCGATGAGGCCGTCGGTGTAGAGCGCGAGCACCGCGCCCTCGGGCAGGCCGACCTCGGACGACCGGAAGGGGACTCCGCCCACCCCGAGCGGGACGCCCAGTCCCTCGCCGACGGTCTCGACCGTGCCGTCCGGCAGGCGCACCAGGGGCGGCGGGTGGCCGGCGTTGGCGATGCGGGCGCGGCCGGTGTGCGGGTCGTAGACGAGGTAGAGGCAGGTGGCGAGCTGGATGCCGGCCTCCTGGGCGCAGGCGTCGAGTTCCGTGAGCAGCGCTTCGGGGGTGCGGGTGTGGGCGGCCAGGGCCTTGGCCGTGATGCGCAGGCGGCCCATCGACGCGGCGGCCGGTACGCCGTGCCCCATCACGTCGCCGACGACCAGGGCGACCCGGTCGCCGGGCAGGTTGATCACGTCGTACCAGTCCCCTCCGACCTCGGTGATCCGGCTGCCCGGGAGGTAGCGGTGGGCGACGCCCACATGGGCGCCCGACGCCACGGCGCTGGGCAGGAGGGCGCGCTGGAGGGTGAGGGCGATGTCCTGGACCCGCCCGTACAGGCGCGCGTTGTCCAGACACAGCGCGGCGCGGGAGGCCAGCTCGCCGGCGAGGGTGACGTCCTGGTCGGTGAAGGGCGTACGGGCGGCGGACCGGCCGAACATCGCGATGCCCAGCACCGTGCCCCGCGCGATGAGGGGGGCGATGACGATGGTGGACAGACCGCTGTCGAGCAGCAGCCGGGCACGGTCGTGATGGGCGGCGGTGCGTGCGGCGAACTCCTCGTCGACGACGACGTGGAGCGGGCGGCCGGTGCCCAGCATCTGGTGGATGCCGGAGCCGGGCGGGTACGTGACCCGCTCCAGGCCGCCGACCAGCTCGGGCGCGGGCGGCGGCAGGACGGTGCCGGTGGCGATCCGCCGGGTGGTCAGCGGCAGCGCGGGGTCGTACCGCGAATCCTCGTACATCCACTCGATCATCTCGACGACGGCGCCTTCGCAGAAGTCGGGCATGACGGCGTCGACCAGCTCGCGGGCGGTGACCTCCAGCTCCAGGGTCGTGCCGACCTGGGCCGACGCACGGTCCAGGAGGTCCAGCCGCTGCCTGGCGGCCGTCGCTTCGAGGAGGGCCTGCTCGCGGTCGGTCACGTCGACGAGCAGGCCGCCGACCCCGGGCCGGGTGTCCCCGGCGCCGCTCAGCGGGAAGAAGCTCACGGAGCGGACCTGGTGGCTGTCGGGGCGGCCCGGGGTGCGCAGTCCCACGAGCGCGCCGACGAGGGGGCGTCCCTTCTCGGCCACGGCCCGGAGCATGCGCTCGTACTCGCCCCCGTCCGACGTGATCATGATGTCGGTCATGCGCCGCCCCAGGTGCTCCCGCACGGGGAGTCCGTCCATGTCGGCCAGCACCTGGTTGAGGTGGACGTAGCGCAGGTCCTCGTCGAGCATGACGAGGCCGATCGGACAGGTCTCGAAGAGCGCGTCGAGGAAGACGAGGTTCGTCTTGACCCGGTCGAGCTCGTCGCCCCGGCTGGCCAGCCCCATGATGACGGAGTCGCCTGTCGTCCCGGTCACGGGGAACACCCGGAACCCGCAGTCGAAGACCCCGGCTGTGCGGTGCCGGGCGGGCATCCTCACCCGCCAGTAGCCCAGGCTCAGAGCGCGTTCCACCAGCTGGGAGGCCCCGCCGGGGGCTCCCGGGGCGGGTTCGGGGAAGAGGGCCGAAGCCGGCCGGGACAGGATCTCCTCGGGCGCGTGGCCGAACAGATGGCGTGCGCCCGGGCCCCAGTAGCGGACCCGTCCCCCGCCGTCCAGGCCGAACACGGCCACGGAGACGTGTTCCAGCAGGGAGCCCGGCTCGGACCGGATGGGACCGGGGGCGTCGGCGTCCGCACCCCCGGGCCGGTCCGATGGCATCAGAGGTCCCCCTTCGTCGAGGTCTTTCCTCATTGTGCCCGGCATCCGTGAGGCGGACCTCACGGCGATCCCGTGCCCGGCCGGTGGCGGACCCCGGGGGCGCATGGCGTACCGACCGGTAATTCCAGCCAATTATTGCCATGCACCTGACAGGCTCCTGACACTTCAGGGTGGCTGTGGGACGCTCCCGGCACGCACTCCGCACCCCCTGAGAGGCCCAGCGCCTCGCCCACCCCCACCAGCACGTGGCATGGAGGAGCGACCCATGAGGCACACCACGCCCATCTCCCGCACCACACGACTCGCACGCGCCGCCGCCATCGCGACACTCGTCGTCGCCGCGGGCATGGCCGGCACCGGCACGGCCCTCGCGCAGGGCCCCGCGTCCTCGGCTGACGACCAGAAGGTCGACGGCGTGATGGCGGTCGCCGGCAACAGCTGCAGCTGGACGAACGGGAGCACCAGCGCCGCCGCCCCGAACGCCCTCACCGTCGACCGCACGACGATCAACACGCCCGGAGGCAATCTCGCCTGCGGCGGGGGCATCGCCGCCACCCTCAACAACAACCCCGCCTTCACGTTCGACGACGCGGCCGGCACGGCCCGGACCGATCTGATCGACATCACCGGCCGGCAGAGCTTCATCTCCTGCCGCTACAAGGCCGCGAACATCGTGTGGGACCGCGACGGTACGAGCCGCAAGTACGTCAACCGGGCCTTCACCGCCACCAAGGCATCGGGCAGCTTCCTGTGCCCGGGCTCCGTGACCACCCCGGCCGGGGACGCGTCCATGCTGTTCCGCTGATCCACGGCGTTTCGCTGTACGCCGGCCCGCACCCGGCTGCCTCCCGGTTCCGCACCGGGAGGCGGCCGGGCCGGGTCAGAGGGCGTCGAGGAGCATCAGGACCTCGTCCCGGGTGTCGTCGGCGGCGAGGCGCAGCGATCCGGGCCAGCGGCCGACCTCACGCCAGCCGAGTCCGGAGTAGAAGTCCTCCAGGCCCTCTCCTCCCCGTGCCGCGAGGTGGAGCTGTTCGAGCCCCAGTTCGTCGCGGGCGATCCTCGGCAACTCCCGCATCAGGGCGGACGCGACTCCGCGGCGACGGAACCCGGGCCGGGTCTGGAGGTGGTGGACGCTGCCCCAGTGCCCGACGAGCCGATCGGGATCCCGCCGGAGGAGGACCCAGCCGGCGAGCTCGCCGTGGAACCCGGCGGTGACGAGCCGGCTCCGCCGCGGGTGCAGACGGCGCAGGACTTCGTCCGCGACGGGTGCCACCTGGCCTCGGCCGACCGGCGGGAACGGAAACCCCGCGGCGCCACCCGAGTTGGTGACCTCGATCCAGCAGTCGATCAGCCGTTGCCGCAGTGCCGGATCGACCTCCTGGACATCGGTGATCTGGGCGACTCGGAGCACGCTCTCATCCGTCATGAGGGGGAGCATGGCAGCCGGCACCGACAGGAGACGGCCGCGCCCGTGCAGCGCCGTGTGCCCACAGCCGTCCGCGAAGTGTCGGCGGCTCCGGGTAAGTTGGCGGTGCCCGCTCGATGACGCGCGGGAACGCCGGTGCACCACCGGACGGGCGCGACGGAGAAGGGGCCCATGCAGAACACGCGGAGCCTGCACGCGGTGGTGGCCGGAGCCGGAATCGGCGGCCTCACCGCCGCCCTCGCACTGCACCGCCGCGGCTGGCGCGTCACCGTCTGCGAGCGCGCCCCCGAACCGCCCACCACCGGCGCCGGGATCGGCCTCGCCCCCAACGCCCTGCGCGCGCTCGACGCCATCGGCGCCGACGCGGCCCGGGCCGCCGGCAGCGCCGTGCCGCACACCATGGGCGTACGCCGCTCCGACGGCCGCTGGCTGACCCGCGCCGAGACCTCGTACATGGCGGCCCGCTACGGCATGCCCCCGATCGCCGTGCCGCGCCCGGCCTTCACCGCGGCCCTGGCGGCCGCCCTGCCGCCGGAAGCCCTCCGCTACGGCGCCACCGTCACCGGCGTGGACGACGCCGCGGGCCGTCCCACCGTCCGTACCGCCGAAGGACCGGACCTGCCCGCCGACCTGGTCGTCGCCGCCGACGGGATCCACAGCCCCCTGCGCCGAGCCCACTTCCCCGCACACCCCGGCCTGCACTACATCGGCGAAACGGCCTGGCGAACCCTCGTCGACGCCCCGGACCTGCGAATACCGTCGATGAGCGAAACATGGGGGCGAGGCGAACGCTTCGGCGTGACACCGCTCGCCGACGGCCGGTTCTACCTCTACGCCACCGCACTCGCCCCGGCCGGCACCCGCTCCGCCGACCCCCGCGCAGAACTGCGCCACCGCTTCGGCTCGTGGCACGATCCGATTCCGGCCCTGCTGGACCGCGTCGAGCGCTTCGACCCCGCGGACGTCTTCCAGAACGACCTCTACGACCTGGCCGCCCCGCTTCCCCGTCTCCACCACGGCCGGATCGCCTGGATCGGCGACGCCGCCCACGCCATGGCTCCCAACCTCGGCCAGGGCGGCTGCCAGGCCATCGAGGACGCGGTGGTCCTGGCACACCTCCTCCCCGCCGGAGACACCGCCGACGGCGGCGCAGCCGTCACCGCCGCACTCGCCGCGTACACCGCGGCCCGCCGCGACCGCACCGACACCGTCCGCCGGCGTGCCCGCCGCGTGGGCCGCCTGGGAGCCCTCCGCAACCCCTTCGCGGTGGCTGCCCGCGACCTCGCGGTGCGCGCCACCCCGACGCGTCTGGCCCTGCGCGGCATGGACGACCTCTTCGACGGCTTCCGCCTGCCCTAGGTCTGTGTCGAGTTGCCCCGCGGCGTCGCGACGCCCGGCACGCACCCTCGGCGCACGAGCCGAATGTCCTGGTAGCTCCGCTACGAGGACATTCGTCCCGCACGCCGAGGGCACACACCGAACGCCGCTCCTTGCTCCACGGGGCAACTCGATACAGACCCCAGGAGGCGTCGTCAAAGTGGCGTCGGCCGCCCGTGAGGGCGGGGGGGCGGGCCCCGCCGCCCAGACGGGACTTTGACGACACCCCCAGCCGTAAGGGCACAGCCGGAACGCCGCATGTTCGCTCGTGCGTGCGAATCGAGTGCGCCGTAGTGGTGAGCGCGGCCCCCCGGCGCGTGGCGTGCACGCGCGTCCCCCGGAGGGGGACGATGAGATGGCTGGGAGGTTGGGCCGCAGCCTGCGGCGGCCGGAAGGAGAGCCCGGAGATGGGAGCGATCGAGCCCTCGCACGGCGATCGGGAAGTGCCGCAGCCCGCCGCGTCCGGCCCGGGCGGCCTGCTCGACGTGCTGCGCGTGGCCGCCATCCTCCTCGACGCCGACGGCCGGATCGACCTGTGGAGCCCGCAGGCAGAGGAACTGTTCGGTTACACCGCCGAGGAGGCCCTGGGGGAGTACGCGGGCCGCCTGCTGCTGCACGAGGAGCACCTGCCGGTCGTACTGGAGATGTTCGCCGAGGTCATGGAAGCGGGCGTCAGCTGGGTCGGCGTCTTCCCCGTCCGGCACAAGGACGGCAGCACCCGCATGGTCGAGTTCCGCAACATGCGGCTGCTGGACTCCCAACAGGAGTACTACGCCCTGGGCCTCGCCGCGGACCAGGCGACGGTACGGCAGGTGGAACGGGACCTGGCCCTGTCCGCCCGGCTCGTGGCCCAGTCACCGGTCGGCATCGGCGTGCTCGACACCGACCTGCGCTACGTCTCGGTCAACCCGGCGGAGGAACGCCTCAACGGCGTACCCGCCGCCGACCACATCGGCCGGCACGTCCACGAGGTGCTGCCCGCGGTGGACCCGTCCTTCGAGGCCGCGATGCGTGAGGTGCTCGCGACCGGAGTGCCCATCGTGGACCAGTACACCGTCGGCCGTACCCCGGCCGACCCGGACCACGACCACGCCTGGTCGATCTCGTTCTACCGGCTCGAAGCCCCCAACGGGACCGTGCTGGGTGTGGCCACCGCCAGCGTCGACGTCACCGAGCGGCACCGGGCGGTCGAAGAGCAACGCCACACCGCCCTCACCCTCCAGCGCAGCCTGCTTCCGCACACGCCGCCGCGCCGGCCGGGCCTTGAGGTCGCCACCCGCTACCGGCCCGCCCAGGCCACCATGGAGATCGGCGGCGACTGGTTCGACGTGATCCCCCTGAGCGGCGACAAGACCGCCCTCGTCGTCGGCGACGTCATGGGCAGCGGAGTCGCCGCCGCCGCCAGCATGGGCCAACTGCGCACCGCCACCCGGACCCTGGCCGACCTCGACCTCGACCCCGCACAGGTCCTGCACCACCTCGACCACGTCACCGAAGGCCTCGACACCATCGCGACCTGCGTCTACGCCGTCTACGACCCGCGCGCCGCGCGGTGGCACATCTCCCTCGCCGGCCACCTCCCGCCCGTCCTCCTACGCCGTGACGGCACCCGCGAACTCCTCGACCTGCCCACCGGTGCCCCCCTCGGCGGCGTCGGCGTCGCGTTCCACACCATCAGCATCCCCGTCGAGGCGGGAGACCAGCTCGTCCTCTACACCGACGGCCTGGTCGAGACCCGCGACGATCCGATCGACGAGCGCCTGGAGGTCCTCCTCGACGCCCTCGACGACCCGGGCCGGCCCTTGGACGAGACCTGCGACCTGCTGCTGGACACCATGCGCCACCCGGGAGTCCACGACGACGTAGCCCTCCTGATCGCCCGGGCCACACCCGCCCCGGCCCCGGGCCGTGCCCCCGGCCCGCCCGCCTGACCGCCGCCGACCGCGGCCGGGGCTACGGG
Organism: Streptomyces sp. TN58; assembly: GCF_001941845.1. Taxonomy (NCBI): domain Bacteria; kingdom Bacillati; phylum Actinomycetota; class Actinomycetes; order Kitasatosporales; family Streptomycetaceae; genus Streptomyces; species Streptomyces sp. TN58. Next base: position 319,828 of record NZ_CP018870.1, on the reverse strand, counting down.
GTCGTGCGCGCGGGGAAGGTGAAGCGGTAGCCCTGCGAGGTCAGCCAGGGCAGGTACTCCTTCAGGGCCGCGACGGTCTCGCTGCGGTCGCCGCCCCCGTCGTGGAAGAGAACGGTCGGCCGCTGCGGAAGCTTCTCCTCGACGGCGGAGATGATCGCCGGCAGCCCCGGACGGCTCCAGTCCTTGGGGTCCACGCTCCAGCCCAGCGGCCGCATCCCGCTCCCCGCGGCTATCGCCCGGCTGTCGGGGGTGAAGGCACCGCCCGGTGCGCGGTAGTAGCCGACCGGCACTCCGGGCGCGGCCTTCTCGATCATGGCCTTGCCCTGGAGGATCTGCTGCTTCTGGAAGGCGACGGGCTTGTGGTCCATGGTCACGTCGTGGTCCACGGAGTGGTTGCACAGGCGGTGACCGTCGGCGGCGACCTCGCGCACGAGCTCCGGATACTTCTGCGCCTTGGTCCCGATCATGCAGAAGGTGGCCTTGACGTGGTTCTTCCGCAGCACCTGGAGGACCTGGGGCGTCCAGCGGGGGTCCGGGCCGTCGTCGATGGTGATCGCGACGTCCCGCCCGGTGCCCTGCGCCAGGCGGGAGATCCCCAGCGGGATTCCCGAGGCGCTCCGGGCGGCCGCGGGGCTGCCGGCCGGTGCGGCGGAATCGGAGGGCTTCTCGCCCGCGGGCTTGTCCGCGGAGCCGTCCGTGGCGGCGAGGGCAGGGGTGACGGATACGGCCAGTATGCCGAGGACGGCCGCCGTGGCGGCGGATCCCGCACGCCGCCCGCGGCGGACGGAGATGCTGGTGATGCCCATGCAGGCGCTCTTCCTTTGCGCTCGGCCCCCCGGTCTCGCGTTGCCGGTCCAGGCTAGGCCATATGCCCGGGATGTCCCCTCGGTCGAACGGCCGGTCCAGCGGCCCGAACCCCGCCGATTCGGGGCCCTGCGGGGCCACCGCGCCCGTCACGTGTGAGGAGTGTCACCGGCCGGCGGGCCCGGCGGGGTCCGGCGGTGCCGAAGCGATGCCGCGTACAGCAGTCCGCCGCCCGCCGCCCCGACCGCGTACCAGAAGAGATCCGGAGCGTTGAAGGTGGAACCGAGCACCAGGCGGGCGGCCACGCTGTGCCGGGACAGGTCCGCCGGTACGGAGCTCAGCTGGAACAGCTCGACGGCCCAGCTCACCGCCAGCGCCGTCCCGGCGGCGCGCAGCGGTGTCCACCGAGGCGCGACCAGCACCACCAGGGTCAGCAGCAGGACGGTGTACAGCGCGTCCCCGCCGTACCCGGCGGGGCTGCCGGCCGACACGGCCCGCAGCCCGAGCCCCGCGCCGACCGTCAGCAGGGCCGCTCCGGCCGCCACCAGACGGATCCGTACGGCGGCAGGGTGGCGGGGGCGGGAGCCGTCACCGGCTCCGGATACGAGAGTCACCGGGAAATTCTCCGACAACCGGCCCGGACCGTCCCTGCGATCGGTGTCCACCACGATCTGGTCGGCGACCGCCGCCGCGGTCTCGACGGCCCGGCTGCCGTCCAGCACGTAGCCCGAGTTGCGGGGCCTCAGCGTGACGCACGTTGCCGAGGAGGCTGTCCGCCGTGGTCGCCTCACGTATGACGGCGCATCTGGTAACGCCAGCCCTGTCGCCGTGTCAGTTCGGCGGCTGCTCGACCGCGCTGGTGCCGCTGCCCTCCTGGGATTCCCACGTCCAGGACTCCTCAAGGCGCAGCCGGCCGTCGTCCAGGACGGTGACGAGCGACGTGCACCACCCGGAGGCGGTGGTGCCGTCGAGGCGGAGCTGGACGTAGCGGAAGTCGACGGTGTCGCCCTTCCGGGTGCCGATCAGATGCCCCTTGACCACGTCCCCGCCCTGGTAGTCGGCCCAGACGAGGCCGTCGCGCTCGTGATACCGGAACCGGGTCTGCCGGCCGACCTGGCCGGGTGCCTGGTCGGCCACCGGGACGAAGTCGAGACCGTCGAGCGAGCGTGCCATGGGGGCTCCTGAGGAGGGCGGCCCGCGGCCGACCGCGCCGATCGCCGGAGATGGAAGGACCTGCCGCGGGTATCGGAGGATGGACGAGACGAGGGGGCCGGACAGGCCACCGACGAAAGGCGCACCCGTGACCGAGGACACCGCGGCGAACGAACCGCACGAACCGACCCCCGAGGAACGCGCAGCCCGCGACAGGGTACGCCGTCAGGCCACGGGCATGACGCACCACCAGGCCGCGGAAGCCCTGGAGGCGGCCGAGGAAGCCGCCGGCGACCTCGACACGGCCGCCGCGGGCACCCGCGCCGAGGTGGCGGAATGGAGCCGCATCACCGACCTGCTCTTCGACCGCGGCGGCCCCTACACCCCGCAGACCGACGCCTACGTGCAGGGCCAGCTCACGGCCCGCAAGAACCACCGGTCTGTATCGAGTTGCCCCGTGGAGCAAGGAGCGCCGAGGGTGCGTGCCGGGCGTCGCGACGCCGCGGGGCAACTCGATACAGACCCTAAGGCGCGCACCGAAGTGCATCCCCCTCGACGAGGTCCACCCCTGCCGCCCATCAGCCCCGTCGCGGGGGGCCGGTCCGTGGAACCAAGGCGCGCAGGGCCTTCGTTCCGGAGACGGCGAGCCGGGCAGGCCCAAGGCGGGGGGCGTACTCCCACCGGCCCCCCCTAGCCGGGCGTGCGGAGGCGGGTGGCGGATGCCTCCGCCTCGCGGACGACGCGGTCGGTGTCGACGTCGACCAGCCGGCCGTCGAGTTTCAGCGGGCGTCCGTCCACGAACACCGCGTCGATGTTCTCGGGGCGCCCGTTGAAGACGACCTGGCCGACCCAGTCGAAGCGCGGGGCGAAGTTCAGGGCGGCCGGGTCGACGACCACCACGTCGGCTCGCTTGCCCGGGGTGAGGGAGCCCACCCGGTCGGCGATGCCGAGCACTTCGGCGCCGCCGAGCGTGGCCATCCGTAAGACGTCCTGCACCTGGGGGAAAACCCCGGCGTCCGTCGCGCGAGCGCGTTGCAGGCCGACGGCCGTCTTCATCAGCGCGTGGAAGTCCGAGCTGTCGTTGGTGCCGCCGTCCAGGCCGAGCCCGACCTTGACGCCCCGCCGTCCGAACTCGGACAGCCGCATGATGCCGGACGCCAGCCGCATGTTGCTCAGCGGGCAGTGGGCCGCCCGTACGTCGTGTTCGGCGATCGTGGCGATCTCCGTGTCGGTCAGGTGGACAGCATGGTTGATCATGAGCCGCGGTCCCAGCGCGCCGATGTCGGCGAGGACCCCGATCGGGTCGTCCGCGCGCTGCTCGGGGCGCTCCAGTACATGGGAGTTGAGCATGACGTCCAGCTCCCGGGCGGCCTCCCAGTGCGCGCGATTGTGATCCTGGACGGCTCGCGCCGCATGGGTGGCCACCTGGAAGGAACCCAGCGGCGCCGGATCGACGAGCTCCCTCTTCACCTTCGTGACGAGCACCGCGTCCGGCTTCGGCGGGAACATCGCGTAGGTGAACCGCACCCCCGTCTCGGCCAGCGCCCGTACATAGCTCTCGATCAGGTCGAACGCGAAGATGTCCACCCAGTCCACCAGCGTGGTGACGCCCGACTGGACGGCGTCGAGCGCGGCGAGCCGTACGAAGCTGTGGACGGCCGCGGGGGTCAGCCGTGCGCGCTGCGGGCCGGTACACCCCGCGAACCAGCCGAACAGGTCGCGGTCGGTGCAGCCGCCACGGATCACCGCCTGCCACAGGTGGGTGTGGGTGTCCACGAACCCAGGCATGACCAGCTTGCCCGAGGCCTCCACCACCCAGGCGCCGGGCGGCCGTTGGAGGGACGGGCCGACGGCGGCGATGGCACCGCCGCGCATCAGGACGTCGGCGTTCTCGACGGCCCCGAGGGGGCCGCCGCTGCCGAGGCCCGGGTCCATGGTGAGTACGAGGGACGCTCCGCGCAGCAGGACCGTCCCGCCGGCCGGGGCGGGCCGACCGGCCGGGCGGGCCGGCGACGTGGGGCGTGGGGTGACGCCGAGCAGGAGCGGTGCGGCGGCGGCCAGGCCGAGGCCGGTGAGGAGGTCGCGTCGGCCGGGGGCCGCGAGCGGAGTGGGGGTGGACTGCATGGCGTGTTGCCTCCCGAGGGCGCAGAACGGAAGGCCCGCCCGGGTGACGCCGTGACGGGGCGTCGGGCAGGGGCGGGATCACACCCAGCATTCCCAGCGCACGGCTCATCGATAGACGCCAGCGGAAAACATTTTCCGTTCCGGCGGCATGCCAGACGCGTACCGGCCATGTTGCCGCGGGCGGTTCCGGCGTCGGGCGGACCGTCACGGTGACGCGCGCGAGGAGGGGCCGGACCCGTCGGTGTGACGGGCCCGGCCCCTCCTCGCAGCGGTGCGGGAGGCGCCGGTCAGGACCTGTGCATGCCCTTCTTGGTCCTCTTCGCAGCGTCCGAAGCCATCTCCTCGGCCTTGCCGGCCATCTGGTCGGCGCCGCCCTCCGCCTGCATCCGCTTGTCGTCCACGGCGTCGCCGGCGGTCTCCTTGAGCTTGCCCTTGACCTGCTTGGCCTTAGCCTTCGCCTTGCTCATGACGCGGTACTCCTTGAGTGACTCGGTTGGGGGGAACGCTCTGCCCACCATGCGTCGGCCGGGAGGGACCCGCAACGCACAGGGGACCGTCCGGCGCGCGGCCGTCCGGGTTGCGCCCCGGGCCGCCCGTGCCCCGGGCCGCCCGTGCCCCGGGCCGCGCGGGGCGCCACTGCTTCTGCCCGGCCGTACGGGTCGCAACCCATCGCGTCGGATCGGGGTGAGGCACAGATAAGGACGGCGTTCGGGGGCAGACGGCGACTGAAGCGCCACGGCGGATCCCACCGTTTCCGCCGACACTCCAACGCGAGAACGAGGTACTCATGATTGCCGTCGGGTTGATCCTCCTGCTGATCGGACTTCTGACCGGGGTCTCCATCCTGTGGACCCTCGGGGTCATCCTGCTCGTGGTGGGCGCGGCGCTGTGGCTGATGGGATCGGTCGGCCACGCCGTCGGCGGACGACGCCACTACTGGTAACCGCGGACGTGGCCGAATCGGGCCTGTCCGGTCGATCACGACCGGACAGGCCCCGGCGCGTCCGGCCCACGGAGCCGGACCGGGGCGCGGGACCGGGACGGGGCACAGGGGACGGGTGGATCGTCAACGGCCGTCCCTGGCCAGGTGGTAGACGAGGATCAGGACCGCTGCCGCCATCACCGCCAGGTGAACCCAGACGGGGGCGTCCACGACGTTCGCACCGGCCGTCGCGCCACTCGCAACCGTCATCGCGGTGCCCCCCGTTCCCCGAGGGTGGTGCCGAGCCGCCGTCGTAAGTGTGTCCGCCGCTTCTCTGTTGTCTCCATTTACCGCACCTGCCCGCGCTGGGCCCGACAACGCGCCCGGGGCCCGAATCCCGGCCCGCCCCCGTCCCGTCAGTGCAGGACGAGCGCCCAGGCGAGGAAGCCGAGCGAGATCGTGCACAGCACGGCCCGCCCTGTGTTGGCACGTGTCCACCGCGCCTCGAAGGCCCGGCGGACCGCCGCCGGGTCGGCGATGCGCTCGACGGGGCCGGCCTGTTCCAGGGCGTTGTTCAGCGGGATGTTGATCCGGGCCGTCACCCCCATCGCCGCGAGGTAGGCGGCGAGCGCACCGATCAGCGGCCCCAGCGCGTCCCTACCGCCACCGCCGACGGCGTGGAGCGCCACCGCCGCCGCGCTGAAGACGAGCGCGCCGACGTAGCCCAGCAGGAACCAGCCGTTGAGGATCGCCGTGTTGATCCGCTGCATCGTCTCGATGGCGGTGCGGTCGGCTGCGAGCCGGAGCCCCGGCATCACCGACACGGCGAATCCGTAGAAGAGGCCGCTCATCCAGCCCACGGTGACCGTCGCGGCGACCACCGTCGCCAACCGTGCCGTTTCCACGTGCTTCCCCCCGGATCGACAATCAGGCCGAGAACGCGGACTGCGAACGGTCGCCCCGCGCCGGTCACAGGGTACGGCCCCCGTCCGCGCCGCGTAGGCTGGCCGAACGCGCAGAGCGCCCGACCGCATCCCACACCACCGCCGAACGGAGCCGCCCGCCATGCTGACCGCCCTCACCGGTGTCCACGGGGACCGCGCGGACGCCGTCACCGTCGCCGGCCGCACCGCCTCCTACGAGGAACTCCTGGGCGCTGCCCGCCAGGTGGCCGCCGATCTCACCGAATCGGGCATCCCGGCGTTCGCGGTCAGCGCGACGGCCTCGCTGGAGACCGTCGCCGCCGTGGTCGGCGCGCTGCTCGCCGGCGTACCGTGCGTTCCGCTGCCGCCGGACGCGGGCCCGGCCGAGCGCGGGCACATCCTGCGCGACTCCGGCGCCCGCACCCTCGACGTCGATTTCGCCCGCCGGTCGGACAGGGGCCCCGCCCCGGCGGGCGTACGCAGCCCGGAGGACCCCGCCCTGATCCTCTACACCTCCGGCACCACGGGCGCCCCCAAGGGCGTGGTCCTCAGCAGCGCCGCGATCACCGCGGACCTGGACGCGCTCGCCGAAGCCTGGCAGTGGACCGCCGAGGACACCCTGGTCCACGGCCTGCCGCTGTTCCACGTACACGGACTGGTCCTCGGCGTCCTCGGAGCCCTGCGTACGGGCAGCCGGCTCGTGCACACCGGGCGGCCCACACCCGAGGCGTACGCGGCCGCGGGCGGAAGCCTGTACTTCGGTGTGCCGACCGTGTGGTCGCGCATCGCCCGCGAGCCCCGTGCCGCGGCCGGCCTGTCCGGGGCCCGGCTCCTGGTGTCGGGCAGTGCGGCGCTGCCCGCGCCGGTCTTCCGGGACATCGAGCGGGCGAGCGGACACCGCATCGTGGAGCGGTACGGGATGACGGAGACGCTGATCACCGTCAGCGGCCGGGCGGGCGGCGACCCCCACCCGGGCACGGTCGGCACCCCCCTGCCGGGCGTCGCCACCCGTATCGCGGCCGAGGAAGGAGCGGAGATCGGCGAACTCCAGCTCACCGGCCCCACCCTGTTCTCCGGCTACCTCGGCCGGCCGGAGGCGACGGCCGCCGCGTACACCGAGGACGGCTGGTTCCGTACCGGTGACATCGCGGCCGTCGACGCGAAGGAGGGCGTGCACCGGATCGTGGGCCGCGCGTCCACCGACATGATCAAGTCGGGCGGGTACCGGATCGGGGCGGGTGAGGTCGAGAACGCGCTGCTGGACCACGCCCGGGTGCGCGAGGCCGCGGTGGTCGGCGTCCCCGACGCTGATCTCGGCCAGCGGATCGTCGCGTTCGTCGTCGCCGAGGGAGTCACGGGAGCGGAGCTGACCGACTTCGTCGCCGCCCACCTGTCGGTCCACAAGCGCCCCCGCGAGGTCCGCTTCGTCGAGGCGATCCCGCGCAACGCCATGGGCAAACCGCAGAAGCGCCTCCTCCTGGACGGCTGAGGGCCTTCGCTGCCCTGCGCCTGCCGTCTGCCGTCTGCCGCCTGCCGCGGTACGGGACCGGCCGGGTGACCCCGGACGGCACGACGGCCGCGTAGGGCGGTGGCGGGCATGCCCGCGCGGGAGGATGCACGGGCTCGTTCCCCCTCGGCGGCGTGCCGACAGCGAACGGGGGAGAGGAAGAAGATCCACGATGCCGCCCCACGGATCCGCGAAGCACCCCGCCACCGAACTCGACGCCCGCTACAGTTCCGCACTCAACCCCCGGCCGGGTGCCGCCGAAGCCACCGCCACCGACTGGGCCGAGGCGGAGCGGGAGCTGGGCACCGCCGAGATCTTCTGGCTGTCCACGGTCCGGCCCGACGGGCGCCTGCACGTCACCCCCGTGATCGCGGCCTGGCACGACGGGGCCATGTACTTCTCCACAGGGCCGGAGGAGCAGAAAGCGAAGAACCTGGCCCACGACGGCCACTGCGCGCTGACCACCGGTGGGAACTCGCTCACCGAGGGGCTCGACCTCGTGGTGGAGGGCCGGGCGGAGCAGGTGTCCGATCCGGCCGTCGTGGAGGAGGTGATCGCGGCGTACGAAACGAAGTACGGGCCCCACATCACCTCGCCCGAGGGCACCTTCCACGGCATCGGCGACGCGTTCCGGCAGGGCACAGCGGTGGTGTTCGCGCTGGCCCCGACCACGGCTTACGGCTTCGGGCGAGACGACGGCGTGTACAGCCACACCCGGTGGACCTTCTGAGCGGTGCGGCCTGCCGGCCGGCGGAACGCGCGCGGCGCCGGGCCCGCTGCGGGCCCGCAGCAGGGCCCGCAGCAGGGCCTCAGCGGGGCCGCAGCAGCGCTGCACCGGCCCCGCGCGGCGTTCATAGCTGACGGAATGCCAGGTTCCGCAGTGACATGATCGCGGATGAGCCTTTTCGGCCAGGATGGAATCGGTTACTCAGGGTAAGGGTCGCCGCTCGGCCCCCTCGTGCCCCCCGGGCCCCCCTTGCCCCACCCGCTTCGCGCCTCCCGCACGGCCCGCCGGAATTTACGTGGCGGTACCCCGGGTAGCACGAAAGATTCTCCGACTCATGTCCGGACAGTCGCCAAACAAGTCCGAAACTGACAGGTTTGCTTTGACTGTCGCGCGATTAATCGGTGAATGTCGTTCACATGTCCGACACAAACCGCGCCGCCACCGGGGGCACCGGTGGCCCGATGCGCTTGCGTGACTTCCGACTGCTGCTCGCGGGAGCCGCCACCGGACAGTTCGGTGCCCAGGTGACGCTGGTGGCGCTGCCCCTCGTAGCCGTTCTCGTACTCGACGCCCCCGCCTTCCAGGTGGGCCTGCTGACCGCGGCGGAGACCGCAGCCTTCCTGCTCGTCGGCCTGCCCGCCGGGGCACTCACCGACCGTATGCGCAAACGGCCCCTGATGATCCGGGCGGACCTGGTGCGCGCCGCGGCCATGGCGAGCATCCCCGCCGCCGCCCTCGCCGACCTCCTGACCATGGCCCAGCTCTACGCCGTCGCGCTCGTGACGGGCGTGGCGACCGTGTTCTTCGACGTCGCCCACCAGAGCTACCTGCCGCAGATCCTGCCCCGCGACCAGCTCGTCGCGGGCAACGGCGCGCTGGAGACGGTCCGTTCCACCGCCCACGTCACCGGCCCCGGCATCGGCGGCGGACTCGTCCAGCTCGTCGGAGCGCAGTTCGCCGTCATCGTCGACGCCCTCGGCTACCTGCTCTCCGCGCTGTTCCTCCACCGCATCGGACGGGCCGAGGAAGCCCCCGAACCGGCCGCGCCCGGAGCCTCGTTGCGCAAGGAGATCAGCGAGGGCGTCCGCTTCGTCTTCGGCCACCGGCTGCTCCGTGTCATCGCCCTCACCACCGGCCTCGCCAACCTCTGCACGGCCGTCCTCATGGCCACGCAGACCGTGCATCTCGTCCGCACCGTCGGACTGCGGGCCGGCGGGCTCGGGCTGGTGCTGTCCGCGTCGGCCGTCGGCGGGCTCCTCGGCGCGCTGTGCGCCGGGCGCCTGGCCGCGCGGCTCGGACAGGCCCGGGTCATCCTCCTGTCCCTCCTCGTGACCGGCCCGTTCGCCCTGCTGTGGCCCCTGTCCGGACACGGCCCCGCCGGTGCGGCGCTCTTCGCCACCGGATCCGCGGTCGTCTCCTTCGGCGCCGTCGTCTACAACGTCGCCCAGGTCAGCTTCCGCCAGGGGATGTGCCCGCCCCGCCTGCTGGGCCGGATGAACGCCACCCTCCGCTTCCTTATGTGGGGCACCCTGCCGCTCGGGGCGCTCATCGGCGGGGCCCTCGCCCAGACCTACGGGACGCGTACGGCCCTCGTCTGGTGCGCCGTCGGGATCCTCGCCGTACCCCTGCCGCTGCTCTTCTCCCCGCTGCGCCGGATGCGCGACCTGCCCGGCCCGCAGGAGGCCGCCGACCCCGACCCCGACGACGACACCGCCCCGGACGCCGGTCCCGACGCCGGCACGCGGGCCGGCGGGGACGAACGGCCCGCCCCCGCACCCACCGGCTGACCAACGCCCCCCGTCACGACGAAGAGGACCCCGTGCTCAGCATCACGAGTCAGTACCTCGCCCGCTACCGGCGTCTCACCACCGACCGGCCCGACGCCCTCCTGCCCGTCACCGGAGCCCAGCGCCGCTTCATGCTGGTGCGCTCGCTGGACCCCACGGGCCGCCCCGACGTGGTGCCCATGTTCTTCGCGTTCCCCAGCGCAACCGTCGACCCCGAACGCCTGCGGGCCGCGGCCCGCACCCTCGCCGCACGGCACACCGCCCTGCGCTCACGGCCCGCCGTCGTCCGGGGCACCCCCGTACTACGCGTCGCCGCCCCCGAGGAAGCGGACATCACCGTGACCCGGCCGGCCGTCGCACCCGGCGAGTCAGCGGCCGACGCGCTCCGACGCGCCCTCTCGTCCTGGGATCCGCAGGGTCCCCCCTTGCGGCTCTTCCTCGTACGCGACGAGCAGCGCGGGGAGGACCTCCTCGCCATCGCCCTGGACCACGCCGTCTGCGACGGCCGTTCGCTGGCGCGGGTCGTCGACGAACTCGGCGCCGCCTACGGCGAGGAGGCCGCCGAACCGGGCGCTGCGGCAGGGGAGACGGCAGCCGAACTCGCCGCCTACGAGGACGCCGTGCTGCGCCAACTCGCCGCCGAGGAACGGGCGGAGACGCCGGCGGCGGCCGCCTACTGGGCGGAACGGCTGCGGATGGTGCACACCCACGCCCCCGCGCCCCGCCCCGCACGCGCACCCGAGGACGCCCCGCCCAGCGGCGCCGCGCAGGCCCTGCTGCCCGCACACGAGGACAGGGTGTCCTTCCCCGGACTGCTCGACGCCTGCCGTGCCGCGGCCCGCGAACTGTACGGCCCGGACCGCACGGTCCCGCTCGGCTACCCGTGGGGCGGCCGTCCCGCCGGAGCGGATCCGGTCGTCGGCTGCTTCCTCAACACCCTCGTCTTCCCCGCCGACACCGGCCACGGACCCGGCGCGGAGGCCACCGCCGACGCGTGGTGGGACGACCTCGACCGGGCCGACGTACCGTTCGACGCGGTTGTGGCCGCCGCACGGGCCACCGGCTCGGGCTGGACGGGCGGCCTCGACGGACTGCTCACCGTGGACGACGACAGCCGTCGCCCGCCCCTCACCCTGGCCGGTACCGAGGGACGAGAAGTCCACATCGACGGCAGGCCCGTCCGCGGCCCCTTCGCCGTGTCCGTCACCCAGGGAGCGGAGATCCACCTGCGGATGGTGTGGGACCGTGCCCTGCTCGACGACGAGAGCGCGGAGCGGGCGTTCGCCGCGCTCACCCGCGCCCTGCGCCCCTCGGAGCACCCCGTGCGCTGACCTCGCGGCCGCCCGGCCCCCCGCCGCCCGGACGGCCCGCGCACACCCCTCCCGCCCCCGCACCCGCCTGCCACCACACGCGCCCCGCCGGACGCACCACGGCCCGCAGCCGCCGCACACCTCCCCACGCCCCACACCGCGGCCCCCCACGCCGCGCACCCGGCCCCACGCCGCGCCCCCACGCCGCGCGCCCCCACGCCGCGCACCCGGCCTCCCGGCGCGCCCCCGCCGCGCCAGGCCGACCCCCGGGGCCTTCGGGCTCCCCCCACAGCATCCCCGTACGTCCGAACGGCACCGCGCGACCCGCCACGCCGCCCGTACGACCACCGGACACGACCGTGACCGGTACCGAAACCGACCCGACAACCTCAGGGATCGCCCATGCTTCCCCTCTCCTCCTCGCAGGAGATCGTCTGGCTGCACGAGCAGATGCAGCCCGGCAGTCGCGCCTACAACTTCACCGCTTCGCTGGATCTGTGGGGCACGCTCGACGCCGAGGCCCTGCGCCGCGGTCTCGCCGCCACCCTCGCGCGCCACGCCGGCCTGCGCCTCGAACTCGTCGCCTCCACCGGCTCCGTTCCGGAGCAGCGGGTCGCGGAGCACTGCACGCCGCGGCTGCACACCGTCGACGTCAGCAGCGCCGAGGACCCCGAGGCGGAGTTCGCCCGCCTGCTGCGCACCGAGGCCGAGACACCGCTCGACACCTTCCAGGCACCGCTGATCCGCTGGACCCTCGTACGCCTCGCCGAGCGCCACCACCGGCTCATCCACGTCGAGCACCACCTGATCCACGACGGCCACTCCTTCGCGATCCTGCTCGACGACGTCTTCCGCGTCTACCGCGCCCACGTCCTCGGCGAGACCCTGGAACTCCCGGCCGCCTCCTCCTACGCGGACCACGTCAGGGAACGCGCCGGGGCCGCCTACGCCCCCGAATCGCTCGACTTCTGGCGGACCGAACTGCGCGGCCGGCAGCACGACCTGCCGCTGCCCGGCCTGACGCGCCCCGGCGCCCGCCGCCGGCACCGCGGCGGACAGCTGCGCCAGAACATCGGCGCCGACCTCGCCGAACGCCTGCGCGGACACGCCCGTACCCGCGGCCTCACCCCCTTCTCCACCCTCCTCGGACTGTTCGCGGAACTCCTGCGCCGCCACAGCGGCTGCTCCCGCACGGTCATCGGCACCGCCGTCGGTAACCGCCCCCTCGGCTACGAGGACGCCGTGGGCATGTTCGTCAACACCATCCCGCTGCCGCTCGCCCTGGACGCCGCCGCCCCCGCGCAGGACACCATGGACGAGGTCACCGACACCCTCATCCGGGCCCTGCCGCACCAGGACGTACCCGTGCAGGAACTGACCCGGGCCCTGGGCATGCACACCTCCGGCGCCGACAACCCGCTCTTCTCCGTCATGTTCAGCGCCCACGACGCGCCCCTGCCCGAGATCGACGTACCCGGCCTCGACATCACCCTCTTCGAGGGATTCAACACCGGCACCACCCGCTTCGACCTCGACGTGGTCCTGCTCCCCGACGACCGGCGCGGCGTCACCCCGCGCCACGGCGCACCCGGCATGACCCTCGTCTGGGACTACGACGCGGACCTCCTCGGCGAGGACGTCGCCCGCCTGCTCTGCGGCCGCTTCCTGGACCTGCTGCGCGCCTACCTCGACAGCCCCGAGACCCCGCTGGCCGACCTCGCCCCGGCCGCCGTGGAGCCGGCCGCCGAACCCGTACCCGTCCCGGCGGACCGCGATCCACTCGACCCCGTGGCCGCGCACCACCCCGCGCAGCCGGCCCTGCTGTGCGGCGCCCGCCGCCTGACCTACGGCGAACTCGACGCCCGCGTCGGCTCGCTCGCCGAGCGGCTCAAGGCCGCCGGAGTCACCCCCGGCCGGCCGGTGGCCGCGGTCCTGCCCCGCGGGACCGACTCCGTCGTCGCCCTGCTCGCCTGCCTGCGCACCGGCGCCGTCTACTGCCCGCTGTCCCCGTCCGACCCGCCGGCCCGCCTCGGCCTGCTGCTGGAGCGGCTCGCGCCGGCGCTCGTCCTCACCGGCGACGGCACCCCGGCCCTGCCCGACGCACTGCCGACCGCCCGGATCGACGCCCCGGTACTGCCCCCGGCGCGCGACGGCGCCGTGCTGACCGGCACCGCGTACGTCATCCACACCTCCGGCTCCACCGGCACCCCCAAGCCGGTCGCCGTCGGGCCCGCCGCCCTCGTGCACCACATGACGGCGGCCGCCGACCGGTTCGGCCTCATCGCCTCCGACCGGGTCCTGATGTTCGCCCAGCCCTCCTTCGACGTGGCCCTGGAAGAAGTCCTGCCCACCCTCCACGCCGGCGCCTGCCTGGTCCTGCCCGAGCACGAGGTGCCCACGGGCACCGAACTCACCGAACTGCTGGCCGCCGCCCGGGTCACCGTCGCCAACCTGCCCACCAGCTACTTCCTCGCCACCCGCGAGGACCTGCGCCCCGCACTGCGCGACGGCAGCTGGACGCCCCGCCTCCTGGCCCTCGGCGGCGAACGCCTTCCCGCCGAGGCACTGCGCGGCGTCCTCGCCGACACCGACGCCACCGTCCTCAACGCGTACGGCGTCACCGAGGCGGCCATCACCTCGACCGTCCACGAGATCTCCCGCGACGCCCTCGCCGAAGGCGCCGAGATCCCGCTGGGCACCGAACTCCCGGGCGAGCGGATCCACGTACTCGACGCCCACCACCGGCCGCTGCCGACCGGCGCGGTCGGCGAACTCGCCGTCGCAGGACCCGGGCTCGCCGAGGGCTACGCGGGCCACGAGGAGGTGACCGCCGCCCGATTCGTCACCGTAGACGCGCTCGGCGGGGAGCGCGTCTACCTCACCGGCGACCTCGGTTACCGCGGTCGGGACGGCCTGCTCTACTTCCTCGGACGGCGCGACAACCAGATCAAGCTGCGCGGCCACCGCATCGAACTGGAGGAGATCGAGGCCGCGGCGTCCGCGGTGCTGGGCGGCCGGTCCTGCGCCGTCGTACTGGACCGGGAGGGCCCCGGCGGGCCGAGGCTCGTCGGCTTCCTCGAAGAGGGGCCCGACGGCGCGGACTTCGACGAGAAGGCGCTCCACACCGAGCTGGGCCGCCGCCTGCCCGGCCCCCTCGTGCCCGCCCGATGGGCATCGCTGGACACCATGCCGACCCTCGCCGGCGGCAAGCCCGACCGTACGGCCCTCTCCCGCCGGGCGGCGCGGCTCGACGCGGGTGACACCGCCCCCGCGGGTGAGAACGCCGAGGCCGGCGCAGGAGCCGGCTCGCAGCCCTCGTCCCCGGCCGCGTCCGGCGCGGCCTCCGAAGACCCCATGACGGCGCTGCTCACGGAAGGCTGGCGCAAGGTGCTCGGCCACGACCGGATCGACGCCCGCTCCCACTTCTTCCACAGCGGCGGCCACTCCCTGCTGGCCGCCGAGCTGGCCGCCTGGCTGGAGCCCCGGCTGGGCACGCGCCCGCCACTGCGGGTGCTCTTCCGCAACCCCGTCCTCGCCGACCAGGCCGAAGCCCTCGCCGCCACCACCCTCTCCACGGAGTCGTGATGACCCAGTCCCCGACCGCCCCGACCGCCCCCGCCACGCTCCCCGACGCCCCGCCGAGCGTCGCCCACGGGCCCCACGCCGAACCGACCGCGGTGCTCGCCCGCTTCGAGGACTGGACCCGGCTCGCCCCGCAGGCCCCGGCCGTCATCGACAGCGCCCGCACCTGGACGTACCAGGACCTCGACACGGCGGCCGAACAGGTCGCCGCGGCCCTGGCCGGCCGCGTCCGCCCGGGCGACCTGGTCGGCGTCTGCCTCGACCGTTCCACCGCCTTGGTGGCGACCGCCGTGGCCCTCGCCCGGATCGGCGCCGTCTACCTGCCGCTCGGCCCCCGCCCCGGCGAACGCCGCACCCAGGCCGTCACCGAGGACCTCGACGTCGCCTGCCTCATCGGCGACCCCGCGCTCCTGCCCGAGGCACACCGCGGCGGGCAGCACCTCCCGCTGCCGCTGCCCACCGACGGGGTCAACGCCCCCGCCGCCGTCGTGGCGGCCTTCACCGACGCGGTACGCGGCACCCGCCGTGCGCCGGAGGGCGCCCTGTACGCCGTCCTCACCTCCGGTTCCACCGGCCGCCCCAAGGCGGTCGCCGTCGGCGAGGCCTCCCTCTCCGTCGCCCTCGACTGGTACCGGGCCGAGACCGGTCTCGCACCGGGCGACCGCCAGTCCCTGCTCATCGGTGTCGCGTTCGACCCGCACCTGCTGGAACTGTGGGCCGGCCTGACCTCGGGAGCCGCCCTCGTCCCGGCGCCGGACGACACCCGCTGGGACTCCCGCGTCCTCACCGACTGGTGGCGGGAGCGCGCCCTCACCCACGCCGTCGCGGCCACCCCGACCGTCGAACCGCTCCTCGACCGGCCCTGGCCGCAGGGCCTTGAGCTGCGCCACCTCGTCGTCGGCGGCGACCGCATGCGCCGCCGCCCGGGCACCGACGTCACCGCCACCGTGCACAACGCCTACGGACCGGCGGAAGCCACCGTCGTCACCACCACCCACACCATGCGCAACACCGACCCGGACGCCGGCGAGCAGGCCGCGCCGCCCATCGGCACCGCGCTGCCGGGCGTCACCCTCGTCGTCACCGACGAGGACGGCCGCCCCGTCCCCCGAGGCCAGGACGGCGAACTCCGCGTCGGCGGCCACTGCCTGGCACTTGGCTACCTCGACCCCGAACTCACGGCACGACGGTTCACCGCACCCGCTCAGGACCCGGAGCTGCCGTCGGTCGACCGCCTCTACCGGACCGGGGACCGGGTACGCATGAACGCCGACGGCAGCCTGGACTTCCTCGGCCGCCTCGACGACCAGGTGAAGATCAGCGGCGTCCGGATCGAACCCGCCGAGGTGGAAGCCGCCTTCGAGCAGGACCCGCGGGTGCGCACCGCCGTCGTCACCGTGCAGCGCGACAGCTCCGGCCACAGCCGCCTCGTCGCACACCTGCGGCCCGCCGACGGCGCCGTACCGGCCACCGGGGACCTCCTCGACGCCGTCCGCGCCTGGCTGCCCGAGCAGGCCGTCCCCGGCAGCGTACGGATCGTCGACGGCTTCCCGCTCGACGCCAACGGCAAGGTGGACCGGCCCGCCCTGGCTGCCCAGGCCCCGGCCCCCGCGCCGGCCGGCACCGCCACCGCGGACGAGCACGCCGACGCCGGCACGGACGCCGCCACCGACACCGAGCGGCTCGTGCTGGCGACCGTACGGGACCTCCTGGGCCGCCCCGGCACCGGCCTCGGCGACAACTTCACCGACGCCGGCGGCACCTCCATCATCGCCGCACGGCTGCTGGAAACCGTCGAACGCGAAACCGGAGTGCGCCTGCGCGCCCCCGAACTGCTGCGCAGCACCGACCTGCGCGCCTTCGCCGCCCTCCTCGACCAGCGCCGTACCCCGCAGACGGCAGGAGCCTGACATGACCACCACCATCGCCATGCCCGCCGACCCGAAGCCCGCCGGCCCGATGTGCGTTGACGCGGGGGAGGCCACGGCCCTGCCCGCACTCGTCGCACGGCACGCCGCACTCACCCCGGACGCCCTCGCCGTCGTGGACGGCGACACCACCCTCACCTACGGCCGCCTCCTCCAGGCCGGCCACGCCCTCGCCGCACGCCTGCGCGAGCACGACGTGACCCGCGGCGACCGGGTGGCGCTGCTGACGGCACGGTCGTCCCGTACGGTCGTGGCCCAGCTCGGCCTGTGGCTGGCCGGAGCCGTGTGCGTACCGCTCGACCCCGCCCAGCCCCGGCCGCGCACCGAAGCGATGATCGCCGACGCGGACGTGACGCTCACCGTCGGCGACGCGAAACTCCTGGAAGCGGCCGCGCTCCGCGGCCCCGTCCTCGCGCTGCCCGAGGAACCGCTCACCAGCGGCCGGCCGGCCGACGAATCCGACCCCGACAGCCCCGCGTTCATCATGTTCACCTCCGGCTCCACAGGCCGGCCCAAGGGCGTCCTCGTGCCGCACCGGGCCGTCGCCGAACTGGTCACCGCCCCCGACTACGTCACCCTCACCGGCCGCGACCGCGTCCTGTTCCACTCGCCCATGACCTTCGACGCCTCGACCTTCGAAGTCTGGGGGGCCCTCGCCAACGGCGCCGCCGTCGTCGTCTGCACCGAACAGCGGCCCACCCTGGAAGACCTCGCCCGGCACGTCGAACGGCACGGCGTGACGGTCGCGTTCTTCACCACGGCCCTCTTCCACCAGCTCGCCGCGCGCCGCTCCCGCGTCTTCAGCCAGCTCCGCTCGGTCGTCGTGGGCGGCGAGGCGATGGCCGCCGCACCGGCCCGCGAGGTACTCACCGCCTTTCCCTGGCTGGAACTCGTCAACGGCTACGGGCCGACCGAGACGACCACCTTCGCCACCGCCCACCGGGTCACCGAGCGGGACTGCGCGGGTCCGATACCGATCGGCAGGCCCATCCGCGGAGCCACGGCCCACGTCCTGGACGCCGACGGCCACCCCGTCGCCGACGGAGACCGCGGCGAGCTGTGGATCGGCGGCAGCAGGCTCGCCCACGGATACACGGGCCTGCCCGCACTGACCGCCGAGCGGTTCGTCGAACATCCCGCCGCTGCCGGCCGCCGGCTCTACCGCACCGGCGACGTCGTCTCCCTCCGCCCCGACGGCGTCCTGCAGTTCCACGGCCGCAACGACGACCAGGTGAAGGTCCGCGGCTTCCGCATCGAACCGGCCGAGGTCGAGCACGCCCTGCGCGAGCAGGCGGACGTGGACGACGCCGCCGTCACCGTCGACGGCGCCGGCACCCCCGAAGCGCGCCTCGTCGCGTTCGTCGTCGCCGCGCCCGGCCCCGTACCGCACGGCGCCGCGCTGCGCGAACGGCTCACCGCGGTCCTGCCCGCCCACCTCGTACCCGACGCGGTCGACGTGCTGGAACGGCTTCCCCTCACCCCGGCCGGCAAGGTCGACCGGCGCGCGCTCGCCGCACACGCACAAGCCGCCGGAAGCGGTCACGCCGACGAGCCGGCGCCCCCGATGACCCCGCTGGAGCAGGCCGTCGCCGAGGTGTGGAGCCGAGCCCTCGGCACCGAAGTCACCCGCCCCGACACGGAGTTCCTGCTCATCGGCGGCCACTCCCTGCTCGCCCTCGCCGTCACCGAGGACCTGCGCGAGGAACTCGGCGTGGAGATGTCCCTCGCCGACTTCTTCGCCGCGCCGACCGTCGCCGCACAGGCCGCACTGGTCGAAACCGCCCTCCTGGCCGCCCACGCGGACCTCCACCCCGACACCCCGGAGCACAGCGATGTCCACTGACGCCGACTCCGCGACCCGCGACCGACAGCGACTCCAGCGGGAACTGCTGCGCCGGGCCCGCGCCGGTACCGCGCAGGGCACGACCACGGCCGACCCCGCCGCCACCCGCGCCGGCTCCGGCCAGGAGGGCGGCGCACCGCGGTCCGACCGCGCCCCCCTCTCCCGCGCGCAGCACCGCATGTGGCTGATGGAACGGCTCGGCGGCACGGGCGACTCGTACCACGTACCGTTCGCCACCCGGGTCCGCGGCCCGTTCGAAGTGGCCGCGTTCGCCACCGCCCTCACCTCCCTGGTGGCCCGCCACACCATCCTGCGCACCCGCTACAGCGAGCACGACGGCGAGCCCTGCCAGGAAGTCCTCCCGACCCCTCGGACGGTCCCCGTACACGTCGTCGACGCCGACGAGACGCAGGCCCCGGAGCTGCTGCGGCGCGAGACGGCCCGGCCGTTCGACCTCGCGGCCGGTGACGCCGTACGGGCGCTCGTCCTGCGCCACGGCCCGCAGGACCACACCCTGCTGTTGACGTTCCACCACATAGCGGTGGACGGAGCCTCGTTGGAGACCGTCGCCGCGGAACTGGCCGACCTCTACACGGCGGCCGCCGGCGGCACGCCCCGGCACACCCTCGCCGCAGCGCCGCAGTACGCCGACCACGCGCGCCGCGAGCACGACAGCCTGCCCGGCTTCGAGGACGAAGTGGAACGCTGGAGCGAGCTGCTGGCCGACGCCGCCCCACCGCGGCTGCCCCGGCCGGCGGCGCCGGCACCGCGCACCGCCGCGGGCACCGCGGCCGTACGCACCGTGCCCCTCACCCCGGCCGTGCCCGACGCCCTGCGGGCGCTGGGCGCACAGCGGCGGGCCACGCTCTTCGCGGTGTCGCTGACCGCGGCCTTCGCCGCGCTGCACCGCCTCACCGGCGACGACGACCTCGTCATCGGCGTGGCGGGCACCCACCGCAGCGGAACCGCCATGCGCGGCCTGGTCGGCCTCTGCGTCAACACCCTGCCCGTCCGGGTGGACCTCTCCGGCGCGCCCTCCTTCGGCGAGCTGCTGCGCCGCGTGAGCGACGCGCTCCTCAAGGCCCAGCAGCACCGGCACATCCCCTTCGACCTCGTCCTCGAACGCCTCGGCGCCGGGGCCCGCGGCACCGACGGCACCGCGCTGGTCCGCGTCACCTCCGACGTCCTCGGCGAGCCGACGGTGCTGCGGCTGCCTGGCGCCTCGGCCGAGTACGTCGACCTCCCTTCCGACGGTGCCAAGTTCCACCTCTCCTACGCCTTGGACCTGGGCGATCCCGCACAGCCCCGGGCCCTGGTGCAGTACGACGCCCACGCCGTGGACGACGCCGTGGCGGAGGCGGCCGTACGGGACTACGCGGCCCTGCTCACCGCCGTGGCGGCCGACCCGGAACCCGCCCTGGACTCACTGCCCGTCCCCGGCGGCAGCTCCCAGGACCACGCCTCCACGGCGCACGGCTCCCCGGACCGTGACCGCCACCCGGCGGCGCAGGCCCTGTGCGCCCACCCGATGGTCGCCGACGCCACGGTGGCCGAATCCGACCAGGGGCCGGCCGTGGCCTACGCCGTCCTCGGCGACAGCGTCGGCCCGTCCGGCCGGGAACTCCTCGGCCTCCTACGGCGCACGCTCGCCCCCGAGGCCCTGCCCGCCGCGGTCACCCTGCTCGACGCGCTGCCGCGCACACCCGCCGGGGCGGTGGACCACGCCCGGCTGCCCGGGCGGCCGGCCGCGCCGTCCGGCGCTCGCGCGCAAACGGTCACCGAGGCCTTCACCGCCGTACTCGGCCGCCGCCCCTCGCCGGAGGATGACTTCTTCGAGCTCGGCGGCCACTCCCTGAAGGCCGTCCAGCTCGCCGAACGGCTGCGCACGGACCTCGGGCTGCCGCTCACGGGCCTCGACGTACTCCAGGCCCGCACCCCCCGGACACTGACGGCGCTCCTCGACGAACGGGCGGCACGGCAGCGCGCCGCGAAGGCCGCGAGCCGGCCGGCCCCCCGCTCCCGGGGGATCCGCCCGGGCACGGTGCTGGTCACCGGCGCGACCGGCGGCGTCGGCGCGTTCGTGGTGCGCGAACTCGCCGCCCAGGGCCGCCCCGTGCTGGCCCTGGCCCGTCCCGAGTCCGCCCACCTGATCACCGGCGACGGCGTCGACGTGATCGAGGGCGACCTCACCGACCTGGCCGGGCTGCGGGACGCCGTCGCGCAGGCGGACGCCGTCGTCCACGCCGCCTGCACCTTCACCCGGCACGACGTGGACCTGGCCGCGATGGAGACGATGGCCGACGCATGGCGGCGCGGACCGTTCGTCTTCGTCAGCAGCGTCGACGCCTACGGGCATCCCGCGGCGGCCCGCGTCACCGAGGAGTCGGCACCCCACGACCCCGTCAGCCCGTACGGCCGGGCCAAGCTCGACTGCGAGGCCATGCTGCTGCGCGCGGCCGGAACGCAGGGGCGCGGCGGCGCCAGCGCCGTACGGTCGCCGATCGTCTGGGGCGCCCACGACCGGCTGCGCGAACAACTGCGCTGGGGCGCACTCGGCAGCCTCTACCAGGCCGCCGAGCAGGGCCGGACGATCGAACTGCCCCGCCCGGGCGCCGGCGGACACGACTGGTACGGAGCCGCCTGGGTGCACGCGGCCGCCCTGGCCCGTGCGGTGGCCCACTGCCTGGACCGGCCCGTGCACGGAGTCGCCAACGCGTGCAGCGGCCACGTCTCCTGGCACGACCTCGCCCGCGACCTCACCGGCCTGCTCGGCACCGGGGCGGACCTCCGCGAAACCGACGCGGTCGCGCAGGACCTCGACCACCGCTGGCACTACGACAGCGCACGCCTGGCCCGCCCCCTGCACGCCCGGCCGGGGGAGGACCGCCGTACCGTCCTGGCGGAGATGATCACCGCCGCGACGCCGGCGACCGCCTGACCGCCGCACGACCCACCCGCCCGCGCCCGGAGCACCGTCACGCACTCCGGGCGCGGGCGGGCCGGCGGCGTAGGTTGGACTCATGACGACCACCTCACCGCAAGAGGCGTTCCTGCAGGCGTTCCACGCCGAGTACCCGGCAGTGACCTCGGAGGCGTTCGGCCGAGGCCGGGCTCCGGACGGCCGCTCCAGCTACGAGATCCTGTGCGACCGGGTGGCAGGCAGCACGCGCGTACTCGACCTCGGCTGCGGAGACGGCGTTCTGCTCGAACTGCTGGCGAAGAGGCCCGGCGGACGGCCGGCGGGAGTGGACCTGTCCCCGCACTCCCTGGCACGGGCACGACGCCGACCGGCGCTCTCCCGGGCCACGTTGGCAGCGGGGCGGGCCCAGGAGCTCCCCTTCGCCGACGACAGCTTCGACGCCTGCGTCTCCCACCTGGCGCTGATGCTGATGAGCGAGATCGAGCAGGTCGCGGCCGAAGTCGCCCGAGTGCTGTCTCCCGGCGGGGTGCTGGCCTGCGCGGTGGGAGGCGGGGCCGTGGGCGGTGAGGCCTACGAACGGTTCCTGACACTGCTGCGGCGCACGGTCGAACAGGCGCCGGCCTCACAGCGGATTCCGGCGATGGGGGACAGGAGGACACGCGACCGCGACGGGCTCGACGCGGTCCTCGGACCCGCAGGCTTCGCGGCGGTCGACTGGGAGACCGTGCCCATCGATCTGAGCGGCCCCGTGGAACAGGTGTGGGCCGCCGTGTCCGGCCTCTACGATCTCGGCCCGCTCGACCCCCCGACCGTGGAGCGGCTGCGCGAGGCGTTCCTCGCCGAGGCCGCGGACCTGACGACGCCCGACGGCCGCGTCCCCTGCGGCTTCAGAATCCACCTCGCGACGACGCACCTCCGGTAGCCGACGCCGACGCCCGGCACGCGGACGGGGCCGGCGGCTGTCGCCGTCGGCCCCGTCATTCAGAGGTGGGGATCAGCAGGTGCCGGCGGGGCGCTCACGGACCACCAGGTCGGTGGAGCCGGTCGTCGCGTCCAGCCAGGCGACCTGGCGGCCCACACCGGCCGCCGGGTGGTTCTGCTCACCGCGGTTGCAGGAGACCCGGTCGCGGCGCGAACCGTCGGTGGCCAGCTGCCACAGCTTCGGCAGGGACTCGTTGCGGTAGCGCGTGTCGGGCGTCCGGGCGACCAGGGTCAGCGCGTCCTGCGAGACCGTCAGGTCGGAGGCGATGAAGGCGCCGGGCTTGTGCTCGCTGCTGACGAGGAAGGCACCGCGGCCGTCCAGGCCGGCGCTGACGACCGACATCAGGCCGCCGTCGCTCTCGTCGCTGTCCGCCAGCCAGAACACGTTCTTGCCGTTGATACCGGTCTGCCCCATGCTCACCGGCTCGTCCAGCTGCTCGGTCATGACCGCCTTGCCGGTGGCCAGGTCGACGACCTCGACGCCCAGCCGGTACGTACCGTCCTGCGGGTACAGCTTCGCGTAGGCGATCCTGTTGTCGCTGATGGACGGCAGAGCGGTCAGCGTGGTCCACTTCTTGCCGTCGGTGAAGACGGGAGCCTTGTCGGCGGGCCGCATGTAGCCGACGTGCCGGCCGCCGAGGATGTCGTACTCCTCGAACACGACCGTGCCCTTCTCCACCCGCAGGCCGGCGACGCCGGTCGTCGAGGTGTAGAGCGTCTTGACCGGGCCGCCCGCCACGGGGCGGGAGAGCACGTCGACCGAGGTCGGACCGTACGCCGTCCACACCACGGTCTTGCCGTCCGTGGCCGGCGCGGTGTGGTAGCGGCCGTCGTTGGGGCTGATCACCTTCGGCGCGCCCTTGCCGTCCAGCCGGCCGGCGTAGACCGAGTAGGGCTCGGAGCCGTCGTCGTTGGACTTCGAGGCCGTCCACCAGCCGCCGCCCGCGCCCACCCCGGAGTCGGTGGTGTTCAGCGTCCCGAAGAGGGTGTCGCTGTCGACACCGAGGGCCTGCTCCCAGCCCGGGACGATGCCGTGCGCGTTGAACGAGCGCTTGACGGTGTTCTGCTGGGCGGAGGTCGCGCCCAGCGCCTTGGCCGCGGCGAGCACCGCCCCGCGGGCCTCGGTGAACCCGTCGATCGGCGTCATGTACTCGGTGACGGCCTTGTACACGATCCGGTCGGCGAGTTCACCGCCCAGGTCCTCGCGCATGTCCCACAGCGCGCCGGAGAAGATCGTGGAGTTCAGGTGCACGCCGCCGTTGTCGGTGGCGAACGACACTCCCAGGAAGCTCTTCGAGGTGGTGGCCCCGTCGTTGAGGTCGCGCAGCGCGCAGTCGGCGGCGGCCTTCGTACGGCACAGGTCCTCGCCGATCAGGCCGGCGGCCGGATCGTTCATCGGCGTGCCGCTCGCGGTGACGTCGATCGCGTTGCCGAAGTAGTCGGCCAGGGCCTCGTTGAGGGCGCCTGACTGGCCCGCGTAGACCAGGTTCGCCGTGTGCTCGATGACCCCGTGCGTCATCTCGTGGCCGACCACGTCCGTGTCGGCCGACAGCGGCTTGAACTCGTCGTCGCCGCTGCCGTAGACCATCTTGGTGCCGTCCCAGAACGCGTTGGCGTAGGGAAGGCCGTAATAGGTCACGCCGACCAGCGAGTTGACGGGACCGCCGGCCCCGTCGAGGCTGTCGCGCCCGAAGTTCTTCTTGTAGAAGTCGTAGACCTGGCCCGCGTTCCAGTGGGCGTCCACGGCTCCCGAATCCGTCGCCGCCCCGCCGAAGGTGGTGTTCGGAGAGGAGAAGATCTTGATGCCGGAGGGCCAGCGGCCCGAGGTCTCCGACACCGACTTGCCCCGGGCGTCCCATGTGGACAGCAGGTTCTTCGACGTGGCGCGCATCCGGCCCGCGTCCGCCAGGAGGTAGTTGCCGGCCGCCGGGTCGTAGGCGATGTCCAGTGAGGCCGACGCGCCGCCCAGCCGGGTGCCGGACCCGGTCTCCGGGACCAGGTTCGCGGGGGCGGCCGGCGGTCCGTCCGCCGTCGCGCCCTCGGCCGCCGTCCCTCCGGCCGTGCGTGCGGCGGCCGGGGCCGTCAGGGTCTTCAGCGCGCTGTACTGGAGTGCCGGGTAGCCCGACCGGGCGTCCACGTACACCTCGTCCACGACCGGCGCTCCGGTGCCGGGCGCGGTGCCGCGTACGGTGACGCGGTAGGCGAGCACGCCGCCCCCCTTGGGCAGCACGACGAGCCCCTTGGCCTCGCCCGTCATGCCGGTGGCCGCAGGATCGCCCGCCTCCGACCGCGGCGCCCGGCTCTTGTCGAGGGTGGTTCCCAGCCGGCGGGCCGTGGCGGCCACCGCGCGGCGGACCGCGACGTCCTCGGCCACCTGCGGGGTGACGTCGGTGCTGAGCGCCGTGAAGTAGTGCCCCGAGGTGCCGGTGACCACGCGCTTGCCGTCCTGCTTCTGCATGCGCACGACGTACTGGCCGCCCAGGACGTCGACTCCGCGGTGCTTCTGCTGCAGCCGGACCGTCTCGTCCCTGGACCCGGTGGCCGTCGCCGACAGGGGGACGAGGTCGCTGCCCGCCCGCGGGATCTTGTAGCGGCTCTTGTTCGCCGCGAGGTGCCCGCGGGCCGCGTCGGCCGGGGCGGCCTTGGCGTCGACGGACTCCCGTATGCCCTCGACGAGTACCGGGGTCGCGGTGTCCTGGCCGGGTATGACGTTCGAGGGGCCGGGTTCCGCGGCCCACGCCGGCGATGTCTGCAAGGTCATTGCGACGGCCAGCAGAACCGCGATTCCTCCGGCGGATCGGAGCTCTTTCCGCCATATCCGTCGGGCGGTCGGGGTCGGAGCCGACGAACCTGCGCTGAACTTGGGCAAGGGGTCTCCTCAACCATGAGTGCCTGATGCGTTGCTGTGAGTCGCCGCCATGCAAGCGCCGTCGGCGGCCCGCGACCAGAGGCCGGACCCCCTCAGAAGTGGCCATGCACAGTTGTGGGGGCCCTGTGAAGGCGGTCAAAATCCCCCGCATGATCGAAACCGACTCGCACGACCGGACTCCGGCCCGCACACAGGACGACAGCCGGGCACCGGTCCACCCGGGCGCCGCCCCGGCCGCGGCCTCGGGCACCGCCTCCGGCCCCGCCTCCGCCTCCGCCTCCGTTTCCGATCCGGCCGCCGTACTGCGCGTACTCATCCAGCGCCGACAGGCCCTGCTGCAGCGGGAATCGGCGGAGTTGAGGTCCCTGCGCAGCTACGCCGACAGACTCGCCCACGAACTGCCGCCGCCGCCCGCCTTACCCATCGGGCCCCCGCCCGGCATCGAGGTCGTCACCGGCGCCGAAGCCGTCGGAGCCCGGCTCGACAGCATGCTCGACTCCGCCGAGACGGAGGTGCTCGTACTCGACCTCGGCGCGCTGACGACACCCCGAAGCGGGGACACCGGTGGGGTCGGGGACGCCGGGGTGGCGGGGGAGCCGGGGGACACGCGGGAGGCGGCGGAAGCGGGCGCCGGCCGCATCCGGCGTCTGCTGGACCGCGGTGTGAGCGTACGGACCGTCACCGACCGGCGCGGCAGCGACTTCCCCGAACGGGCCAGGGAGCTGATCGCCCTCACCCGACTCGGCCTCCAGGCCCGGATCGGACAGCGCCTGCCCACCGGCCTGGTCCTGGTGGACCGGCGCACCTGCCTGCTGCCCCCGCAACCCTCCGACGACGGGGGAGCCGGCGGGACGGCCCTGGTCCTCGGCGCCTCCCTGCTGCACCGGGCCGCACTACCGCTGTTCGAATCCCTGTGGGCGCGCGCAACCCCGGTCGGCAGCCCCGCAAGCCCCCTCACCGCGGGCCAGCGTGAACTCCTCGGGCTGCTCGCCTCCGGCCTGAAGGACGAGACCATCGCCCGCCGGCTCGGCGTACACGTACACACGGCCCGCCGCAGGATCACCCGCATGCTGGAGGAACTCGACGCCGACACCCGCTTCCAGGCCGGCGTCCAAGCCGCGATCCGAGGCTGGCTGCAACCGCCCGCCTCCCCGCACGGCGCCTCCGAGCCCCTGGTGCTGTGACGGGAAGGCCCACCTGGGCGGGGTGTCCGTGCGGCGCCCTCGCGCGTCGCCGGACCACGGCCGTACGTCCGGTACGAGCGGCGGGCCCTCCGCCTCGCGACGCACCACACCGGACACCGCGCCCCGGCGGACCCGCCCGGCCCGCCACCTCCGCAGCCCTGCCCGCGGTCCGGTCCCACTTCCCTCAGCAGCACCACCCGCACCCGGGCGGTCCCGTCCACGCGGCTCCGCCGGTGCCCCAGGGCGGTTGCGCTCCCCCAACGGGCCTCGCGACGGCTCTGACCCGAGCGTGCGGGCCGCGTTCCCGCATGACTGCCGCGGAGCGGGGCACGAGCCATGACACGAGACCTCAAGGAGGAGTCATGTCAGCGCTGTTGACCCGTATCCGGCAGTTCGCGCGCAGTCCGCAGGGGCAGCGGACCGTTGCCGCGGCCCGTCGAGCCGCCGGAGATCCCCGCAACCGGGCGCGAGCGGGCCGCCTGCTGGACCGCCTGCGCCGGCGGCGGTGAACCGCTGACGCCCCGTACGGCTGCCCGGCCGAGGCGATCCGCCGGGCCGGGCGCCCGCACGCGGGGGCGTCCCGGCCCCTCAACTCTCGCGGTGCGAGGGGCGGTGGCGCGTTCACCGGCCGCCGTGGGGGTCGACCGGTGGATTCCAGTCGGGCCACGGCTGGGTGTGCAGCCGGGCAGGGCCGCGCAGCCGGTTGGCCTCGCGGCCGAGGAACGTCGCGCCCGAGGAGACGGTCGCGACGCACGACACCGTCGCTGCGGCGGGCCCCAGCACCTCGCCTTCTCCCATCAGGACGACCCACCACATCGCCGCCGAAGCCGCTGCCAGGAGCAGCAGCAGCGTGAGCCTGACGCCGCGTGACAGTCCGCCGCTCACGGCGACGAACGCGTACCCGACGAGCACTCCCGGGGCAGCGGCCACGATCACACCGACAACCAGGAACACGAAGAAAGCGATGATCACGGCACGCGGCCCTTCTCCTGTTTTCGCTGAAGCCGGCCGCACGGGAAGGCGGATGCGCCCGCCCTGTCGCTCTCGCCGGCCGTCGGTGATCACCATGCCAGATGGGTTGAACGTGTTCAAGTGAGTCGCGGTCGCCGCGGCCTGCGGGAACCGGTCTACCGGGAGGGTCGTCGGTTACGGATGTGACCGAAGCGACGCCCACCATGCCC
Organism: Streptomyces sp. TN58; assembly: GCF_001941845.1. Lineage (NCBI taxonomy): Bacteria > Bacillati > Actinomycetota > Actinomycetes > Kitasatosporales > Streptomycetaceae > Streptomyces > Streptomyces sp. TN58. The sequence goes on along the minus strand of NZ_CP018870.1, from coordinate 292,084 downwards.
GACGACCACCGCGAACTGATCTCCGACCTGTCGGGGATCGTCAGCGACCACCCCTACGTGGACCCCGAACCGACCCTCGCCGCCCTCGCCGACGACGCTGCGCGGGCTCTCGCCCGCGACACCGGCCCGCAGGACCGCCGGGAGCGGTCCGGGTACACGATCCTGCTCCACTCCACCTGCTGGTACGTCTCCGCGCGCGTCTTCAACAAGTCCGTGTTCGCGTCGTACATACGGGCCCTGGATAGCGTCCGTACGCAGTTGGACCCGTCCTCCTGCGCCTGCCCGGCCGGGGCGCACCCCTCGGACCTGGACTCCGAGTACGAGGTCGAGGCCGGGGTGAGCATGCTGACCGAGGCCGGCCGGGCCGCGTTCGCTGGCCGCCGAGCTGGAAGGGCTCCAGGAGCGCTCGTCGGCCCACTGGGGGTACCCGCCGGGCTACTTCGACTGGGCGGGAGACGCCGCCCGGGTGATTGCGGAAGCCTACGTCCGGGACAACCCGGTCTTCGTCCTGGAGGAGGGCGGCCGGAGCCTCGGCTTCTACGGTTTCACCGAGTCGGAGGGCGGCCTGCTCCTGGACAAGCTCTTCGTCGACGCCGACCGGATCGGCCAGGGCTACGGCAGGCTGCTCTGGGAGCACGCGCTCCGGACCGCCCGCGGGCTCGGGCGCTCGGAGTTCACCATCGCCTCCGACCCGAACGCCGCTCCGTTCTACGCGGCCATGGGGGCCGTGGAGTACGCGACGAAGCCGACCGCCGAGCCGTCCTGGACCCTCCACATGTTCCGCTGCACCGTCCCAGGCCGGCGCCCCGGCGGCGATGTCGGCCCCGAGGCCGGCTGAGGAGCGGCGCCGGGCGGTCGTCGCGCGGGCTCGGAGGACCGGGCCGTACCGGGGCGCCGGGGGTGGTGCCCCGTTCCGCTGCCGGATCATCCGAACCGGGATCCGGCAGCGCGAGGCCCACTGGGCCGACCGGCTGACCCGCGCCCCCGCGCGGACCCACGGGCCGCCCGAGGCGGCCGCGTCGACGACGTATGGCACAGCCGTGCCGGGGAAGATGCCAGGGCATACCTTCCGTAAACGGACATGGAGGGCCGTTGTGGCTGCCCGTGCACGCAATCCCCTGGAACAGCGGCAGGCCGACCCGCCGGCCGCCGCCGGCCCCGTCCACTCGCGCGTCGCGCTCCGCGTCAACGGCCGGACCCACGACCTCGACCTGGACCACCGCGTCACCCTCCTCGACGCCCTGCGCGAGCTGCTTGACCTGACCGGGTCCAAGAAGGGCTGCGACCACGGCCAGTGCGGTGCCTGCACCGTCCTCGTCGACGGCCGGCGGGCCAACAGCTGCCTCCTGCTCGCCGTGACCCTGGACGAGTCCGAGATCACCACCGTCGAGGGGCTCGCCGCCCCCGACGGCACGCTGTCCGCCCTCCAGCAGGCCTTCCTCGACCACGACGCCTTCCAGTGCGGCTACTGCACCCCCGGCCAGCTCTGCTCCGCCGCCGGTGTGCTGCGGGAAGCCGCCGCCGGACACCCCTCCCACGCGACCGACCCCGCAACCGCCGCCGACAGCGCACACCCGGTCGAGCTGAGCGCCGAAGAGATCAGGGAACGGCTCAGCGGCAACCTGTGCCGCTGCGGCGCCTACAACGGGATCGCCGACGCCGTGGCGGCCTGCGCCGCCGCCGAAGCCCCGGACCGGACGCCGCCGCCCGCGCCCGTCTCGCCGTCCCACACCCCGGACGTGACCGCGTGAAACCCTTCGCCTACGTACGGGCCACCACCCTGCAGGAAGCGGCTGCCGCCCACGCCGCCCACCCCGGCGCCCGCTACCTCGGCGGCGGCACCAACCTCGTCGACCTCATGAAGCACGGCGTCGAGACCCCCGACACCCTCGTCGACCTCACCCGGCTGCCCCTCCATGACATCGAGGAGCTGCCCACGGGAGCACTCCGGGTCGGAGCCGGTGTGTCCAACACCGATCTCGCCGTGCACCCCCTGGTGCGCACCCGCTACCCCGCCCTGTCGCAGGCCCTCCTCGCCGGCGCGTCCGGACAACTGCGCAACGTCGCCACCACCGGCGGGAACCTGCTCCAGCGCACCCGCTGCCCGTACTTCCAGGACGTCTCCAAGCCCTGCAACAAACGGGAGCCCGGCACCGGCTGCGCGGCCCGCGACGGAGTCCACCGCGACCACGCGGTCCTCGGCCACTCCACGCACTGCATCGCCACCCACCCCTCGGACATGGCGGTGGCCCTCACCGCCCTGGACGCCGGGGTCGAGCTCTACGACGGCGAGCACGGCACCCGCCAGGTCGCCGCCGCCGACTTCCACCGGCTTCCCGGTGAGCACCCCGAACGGGACACCGTCCTACGCCCGGGCGAGATCGTCACCGCCGTGCTCCTGCCCCCGCCGGCGCCCGGAGCCGTCTCCCTCTACCGCAAGGCCCGCGACCGCGCCTCGTACGCCTTCGCCCTCGCCTCGGTCGCCGCCGTGCTCGAACTCGACGACGGCCGCGTACGCCGCGTCGCGCTCGCCTTCGGCGGCCTCGCCCACCGTCCCTGGCGCGCCACCGCCGCCGAGGAACGGCTCACCGGCGCCGCGCCCACCGACGAGGCCCTACGGGAAGCCGTCGACGCCGAGCTGGCCGCGGCCCGGCCGCTGCCCGGCAACGCCTACAAGGTCGGCCTCGCCCGCAACCTCGCCCGCGACGCCCTCGCGACACTCGTCCGCTGCGCCCCCGGCGCCCCTCCCGCCACCGAACAGCCGTGACCGCCCCGAACAGAATGGGGACCCGGATGCCCGCCCTGCCCGAGAACCCCTCCGCCGACCGCCTCTCCGCCGACAGTCCCTCCGCCCTCGGCAGCCCCGCCCGGCGCAGCGAAGGACGCGAGAAGGTCACCGGAGCCGCCCGCTACGCCGTCGAGCACACACCCGCCCGGTGCGCCTACGCCTGGCCCGTGCCCGCCACGGTCGCCCGCGGTCGCGTCACCGCCGTCGACACCGCGGCCGCCACCGCCGTGCCCGGCGTGATCGGCGTACTGACCCCCTACGACGCACCCCGCCTCGGCGCGGCCGACGACCCCACCCTGCGCGTCCTGCAGGACCTGGCCGTGCCCCACCGCGGCTGGTACGTGGCCCTGGCCGTCGCCGACACCCCGGAGGGCGCGCGGGCCGCGGCCGCAGCGGTACACGTCACCTACGAGACCGAGCCCCACGACGTCACCCTCAGGGCGGACCACCAGCGCGCCTACACCCCCGAGGAGGCCAACGGGGGCCACCCCGCACACCGCGAGCACGGAGACCCGGACGCGGCCCTCGCCGCCGCCCCCGTACGGATCGACTGCGCCTACGCGGTGCCGCCCCTGCACAACCACCCCATGGAGCCGCACGCCGCCCTCGCCGACTGGGACGAGGAACGGCACCACCTCACCGTGCACGACTCCAGCCAGGGCGCCGGCCCCGTCCGCACCGCTCTGGCCGCACTCCTCAAGCTGACCGAGGCCGAGGTCACCGTCGTCTCCGAGCACGTCGGCGGCGGATTCGGCTCCAAGGGCACCCCCCGCCCGCACGTCGTCCTGGCGGCGATGGCCTCACGCCACTACGGCAGGCCCGTCAAACTCGCCCTCCCGCGCGCACACCTGCCCGCCACCGTCGGCCACCGCGCGCCGACGCTGCACCGCATCCGGCTCGGCGCCCGGACCGACGGCACCCTGACGGCCCTGACCCACGAGGTCACCACCCACACCTCCCGGGTCCGCGAGTTCGTCGAACAGGCGGCGGTCCCGGCCCGCGTCATATACGCCGTGCCCGACATGCGTACGACGCACCGGGTCGTCGCCCTCGACGTACCCACCCCGTCCTGGATGCGCGCCCCCGGCGAGGCACCGGGCATGTACGCGCTGGAATCGGCGATGGACGAACTCGCCGACACCCTCGGCATCGACCCGATCGAGCTGCGCGTACGCAACGAGCCCCGCACCGAGCCCGACAGCGGCCTCCCCTTCAGCAGCCGCCACCTCGTCGACTGCCTGCGCGAGGGCGCCGAACGGTTCGGCTGGGCCGGCCGCCGCGAGCCGCGCCGCCACGGCCCGTTCCTCACCGGGTGCGGCGTGGCCGCGGCCACCTACCCCGTCCTCATCGCACCCTCCACGGCCCGCGCGCACGCCCGCCCCGACGGCCGCCACCTCGTCGAGATCAACGCCACCGACATCGGCACCGGCGCCCGTACCGTCCTGGCCCAGGTCGCGGCCGATGCCCTGCGGGTCCCGCTCGACTCGGTCGCCGTCGCCATCGGACACACCGGCCTGCCCCCGGCCTCGCTCGCCGGAGGCTCCTGCGGCACCGCCTCCTGGGGGTGGGCCGTCCACGACGCCTGCACCGCCCTCGCCGCACGCCTGGAGCGCCACCACGGACCGCTGCCGACCGGGGGACTGTCCGCGTCGGCCGACACCACGCAGTCCGCCAAGCAGAAGTCTCCCTACTCGCGGCACGCCTTCGGCGCGCACTTCGCCGAGGTACGGGTCGACGCGACCACCGGGGAGGTCCGCGTACGGCGCATGCTGGGCGTCTTCGCCGCCGGCCGCATCCTCAACCCGCTCACCGCGCGATCGCAGTTCAAGGGCGCCATGGTGATGGGACTCGGCATGGCGCTCACCGAACACAGCACGGTGGACGCGGAGTTCGGAGACTTCGCCGAGCGCGACCTGGCCGCCTACCACGTTCCGGCGCACGCCGACGTACCCGCCATCGAGGTCCACTGGATCGACGAACACGACAAGCACCTCAACCCCATGGGCAGCAAGGGGATCGGGGAGCTCGGCATCGTCGGCACGGCGGCCGCCATCGGGAACGCGTTCTGCCACGCCACAGGCCGCCGGCTGCGTGAACTCCCCCTGACACCGGACCGCGTACTGGCCGCACTCGGCCGCGCCGACTGAGCGGCCGAAGCGGCCGGCACGCGGCAGGCGGGAGGTCAGCCCCCGCCCGCCGCGGTGCGGGCCCGTACCTCCTCCGGGGTGAGGTAGTGGTCCGTGTACTCGAAGTCGCGCAGCGTCCCCGGCTTGTAGGTCTGGAAACCGGTCCGGACGAAGTCGTCGCCGGCCACGGCGTTCAGCAGCCAGTTCGTCATCACCCGGGTCTTCGCGGCCCCGGTGCGCAGGGCGGCCCAGTGGTAGCCGCGCGCCACGGCCTGGGCGGGCATCCCGCGCAGGCCGATGCCGAGCGGGCGGGAGACGCCGTCCCGGCCGCCGAGGTCCACGACCAGTCCGAGGTCCTTGTGGGCGTACGGGCGCAGCGGAGTGCCGCGCAGGGCGGCGGCGACGTTGTCGGCGGCGACCCTGCCCTGGCGCTCGGCGTGCTGCGCGGTGGGCGGGCACACGGCGCCGTCCCCACCGCCGGCGAGGTCGGGCACGGCGGCCGCGTCACCGAGGGCGAACGCGCCTTCCGCGCCCGGCACCCGCAGGTCCGGGGCGACGACGAGCCGGCCGCTCTTGGCCGTCTCGGCGCCCAGCGTCGCGACGAGGGGGCTCGCGGCGACGCCGGCGGTCCAGATGAGGGTGCGGCAGGGCAGCACACGGCCGTCGGTGAGGGTGAGGTCCTCCGGCCCGGCCTTGGCCACGGAGGCACCGAGCGAGACCTGGATGCCGCGGCGGCGCAGCACGTCGAGCGCGGCCAGCCCCAGCCGGTCGCCGAGTTCGGGCATCAGCTTGGGTGCCACGTCCACGAGGTGCCAGGTGATCTCCCGCCGGTCCAGCCGGGGATAGCGGCCGGCGGCGTGCGTGGCGAGCCGCTCCAGGGAGGCGGCCGTCTCGGTGCCGGCGTAGCCGCCGCCCACGACGACGAAACCGAGACGCGAGGCCCGCTCCGGCGAGCCCGGTGCGGCGGCGTCGGCCAGGTCGAGCTGCGCGATCACGTGGTCGCGCAGGTGGGCCGCCTCGGCGAGCGTCTTCATGCCGCGGCCGTGCTCCGCGAGGCCCGGGATGTCGAAGGTGCGGGTCACGCTTCCCGGCGCGAGCACCACGTAGTCGTAAGGCAGGTCCACCAGTTCGCCCGTGATCTTCCGGACGACGCAGACCTTCGCCCGGGTGTCGACGCCCACGGCTCCGCCCGGCACGATCCGGGTCCGGTGGCGGCGGCTGCGGCGCAGGGACACTGCGACGGACTGCGGGGTGAGCACCCCGGAGGCCACCTGCGGCAGCAGGGGCAGGTAGAGCTGGTAGGAGAACGGGGTGACCAGCAGGATCTCCGCCTCCCCGGGTGACAGTGTCCGCTCCAGGCGGCGTACGCAGGCGACGCCGGCGAAGCCCGCGCCGACGACCACGATCCTCGGTCGAGCCATGGTGTCCGTCCCTTCTCGGGGGTACAGGTCCCCGGCGCACCTTCCCCGGCAGGCCGTTCCATGCACAGGAAGAAGCCGGACGAACCCTCGGGAGAGCCCCGGACGCCGCCGGACAGCCCCCGTGCGGGCAGGACCGGTCGGCCGTGTACGGCGTCCCGGGGTACGTCAAGCCCCGAACTCCAGGGGCATGACCCCGCCCCCGTCCGCCCGGCCCAATGGAGACACGTTCCGGCAAGGACCCCCGGACAGTCCGGATCCACGGCCCCTGCCGTTCCCGTAGCAAGGAGACCTGTCATGACCCGTACGAACCTCACCCAGCGCCTCGCCCTCCTCGGCGCCTGCGGAGCCCTCGCCGCCGGGGGAGCCCTGCTTCCCTCCACTGCCCTCGCCTCCCCTGCGGCGACGCAGGCCACGGCCTCACAGACGGCCCACGAGCACCCGGCGCACGAGGCCCGTTCCAGAACAGTGGTGACGACCAAGATCACGGTCAAGAAGCGCACCCTGAGCGACGGGCGGGTCAAGGTGGTCACGGTCAAGACGATCACCAGGATCACCAAGGACCGTCACGGCAAGGTCGTCAAGAAGTCGGTCAAGACCACCACCACCGTGAAGATCCGTCCGGCCCACCACCACCACGACCGCGACTGAGCCGGACCGCGGCCGGGCAGGCGGTGCCGTTCAGGCACCGCCTGCCCCCTGCTCTCACCCGGGGCCCGCTCCATACCTCCCTTCGGCGTGGCGCGCGGGCCGCTCCGACGGGGTGGTCTACATGTGGTGGTCTACATGCGGGGGAGAGCAGGAACGGTCGCGTGCCCGGGTCGGTGCCGGCGGCGGATCCGGGACGACGGAAGGCGGTGGCGATGGGCCGGGGCGACTCGACCAGGTCCCTGGGCGATCCGGAGGCCGCGTTGCTGGACGCCCTCTTCGGCCAGTCGCCCGTGGGTCTGCACCTCCTGGACGCCGAGCTGCGGATCGCACGGGTCAACGCCGCCACGCCCGCCATGCGGGGCGCACGGATGGAGGACGTCCTCGGGCGCCCCTTCGAGGAGGTCTGTCTCCCGCTTCTCGTGGACGGGCCGGCCGTCGCGTCGCTCGTCCGCGGGGTACTGGAGAGCGGCCGCTCCGTGGTGGGGCACGTCGTAGAGGCGAACGGCTCGGCCGCCGCCTCGCTGGGCCGGTTCTACGAGATGTCCGCCTTCCGCCTCCAGGCACCGTCCGGAGAGACCCTCGGCGTCGCACTGACCGTGGTGGACGTCAGCGAGCGGGAAGGGGGGCGGGCCCGCGCGGCGGTCCTGAACGCCGTACGCGAGCAGGTGGGCCGGTCCCTCGACGTCGTGGTGACCTGTCAGGAACTCGTGGACACACTGGTGCCGTCATTCGCCGATGTCGCGGTCGTCGAAGTGGTGGACGCCGTGGTGCGGGGAGAGGAGCCGCGCCCGTCACCCCTGGCCCTGGACGTGCCCCTGCGCCGCGCCGCGTTCCGCAGCACCGGGGACACGGGAGCCGAGACGCCGCAGGCCCACGCGCTGGGAGACGTACGCAGCCTCCCGTTCCCCACCCCCTACACACAGGCCCTGTCGGATCTGCGGCCCCGGGTGGTCGCGCTCGACGACGACCTGCCGTGGTCGGCCGCCGACCCGGACCGTCGGGAGGCCATCCGCGCGTCGGGGGCGCACACGCTCCTCACCGCCCCGCTGACCGTCAGGGGCACCGTGCTCGGGTTGGTCAGCCTGTACCGCACGCGGTACCCGGTTCCCTTCGACGAGGCCGATGCCGACCTCGTGGTCCAGCTGGCCGACCACACCGCCCTGTGCCTCGACAACGCCCGCCGCTACACCCGAGAACACACCATCGCCGCGACGGTCCAACGCAACCTGCTGCCCCGCCACTCCCCCTCACGCACCGCGCTGGAGACGGAACACCTTCTGGTACCCGCCGAAGGCGTCGGCCACTGGTACGACACCATCGCACTGTCCGGGGCCCGAACCGCCCTGGTCGTGGGTACCGTCGCCGGCAGCGGCATCCACACCGCCACCCTCATGGGACAGCTGCGTACCGTCATCCGCTCCCTGTCCGCCTTCGAACTCCAGCCCGACGAACTCCTGGCCCGGCTGCAGGGCACCGTCGCCACCCTGGCAGCCGAGCGCGCCGGACTGCCGCCCACCGACCCGCTGCACCACCAGGTGCTCGCGGCCGACTGCGCCTACGCCGTCCACGATCCGCTGAACAGGACCCTCACCGTCGCGGGCGCCGGATCCCCGGCCCTCACCCTCGTCCGGCCGGACGGCACCGCCTGGGCACTGGCACTGGAACTCTCCTCGGGATCGCCGCTGGGCACGCTTGACCGGACGCCTTTCGCCGCCTCCCGTTTCGAGGTCCCCGACGACAGCCTCGTGGTCCTCTCCACCCATCCCCTCCCGGCCCTGGAAGCGGTCGGCCGCTCCCCGGGCACCGACCTGCTCAGGGCACATGCAGACCACTCGCTCGCGGACCTGCGCGACGCCGTCCTCTACGCCCTGCCCGCCGAGAGCCGGGCTGCTCCCGCCGCTGTCCTGTTCGCCCGTACGCGCGCCTTCCCCGCCGAAAGCGTCGCCACCTGGCAGCTCCAGTCCACGCCCACGGCCGCCGCGGCCGCGCGCAGGCACGTGCGCCGGCAGCTCACCGCCTGGAGCGTGGACGACGAGACGGCCTTCCACACCGAACTCATCGCCAGCGAACTGGTGACCAACGCGGTCCGCTACGGAAAACCACCCCTTGAGCTGCGCCTCGTCCGCGACCGCACCCTCACCTGCGAACTCCGCGACGCCGGCGTCGCCGCCCCGCACCTGCGCCACGCCGGTCCCGGCGACGAGGGCGGTCGAGGCCTCTTCATCGTCGGCGAGCTCGCCGACGACTGGGGCGTGCGCTACAGCGACGACGGCAAGACCATCTGGACCGAGCAGACCCTCCACCCGACCTGAGGCGGAGCAGTCCTGTGGTGGTCAGCCCGGGAAGCGGGCCGTGGCGCGCAGGTGCCAGCGGCGTTCGGCGTAGGCGAGGTCGTCGCGCCACAGCCGGGCCGCCGCCGCGCGCATCACCGGGCGCAGCAGGGGGGCGGCCCGCCGTACGAACGCGAAACCCGGACGGTCGGAGGCGGCCACGACGGCCTCGATCACCGCGGTGCGCGGACGGCCCCGGTCATCCGGTGCGAGGGGGGTGGCGTGGGTCTCCACCGTCGATCCGGAGCCTTCGCCCTCGGTGATCCGCATGACGACGGTCCGCGGCCCGGGCGCGGTGAACACCGCCCGCACCGGCACCACGAGCCGGCCGGCCACCTTGAAGGAGACCTCCACCTCCAACCGGTCCGGACCGTCGCCGGCTTCGGGTGATCCGACCACGGCCAGGTCCACGAACGAGTAGGGGTGGAGCCAGGACCCGTGCCAGGGGTCCAGCCGGTTGGCGACGACGTCCTCGGGTTCGCAGACCCCGATGGCCTCGTACACGGCCGTCAGCCCGTGGGCGGGGGCCGGCCGGTCCGGTACGACGGGCGCGTCCGACGGCGTCTCCCCACCGGTCTCGTCGATGCGCACCCACAGCAGGACGCCGTCGTCGAAGGCGGGCAGCGGCTCCCAGCCCGCGAACGCGGACCCGTCGAGCGAGAGTCCGTGCCAGTGGCACACCAGCGTCCCGCACCGGACGGGGCTGTCCGCGAGGGGCGCTCCCAGGTGCGGGCAGATGCCGGGCCCCGCGTGGAGCCGCCCGTCGGCGCCGCGCCAGACGACCACCTCGCGGCCGGCCACCGTGCGGGCCAGGGGCCGGTCCGGTCCCAGGCCGGCCGTCGCCCCGACCACGTACCAGTTGCCCGAGGGCCGGGCCTGCGCCCGCTTCAGCGCCCCGGCGATGAGGCCCGGCCTCGCGTCGCGCCAGGTCGGCCGCTGCCGGTCCCACGCGACGGGGTCGCGGCGCAGTGAGAGGGGCAGCCGGGACCTGCGTGCGGACGGTTGCGGATTCACGCGACCTCCTCGGAGACCGGTCGGTTCGGGTCGGCGGGCGGAGCCGGTTCGGCCGGCGGAGCGGGCGGGACCGGGGGATCCGGAGTCACGGGCACGCGCACCTCGGCTGGCCGCACGCGGTGGCGCAGCCGGGCCGCGGCCAGCCGCACCAGCCCCTCGGCCGCGACCGCGGCACGCTTGCGGCGGGGTACGACGGCGCGGCGGTGCAGCACGGCGTAGCCGTCCCGGGCGACGGCGTCGAGGATGCCCCCGTACAGGACGAAGGCGGTGCGGATGCAGGGCCGGGAGACGGGGTCGAGCATGGTGACGCCGGGCCGTGCCTCCTCGTAGACACGGCGGGTGAGTGCCTCGAACTCCCGCAGTGCGGCCAGTACTCGCCGGTCCTGACGACCGGTGTCCCGGCAGCGGCGCAGCAGCTCCCGGTCGGCGCCGTGCGCGGCGAGGAGGTCGGCCGGCAGGTAGACGCGCCCGCGGTCGAGGTCCTCGCCGACGTCGCGGAGGAAGTTGGTGAGCTGGAAGGCCACGCCGAGGGCCGCGGCGTACGGCTCGGCCTCCCCGGGCGGTACCACCGTGCCCAGCACCGGCAGCATCTGCAGGCCGATCACCGCGGCCGAGCCGTGCATGTAGGCGCGCAGGTCGGCGTAGGTCGGGTAGTCCGTCACGGTCAGGTCGGAGCGCATCGCCGCCATGAAGTCGTGGAAGTGGCGGTGGTCGATGGCGTACCGGCGGGCGGTGTCGGCGAGGGCCGTCACCACGGGGTCGTCGCCGCCGGGTCGGCGAAGTCCGCTGCGCAGGCGCTGCTGGAGCGCTGCCAGGCGCGCCCCGCGCAGGCTGTCGCCGGTGCCGGTGCCGGTGCCGGTGCCGGCGTCGGTCGAGTCGACGATGTCGTCGGCCCAGCGGGCGAAGCCGTACAGGGCGTGCACGGCCGGCCGGTGTTCGGCGGGGAGCAGGCGGGTGGCCAGGAAGTAGGTCTTGCCGTGCGCCGCGTTGAGTTCGCGGCACCGGCGGTAGGCGGCGCGGAGCACCGGGTCGGTGATGCCCGCGGCGTCGAGTTCGCGTGCGGTCAACGCGTCGCCTCCTTGGTGCGGGTGGAGGGGCGCCGGGCCGTGCCGGTGATCCGGGCGGCCGCCAGCTTCCCCGACACCAGGACGGTGGGCACGCCGACGCCGGGGGTGGTCCCGCAGCCGGCGAGGACGGCGTTGCGCGTGCCCCGGACGAGGTTGCGGGGCCGGAACGGCCCCGTCTGCAGGAAGGTGTGGGCCACCGAGAAGGGGGTTCCGGCGGCATGGCCCTGGTCCAGCCACTGCGCGGGGGTGACGAGGCACTCCTCGTCGATGGCCGCTTCGATGCCGTCGAGGCCGCGCCGCTCCAACTCGCGCAGCAGGTCGGCCCGGTAGCGCGGGCCGAGTTCGCCCCAGGCGGCGCCGTCGGGTCCGATCCGGGCGTTGGGGCAGGGCGCGAGGACGTAGTGCAGATGGCGACCCGGTGGGGCGAGTCCGGGGTCGGTCGCCGTGGGCCGGGTGATGAGCAGCGACGGGTCGCTCATCAGCCGTCCGTGCCGGGTGAGTTCGTCGAAGGTGGTGCGCCAGGCGTCGCCGAACGAGATCGTGTGGTGCGCCAGTTGGGGCCAGGTGCGGTGCGTGCCCGCGTGGAGTACGACGGCGGAAGGGGAGTGCCGCAGCCGCACGGGCCTGGCGGGACGGCGGCCGAGGAGCCGGTAGGCGACCGGCAGGTCGGGGGTGAGGACGACGGCGTCGCAGGGGACGCGGTCCTTCTCCGTGACCACGGCCGTGATCCGTTCGCCGGAGCGCTCCAGCCGCGTCACCGGCTCGCCGAACCGCAGCTCGGCGCCCGCGTCCGCGGCGGCGTCGGCCATGGCCTGCGGCAGGGCGTGCATGCCGCCGCGCGGGAAGTACACCCCGGCGACCGTGTCCATGTACGCGATGACGGCGTACGCGGCCAGGGCCCGGGCCGGTGGCACGCCGGCGTAGAGGGCCTGGAAGGTGAACACCCGCCGCAGCCGCTCGTCGTTCAGGAAGCCGCCGATGCGCCGGTCCAGCCGGCCGAAGCCGCCGAGCGCGGCCAGCCGGGCGAGGTCCCCGGTGAGCAGGTCGAGGGGGGAGTCGAAGTTCGCGTCGATGAAGCGGCGCATCTGGGCCCGGTGGATCCGCTCCAGCCAGGCCCGCAGCCGCAGGTACCCCGCCGCCTCACCCGCACCGGCGAACCTCTCGACCTCCGCCGCCATCGCCTCGCCGCCGGTGTGCACGTCCAGCGTGCTGCCGTCCGCGAACGACGCCCGGTACGCCGGATGCAGCGCGACCAGGTCCACCCGCCGGTACAGGCTGTCGCCCACCGCCGCGAAGGCCTCGTCGGCGAGGTCGGGCATGGTCAGCACGGTGGGTCCGGTGTCGATCCGGTAGCCGTTCAGATCGAGGCGTCCAGCCCGCCCGCCGGGCAGGTCGCCGCGTTCCACGACGGTCACCCGGCGACCGGCGCCCAGCAGGTGGAGGGCAGCCGAGAGACCCGCGAGGCCGGCCCCGACGACCACGACGTGGTCGGTGCGGCCGGGCACGGTCCGCGTCACCGCCGGGTCCCCGGCGCCGTGGTGCCCGCTGACGGTCCGGCAGGTGGGGGAGACACCCGTTCGGGCGGGCCGCCGTCCTCGGCCCGCGAGGCCGCCTGAGAGGTCAGGAGCTTTCGTAGGCGGGCCTTGGCGGCTGTGTCGGGGAGGGCGCCGTCGAAGTGGCGCAGTCCCCTGGCCGACAGTCGGTCGATCTTCGCCTCGACCGCCTGCCGGGCGCCGGTGCGGACCAGGACGTCCCGTACCTCGTCGAGGTCTGCCGGCTTCAGGTCCTCGTCGCCCAGCGCCCGTTCGAGTACGGTCAGCGCCGGCCGGTCACCGGTGGCCTCGGCGCGCGCCAGCGCCAGCGCGGCCAGATAGGTCGGCTTTCCGTTGCGGATGTCGTCCCCGCGGCTCTTGCCGGTCCGGCGGGGATCGCCGAAGACGTCGTCGAGATCGTCACGCAACTGGAAGGCCATTCCGACGCAGCGCCCGGCGGAGCACAGCGCCCGCGTGGTGCGGCCGTCCGCACCCGCCAGGGCCGCACCCAGCGCCAGGGGCCGCTGGACGGAGTACAGGGCGCTCTTGAGGTGCGCGGCGCGCAGCGCCTGCGACCGGGAGCGCGAGCCCGTCAGCTGGCCCTGGAGGTCGAGGAACTGGCCCGCCACCATCTCGGTGCGCATGTCGCCCCACACCCCGCGCACCAAAGCCGCCACAGCCGGGTCGAGTGCCGTCTCCGCCAGGGCGTCGTCCGCCCACGCGAGGGCGAGGTCCCCGGCCAGTACCGCGGCTGCCTCCCCGAAGCGGGCGGCGCGGTCCGCCGGGGCGCCACCGGCGTAGCGGTTCCGCAGATCCGTGTGCAGGGTCGGCCGGCCGCGGCGCAGAGCCGATCCGTCCATCAGGTCGTCGTGGACCAGGGCGCAGGTCTGGAGCAGTTCGAGCGCCGCCCCGATGCGGAGGGCCGCGGCGACGGCCGGCTCGTCGTCTCCGCCGCAGGCGCGCACCGACCACCACAGCAGCTGCGAGCGGGTGCGCTTGCCGCCCTCCCGGGTGAAGCGTGCGACGCGTCCGGCCAGCTCCTCCGCGAAGAGTGGGTCCAGCGCCCCGGCGCGCGCGAGCCGGTCGGTGAGGATCTGTTCCAGTGCGCGTCCGACCGAGCCGGGTACGTCCGCGTCGACCCTCTCGACCGTCTCGACCGTCTCGACCGTCTCGACCGCCTCGACCAGGTCGCCGCTCGGTGTGCCGGCGCCGGTCGGGCCCTGCCTGCCGTACGCCGTACGGATGCGCGCCGGGTGCGACGCGTCCGCCGCGTCCGCACGGGCCGGCTCGTCCGGCGGGTTCGGCCGCGGTGCGGAGTCCGAGTGGGCGGCGTCCGAGTGGGCCGTCAGGCGGGGGACGGGCGGCGGCGCGGCCGCGGAGGGGTCCTTCGCCTGAATCGGGCGCATCCCGGGTCCTTTCGTCGTGGCTGCCGTCGTTCTCACGGGTCTTCGGTCCCTTCCCGTGATACGGATGCGGGACGGCGCAGATGCCCGATTTGCTCACGAATGCCATCGTGCGGACGCGGCTGACCAGGTGACCCGCGGGCACGGACCGCATCCGATCCGGCGCCCGGCGGGGAATCCCCGCGTGGAACGTGCCCGCGGAACCGGACGGAGGGAGCAGCCGTGCTGAAGGCGGACGTGGCGGTGATCGGGGCGGGAGCCGCCGGGCTGTCGCTGGCCCACCGGCTGAGCGGACACCCGGGAAGCCGGCCGGGGGTGCACGGGGAGCACGGGGTGCCCGGGGCGCGCGGTGCGCGCGGGGGCCCCGTGCCGTCCGTGGTCCTCATCGACGCGCCGCCCGGCCCGCTGCGCCCCGGCCCGCGCACCTGGTGCTTCTGGGAGGCCGGCGCCGGCCGCTTCGACGCCGCCGTGCGCTCGCGATGGCGCCACCTGCGCGTACGGCCGCCCGTCGGCCCCGCCGTCGAGGCGGACATCGCGCCGCTGCGGTACAAGATGATCCGCTCCGACGACTTCGAGGCCCTGGTGTCACGGGACCTCGCCCGCAGCCCCAACGTCCGGCGCCTGGAAGCGACCGTGGACACCGTCGAGGAGATCCCCGCCGGGACCGGGGCCCGCGTGCTGATGACCCCGCCCGGAGGCGGGGCCGCCGAACTGGAGGCGCGCTGGGTGTTCGACTCGCGGCCCCCGGGCAGTCTCCCGGCCGCCCGCACCACCCTGCTGCAGCACTTCCACGGCTGGTTCGTCCGCACGGCCCACCCCGCGTTCGCCCCCGGGAGCGCCGAACTGATGGACTTCCGCACACCGCAGCCCGCCTCCGGGCTCTCCTTCGGCTACGTCCTGCCCACCAGCCCCCACGAAGCCCTCGTGGAGTACACGGAGTTCTCCCCGCGCGCCCTGACGGCGAGCGGCTACGAGGCGGCCCTGCGGCACTACACCGCGGACGTCCTGGCCATCCCCCTCGGCGACATGGAGATCGTCGCCGCCGAGACCGGCGTCATCCCCATGACGGACGCCCCCCTGCCGCGACGGGTCGGGACGTCGGTGTTCCGGATCGGCGCCGCCGGCGGCGCGACCCGACCCTCCACCGGCTACACCTTCGCCGGACTCCAGCGCCAGACGCGGTCCGTCGCCGCCGCGCTGCGCCAGGGCCGCAGCCCCGTACCACCGGCCGCGCACTCCGCGCGGGCCCGCGCCATGGACGCCGTACTCCTGCGCGCCCTGGACACCGGCCGCGTCGACGGACCCGAACTGTTCTGCCGATTGTTCACCCGGGTACCGGCGGTGCGGCTGCTGCGCTTCCTCGACGGGCGCACGAACCTGTGGGAGGACCTCGCCGTCGGCCGGCACGCCCCCGTCGGGCCCATGCTGCGCACCGCCCTGGAACTGCCCGGCCTGCCCCGCCGCGCCTCCACCTGACCCGCCGGACGCCCCTCCCCCTTCCCGCCCCGACCGCCTGGAGACCGTATGACCCTGCTGCGCGACGAGGAACTGGCCGCCGCGTTCGACCACGCCTCCCGCAGTTACGACGCCCTGGTGGCAGCCAACCCCGGCTACCACGCGCACCTGCGGCGCTCGGTGCGCCGCCTCGGCCTGCCCGGCCGCGGGCAGGGGCTGCGGGTCCTGGACCTCGGCTGCGGCACCGGCGCCTCGACGGCCGCGATCCGCACCGTCCTGCCGGACGCCGGCATCACGGCCGTGGACGCCTCGGCCGGCATGCTGGCCCGGGCCGCCGCCAAACCCTGGGCGGACGGCGTCCGCTTCGTCCACGCGCCGGCCGAACACCTGGCGCGGGCCGGCGTGCACGGCCCGTACGACGCGGTGTTCGCCGCCTACCTCTTCCGCAACGTCTCCGATCCGGACGCCGTCCTGCGCACCGTCCGCGCCCTGCTGCGGCCGCACGGACGGCTCGCGGTCCACGAGTACAGCCTCAGCGGCCGCCGCGCCGACCGGGCGGTGTGGACGCTGGTGTGCCGGGGCGTCGTCCGGCCCGCCGCGACCCTGCTGGGCGACGGGCCGCTGTACCGCCACCTGTGGCACAGCGTCGTCCGCTTCGACCACGCCGACCGGTTCGCCGCCCGCATCCGTGAGGCGGGCTTCGACCGGGTCCGCGCGCTGCCCCTGCCGGGCTGGCAGACCGGCATCACCCACACCTTCGTGGCCGAACGCACGCAGGACCCCCGGTGATCCGCCCCGTACGTCCCGCAAGCCCCGGATCCGCCGCCCGCCGCGGCCGGGACCGGCGGGCCCGCGTCCTGCCCGCGCACCACGGAACCCCTCGCGCCACCGCCCGGCACACGGTCGCCGTGGTCGGCGGCGGGATCGCCGGCCTCGCCGCCGCGACCGCGCTCGCCGAACGGGGAGTGGCGGTGACCCTGTACGAACGCGAGCCCTATCTCGGAGGACGCGCGGGCGGGTGGCCGACCCGGCTGCGCGACGGCACCGCCGTGACGATGAGCCGCGGCTTCCACGCGTTCTTCCGGCAGTACTACAACCTGCGCGGCCTGCTGCGGCGAACCGACCCCGCCCTGGCCCGCCTCGCCCCACTCCCCGACTACCCCCTGCTGCACGCCGACGGGCTGCGCGACAGCTTCCGGCGCGTACCGCGCACCCCGCCGTGGAGCGCGCTCGGCTTCGCGGCACTGAGCCCCTCCTTCCGGATGCGGGACCTGCCCGCCATGGACCCGGTACGCGCTCTGCCGCTGCTCGACGTCCGGGTCCCCGACGTGTACCACCGCCTCGACGGCGTCAGCGCCTACGACTTCCTGGAGGCCGTCCGCTTCCCGGCGCAGGCCCGCCACCTGGCCTTCGAGGTGTTCTCCCGGAGCTTCTTCGCCGACCCGCGCCGGCTGTCGGCGGCCGAGATGGCCCTGATGTTCCACATCTACTTCCTCGGCTCCGCCGAGGGCCTGCTCTTCGACGTACCGCGCTCGGCCTACCCCCAGGCGCTGTGGCGCCCCCTGGCCGGGTACCTGGAGCGACACGGCACCGAGGTACGGACGAGCAGTCCCGTCGAGCACGTCACCCCGGCCGGCGGCGGGTTCGTCGTCGCGGGGGGCCGCGAGGAGCACCGGTACGACGCCGTGGTCCTCGCCCTGGACTCCACCGGCCTGCGGTCCCTGGCCGCCCGCTCCCCACGGCTGGGCGACGCGGCCTGGCGGCAGCGCCTGACCGGCCTGCGCACCGCCCCGCCCTTCCTGGTCACCCGGCTGTGGCTGGACCGGCCCGTCGCCCCCGACCGCCCCGGGTTCCTGGGCACCAGCGGATTCGGCGGGCTCGACAACATCAGCGTGCTGGACCGCTGGGAGGACGAGGCGGCCCGCTGGGCGGCACGGACCGGGGGGTCCGTCGTGGAACTGCACGCCTACGCGGTGGACCCGCACGCCGCGCGCCCCGCCGAGCAGCGGCACCTCGTCGAGCAGCTGCACCGCGTGTACCCGGAGACCCGTGCAGCCGCCGTCGTCGACGCCCGGCACGAATGGCGGGAGGACTGCCCGCTGTTCCCGGTGGGCGGCTACGCCGACCGCCCGACCGTCCACACGCCGGATCCCGGCCTGATGGTGGCCGGCGACTGCGTCCGCACCGACCTGCCCGTGGCCCTGATGGAACGGGCGGCCACGACCGGCTTCCTGGCCGCGAACGCCCTCCTGAAGCGCTGGGGCGTCCGGGGCCAAGCGCTGTGGACCGTACCGGACCGGGGCCGAGGCGCCGTACTGCGGAAGGCGGCCGCGTGGGCGAGGCGCTGACCGGCCCGACCGCCCCGCCGGTCCGGCAGCCGGTGGCCGGTGGCCGGGAAAACGATTCGTCCTCGGTGATCACTTTCTCTACTCTTGGCCGGAGCGGGAGCGCGCGCGCTCCCGTCAGGTTGCGGTGCCGTGGCAGAGCGGTCCAATGCGATCGCCGTGGGCGAGGTTCCTCCCACGGCGACTGACGGGGAAGGGGCGGACCTGCCCCCAGCTGTCTCGCGGGTTCAAATCCCGTCGGCACCGCGACCGAACGCCCCGAAGACCGCGGACGGCGGTCCGAAACGAGTGATCGAAAAGCGGTGTCCTGACGCAACCATCTGCCCAGGCCATATGTCTTCTGGGGCGAAGAAACGTTTCCAGGGGGTTTTGTCTGTGAAGTTGTCCCGGATCGCCGCAGCGGTCACCACCGCTGCCCTTGCTCCGGCAGTCCTCATCGCGTCACCGGCCTTCGCCGCCGGTTCCGACGCCCCGGCGGCCGGCAACCAGCCGGCACCGACCACGCCGGACCAGCCCGCGCCCGACCAGGCCGAAGAGGACCGCAAGACCATCCTCGCGATCATCGCCCACCCGATGGCCAGCGAGTACATGAAGAAAGCCGGCCAGAAGGCCATCGCCGACGGCCCGCAGGCCATGCGCACGTTCATCGAGGTGGACCAGCACAGGATCCGCCTCGACGACTACCGCGTGGCGATCCTCCGCCTCACCCACGGGGCTGGTCGCAGCCTCACGGAGGGCATCAACGACATTCTCGACAAGGGCACGACCGTCGAGCAGCTGCGTCACTTCTACGAGGTGACCCAGCACGAGCTGCGCGACGTGGACAACCGCGTCGAGATCCTCAAGCTCCTGAGCACCGGCGGCCCGTCGGTGAAGGAGGCCTGCCAGAAGGCCCTCAACGGCAGCCCCGCCGACCGTGTCGCCTTCCTCAAGACGGGCCGGTTCCTCGCGCAGGCCTCGGACGACCGTGTCGAGCTGGCCCGCATCGACGAGGGCTGGGACGGCCGGATCCTGAGCGATGCCATCAGCAAGCTCCTGAACGGGTCGCCGACGCCGGCCGAGCTGCGCCACTTCCTGGAGGTGACCCAGCACGAGCTCCGCGACCAGGACAACCGGGTCGCGATCGCCAGGATCATCGACGGTGGCGGTCCGGAACTCGTCAAGGCGGGCCGCGCCGCACTGGCGGGCACCGCCGCCGAACGGGCCGAGTTCCTCAAGACGGGCCAGCACGAGGCCCGCGCCAAGGACGAGGCGGCCAAGGACAAGCAGAAGCCCGCCCCGGGCAAGGACGACCAGGGCAAGGGCTCCGGCTCCGGTACACCGTCGGCCGGCAGCGGCAGCGGCTCCGGGTCCGCCTCGGGCAACACCGCCGTCACCGCCCAGGGCGGAAACGGCGCTCCCCTCGCCGCCACGGGCGCCGGCGACGGCACCACCCTGGTCGCCGGGGGAGCGGGCACCGCGCTCGTCGCCGGCGCCGGCCTGCTGCTCGCGGCCCGTATGCGCCGTGCGGGTGCGAAGGCCTGACGCCGAGCCCGGATCGGACCACGAAGCCGTCACCCCGCGGGTGGCGGCTTCGTGTCTTCCCGCAGGCCACGGCCTCCGCATTCCGATGCGCCCGCCCTCGGCACCTGGCCGCGGCGCGGACACTCTCCGGTCGATCACAAACCGCACACGAGTGGGGTGTTGACCCCTATGGAGTGAACGGGGCCGGAACCCTGTGACCCTTGGCCGGAACCTTCCATACGGTGGCCCCTCTTCGCTCATCACCACAACTGGGGGGCCGGTGCGCAACCACCGACTCGTAATGACCGCTGCCTTCGTGGCGGCCGGTCTCGGCATCATCCCGGGCATCGCGCAGGCGGCGGATCCCGTACCTGTCGCGGCCGGTGTGGCCGAGGCGGTCGCCGAGGCGTCCACGTCCGAGGGCTTCCACAGCCCCGCGGATCGCACGATCCGCACCACCCTGCCCACCGCCACCGAGGGGAAGGCAGAGGGGAGCACCAAGACCGCCGCACCGCGGACCGCCAGGACCGCGGCGGCAGATCAGACCGCACCGGCCGGGGAGGCCGCACCGGCCGCGGCGAACGCGGAGGCCGCACCGGCCGAGCAGGCAGCCCTCGACGCGGCAGCCAACCCGGACCTGGCCGTCGACGTCAGCGGCACCAGCTACACCGCTCACGGGATCCAGCTCACCGCCCTGATCACCAGCGCCGACTTCGCGCTCGACATCGTCGTCGACTGGGGCGACGGGAAGAGCGACACGCTCACCGCCCAGGGCAGTTTCGAGCTGCGCCGCTCGCACACGTACGACAAGTCCGGCGAGTACCAGGTGCAGGTCAAGGTGACCGACGCCGCCAACGGCGTCCAGGCCACCAACGGCGGTGCGTTCCTGACCCCCGGCGCCGACTTCACCCCGCACACCCCGACCCGGCTCCTCGACACCCGCAACGGCACCGGAGCCGCGGCCGGCAAGGTCGCCGGGCAGGGGTCCACCCGCGTCAAGGTGGCCGGGAACGCGTCCGTCCCCGCGGGCGCCACCGCCGTGGCCCTGAACATCACCGTCACCGAGACCGTCGACAGCGGCCACGTGACCGTGTGGCCCGGAGTCGGCTACGACCGCCCGAACACGTCGAACCTGAACTACACAGCCGGCCGGTCCGTCCCGAACATGGTGATCGTGCCCGTCGGCGAAGACGGGTACGTGGAGCTCTTCAACGGCGGCTGGCAGCCGGTCGACCTGATCGCCGACGTCACCGGATACTTCACCCGGGCCTCGGCGAACGGATACACCTCGATGACGCCCGCCCGGTTCGTCGACACCCGTGAAGGCCTCGGCACCGCCACCGGCAAGCTCGCCTCCCGCAGCGCCTTCACCACCCGAATCGGCGGCCTGCAAGGCGTACCGCAGAACGTCACCGCCGTGGCGTTGAACGTCACGGTGACCGAACCGGAGGGCCCTGGCCACCTGACCGCCTTCTCCGGCGCCGGACCGGTCCCGACGGCCTCGAACCTGAACTTCGTCCCCGGCCAGACCGTGGCCAACGCGGTGATCGTACCGGTGGCCGCGGACGGCACGATCAAGGTCTTCAACGGGGCCTGGTCCCCGACCCACGTGGTGGTCGACGTCGTCGGCTACTACAGCCCCGACAGCAAGGCCGCCTTCCTGCCCTTCACCCCCTTCCGTACGCTCGACACCCGCGAGCAGGCGTACGGATGGCCGGGCGGCAGGTTCAAGGCCCGGGAGTTCATCACGCAGGGCTTCACCCCCGAGCCGGCGGAGGGCGTCGAGGCCTACGTGCTGAACGCCACCGTCACCGAGACCGGCGGCACCGGATTCCTCTCGGTCGCCCCGAGCCCCCACCCGCTGCCGGAGTACGGCGAGTCCGCCGCACCGGCGGGACCGCGCCCCGGCTCCTCCACCCTCAACTGGACGGCCGGCGAGACCGTCCCCAACATGGTCCAGGCGAGCGACGGCGAGCACGGCGTCATCACCTTCTGGAACCAGGGCCACGAGGACGCCGACGTGGTGCTCGACGTCTTCGGCGTCTACCAGACGAAGTGACCCGCGGGGGTGGCGCGGCGCGCCCGGAGCGCCACCGCGCCACCCCCTCGGCCGCCCCTCCCGCCACCCCTCCCGCCACCCCTTCCGTCGTCGCGAGGAGGCCTGCCAGGGCCCACGGGGGCGTGTCAGTGCGCTCCTCTACCGTTGCGGCCATGATCTGGACCGCCACTCAGGACACCCTCCCGCCCGTGCCTCCCGTACGGCGGCTCGACCCGGCGCCCGAGGCGCTCGCCGAGACCGTCGAGCTGACGGCGGCCCATCTCGGCGCCCGCGCGCACACCGTGGCGGACTTCGAGCGCTCGCTCGACGGGCTGGTACGGCACGCCCACCACGACCGCCACCCGCTCACCCGGGCGCTCTCCGACACACTGGGGCACCGCTACACCGAGGAGATCGAGGCGCAACGCCTCGGCGGGGTGGACGTCGTGGCGGCCACGCTGCTGTGGCAGGTGCCGGGGTACAGCCTCAAACCCGAGCACGTACGCCGCGGCCGGGGGCACGAGGACTGCGCGCAGGGCGGGCTTGAGCTGGTGCTCACCGCGCGGCTGCGCGAGATCGCGTACCGGCTCAGGTCCAAGGAGCCCCTGCCGTTCCTGCTGTCCACGCCCACCTGGGACACGGGCACGCTGGAGGCCGCCGAACTGGTGGAACGCCTCACCGAGTACCGCCGGCTGGGCGTGCGGCCCGGTCCGGCCGACTTCGGGCAGGCACTGCTGCGCGTACGGCGCGACAACGCCGCGGGGGCGGGCGGCGCGGCGGCCGCCACGGCCGCGGCCCGCCTCGGTACCGCGGAAGGCGCCCGGCTCGCCGCCTGGCTTGGCCCGGACGGCGAACCGGCCCCGGTGCTGCGCCGGGTCGTCGAACCGGACCCCTCGGCCCACACGGCCTGGCAGCGGACCGGCGCGGCCACCGCGCAGATCACCTGCCCCAGCGGGGAACGCGCTGCCCTCCAGCGGGAGTTCCCCGAGCCGTTCCACTGGCTGGGCAGGCCGCACGAGGGATTCACCCAGTGCTATCACTGGCACGGAGGGCACCCGGTACGCGCGTCCGTGCTGCCCGAGGACCGCGAGACCCAGGCGGCGTGGCTCCTGCCGCAGGTGACGCTCGCGGCGACGGCGGGCGACCACGGCAGCTCCTGGATGCTGCCGCACCTCGCCCGCCTGGGCGGCCCCGCGGGCCCCGCCCTGCACGCCGCCGTGGCCGCGGGACTGGGCGGGCGGTCCGTGGAGAGCCGCAGCCCGGCGGTGGAGGCGCTGCTCGTCCTGGCGGCGCGCGGCGATCTCGACGCCCCGCTGCTGGGCCGCGAACTCGCCGCCATGACGGCCCTGGGCACGGTGAAGCCCAACCGGCTCGCGGACGCCGCACGTTCCGCCGCGGCGGCCGGTGCGCACGCCACCCTGTGGACCGTGCTCGCCGAGGTGCTGCCGGCCCTGCTGCCCTCGGTACGGGGCGCGGGCGAGGTCCTGGCCGTGGCCGCCTCCTGCGCCGAGCACTGCGCAGCCACGGGCCCGGTCCCCGACGCGGTGGCGGCGGCCGCGGCCCGCCGCGGCTCATCCACCGTCATATCCGGAGCCCGCCGCCTGAGTTCCGCCCTCACCGGCCGGCGGGCCGGACTCCAAGGGGTGCCGTCGAAGTCCCGTCCGGGTGGCGGGGTCCCTCGACGGCACCCCTAGCGGGGCTGTCCGAATCGCCAGAGGACATGGACCACACGGGCCACGGCCAGCAGGCCGGCGACCCAAAGCCCGGCCACACGCAGGAAGTCCTCCACTGCGGCGGGAAGGTCCCAGACGGCGGTCGGCCCGGCGATCGTCGCGAACACGAGGGCGCCGAGGAAGCACGCGCTCAGCACCGCATAGCCGATCTCCACCGGGACCGCGTCCCGTTCGGCCTGGCTCCGCTGTCTTGTCGTCATGGCTGAAGAATCGCATCTGCCCGGCCGGCAGTCCACGCGGCCAGGCCCACCGGGCCCGCCGCCCCGCCGGGGTGTACCTGGGTACACCCCCCTCGGTATCCACGTGCAGGGACCGGCCCGACCCCGTACCGGCAGAGTCGAAGGCGGGGCGTGACAGGCACGCCCGATCGCGCTACGGGGAGGCCGGGCAGCATGCCGGAACACGAGCAGGGGCAGCGGCGGACGCCGCCGACGGGATGGGCGGCGCAGGCGGGGGTGTTCCTCGCGGTCGCGTTCGTGGCCGCCGGGATGGCGGGAGCCCTCCAGCCGGCGACCGGCATCCCGCCCGAGGTGGTGCAACTGACCCAGCTGGGGCCCGCCGTCGCGGTGGCCGCCGTGGCGCTCCTGTGGCCGTACCGGACCAGGGACCGGCTTGCGGGCATCCTGCCCGGCCGTACCGGTACCGGTACCGGTACCCGTAGCGGAGCAGGCCCCCGCCGGGCAGCGGCACTCCTGCTGACACCGGTCCTGCTCATCGCGCTGTGCGCGTGCGGCGGCCTGCTGACCTCCGGCTCGCTGCCCGTCACCAGCCCCCGGGCCCTGGCACACCCCCTCGCCCTGCTGGTGGCCGCCCAGTTCATCGGGGCGTGCGCCGAGGAGATCGGATGGCGCTGCTACCTCCAGCCGCTGCTGCGCACCCGTTTCGGCCCGATCACCGCCTCCGCGGCGGTCGGACTGCTCTGGGGCCTCTGGCACGTACCGGTCCTCACACAGGAACCGGCCTTCGCCGCCGGCTTCCTGCTGGCCACCACCGCGATGTCCGTGATCCTCGGCCTGGCCCTGGAAGGCGTACGCAGCAACCGGCTGCTGCTCGCCGGCGGCTTCCACACCCTGATCAACCTCGGCATGCTGTACGTGACGGACGAGTCGGCGGCGAGGACGGCGCCCATGCTGTTCCTCGGAGCCGCCGCCCTGGCCGCCGCCCTCCCGTGGATCGCCACCGCCCGCCGCGCGGCGCACGAGGTCACGCCGGATAGCATCACGGTCGCGACGGCGCCCGGAGCGCGCTGACATGACAGGACGACAGGTGGGCATGGCGGAGTTCGGGGGCAGGCGGCCCGGCATCGGGCCGGCGCTGGCCGATCTCGGCCGCTGCCAGCTGCTGTCCCTGGCCGCCTTCGCCGTGAGCGGGGCCGGCGGCCTGGTGATCGGGGCCCTGCTGCTGCTGCCCGTCGGCGTTCGGCCTCCTCGTGCTCCCGCCCGCCGCGTCGGCCCTGCGCCGCCTGTCCGACCGCTACCGCCGCTGGGCGGCCCAGTGGACGGGAACGGCCATCAGCCCGCCGCGACCGCTGCCGCCCCGCCCCACCGCGCCCGAGGGCGGTCCGGCGGGCCGCCGCCGACAAGCCCTCGCGCTCCTCGGCGACGCCGGCTTCTGGCACGACCTGCGCTGGGCCTGGGCGGAGCCCTGGACGGGCGCGCTGCTCGCCGCCGCACCGCAGGCCCTTGTCGTGTACGGCCTCTTCGGCGCGGCCGTCCAGCCCTTCGTCTGGCGGCTTCTGGGCGACGGCAACTGGTACGGCTTCGTCCTGGTCGACTCCACGCCCGCGATGCTCGCCGCGCTCGTGCTCGGCCTCGGCCTCACGGCCGCGGGGCTGTGGCTGGCCCCGCCGGTCCTGCGGCTGCACGCCCGCTGGAGCGGGCGGCTGCTGGCCGCCCCGTACACCACCGAACTGACCCGCCGCATCGAGCACCTGACCGGTTCCCGGGCCGACGTCCTCGACGTGCAGGCCGCCGAACTGCGACGGATCGAACGCGACCTGCACGACGGTGCGCAGGCCCGGCTGGTCTCCCTGGGCATGACCCTGGACGAGGCCACCCGCCTCCTCGACCACGACCCGCCGGCCGCCCGGGTTCTGCTGCACGAGGTACGGGACACCTCCCGACGGGCCCTCCAGGACCTGCGCGAGCTGGTCCACGGAGTACTGCCGCCCGTACTCGCCGACCGCGGCCTGGGTGACGCGGTGCGCTCGCTGGCCCTCGACAGCCATCTGGACGTGCACGTGGAGGCGGCCCTGCCGGGCCGGCTCCCCGCCCCGGTCGAGTCCGCCGGCTACTTCGCCGTCGCGGAGCTGCTCGCCAACGCCGCCAAGCACTCCGGAGCCCCCGAGGTCCGCGTCCGCCTGAGCCACGCCGACGGCCTGCTGCGCGTCACGGTCGCCGACGAGGGCCGCGGCGGCGCGGACCCGGACGGGAGCGGACTGCGGGGGCTGCGGCGCCGTCTGGAACCCTTCGACGGAACCCTCGTCCTGCACAGCCCGCCGGGCGGCCCGACCACCGCGACCTTGGAGATACCGTGCGCGTCGTCCTCGCCGAAGACCTCTTCCTCCTCCGGGACGGGCTGACCCGCACCCTCCAGGACCACGGCTTCGAGGTCGTCGCCGCCGTCGACAACGGCCCCGCCCTCCTCAAGAGCCTCCTCGAAGACGCCCCCGACGTCGCCGTCGTCGACATCCGGCTGCCGCCCACCTTCACCGACGAAGGCCTCCAGGCGGCCCTCGCCGCACGGCGGATACGGCCCGCGCTGCCGGTCCTCGTCCTCTCCCAGTACGTCGACCAGCTCTACGCCCACGAACTGCTCGCCGGGGGCCAGGGCGCCATCGGCTACCTCCTCAAGGACCGGGTCACCGACACCACCCAGTTCGTCGACGCGGTACGCACCGTGGCCACGGGCGGTACGGTCATGGACCCGCAGGTCATCGCACGGCTGCTGGCCCGTGGCGACGCCCGCGGCACCACGGCGGGGCTGACCCCGCGCGAGCTGGACGTCCTGGGCCTCATGGCGGAGGGCCGCTCCAACGCGGCGGTGGCGCAGGCCCTGTTCATCAGCGAGAGCGCGGTCGCCAAGCACACCGCGGCCATCTTCACCAAGCTGCGGATCGAACCGTCCCCGGACGACAACCGCCGCGTGCTGGCGGTCCTGGCCTACCTCAAGCGGTAGCTCCGAACGACACCGGTACCGCGGACCGGTCAGGAATGGAGAAGCCCCCAAGGCCCACCGGCCCGTAGCGTGAAGGACATGGCAACCACCGCGCACACCCCGGCCGCCCTGTCCCTCGCATCCGTCACCGTCGAGGTGACCGACCTGGAATCCGCCCGCCGCTTCCACAGCGCCTTCGGCGTGGACCGGTACGTCCGGCTGCGGGCGTCCGAGGCGCCCTCCACCGGATTCCGCGGCTTCACCCTGGCGCTCACCGTATCCGGCCCCGCCACCGTCGACGCCTTCGTCGCAGCCGCGGTGGACGCCGGCGCCACGGTCCTGAAGCCCGCCGCGAAGTCACTGTGGGGCTACGGCGGCGTCGTCCAGGCCCCCGACGGCACGATCTGGAAGATCGCGACCTCGGCACGGAAGGACACCGGCCCCGCCACCCGCGTCGTCGACGAGGTCGTCCTGCTCATCGGCGTCGAGGACGTCAAGGCCACCCGGCAGTTCTACGTCGCCCGCGGCCTGACCGTCGGCAAGAGCTTCGGCGGCAAGTACGCCGAGTTCACCGCCGGTGAGGACGCACCCGTCAAGCTGGCGCTGTACAAGCGCCGCGCCCTGGCCAAGGACCTCGGCGTCCCCGCCGACGGCACCGGATCCCACCGCATCGTCCTCGGCGGCGCCGCCGACGCCTTCACCGACCCCGACGGGTTCGCCTGGGAAGCCCCCGCACAGCCCTGACCACGGGCCGCCCGCCCCGCCTGCACGGCGCCGGACCGCGCGGGAGCGAAATCCGGCGGTGGGGGAGTGTCCGGAACTGCTTGGATGCAGCCATGACCACTCACACACTCCTTCCCGCCGCATACGAGATATCCGCCGACTCCGCACGGATCGACAACGCACTGGTCCACCGATGGCTGTCGCAGGACGCCTACTGGGCTCGCGACCGGTCCCGGGAGAAGCAGGACCGGGCCATCGCGGGCTCCCTCAACTTCGGCGTCTACGAACGTGCTTCCGGCACGCAGGTCGGCTATGCGCGCGTGGTGACCGACCACGCCGACTTCGCCTGGCTCTGCGACGTCTACATCTCCCCGGACGTGCGCGGCAAGGGGATCGGCACCGCGCTCGTCACCGCGGTGCGCGACCACCTCGCCCCGTACGAACTGCGGCGTGTCCTGCTGGCCACCGCCGACGCGCACGAGGTCTACGCCAAGATCGGCTTCGCCCCGCTGGAGGCGCCCGAGCGGTGGATGACACTCGGCAGCCAGTGAACCGCCAGGCCGGCGGCCGCGGGAACCGGCTGGGGCGGAGCGGAAGGCCGCCCGCTCCACCCCGGTTCGCGCCCGGCGGCCCAGGCCGCCGGGCGGCGCCCTGTCAGCGTGACGCCTCCCCGCCGCCCAGGGCGTGTACGAAGTGGTCGGCCAGGGGGGCCAGCCAGTCGGACCGCGCGTTGCCCAGGAGGTGATCGCCGTGTGGCACGGACAGGTAGGTGCCGTACGGCGCCAGGCGGGCCAGCGGCTCGGTGTTCGCGACGCCCGGGATGACGTCCCGGCCCCCGTCCACGACCAGCAGCGGGGCGGCGATACGCGATGCCAGGGAGCCGAGATCCACCTCCCGGGCGAAATCGCGGGCGGCGCGCTCGCCACCGGCACGCTGCGCCATGATCTCCCGCACCGGCGGGGGAAGTTGCCCCCAGTCGAGGCGGAAGGGGCCGCTGACCGTGGCGACCGCCGCGACCCTGGCCTCCAGCGCCGCGGTCCGGGCCGCGAAGAAGCCGCCCAGGCTGAGGCCGACGAGGCCGACACGTGCGACACCGAGCTCGTCGACGACCCGGCCCACGATCCGCTCGTAGTCCGGCCTGAAAGCGGTCGAGGAGGCGAGGACGCCCTGCCCGGGCCCGTCCATCGCGAACACCGCGAGCCCCCGGGCCAGCAGCGCGGACGAAAGGTCCAGGAACTCCTCCTTGGCCGAGTCCAGACCGGGGACGACGACCACCGTGCCGAGGGCGTCGGCGGGGCCGCGCAGCCAGCCGGTGAATCCCTCGCCGCTCACCCGCCGGGCGCCGGGTTCCAGCGCGGCGAGTGCCCGGCCCAGGGCGTGGTCCGCCTCGGCCGCGGCGCGGTGGGCCTCCGCGTACGGCGCGAGCGTGGCCACGTGGAACCAGCGGGCCGCCGTCAGGAGGTACCCGCCCGCCGAGACCGACGTCGCCGCCTTCCGCGCACGCCGCAGGTAGGCGTGCCCGGTCTCGGTGAAAGCCGGCCCCCAGCCGGAGAGGGAGGTGAGGCCGTCGGTGACGCGCCGGTACTCGTGCGGGTCCAGGCCCGCGCCGACCGCCCGCGTGTACTGGGCGGCGGCGAACTCGGCGACGCTCATCGGGCGCCCCCTGCCGGCAGGACGGCCATGGGAATCAGTCTTCGCATACCGAGAATCCAACGCCCGGGACCGTCCCCCGGTCCAACAACGGACGCACCCGGCCGACAACCACCGGTTGTCGCACGCGGACAGGCCCTTAGGGCCTGTATCGAGTTGCCCCGCGGCGTCGCGACGCCCGGCACGCACCCTTGGCGCACGAGCCGAATGTCCTGGTAGCTCCGCTACGAGGACATTCGTCCCGCACGCCGAGGGCACGCACCGAACGCCGCTCCTTGCTCCACGGGGCAACTCGATACAGGCCCTAGGGTGGGGGCGTGGATCTCGACACGGCGCAGGTGCGCGCCTTCGTGCGCGCCGCCGAGGAACTGCACTTCGGCCGGGCGGCGGGAAGGCTCGGCATCACCCAACAGGGCCTGTCCAAACGCATCTCGCGACTCGAAACCCTCCTCGGAACGCAGCTGTTCCGCCGTGACGGCAACGGCGTGCGCCTCACGGAAGCCGGGCGGCGTTTCCTGCCGCCCGCCCGCCAGACCCTGACCGCCGCCGACGCGGCGGTCGCAGCGGCCACAGGCCCGGACCGCCCGCTGCACGTGGACGTCTGGGGGCACCTCTACGCGCCGATGCGGACCCTGGCCCAGATCGCGGGGCAGGCCGGGGAGCTGGTGCCGGGGCACGGGCGGGATCTGCCGTCGGTCACGGACGCCCTGCTGCGCGGCGACATCGACGCGGCCTTCGGCCGGATCCACCCGCCTCTGCACCCCGGACTGGTGCACCGGCTCGTCCGCCTCGAACCGGTGGACGCCGTACTGAGCGCCGCACATCCGCTCGCGGCCGAGGCGGAGCTCCGCCCCGACCAGTTGCGCGGCAGCGTGATGTGGGCACCGGGCACCCTGGACCGGCTCGACTTCCTCCACCGGTTCGCCGAGCGGTTCGACATCCCGGACAGGGCCACGAGCGTCAACCTGGGCCTTGCCCACTTCCTCACCGAAGTGGCACAGGACCCGAACCGCTTCTCGCTGCTTCCCGCCGACGTGCCCCTGCCGCCGGTCCCCGGGCTGCGCTCCGTCCCCCTCGTCAACCCCACGCCGCTGTACGCCTGGTCATTGCTGTGGCGCACCGGAAACGGACACCCGGGCCTGAAGAGCCTCACCTCGGCCTGCGCGGAACAGGCGCGGCAACGGCGCTGGCTGGAATACGCCCCGGCGCGCGACTGGCTGCCCGACCCGCCGGGAGACGCGAGCGGGGCGCTCGGCTGACGGCGGACCACGCGCTCACATGCACACTGGGACCGACAGCCACGGCCCGTAAATGTTGTCGGTCTGCCCGTTCGCCACGAGCGGGAGATCATGATGGTGTGGCGTGGTGAGGTTCGGCTCGGGTGCGAAGGACAGGCAGGCAGTGCGGGAGGCGGAGTTCGTAACGGTCGCGGGGCTGGCCGCGGCGGTTGCACAGGGGCGGACCGGCGCCCTGTGGCGGCTGGTGGGCGCGGACCGGCAGCTGGACGCGAACCTGGTGCGCCACCTGCCCGGGACCGGCGGGGCGGCGTACACCGAGGACGAGGTCGACGTGATGCTGGTCGTCGTCGAAGGCGCCGGGACCCTCACCCTGGACGGTGCCATGACCCAGCTGGTGCCCGGCTTCATCGGGCTGCTGCCGCGCGGCACCAGCCGGGCGCTGCGGGCCGGCCCCGAGGGCCTGCTCGTCCTGACCACGCACCGCAGGCGCCGCGGCATGAGTATCGGGCGCAGCGCCCCTGCCGCCGCCCCCGAACCGTGCGCACTCCACGCCGTCTGCCCCCGCTGCCACCGCCACGCGATCGAGGCGGACGCCCGCTACTGCACCGGCTGCGGCACGGCTCTGACGGGCCGCCCCTGAGCCGGCCAGGGGTGGCCGGCGGATCAGGGGCGGACACGCCCCAGGGCGGGTTGCGAAAGTGGCGTCGTCCGCCCGCAGGGCGGTGCTCGCGGTGCCTGGTGCGGTGCCTCGCAAGGCGGAGGGTCGTCCGCGTACCGGCCGTACGGGGGCGAGCCCGACAACGCGGCGAGGTGCCGTGCCAGGCGCCGCGAGCCAGACGGGACTTTCGCAACACGCCCCAGGGCCCGGCCGGTCCCAGCAGGCAGTGCGATCGGACACCGGCAGCCGCGTTGTCACGTCGGGTGGTTGCGCCCGGGCTATGGTGACACAGGGTCAGTTGTAGTCGTGGGTTCCGTGCCCCCGTGGGTGCGGGACGCCCTCCCGGAAAGGCTTCCGCCCGTGTCTGCTGCACTCTCCGACGATCTGAAGCGCATCATCGACGAATCCCCCATGTTCGCGACGGTGGCGACCATCCAGCCCGACGGCAGCCCGCAACTGTCCGTGACCTGGCTCACCCGCGACGGCGACGACCTGCTCATCTCCACCACCGAGGGGCGCAGGAAGGAGCGGAACCTGCGCCGTGACCCCCGTGTCACCGTGATGATCAACCCGCCCGACGCGCCGTACACCTACGCCGAGGTGCGCGGCACCGCCGAGCTGACCACCGAGGGCGGGCAGGAGCTGATCAACGAGCTCTCGCGCAAGTACACGGGCAAGGACTACCGGGACTTCAACCCCGCCTCCGTCGACGACGCCCCGCGCGTCGTAGTCCGGGTCGTTCCCCGCAAGGTCGTCGGCTCGATCTAGTCCAGTACGAGCCGTGGCCCTCCGACTGGTAGTCGCAGGATCGCCGTGGATGGCCTCCGGCCCGCCCCGCCCCGGGGCCGTCCGGGGCGTCCAGGGGAGCCCCGGCGACCGCGGACAGACCCCTCAGGCGGCCAGTTCCTGAGGGGCCGCGGCAGCGGGCAGGTCCTTCCCGGACCTGTTCTTCACGAGTTCGACCTTCTCGACGAACAACTGGAAGAGCAGCTGGCTCGCCCCCAGTTCCCTGCCGTTCCTGCCGTTGTTGCCCTGCGCGATGCCGAGGCTGTAGGGCTCCTTGTCCTCGGCCTTGACGCCGATGTACCCGCCCAGCGTGCCCTCGTTCGCGTTGGCGTTCTTGTAGCCTCCGCCGTTCGCCCTGCGGATCAGGTCGTTCTTGTAACCCGGCCCGAGCGCCATGTGGTCCTGGTTGAAGAGGAGTTCGTGGGCGCCCGGCTTCAACGTGAACCTCAGCTGGACGGCGTAGGGCTCGCCCTGGCTCTCGTAGTAGTTGTCGGCCTGCCCCTGGTCGCCGAGGTGGGCGCCGATCGTCATGCCGGTGTACCCGTTGTCCCGGAATCCCTTCCCCGTGCCCTGGCCCTCGGCGACGTACGCCGTCATCTCGTTCCGTGAGGCCTCGTCGCCCCAGTAGGTGAGGGCGCTGTAAGCCTCTTCGAAGCTCATGGACCGGTACAGCTCCAGCCGGCCGGCGTCGGGCGGCATGCTCGCAAGGTCGGCGAGGAGCCGGGGGCCGATGGTCCTGACGATCTCGTCGATCGTGCGCGCGGGCTTGCTGGCCTTGAACTTCTTCGCCGCCTTCTTGGAATCGGCGATCTGCGTGGACCTGGCCTTGGCGGCCGCGGAGGTGGATCCGCCCACTCCTGCCTTGTCCTCCCAGTACTCGACCGTCAACCGCTCCTGAGGGTTCTCGACGCGCTGCACCGACGGCCGGGAGCCGGACGCCGAGGGCGCTGCCGTGTGCCGCTGCACGTCCGCGGCGGCCTGGTGCCCGGGTGCCATGACCCGGCCGGCATTGGCCTCCGCCTCCCGCTCGAACCGGTCCGACGGGTCGGAGACCCTGAGTCCCGCGCCGTTGTCGGTACCCGCGACCGGCCCCTGGCGCTGCTGGATGACGTGGGTGAGTTCATGGGCGAGGGTGTGCTTGTCGCTGCCGCCGGCGCCGATGACCACATGGCTGCCGGAGGTGTACGCACGGGCCCCGACTTCCGCGGCGGAGGCCCTGGCGGTGCTGTCGTCATGGATGCGGACGTCGGAGAAGTCCGCTCCGAGCCGCGCCTCCATGTCGGTGCGGGTGGCGTCGTCCAGGGGGCGTCCGGGGGCGCGCAGGACGTCGTGCACGGCGGACCGCTGCACCGCGTGCTGCTGCCCGGCCGGCGGGTGACCGCAGCCGTCCGTGTGCCGGTGCTCCTCCTGCTCCGGGAGCCGGCCGGCCCGGCGGAGCATCTGCACGACCGCGGCGTTGCCCGCGCCGGCCTGCAGAGCCATCAGTCCGACGGGCGGCGCTTGCGCCTGCTGCGGGGCGGCGGGCCGGCGTGAGGACTGCGGTGACCGGTCGTCGGTCGTCCGCGTCGAGCGGGGCTGCCTGGGACTCACGCGATCGCCTTCTCGGTACGTCGGGGAAGCCGCACCAGGCGGCTGCCGGCCACATCCCCGTGAGCGGTCACACCTGTCGTGACCAGGGGGTCTGAAGCATTATCGGCTGACCGGCCGGCTCCGAACCGGCGATCGGCGCCCGGAGAGCGCACTCTGCCCGGACGCACATCCCGCCGTGCAACCGAGGTGCCCCCGCAGGGCAGTCCGCCGGCCCCCACCGCGTCCGGCGGCTACGTCGCGGCCGGCAGGCGGACCGTGACGACGAGGCCGCCGGAGGGGCCGGGGGTCAGGTCGAGGGTTCCGCCGTGGGAGCGGACGACACTGTGCACGATGGCCAGACCGAGGCCCGCGCCGGCGTGCTCGTCGGTGCGTACGCGCTCCGTTCCGCGCTGGAAGGGCTCGGTCAGCGTCGGCAGCAGCTCCGGGGGGAGTGGGCGGCCCGTGTTCTCGACGCGCAGCACGCTCAGGTCTCCGTACGACTCGGTGTGGACCGTCACGGCGCCGTCGGCGGGGAGGTTGTGGACGACGGCGTTCTGGACGAGGTTCGTCACCATGTGCAGCAGGAGCTCCGCCGAGCCGCGGGTCACGGCCGCTCCGCCGGTGACGCCGAGGGTGATCCGGCGCTGCTCGGCGAGGGGGAGCAGTGTCTCGGCGGCTTCCTCCGCGAGGAGGGAGAGGTCGACGCGCTCGCGGCGGAAGGCGCCCCGGTCGCCGCGGCTGAGCAGGAGGAGGGCCTCGGTGAGGTCGATCGCCCGCTTGTTCACGGTGTGCAGGCGCTCGATGATCTCGCCACGGTCCCGCGTGGGGTCCTTGCGGGCGACGTCGAGGAGCGCCCGTGAGATCGACAGCGGGGTGCGCAGTTCGTGGGAGGCGTTCGCCGCGAATCGCTGCTGCTCGGCGACGTGGGACTCCAGCTGTTCGAGCATCGAGTCGAAGGCGTCCGACAGCTCGCGGAACTCGTCCTGGCGGCCCTCCATGCGGATCCGGTGGGACAGCGCCCCCTTGCCGGCCGTCCGCGCCGCCTCCGTGATCCGTGTGAGCGGCGCCAGCATGCGGCCGGCCAGCAGCCATCCCCCGACCAGGCCGAACACGAGCAGGAAGGCCATCGCCACGGCCGCGGCGGGCGCGAAGGTGTGTACGAGGAGGTAGCGGTTGGGGGAGATCCCGAGCAGCCCCTGGGAGTTGTCGGGCACGTACCGCAGCAGGAACGCCCACACCACCGCCAGCAGCAGGGCGCCGGCGACGAAGAGGAATCCGGCATAGCTGAGGGCGAGTTTCACACGGGCGCTGAGCCCCGGGCGTCTACGCATCCGTACCGCCGCCCGCGCCGGTGCCGCCCGCGCCCTTGCAAGCCGTGTCCGCAGGGGTGTCGATCCGGTAGCCGACTCCCGGCACCGTGGCGATGAGCCAGGGGGCGCCGAGCCGCTTGCGCAGCGCGGACACGGTGATGCGTACGGCGTTGGTGAGGGGGTCGACGTTCTCGTCCCAGGCCCGTTCCAGCAGCTCCTCGGCGCTGACGACCCCGCCCTCGGCGGCGACGAGGACCTCCAGGACGGCGAACTGCTTGCGGGTCAGCGCGACGTAGCGTCCGTCACGGAAGACCTCCCGGCGGAAGGGATCGACCCGCAGGCCCGCGAGTTCGCGGACCGGGGGCCGGGAGTGGGCGCGGCGCCGGTCGAGCGCCCTCAGCCGCAGGACCAGCTCGCGCAGCTCGAACGGTTTCGTGAGGTAGTCGTCGGCGCCGAGGCCGAAGCCGGACGCCTTGTCGTCGATCCGGTCGGCGGCGGTCAGCATCAGGATCGGGATACCGCTGCCGGAGGCGACGATACGGCGGGCGACCTCGTCGCCGGACGGGCCCGGGATGTCGCGGTCGAGGACCGCGAGGTCGTAGGAGTTGACGCTGAGCAGTTCCAGGGCGGAGTCGCCGTCACCGGCGATGTCGGCGGCGATCGCCTCCAGCCTCAGACCGTCCCGGACGGCCTCGGCCAGATAGGGCTCGTCCTCCACGATCAGTACGCGCATGCCGGAAGCCTAAGCGGCGGACCGTATCGCCGATGTATGCGCAGACCCGCAGACCACGGACAGGCCGACAGGCCACCCCGCCGCCCCGCAGCACCACCGCCCCGCAGCACCACTCCGCCCCCGTTCCCTCAGGCAGCCGGTGCCAGGGCGGGACCGGGCCGGTCCGACGGCGTGCCCGCGGCCGTGCGCCACCAGCGGCGCGACGCCAGCGAGGCCAGCGCGGCACCGGCGGCGTTGACCAGGACGTCGTCCACGGACGAGACCCGGTCCAGCCGCAGCACGTACTGCGCGGTCTCCACCAGCACCGAGCAGAGCACCCCGAGCGCCAGGACCCGCGGCACGGACGCCAGCGCCGCGAACCGCATGGCGGCGAAGAACCCCAGTGCCGCGAAGACCAGCAGGTTGCCGCCGATCCCGAGCGGCCCCATCGTGACCAGGTCCCGTAGCGGCACCAGGCTCACCCGCCCGGGAACGGTACCGGCCCCCGCGCCCGGCATCAGGATCATCCATACGAACGGCACCGTCCCGTGCACCATGCCCACCTCGGCCAGCGACAGCGGCCACGCCGACGAGACCCCGGCGCCGCGCCGGCGGCGCGCCA
Organism: Streptomyces sp. TN58; assembly: GCF_001941845.1. Classification (NCBI taxonomy): domain Bacteria; kingdom Bacillati; phylum Actinomycetota; class Actinomycetes; order Kitasatosporales; family Streptomycetaceae; genus Streptomyces; species Streptomyces sp. TN58. The sequence continues at coordinate 256,257 of NZ_CP018870.1, read as the reverse complement.
GGAGCCACGCCGCCCCGACCGCCAACGGCAGCGTGACCAGCGTCATCAGCACGACCCCGTTGAACGTGTCGAGGCAGCCGTGCCACCGCCCGGCCGCACACCTCGGTGCGGACATCATGAGCGGCCGGCGCAGGACGAACAGGGCGCCCGCCAGACCGAGGACCGCCAGGCCCAGGAGCACGAACCCGCCCTTGCGGCGGGGCGGCGCGGACAGGGGTACGTCATGTTTCATGCCCCCATTCGACACACACGGCGGTTGCCGCGGCGTATGCGCTTTCCGATACACCCGCGATATGGGGCCGGCCGGCCGGGCCCGGCGGAGGAGCGACCCTTCCGCCGCCGCCCAACAGGCCCGTGCGGGCAGCTGACATGATGATCGGATGCCCACCTCGTCCCCCTCCCTGACCGACCTGTGGCCGCGCGGCGTCGCGGCCAACACCGCAGCCCCTGCCGACGTGCTGCTGCGACTGCTCGATCCCGCCGCCGGGGAGGCGCGTCGCATCCTGTGCGAGGAGCGCCGCCCTCCCGACGAGGTCATGGACGCGATCGTCGTACACCTGGAGTGGCGGGTGCGCCGGTCCCTGGCAGGCAACCCCCACATCCGGCCGGCACAGCGCGGCCGACTGGTCGAGGACCCCCACGACCTGGTGCGCGCGACGGTCGCCGCGGGGCCGCGCCCGCGCACGCGCCCACCACAACCGCTGCCCGACGACGTCGTCGTCACCCTGCTGACCGCGCGGGAGCCGGCCGAGCCGGGGCTGCTCACGGCCGGCGAGATCGTGAGCGAGCTCCTGTCCTCCTGGCAGGTCACCGCGTCCTTCCGGTACCGGATGCGCGGGCACGAGCACCCCGCCGTGCGGTACCTCGCCATGGACGTGTGGGGCCTGCTGACCCCCGAGGAACAGGAAGCCCTGCTGGGCGACCCCGACCCGGACGTGCGGAGCGCCGCCGCACGCCGCCGTGCGGGAAACCTGGCAGCGGGGACGGAGGACCTCCCGGAGCACGGCCGGGTGCGGTGGCAGATCCTCCACAACGACCCGCTGTCGGACGCCGCCGTCGCGGCGGCGATGGCCGATCCGGACTCCCGTTGGTGCATCGCCGGCAACCGGCACACGCCCGCCGACGCCGTCGCCCGGCTCGCCCGCGACGCCGACCCCGGCGTGCGCCTGCGCGTCGCCGCCCGGGCCGGCCTGGACCAGGCCGTGTGGGCCGAGCTCGCCCGGGACCCCCATGAGCAGGTGCGTACCCGCGCCCGAGTACAGCCGCTGCCCCGTACCCCGGAGCAGTGCCGGGCCGTCGACCACGAGATGGACGAGGGCGACCACGACTGCACCTGCACGTTCCTGGAGTCCTGCACCGAGCCCGACCTGGACTGGTACCGGGCCTGCGCCGAGTCCGGGGAGGTCGTGCTGCGCCTCGTGGCCGCGACGTTCCCGGCGCTGCCCGCCGACCTGGTGGCACGGCTCGCGCAGGACCCGCACGAGGAGGTACGCCACCGGCTGGCCGTACGGCACCCGCTGGCGCCGGCCGCGACCGTTCTGGCCGCCTTCGTCGCCCGCCCCCGGCAACGCGCCCACCTGCTCATGCAGTCCAGGCTTCCCCGGACAGGGCTGTCCCACCTGCTCGACCACGAGGACCCGGAGGTACGGATGCTGGCCGCCGCCGATCCGACGCTCCGGCAGGCTCCCGCGGAACTGCTGGCCGACCCCGACGACCGCGTCCGGCGTGCCGCCGCGGCAAACCCGCTCTTCGCCGGGGAGACGCTTGAGGCGCTGCTCCACGACCCGGTCACGGCCGAGGGCGCCGCGGCCAACCCCAGCCTGCCGGCCGCACGACTGCACGCCCTGCTGGACCGGGCGGACCTGCCCCGGCTGACCCGCTGACCCGCGGGCCGCGGTACCCGACCCGGCGCAGAGCCCCGAACGGCCTCGTGGTTAGGGTGGGTTCACAGAAAGCGCGGATGTGGATCGGGGGACCCATGACGGCTCTGGACGCACCACCCATCGTCCTGGTGCACGGTACGAGGTTCAGCGCGGGCCAGTGGAGCCCGCAACTCGCGGCGCTCGAACCTGACTTCCCGGTGACCGCCGTCGACCTGCCGGGCCACGGCGCCCGCGCCGCCCAGCCATGGAGTCTGAAGGCGGCGACGGAGGTCATCGCCTCCGCCGTGGACTCCCTCGACCGCGGGCCGGCTCTCGTCGTCGGGCACTCGCTCGGCGGTTACGCGGCGCTGGAGTTCGCGCGGCACCGGCCGGAGCTGCTGCGCGGGCTGGTCCTGGCGGGGGCCAGCGCCTCGGCGCGTGGCGCGTGGGCGACCCCGTACCGGTGCGTCGCCGGGCTCGTCACGCGGATACCCGCGGACCGGCTGACCCGCTGGAACGACCGGCAGCTGCGCCGGCTCTACCCACCCGAGGTGGTGGAGGCGACCCTCGGGGCCGGCTACGCCTTCCACACGCTGCCCGCGGCATGGGGCGAGGTACTGGGCCGCTTCGACGCGGGTGCGATGGCCCATGTGAAGGCGCCGGTGCTGATCCTGAACGGCGAGAAGGACACCGTCTTCCGCTCCGGCGAACGGGAGTTCGCCCGCGCCCACCCGGACGCCCGCATCGAACTGATCCCACGGGCCCGCCATCTCGCGAACTTCGACGATCCCGGCGCGTTCACCGACGCCGTCCGCCGCTTCGCCCTGCACCTGCCACCCCACAGCTAGGGCGGGTTGCGAAAGTGGCGTCGTCCGCCCGCAGGGCGGTGCTCGCGGTGTCTGGTGCGGTGCCTCGCCAGGCGGAGGGGCGTCCGCGTACCGGTCGTACGCGGGCCATCCCGACAACGCGGCGAGGTGCCGTGCCAGGCGCCGCGAGCCAGACGGGACTTTCGCAACACGCCCTGGGGCAGTCCGGCGGACCCCGGGCAGCCTATGACGGGGTGCCGAGGTCCGTGACCCGTACGGTCTCCACCCAGGACGGGGGAGCGGGCGGGGTCTGCCCGACCAGGGCGGCGATCAGGCGGCAGGACGGCGTCTCGTCCGGCCACGGCGTGTACCCGTCGGTCAGCACGACCACGATGTTCGGCCGGTCGGGCAGGGCCAGCGCCGCGCTGACGCCGACCCGCATGTCCGTGCCTCCGCCGCCGGCCAGGGCCACCTCGCCCGCGCTGCGCACCCGGGTCACGGCGTGCACGTCCGCGTCACACGCGAGGACGGGCACCCGGTTGCCGCCGATCCCCACCTCCCGCAGGACGCCGGTGACCTCCGCGAGCGCGGCCGCCAGGTCGTCCGGACCCATCGAACCCGAGGTGTCGACGACGACGGCCACCCGCGGCAGCGGCCTGCGCAGGCTGGGCAGCACCACCCGGCCGCCGAGGGCCGGGGTACGGCGCGAGGGACGCCGGTAGGTGTAGTCCACCGCGCCGGCCGCCCACGCGGCGGCCTCGCGGACCGCTCCCGCCAGGGCCTGGCGCCAGTCGACGCGAGGCTCCAGAAGCTCCTCGGCCCACCGGGCCCAGCCCTCGGGGACCCGGCCGCGGGTGCGCTGGTGGGCGCGTACGGCCTGGGCGGTCTGCCGGCGCAGCGCCTCGGCCTCCACCGGGCCGACCCGGGCGGGGCCGCCGTCCTCGCCCAGCTCCCAGGGCTCGGGGCTGCCGTGCGCGCCGGAACCGCAGTCGGGCCCGTGCGGCGTCGGGGGAATCGCCGGCAGGTAGGCCTCGAACAGCCCGCCCGTGGGCAGACCGTAGAGCCTCGGCTCCATCCGGCCCTCTGGCAGCACCAGCCCGTCGGCGAGCAGGTCGTCGTTGATCTCGCAGTCCTGGGCGATGTTGACCCGCACGTGGTCGCGCTGGTCGGCGGCCGGCAGCCGCTCGGCCCGGCCGTGGTGGTCGCGCAGCAGGTGGGCCACTTCGTGGATCCACACCCCGGCCAGCTCCACGACCGGGGTCGCCCGGACGAAGGCGGGGGAGACGTAGCAGCGCCAGTGCCGGTCGACGCCCATGGTGCGCACCCCGTCCGAGGGGACCACGGTCAGGGCGTACAGCGCGGAGGCGAGGTACGGACGGGCCTCGGCCGCCTTGTAGCGGGCCGCCAGCAGCTTCGCGCGGTCGAGGCCCCGGTCCATGTCCGGCACCCGGCCCTCAGCGGCTGCCCGGTAGCGAGCCGGACAGCTGGAGCAGTTCCACGAAGGCGTCGATGCCCGCGGGCACCGGCCAGTCGAGGTCGCGCATCGCGGCGAGGTCGGCGGCGGCGCGGGCCGCGACGTCGGGCACCCCCGCGTCCACGGCCTTGGCGAGGACCGCCCAGCCCGCCTCCCACCGGGGACGGGTCAGCTCGCTCTGCACGGCCGCGACCACGGCGATCAGGAAGGCCAGCTGCCGGTCGCCGCGCTCGGGCAGCGCGAAGGCGTCCGGATCGGCCAGCACCCGGTCCGGGTCGGGCAGGTCGAGGTGTTCGAGGTACGAGAGCAGCTCGATCCCGGCGGCCTCCCCGACGGCGCCGGTGAGCGCGGCGGCCAGGGCCTCCCGGCCCGTCGAGGCCGCGTACCCGGTGGCCAGCAGCCGCAGGGCCATCTCCCACGTCCGGGGGGAAGGCCAGCCGCGCCCGCGTCCGGCGGCCTCGGCCGGCATGTGGTGGACCAGGCCCGGCCGGGCGGTCAGGAAGCCGGAGACGGCGCCGCGGGCGCGGGCGACCGCCCCGGACGCCTTGGCGGGATCCACGGTGGGGATCGCGACCTCGGGCCAGGTGCCCGCCATGCCGCGGGCCACGGTGCGAGGGTTGTGCGTCCAGTCCAGGTGGACGAAGCGGTTGGCGAGCGGCGGGCTGAGGTGCCAGCCGTCGGCGGCGCTGGCGGGCGGATTGGCGGCGGCCACGATCCTCACCGCCGCCGGGAGTTCGAGGCTGCCGACCCGGCGCTCCAGGACCACGCGCAGCAGGGCCGCCTGGACGGCGGGCGGGGCGGAGGACAGCTCGTCGAAGAAGAGCAGGCCGTGACCGGTGCGGGCCAGGCGTACCGCCCAGTCCGGCGGGGCCATGGGGACACCGGTGGTGGCGGGGTCGTCACCGACGATGGGCAGCCCGGCGAAGTCGGAGGGCTCGTGGACGCTGGCGATGACGGTCTCCAGCGGTACGCCGAGCGCGGTCGCGAGCTGTTCCATGCCGGCGGACTTGCCGATGCCCGGTTCACCCCACAGCAGCACGGGCTGATTGGCCGTCACCGCCAGTGCCAGCGCCTCCAGTTGCGGGTTGGCGGCGGCTTCGGTACGGGTGGCGGCCAGCCGGGCGCCGAGGGCGTCGGCGGCGGCCAGGGCCCGGGCGGGCTGCGGCAGCCGGGTGGCACTCATGCGTCCTCGCTCTCTTCCTCGTCCTCGTTCTCGTTCTCCCAGTACTCCATGTGCTCGTCGAACCAGTCGGCGCCGATCCCGGGGAACTCCTCCTCCACGCGGTCCCGCAGGAAGCCGAGGTCGGTGCGCTTGTAGCGGCGGATCTCCTGGGACACCGACAGGTCCATCTCGTCCAGGACGTCGATCCGGGCGCCGGCCGCGAGCAGGGCCCTGACCAGGTCGGCCGAACCGCCCCAGTGCACCGCGGACAGCAGGGGGGTGCGGTACGCCTTGTCCCGCGCCTCCAGGTCGAGCCCCGCCGCCAGCAGCCGCGGCAGGAGCTCCTCGTGGTCGAGGAGGTGGAGCGTGTGCAGCAGCCCGCGGTGGCGGCCGTCCCGGATCCGCGGGTCCACGCCCGCGTCCAGCAGTGCCATGACGCCGGGGGTGTCGCCGTGCTGGGCGCGCAGGAAGAGCTCGTGCCGCTGGGCCCGCAGGCCGCGCGGCAGCCGTCCTTCGCCCGTGGTCCAGATCTGCTGCACGGCGAAGCACCCCGAGACGGCGCCGCCGAACGCCCGCATGGCGCGCTCCCGTTGCTGTTCCTCCGCGGAGTGCGGAACGTCGAGTACGCCGCCCCGCGAGCGCACCTCGTGCCATCCGCCGCGGCAGCGCACTCGTACCGGTCGGCAGGCGGTGTCGGGGCCGGGCGGCCCCTCCACGGGTCCGGCGTCGGGGAACAGGGCGGCGGCCACCAGCGGGTGCAGCTCGCGCGGGGATATCCGGCCGGTCCGCACCAGTTCGAGGTCGGGGAGGCGCTGCCAGGCGTACCGGGGCAGGGCCGGGACGGAGGCCGCCTGGGCCTGCGGGACGACGCGGACCAGGAGCCCGTCCGGGCCGGTGTGCTCCAGTACGGCCGAGTAGGGCCAGCCGGCCCGGAGCCGGTAGCGGTCGCCGGCTCCGGCCGCCACGAGCCGGGTCACCTCCGGCGCGATCCGCGTGAGGTCGACGGGCAGCCGCGCGAGGAGGGTCTCCGGGTCCGCCGGGCGCTGGTACTCCCGGGCGGGAGGAACGGTCAGGTCGCACGTGATGCCCGCGGCCCCGTACGCGCCGACCGTGTCCCCGGCCTCCCGCAGCCCGGCTGTCCGGGCGGCCAGGTCCTGCGGGTGGGCGAAGCGTGTGCCGAGCTCCTCGGCGTGGCGGGCGTCCCAGAACGGTCGGATCGCCGTCCAGATCTCCGGGACGAAGCCGCGCCCCGTGTACTTGTTCCGCTCGATGACGACGGGTGCGCAGTGCAGGCGCAGCCGCTGCGAGGCCTCGGTCATGACGGGCGTGGTGACCGACAGGGCCGGCCCTCCGGGCCCGTCGTAGGTGGCGAGCACGATCCGCAGGTCGGGGGCGATGGTGGTGCGGCCGCCCAGGAGCCGGGGCAGGTGCCAGCGCAGCAGGTCGGGGGCCAGGTGCCGCAGGTCCTCCGCCACGGCCCCGGCCACGCCGGCGCCGTAGCGGGCCTCCAGCTCGGGCAGCTCGAAGGCGACGTCCACGGCTGCGGCCGCGCAGGCCGCCCGCCAGTCGCCGGCCAGCCGGTGCGCGGTGGCCTGCTCGATCATCCAGCCGGGCACCGCGTAGCGGCGGATCCGCTGCCACGCGGGGCCGTCCTCCTGCCGGAAACCGCCAGGCGGTTCGGCGTTCGATCGCCTCACCGGTACACGCTGCCGATGGCGCGTACGTCCGGGTGGGCGGCCCGGGCGGGGCGGAGCCGTTCGGTGAAGGAGCGCTTCACGCGGCGGGGGAGGCCGGGGCCCAGGCCGACGTACTCCAGGGGCGTGTCGTCGGGCACCGCGGCGAGCAGGTTCTTGGCGCCGCGACCGGTCAGGCCGGTGTGGCGCAACTCCAGCCGGCGCAGGGGGCTGCCGGGAAGGGCGGCGGCCAGGGCGTAGGCCCCTTCGTCGCCGGGGTGGTTGCCGGGGGCGCCGAGGCTGCGCTCGGACAGGGTCCGGCCGAGGTCGAGCGCTTCGATGCCGCCGAGGGAGGCGGCCAGGGCACGGGCCCCGGCGGCGCCGATGCCGTTGCCGCCGAGCCCGAGGCGGACCGGGTGCGGGGAGTCGGCCGCGGCGGTGGCGAGGGCCGCGGCGCCTTCGTCGCCGAGGTGGTTGGCCGGTACGTACAGCTCGCGCACCCCGGCCAGCCGGATCAGGTCGCAGAGCAGCGGCGCGGCGTCGGGGCCGAGGCCGTTGCCGCCGAGGAAGAGCCGTTCCAGGGGCTGCTCGCGCTCCACGAGGGCGTCGAGCAGGAGGCGTACGCCCTCGGCGCCGATCCCCGTGTTGACGAGGTCGAGGGTGCGCAGGCCGGTGTTGCGGCGCAGCAGCGCGGCGAGCGTGCGGGCGCCGTCCGCGTGGAGGGGGTTGCGCTTGAGCCAGAGGGCCCGGACGGTGGTGTCCTCGGCGAGGACACCGGTCAGGGAGCCCACCCCGGCCGGTCCGATCCGGTTGCAGCCGAGGTAGAGGGTGTGGAGGCCGTGGCCGTCGGCGGTCAGGGCGTCGGCCAGGGTGGCGGCGCCCGTGTCGCCGATGGCGTTCGTGCCGAGCAGCAGGTGGGTGGCGTGCGGGGACGCGGCCGCGGCCGGGAGCAGCCGGGCGGCCCCGACCGGGCCGAGGCCCTGCTTGCAGAGGTCGACGCGGCCGTCGGTGCGCAGGGTGCCGAGCGGGAAGGTCTCGTCAACCTCGACGGGGCGGTCCGCGGCGAGCCGGGCGAGCAGCGGGTCGAGGCCGGCCGGGTCGGCCGGCGGCAGGTCGGGGTGCTCGATCGCGGGGCACCGTACGGGTGTCGGCTGTGTCATCACCACTCCACCGGTTTCTTCGCCGGTGCCCGGCGTCCATCACGACTTGAAGAAGACGAGTACTGCAGAACTGCGGAAGGATACGCAAGACCGGTCGGATTCGAACCGACGTCCTCCAGCTCGATGCGTGGGCGCGACGACCTCTGCGCTACGGCCTTGCTGTCGGCGATCATACCCACACCATGGCCGAAAATCGATCACCAGTTTGGGCTGGGGGCGGCCGACCAGGCCGGCGGTGCCGGGAGAGCCGAACCGGACGCGCGCGTATATGAGTTGAGCCAGACATGGCGGCCGCGGCCCGTGTGCCTGGTGGGGGCAGCGGGCCCTTTGTAATGTCACATCGCATGACGCCTCGCATGATGGTCTTACGCCGTGCGGCATCAGCCGCCGCCCTCCTCGCCACCGTCCTCCCCGTGGCGGTCGCCGCCCCGGCCCACTCCGCCCCGGCCCACTCCGCCGACGGCGCCTCCGGCTGCCGCCCCCCGGCGCCGGCGCCGCTCGACCCCGAACAGTCCCGGCTCGCGGACGCCCGTACCACCGCCCTCGTCGAGCGGGGCGGACTCGGGGACTTCGTACGCCGGCTCCCCGCCGCCCTGTGCACCACACGCGGGCCCGCCGAGGCCGGACGGCTCCTCGACGCCTGGGGCGAGGGCCTCTGGCAGGCCTCCGTACGGCGTGCCCAGGGGCAACGCCCCGGCGGAGACCTCGCCCCCGGCGACGACCGGCCGCTGTACTGGGCGCGGCTCGCCATGACCGCCGACCTCGCGCGCTGGCAGCCGCGGTTCACCGTCGACCGGGCGGCGCTCCGCGCCCGTTTCGAGGACGCCTCCCGCGGACTCACCGGCAACGCCTTCCGGACGGCACCGGGCGTACGGAGGATCTTCATCAGCGGGTTCGACCCCTTCGGGCTGGATGCCGAGATACGCCGCGCCAACCCGTCCGGATCGGCCGCCCTCCAGCTCAACGGCCGCCGCGTGACCCTCGCCGACGGCAGCCCCGCCGAGATCCGCGCCGTCGTCCTCCCCGTCCGGTACGCCGACTTCGACGCGGGCATGGTCGAGCGGGCGTTCGCCCCGCACCTCGCCGCAGGACCCGCCGCGGCCGACGTCATCACCACCGTCAGCCAGGGCTACCCCGGCATCTTCACCCTGGAGGACTGGGCCGGCCGGGCGCGGTCCGCCGACCCCTACCCCGACAACGCGCGCGCACTCTCCGGCGGCACCCGCGAGCACCCGGTGACGGCCCCCGGCCTCGGCCCGGGACCGGAGTTCATCCGCACCACGCTGCCCGCCGACGCGGTGACCGCCGCCGTGCAAAGCCCGTACCCGGTCCTCCTCAACAGCGACGTCACCGAGATCCCGGCCGGCGGCACGGCTCCCGTCGACCGGACCGACGGCCCGACGCCGGGCTCGCGCGCCGTGGCGGGAGGCGGGGGCGGCTACCTGTCCAACGAGGTCGCCTACCGCTCCAACCGGCTGCGCGCCGAACTCGCCCCGCACCTGCCCGGCGGCCACCTCCACACACCGGTGCTCACCGGCCTGCCGGCCGACCCGCAGCAGCTGACCGGGCCCGAGTTCGAACACAACGAGAGCGCGATCACCGCGCAGGTCCGCGCGGTCGTCGAACACGCCGCCGTCCGGCACCAGGGGGTGCCCGGCTGCGATGCGTCCCCGCGCTGTGCGGCAGGATGGCAGCCCGCCCCGGTTGCGTACACACGCCCGAACGCGGCCTCCAGCAACACGAACTGACAGGTAAAAAGGTGACGACACACCACATACGGCGGACGGCGACGCCCGCCGCCTCATCCGCGCCCACGGGCCGACGCCGCGCAGCCGAGGGGGGCCGTTGAACCGGGACCTCGTCCTGCACGACTGGCTCGCCGCGGGTATCGCCCTGGCGGCGGGCGCAGCAGCCGGACTGCTGCTGCGCGCCCTGCTGCGGTGGCTGGGGCGGCACGCCGCACGGACCCGCTGGCGCGGCGACGACATCATCGTCGACGCACTGCGCACCATCGCCCCCGGCGCCGCGCTGATCGCGGGCGCCGCGGTGGCTGCGACGACCCTGCCGCTCACCGCGCGCGTCTCGGGCTTCGTGAACCAGTCCCTGACCGCGCTGCTCATCCTCATCGCCACGCTCAGCACGGCGCGCGTCGTCGCGGGCCTCGTCCAGTCCGTGGCGGGCACGCGGACCGGGGTGGCGGCGTCGGCGTCCATCTTCGTCAACATCACGCGGATCGTGGTCCTCGTGATGGGCGTACTCGTCGCCCTGGAGACCCTCGGAGTGTCCATCGCACCGCTGGTCACCGCCCTCGGCGTGGGCGGTCTGGCGGTCGCGCTCGCACTCCAGGACACCCTCGCCAACCTCTTCGCCGGAGTGCACATCCTCGCCTCGAAGACCGTGCAGCCCGGGGACTACATCCGGCTCACGAGCGGCGAGGAGGGCTACGTCGTCGACATCAACTGGCGCAACACCGTGGTGCGCAACCTGTCCAACAACCTCGTCATCATCCCGAACGCCCGCCTCGCGCGCACCAACATGACCAACTACACCCAGCCGGAACAGCAGTTCTCGATCCTGGTCCAGGTGGGCGTGGGCTACGAGAGCGACCTGGAGCACGTCGAGCGGGTGACCCTGGAGGTCGTCGACGGCGTGATGGCCGACATCAACGGCGCGGTCCCCGACCACGAAGGCGCCGTCCGCTTCCACACGTTCGCGGACTCCCGCATCAACTTCACCGTGATCCTGGGCGTCGGGGAGTTCAGCGACCAGTACCGGATCAAGCACGAGTTCATCAAGCGCCTGCACCGGCGCTTCCGGGCGGAGGGCATCTCGATCCCGGCGCCGACCCACACCATCGCCCTCCGCCAGGGCGACGCCCCGGCACCACCTCCACCCGCCGCCGTCCCCCACCAGCGCGGGCCGTCCCCCTCGATCCTCACGGACAGCGACCGGTAGCCCAGGCCCCGGGCCTGTCCACAGGCCCTTGGGGAGTGTCCGACGCCCTAGAGCCCCGACCCAGGACCGGGGAGGCGGTCGGCCAGGGCGTACAGGCCCGACACCTCCGCCCCGCGGCGGCGTTTCGCCTCGATCGTCGTCATGCCCGCGTGCAGAGCCCTCGTGCCGTGGGCGTAGGCGTCCTGGACGGGCAGGTAGTACATGAGGTTGAAGTACAGGTGGGGCGCCGGGTGGGTGCGGTCGACAGCGACCGCGCGGATCCACGTCGTGGCCGCGTAGTGGTAGTACAGGCAGAAGCCCGCCATCCGCCGCCCCTCGTACGCCGCCACCACCCGGGCCGCGCCGCCCATCGACGCCGCCTGGCGCCGGAGCAGGCCGGTCATCGCGTCGACGCCGTCGCGGTCGTGGCCGTGATCCCGTTGGTGCCCGGAGAGCAGGACCCCGGCCTCCTCGGCGCAGTCCGCGAGCGCCAGGTGCCGTACGTCGAGTCCGGCGGCGGCGAACTCCCGCCGCTCGCGGCGCACGCCGACGCGGCGCCGTGACGGCAGGGAGGCGACGTACGCCCCGAAGTCGATGCCCGGCAGCGGGATGACGGCGTCGTCCTCCAGGCGGACCGGGTCCCCGGGATAGAGGGGGGCGAGCCGGGCGGCGGCCTCGGCGGTGAGGTACGGCCACCAGTGCGTGGTGCCGTTGCGGTCGGCCAGCGCGCGGGCCGCGTCCCGCAGCAGGGCGAGGCAGGCGTCGCGCCGTACGCGGTCCAGGGCGGGGGCGGTCAGCGGACTGCTGTGGTAGCCGCGCCGAGCCCCCGCGATCACACGCGGCCGCAGCCCCGCGGGCAGCAGGCCGGCTGGCCGGTAGGCGTCGTTCGGCTCGTCGTGCACCAGGTAGAGCGGTGTCGCGGCGAGCAGCGTGCCGTCGTCGTCGCGGACGAGGGCGTACGAGGCGTCGGCGGTCGGGTCCCCCTCCTCCCCGGCGAGCCACCGGTGCGACAGGTACAGGCCGGCCGGGGCGGCGAGCCGCTCCCACTCGGCGGCCGGGACGGCGTGGACGGACTCGACAAGCGTAGTGATCAACGGGGCTTCCTCCGGCGGTGGCGGGGGCGGTGGCGGTCGGATGCCGTCAGGGCGGGAGCGGCTGCCATGGCGAGCAGGCAGGCCACGGCCTCGGCGCCCCACGGCAGCAGCGGCCCGGCCTCCAGCAGCCGGGTGAACAGGGCGGGGGCGGCGACCATGCCGATGGCCCACGAGAACTGGTACAGACCCTGGGTGAAGCCCCCGGCCGCTCCGGGGGTGAGGCTCACCGAAAGCTCGCTCAACGCCGGGCCGAGAAGGATCTCGGCCACGCTGAACAGGGTGATCGCTGTGAGGAGGGCCACCCACGCGGTGAAGGCGAGGGACGGCAGCGCGGGCAGCATGAACGCCGCCATGCCGACGGCCATCACGAGGTACCCGGCCGCCACGGCACGAGCCGGTGCCTTCGGCGCGAGATGGGCGGTGACCACCGTCGAGCACCCCGACACGATCACGGTGTTGACGACGAAGATCACGCTCGCCGCCGAGGCCGGAAGTCCCAGGGCGCGGGTGGCGTAGAGGGCGACGAGCACGGACAGGGCGGCCTGGGCGAGGACGTAGGGCAGGTTCACGGCGATGAGCAGCAGGTAGCGGCGCGTGTGATCGGTCCGCCCGACCGGGCCGCCCGGCGGCATCTGCCCGGGCCCGGGCGGGGTGGTCCTCAGCGTCGCGAAACAGAGGGCGGCCAGCAGGTAGGTCGCGGCGTCGACCGCGATCAGCCACGACAGCGCGCCCTTCCCGAAGACCGCCAGGGAACCGGCCGCGGTGGCCGCGCCGGCAGCCAGGCCGACGTTGCGCAGCGAGCCGGTGAAGGCGAACCACGCGCGCCGCTCCCCGGGTTCGGTGACGTGGGTGATCAGCGTGCGCTGGGCGGTGAAGTACATGTTGATGCCGGCCTGCACCACGAGGTGGACGGCGGCGACATGCCACGGCCGGTCCGCGAACAGGAACAGCGTGAACCCGACGGCGGCGACGACGTTCGCCGCGACGACCACCGCCCGCGGGCCGACACGGTCCATCAGGCGGCCCGCGAGGAAGGTGACGGGCAGGGCGGCGGCCTGGCCCGCCGTCATCGCCATGCCGACCTGCGCGACCGGCAGGCCCCGCACGTCGGTGAAGTACAGCAGCCCCAGCGGCAGGAGCATGCCGTTGCCGACGGAGTCGACCAGGTTGCCGGTGATGAACCGGCCGCGGCCCCGCAGCGCGGGCACGCCCAGGCGCGCCGCGACCCCGGTACGCCGGCCGGTTTCGGGGAGCGCGCTCATCGGCCCAACAACGAAGTGATCTTGCCCAGGAGGGCGGCCGCGGGGAAGCCGGTCGTCGCGTGCAGGTCCGCCAGGCCCTTCACCACGGCGGCCTCCTCGCCCTCGCGGAGGGTGAGGACGACGATGTCGCCGCGGGAGACCCCGTCGATGACCAGCTCGTGCGCGGTGACCACCGTGGCGATCTTCCGAAGCCCGTGCGTCGCCGCCGGGCCGACACCCTCCTCGACGAGGAACTCAAGGGCCCAGCCGGTGCGTTGTACCGGACCGGCCGCCGGCGGGAGGCCGCGCGCCATACGGGCGAGCGTGGCATAGGTGTTCGTGTCCGACGCGGCGCACGACAGGGTGGTGGCTCCGCCGACGCGCGGGTTGACCTCCAGGACCACGAATCGGCCGCCCGTGTGGACCATGTCGACGTTGACGGACCCGTGCACGCCGAGTTCCCCGCACAGTGCGGCCAGCGTGCGGGCCACGTCCGCGAACGCGGCGTCCGCCTCGGGCCGCGGCCCGCACCACCGCAGGTCGGCGAAGGTGAACACCGGCTCCGCGCCGGCCCGCCCGGTCCAGCACAGGGGGAGGACCCGGTAGGCGCCGGGCCGTCCCACGATGTCGACGCTGCACAGGTCGCCCTCGACGACCTCCTCCACGACCGCCGACGCCTCCGGCGGGCCGGCGAGCCAGGCGTCCAGTTCCGCCGGGGTGCGCAGCGTCCGGATGCCCACGCTCGTGGAGTCCCAGACCGGCTTCGCCATCAGCGGGTAGCCGATCCGCGCGGCCTCCGCCCGCAGCGCGTCCCGGTACCCGGGCACCGGCAGGCCGCGGCCCGCCAGCAGTCCGCAGTCGGCGCGTACGCCGTCCGGGACGTCCAGGCCGGCGCGCCGGCAGAGCTGCTTGGTCTCCCACTTGTCCACCAGCAGCATCGTCGACGCGAGCGGGGTGACGACCGTCGGGATGCCGCAGGCCTCCAGGTGCGCCGCGGCGGCGGCGTCGCGCAGCGCGTTCTCGCAGGGCAGCGAGATCGACACCGCCGCGTCCGCTCCCCAGGCGGCGACCACGCCGGCGAGCCGCCGGGGCGTGATGTCCGGGTCGAGCCGCTGCCGGTGTCCGGGGAAGTCCTCGTCACCGGGGCTGCCGCTCGTGTGGAACAGGCCCGCCTCGATTCCCTCGGCGGCGAGGGAGCGTACGGCCTGCTGGATGAGGGGATCGGCGCGCCGGATGCCCACCGACCGCAGGAACGCGATCTTCCGCACCGGTGTCACCCCACTTCCACGAGGGAACGGGCGACGACCCCGGCCGCCAGCTCGCGCGCCCGGTCGGCGGTCGCCGCGCGGGCGACGACGTGGCCGATCCGGCAGGCCGAGTCGGCCGGCTCCGGCACCGCGTCGCCGGGCCACAGGTGCAACTCGCCGTGCGTGCAGGGGGCTTCGGGGATGGACGCCCGGCGCAGCACCCCGCCGCGCTCCGGGAGCAGGAAGCGGATCGAGGCGGCGCCCGCGAAGGCGGGGGCGGTGTCGGGCACCCGCCCCAGCACGGCCTGGAGATGGGCTCCGGCCTCGCTGACGCCCGTGGCGGCCTCGACCACCTCGCACAGGTTGTCCCCGGGCAGCCGGGCCCCGGTCTCGATCACGAACGGCGTGCGCGTCCCCGGGGGGATCTTCAGCTCCGTGTGCGCGATGCCGTTGCGGACACCGACGGCCAGCGCGGCGCGCGCCGCCGTGCGCTGCACGATCCCGGCCAGCTCGTCGTCCAGACCGGCCGGGCAGGTGTGCCCGGTCTCGATGCGGTACCGGCCCCGGGTGGTGTCCTTGCGTACGACCGGCAGCGGATGGGCGACCCCGTCCGCGACCACCGTGTCGCAGGAGTACTCCGCCCCGCGCACGTACTCCTGCAGCAGGGCGGTGGTGTCCAGCTCCAGCCCGTGCGGCCGGGCGTGCGTGAAGCGCTGTGCGGCGGCGACGGCGTGGGCCAGTGCGTCGCCGGGGCCTTCCACGACGGACACGCCCCACGAACCGCCCTGCTCGGCCGGCTTGACCACCAGGGGCCACCCCAGCCCGCCCGTCTCCGCGACCCGCCGCGCCTCGGCGGCGTCACGGGCCACAGCCCAGCGGGGCGCGGGGATACCGGTCGCCGCGAAGGCCTCACCCATCAGGATCTTGTTCCTGGCCGCCCGGGCGAGCCGCGGGTCGTTGCCGGGCAGGCCGACCCGTTCGGCCAGCAGTGCGGCGAGCGGGGTGAAGAGCTCGAAGCAGGCCGCGACACCCGCCACGGCGTGCCGCCGGCAGAACGCCTCCATGTCCGCCAGTGCCCGAGGGGTGTCCGTCAGGTCCGTCGCGCACACCCCCGCGAGGGCGGAGCGCAGCCGGTCCGGATAGGCGTCGTGGACCTCCTTGTGGGTCGCGGCGTACAGCCGCAGTCCCAGCCGGTCGGCGGCTTCCACCAGGAAACGCCCCGCGTTTCCCATCGGCTCGATCACCAGCACTCCCGGGCCGCGCAGGCCCGCCCCGATAGTCATTCGACCAGCAAAGCCGCAGGTGGAGGGCAGCGGCTATCGGCCTGACAGACGAAAATAACTCCCTGCCGAGCAGGCCGACTTGGAGCAAGAGCCAAGCAACTCGCCAGTAGCAGAGCGGCATTTGGTGCGCATCGCCCATGGAATCGCACAAGCGTCCCGTGGTCCGATCGCCACGCGAACCGCGAACCGTACAACACACCGCACAACACCAACGGCACCACGCAAACCGCATCCGCGACCCGAACGGGGAACGAGCACAGTGACCAGCCCGCGCCAGCAGCTCACCGACCGGCTCACCGACCAGATCGCCGACCAGATCGCCCAGGGCGTCATACCGCCCTACCAGTACTCCTACCCGCCCCGCTCCACCTACCGCCCCCTCCCGGAGGGCCGGTGGAGCATCCCCGAGATCTGGGCCGCGGACCTCGCCCACCACCAGGTCCCCGAACTCAACCTCTACCTCCACGTCCCCTTCTGCGACCGCAAGTGCGGCTTCTGCAACCTCTACACGATCATCAGCACCGACGAGGACGTCTTCGACGCCTACACCGACGCCCTGTGCACGCAGATCGAGGACCACGCCGAGATCATCCAGGCCCGCCGGCTGCGTACCGTCTACATCGGAGGCGGGACCCCTGCCCTCCTCAAACCCCGCCACTTCGAGCAGATCTTCACCACCCTGGCCCGCGTCTACCCCAACTGGCGCTCGACCGTGGAGGAGGTCGCCGTGGAGGCCACACCGTCCTCCATCGCCGACGCGCCCCACGAGTTCAAGGCCCTCATCGACATGGGCCTCACCCGCGCCAACGTCGGCATCCAGTCCCTCGTCCCGCGCGAGATCCGCGAGGCCGGCCGCGGCGGCGAGGACGAGAACGTCATCCGCCGCGCCATCCGGACCGCACACGAACTCGGCCTCCCCGACCTGTCCACGGACCTGATCATGGGCTTCGCCGGCCAGACCCCCGAGACCTGGCGCCACAGCGTCGACGAGCTGGCCGCGCTGAAGCCCACCACCATCAGCACCTACTTCCTCACGGTGCGGCCGGACGCGTGGTTCTCCAAGACCGGCGCCTACCAGTACATGTGGCAGCCCGAGCTCTACGACCGCTACGACTACGCCCGCCAGGTCTTCCTCGACCACGGCTACGTCCAGGAGGGCTCCGTCCGCTACAAGACCCCGGGCCGCGGCGGCTACGTACAGAAGGTGCTCACCTTCCACGGCGTGCCGCTGCTGGGCCTCGGCGTCGGCGCACGCTCCTACACCAGCGTCCTCGACTACATGACCGGCAGCGTGAAGCCCTCGACGGCCGAGGTGGCCGACTACATCAGGAAGGCCGGCCGTCACGAGATCGTCCCGGTCACCGGTATCGAGCTGACCGCCGAGGAGATCGTCCGCAAGCGCCTCGTCCTCGACTGCTTCGACCTCGACCTCGGCGAACTGGACCGCTTCGGCTACCGGAAGCACGCCGCCGACTTCGAACCCGTCCTGGACGCCGCCGAGGCCAACGGCCTCCTCCACCGGCTCGGCCGGCGCGTCCAGCTCACGCCCAAGGGATTCAAGTACCGCGACGTCCTGTCCTGGATGTTCTACTCCGACACCGTCAAGGCCCTGGACCGCGAGTACTACGAGAACCTGCACGCGGCCAACGCGCGCGCCCGCAGGAACATGGGGGCCACCCCCGTGCGCATCACCGGCGTCGACCTGCGCGAGGGAGCGGCGTGAGCGACCTGTACGTCGCGGCCGGCGGGGGCGGGGATCCCATCGGCACCCTGATCGCCGCACGCACCGTCAGCGAGGCCCCGGACCCGCCACTGATCGCCACCTACGCGTGGGAGCGTCCCGAGATCAGCGATCCCCCCGGCCCCCTCGGGGAACACCACTTCACCCGCCTCGCCCGCGGCGCCGGCGGCGCCCCGGCCTTCACCCCCGACACCAGAGCCCGGCCGCCCGCCGGATCCACCCTGCCCGGCCTCGCCGCCGACCTGCCGGCCCGTCTGCTGCTGCTGCTCGACCCGTCCCAGGGACTCACCGCGCTGGCCGCGCAGATCAGCGCCATGGCCCGGTCCGCGGGCGGCTGGATCCACGTCGTCGACATCGGCGGCGACATCCTGACCCACGGCGATGAACCGGGCCTGTGCAGCCCCTTCGGGGACGCCCTCACCCTCGCCGCCTGCCACCTCACCGGCATCCCCACCACCGTCCACGTCGCCGGGCCGGGCCTCGACGGGGAGATCGACGAACCGACCCTGCTCGCACGGCTCCCCGGGTACCACCCCCTCACCCCCGGAACGGCCGCTGCATCGGCGGCCGCCCGAGCCCTGGCCTGGCACCCCTCGGAGGCCTCGGCCCTGTGGGCCGCCGCCGTCCACGGCGCCCGCGGCAGCGTACGCGCGGTCAACCACACCGCCGAACTCACCGCGGTCTCACCGAAGCTGTTCCACCTGCCCCTGCACGAAGCCGTAGGCCACAACCCGGTCGCGCGCGTCCTGCTCGACGAGCGTCCCGAGACCCTGGAGGACGCCGCAGACCTCTCCCACCGGCTCACCGGCATACACGGCCTGGCGCCCGAGCACGCCCGCACACCCCGGCAGGACCCGCCGCCCGGCACGGCCGCCTTCCCCGACCGCGACGTCGCCATGAAGGCGCTGCGCGAGGCGGCCCCCGGCGCGGACCACGTAACCCTCCGGTACGCCGCCCGCTCCCTCGGCCTGGCATGGACCGACATCCCGGCCCTCAGGAAGCTCCTCGGCAGCGCGACCCCGCTGCTCCGGCTCACCTGAACCGCACGCCGGGGCCGGGCCGCACCACCGTGCGGCCCGGCCCGGGGGGTGCCGCCCACCGCCTGCTGAGACAATGCAGGTGCCGGAAGCAGCACACGACGAGCCATCCCACACCACGATCGTGCCGTGCGGGGCCCCGGCCCCGCGCAGGGCGGTGACGGCGTTCCGCCCGGCTCAGCTCCGTGGTCACGCGCAGGCCGGGGTACTCGTCCGCCAGGTCCTTCGCCGTCTCGTCCAGCAGTCTCCGGCCGGCGGCGCAGACCTGCTCGACGGTCAGCGCCGGCAGGTAGAGGGCCCTGCCCTCGGTGTCCGCCGCGTGGACGACGCGCAGCGGACGCTCGCGGCGCACGGCCTCCGCGCCCGCCCACAGGGCGGCCTCCCGGGCCGCGTCCGAGCCGTCCACGCCCACGGCCACCGGACTCGTGTCCGGAGTGGGGAAGGTGCTGTCCACGGTTCCGCCCAACCGAGAATCCGATGAGGGACACCGCTCACGCCGGCACCCGCGGCGCGTCGGGGAGAGGGCCGCCCGGGCCACGTTCGGGACCGTTCGGCCCTCGCCCGGCGGGCAGCACCGGACGGATGGTGGGGGCACGCCCTGCGACAGACCGGGACTTTCACCGAACGGCGGACCGGGAGGACGGCATGAAGCACATCAGCGTCGCGGACCTGATGACCGACGAGGTCGTCTCGGTGGCGCCCGGCACCGCCTTCAAGGATGCCGCCAAGCTCCTCGCCCAGTACGACATCTCCGGACTTCCCGTCCTGGACGACGAGGACCGCGTGCTGGGCATCGTCTCGCAGACCGACCTCCTGGCCCGGACCTTGCAGGCCACCCGCCCCGCCAGGGCGGACAGCACCAGCACGGAACCGCTCACCGCACGCGACGTCATGTCCGCACCCGCCGTCACCATCCGTGCCGAGGAGACCGCCGCCGACGCGGCACGGCTCCTGACACGCCGGGGCATCGAGCGGCTGCCCGTCGTGGACGAGGAGAACCGGCTCGTCGGCATCGTCACCCGCAGGGACCTGCTGCGCCTGTTCGTCCGCCCCGACTCCGAAATACGCCGGCGGGTGGACGACGAGGTCCTCGACGAGGTGCTCGGGGTACCCCGGGGCCACGTCGAGGTCCATGTGGTGGACGGCATCGTCACCCTGGACGGGCACATGGAGCTGCGAAGCCAGCTCCGTTCCCTCGTCAGCCTGGTCGAACAGCTCGACGGAGTCGTCGCCGTGGTGTCCCACGTCACCGCCCGGACCGACGACACCGCCACCCACCCCGGCCGCCGTGCGATTCCGTGGTAGCCGGGCAGTCGGCCGGCCTCCCGCGAGCACGACGCCGTCCCGCCGGTCGCCGCACGGCGCACAGGTGAGGCCCCGCACAGACAGGACGAGTCCCATGGCCCCAGCACATCTCGACCCAGACACCGCCGCCCGGCTCGTCGGCGACGCCGTCACCGCCCCGTCCATGCACAACGCCCAGCCCTGGAAGTTCGTCTTCCGACCGGCCGGCGGCGTCATCGAGCTGTACGGGGATCCGGAGCGGGCCATGACACGGACGGATCCGGACCACCGGGCCCTCCACCTCGGTTGCGCCGCGGCCCTGTTCAACCTCCGCGTGTCCGCCGCACAGTACGGCCTGCAAGCAGACGTACGGCTGCTGCCCGACGCGTCGCAACCCTGGCTGCTGGCCTCGGCAGCCCTCGAAAGGCCGCCTGACGGCCATGACGCGGACCATGACGCGGACTACGACGCGGACCGCGACGGGGACCGCGATCTGGCCGTCCTGTACGCGGCCCTGCGGCGGCGGCACACCTGCCGCTTCCCCTTCAGCGACGAGCCGGTGCCGGACGCCCTCTGGGACGGCCTGCGGAGCGCCGCACGCCGCGAGGGCTGCCGCCTGACCCTGCCGGGCGACTGGCACCTGGAGACCGTGCTCGGGCTGGTCCGCGACGCGGAACACCGCGAGGACGCCGACCCTCTGGCCCGGGCGGAGACCTCCGCCTGGACCTCCTCCGCACCGGACCCGGCCGACACCCGCGGCGACGGCGTTCCCGCCGCCGCGTTCGGCCCGCGCAGCTCCGCGGGAACTGCCCCCGTCCGGGACTTCGACCGGGACCACAGGGTGGCGGATCGCGGCTGGGCCGCGTTCGAGAAGCGGCCCCAGCTCGCCCTGCTCGGCACGTCGAACGACACCCGGGCGGACTGGCTGCGGGCCGGCCAGGCACTGGAACGCGTCCTCCTCCAGGCCACCACCGACGGCCTGGCCACCTCGATGACCTCCCAGCCCCTCGAATGGTCGGAACTGCGCTGGGCAGCCCGCGACCCGCTGGAGGCCATGGGCCACGTACAGATGGTCCTGCGCGTGGGATACGGGCCCCTCGGACCCGAGACGCCGCGCCGTCCGGTCGCCGACGTCCTGGAGATCCGGGACTGAGGGCCGTCACGCAGCACCCGGCACCGCGCGCCCGGGGGATGACGGGACAGCCCTCAGGGGGCTACTCGGGGGCGGCGTCCGGCCGGACGATGGTGACCGGGCAGGCAGCGTGCTGCGCCACCTGCTGGCTCACCGAACCGAGCAGGGCCCGGCGGAAGCCGCCGTGGCCGCGGCTGCCCACGACGATCAGGTCGGCGCCCTGTCCCTGCTCGACCAGGACCTCGGCGGGATTGCCCCGTACCAGGCGCTGGTGGACCTGGGAGGCACCTTCGCCGAGGACCGTGCGGACCTCCTCGACCAGGCGCCGCTCGGCCTCCTCCTCGTCGAAGTCGGCGTCGACCGCCGGCGCCGACCACGTTCCGGCGCCGGGCAGGTCCCAGGCGGTGACCGCCTCCACCCTGCCGCCCACCAGACCCGCGTACCTGACCGCCCAGCGAAGCGCGGCCTGGGACGAAGGCGATCCGTCGACACCCACCACGATCCGCGGGGCCACACCCTGACTGTCCATCCCGTCTCATCCTTCCGAAGGCTGTACCTCCACCTTGTGCGAGGCACGGTCGACCCGCCACGCGAAGCGGCCGCCCCTCGTCACGCCCGGTCACCACTCGTGGGTGACACGGCGGCCTGTGAGCCGGGCCGGGGTGATCTTCATCCAGTGGGTGCGCGGCCCTCCGGCCCACGGCTGGGAGCGGGCCGCGGCGGTGAGGCGGCGGATCTCCTCGGGGTCGGTGACGGCTGCCAGTCCACCCACCGCCAGCACGCTCCAGCCGCCCGCGGTGACGTCGTCGATGTTGTCGATCTCGAAGGCGGCCTCCGTGCCCGCCGCCCTGGCCGCCACGGCCTCCGCGGCGGTCCGGAAGGCGATGTCGGGGCCCGCGACCAGGTAGTTGACCGGGAGGACGGCCGGGCCCTCGGCGGTGAAGACGGCGATGCGTCCCACCCCGTGCGTGCCCAGCAGCGACCGGCACTCGTCCTCGCCGAGTGGCATGAGCGCGGTGTCGCGGCGGGCGCCGGAGCGGCCGCGGACCCGGTCGGCGCTCGCGCCGGTCAGGTCGTCGACGGTGACGCCGAGTACGTCGGCGATGCGCACGAGGGTCCCGACGGCCGGAGAGGCCGCACGGTCCTCCAGGTAGGCGATGTAGTTGGCGTCGGCACCACACCTGCGGCCCAGCTCCTCGCGGCTGAGGCCGAGGGCGGTCCGGCGGGCCGCCATGCGGCGGCCGATGTCGGTCCGCCCGGCGCTGCCGCCGGACGGCTGGTGGCGGGTGCCCGGTGTGCTCTTCACGGCTCTCACTGCTCCTGTCGCGGTACGGCGACGGCGTCGTGCCGGGGTCCGCCGAGCACGACCTTGAGGGCGCCGGTCCGGCCGGCCTGGGCGAAGACTTCGTACGCCTCCTCCATCTGGTCCAGCTCGAAGCGGTGGGTGATCATCGCGGCCCCGGGGAGGCGGCCCGCGGCCATCATGCGCAGGAGCATGGGGGTGGAGTGGGTGTCGACGAGACCGGTGGTGATCGTGACGTCCTTGATCCACAGGTCTTCCAGGTGCAGGGTGGCGGGCCTGCCGTGGACGCCGATGTTGGCGACCCGGCCGCCGGGGCGGACCATACGGGTGCACATCTCGAACGCCTCGGGCACGCCGACGGCCTCGATGGCCACGTCGGCGCCGAGTCCGTCGGTCAGGTCCTCTACCAGCCGCTCGGGCTCCTCCCGTACATCGACCGTGGCGTCGGCGCCGAAATCGCGTGCCGCCGTGAGGCGGGAGGGCGCGCGGTCGACGGCGATGGTCCGACCGGGGCTGTAGAGCCGCGCGGTGGCGATGGCGGCCAGGCCGATGGGCCCGGCGCCGACCACCACCACGGTGTCGCCCGGGCCCACTTTCCCGTTGAGCACACCCACCTCGTAGGACGTCGGGAAGATGTCCGCCAGCAGGACCGCTTCGAGGCCGTCCACGGCGGCGGGCAGCGGGTGGACGGAGAGGTCCGCGAAGGGAACGCGTACGTACTCCGCCTGGGTGCCGTCGAGGGTGTGGCCCAGGACCCAGCCGCCGCCCCCGCGGCACTGGCCGTAACGGCCCTCACGGCAGAAGCGGCAGCGGCCGCAGGAGGAGATGCAGGAGACCAGGACCCGGTCCCCGGGGCGGACGCCGCGGACCTCGCCGCCGGTCTCGACCACCGTGCCGACGGCCTCGTGGCCCAGGATCCGTCCCGGGGTCACTTCGGGGACGTCCCCCTTGACGATGTGCAGGTCGGTGCCGCAGATGGTGACGGCGTCGACCTTGACGACCGCGTCGGCGGCGTCCTTGACCGAGGGGTCCGGGACGTCCTGCCAGGCGACCCGGCCGGGGGCGTGGAAGACGAGTGCCTTCATGGCTGCCGCCTCTCTGTGCTTCACGCGGGCGTGTGGAGGAAGGCCCACAGCCAGGATGTGCCCGCCCGTCCCCGTCCCGCTTGGGCCGGTCGGCCCTACCGGGGGACCGGTCGGGTCTCCCGGTCACGGCCGTGGGTCGTGCGCCACGGCCCACGGCGGTTCCGCCGGCCGCCGCCGCGCCGTCTCACAGGAAGCGGCGCAGCGGCTGGACCGCGTGTTCCCGGGCGCGCTGGAGTGCGGAGCGGCCGCGCCAGCGGCCCGGTGCGATGAGCGTGCTGGCCCGCAGGTCCTCGTCGTAGTGCTCGTCCAGCGTACGGGTGACGGCCGGATCCATGACGGCCAGCATGACCTCCTCGTCGTGGTCGAGGGAGCGGCGGTTGAAGTTCGACGAGCCGACGAGGGAGACCACCCCGTCCATCGTCATGATCTTGGCGTGCATCATCGTCGGCTGGTACTGGTGGATGCGCACCCCCGCCGCGGTGAGCGCCTCGTAGTGGTGCTGCCCTGCCAGCTGGCACACCCGCTTGTCGGTGTGCGGGCCGGGCAGCAGGATCTCCACGGTCACGCCCCGGAGGGCGGTCGCGGACAGCAGCTCGACGAAGTAGTCGTCGGGCGCGAAGTACGCCGTCGCCAGGCGCACACGCTCCTGTGCCGACTCCAGGACCACCCGCATCAGGGTCTGCATGTCCTGCCACCCGAAGGCGGCCGAGCCGCGCACCACCTGGACGACGGCGGAGCCGGCCGGCTCGTGGGCGACGAAGCGGTCACGGTCGTCGAAGAGCTCGGGATGGCACTCCGCCCAGTTCTGCGCGAACGCCGCGGCGATCCCGTCGACGGCCGGCCCGCGCACCTCGGCGTGCGTGTCGCGCCACTCGTGCGGATTGCGGGCGTCACCGCACCACTCCTCGGCTATCCCGACGCCACCGGTGAACGCGGTCCGCTCGTCGACGACGAGGACCTTGCGGTGGCAGCGGTGGTTCTGCTTGAGCGGCGAGAGCAGGAAGGGCCTGCGGAACCACGCGACGTCCACCCCCGCCGCGCTCATCCGGTCCAGCAGGTCCTGTTCGATCAGGCGGCTGCCGAAGCCGTCCAGCAGCAGCCGCACGCGCACACCGTGGCGCGCGCGGTCGGCGAGGGCCTCGGCGAACCGGCGGGCGATGTCGCCCTTCCAGTAGACGAAGGTCATCATGTCCACGGTGTGCCGTGCGGAGGCGATGGCTTCGAGCATCGCGGCGAAGATCTCGTCGCCGTTGCGCAGCGGGCGTACGGAGTTCCCCTCGGTCGCCGCGATGCCGATGAGGCGTTCGAGACGGCGGCGGATGCGCTGTATGCGCTCGGCGGCCGGTCCGCCGGCGTCGGCCGAGGTGGTGGCGTCGGCCGGGGTGGTGGCGTCGGCCGGGGTGGTGGTGTCGGAGGTCGTCATGGCGCGGCTCCTCGGGTCGGGGCGGGCGGGGCGGCCGGGGCGGGCGGACCGGATGCGGGCGCGCCGGCGGGGGACTCCCACGGGGGAGGCGCCTGCTGCTCGGTCCAGGCGGCCAGGGCCTCGCCGTCGACGCGGACGATCCCGCAGGTGTCGGCGTACTCGGCGGCGGGCGCGGTGAAGGAGCTGGTCGTCACGAGGACGGCGACGTCGGCCTCGTGGACCGCGTAGCAGGTGCCCCCGAAGCGCTGGAGGTCCTGCGAGCCGACCCGGTTGTCCTCGGCGTAGTGCTTGCACTGGAGCACGACGCGCCGCCCGTCCGCCGTCGTCGCGAGGACGTCGGCTCCCAGGTCGCCCGCGCCGCCGACCACCTCCACCGAGGTGCAGCCGTCCCG
This sequence comes from Streptomyces sp. TN58, assembly GCF_001941845.1. Lineage (NCBI taxonomy): Bacteria > Bacillati > Actinomycetota > Actinomycetes > Kitasatosporales > Streptomycetaceae > Streptomyces > Streptomyces sp. TN58. Next base: position 230,924 of record NZ_CP018870.1, on the reverse strand, counting down.
TGCGCACAGGGCGGCCACCGCGTGCTCGAAGCCGTCGGCGTCGACCGCGGCATGGTCCAGGGCGTCACCACCGATGTCGGGGAGTTCCAGCGGCGCCTGCGCGTGACCCACGGGCTGCGGTCCGGCGCCGGCCCGGCGCCGGACCGGCGCGAAACCCCGCTTCGCCACGAACGCGCCCAGCAGTAGTACGGCCAGGACGGCGATCGGGACCACCGGGAGGCCGCTTCCGTCCGCGGGGACGGCCTTCACGAATGCCGCCACCCCCGCGACGGCTGCCCCTACCAGCCCGAGCGCGAGCCCCGCGTCGCGACCCAGGCCGCCACTCCCCGAACGCCTCAGCCCTGGACGGCCCGCCGCCCCGCTGCCGCGTACCGACGCGGGCGCGCCCTCGTCCGAAGTCGTCATGCCGGTTCCCCCTCCCGCCCCGGCACCCCGCGGACGCCGAAGCCTGTTCGACGCCCGTATGGCCGAAAACCCAGGGCTCAAACCGGTGGGGGGCTCAAAACCGTCGGGGATCCGCCGCGCGTTCGAGGGGGACGACGACCTCGATGCGTTTGCCGCCGCGCGCGTCCGGGGTGATCGTCACGCTCCGCGTGAGGCTGTGGACCAGCGGCCATCCGAAGCCGCCCTGGCCCGACGCCGCCCCCGCGGTACGGGCGGGCGGGTTCGGGGGAGCGATACGGGTGGCGTCGCTGACGGCGATCCGCAGGCTCGCCCCGCCCGCGCACAGGGAGGCGTCGAAGCCGAGCAGCCCGCCGCCGTGCCGGATGGCGTTCGTGACCAGCTCCGAGGTCACCAGCAGCGCGTCGGTGAGCACCGCCTCCCCGCCGGCGCTGCCCCCCGCCCGCACGACCCCGGAGGACTCCAGGAGGGCCCGTACGCGGTCACGTGCCTGCATGGCGGTCCGCGGTCCGCACGGGCCCGTCCCGACGTCGATGCCGCTCGTCTCGGCGTGGTACAGCACCGTCCACCTCCTCGGGGAACGCCTTCAGACCTTCCGCGGCGGGACGGCCATGGTCATGCCCTCGGCCACGCTGGGCGCGGTGGCGAAGGCCAGCTCGGCACCGGTCAGCTCCAGCAGCCGGGCCAGCCGGCCCGGGACGGTACCCGCCAGGACCACCGGCCGGTCCAGCGCGGGCTGCAGCAGGACGCTGAGCGCCGTCGAGTCCGCGAAGGTCACCCCGGCGACGTCCAGGACGAACCGGGCCACGCCGGGTGCCGCGGGATCCATCGCGGTCCGCAGGTCGGCCACGTTGTCCATGTCGAACTCACCCGCCATCACGACGACGCGGACGTCCCCGTGGGAGCGGGTCTCCACGCGGCTGCGTGCCCCGGCGTCGTGCCTGTCCATGCTGCTCACGTCCGTCTTCCCCACATTTCCCGTTCACATTCCCGAACCACTGCGTCCCCTCCCCGGCCGGCCGTCGGCCTCATCGGGCCCGGGGGAGCTTGACCACGGTGACGAAGAAGTCGTCGATCTGCTGGATCGCCCTGATGAACTGGTCGAGGTCGACCGGCTTCGTCACGTAGGCGTTGGCGTGCAGCTTGTAGCTGCGCAGGATGTCCTCCTCGGCCGCCGAGGTGGTGAGCACGACCACGGGGATGTGGCTCAGCTCCGGGTCGGTCTTGATCTGTTCGAGGACCTGCCGTCCGTCGTACTTGGGCAGGTTCAGGTCGAGCAGGATCAGATCGGGGCGCGGGGCGTGGGCGTGCTCGCCGCGGCGGTACAGGAAGTCCAGGGCCTCCAGGCCGTCCCGCACCACGTGCAGCACGTTCCCGATCTTGTTGTCCTCGAAGGCCTCGCGGGTCATCAGCTCGTCGCCCGCGTCGTCCTCGACCAGCAGGACTTCGGCGGGGGTGGCCTGGGGCCGGTCTGCGGCAGTGCTCATCGTGGGCTTCCTTCGGTGGGTACGGGAGCGTGCGGCCCGGCATCGGCGCCGGTCTCGGCGGTGGCTGTGGCGGGGGCGGAGGCGGTGACCGCGCCGGTGTCGGCGGTGGCGGCACTGGCGACGGGCAGGGTGAAGACGATCCGGGTGCCGTCCCGGTGCCCGGTGTCGATCCGGATGCGTCCGCCGGCGTGCTCGACGATCTTCTTGCAGAGCGAGAGGCCGATCCCGGTGCCGCCGTAGACCTCCCGGCCGTGCAGCCGCTGGAAGATGACGAACACCTTCTCGGCGAACTCGGCCGGTACGCCGATGCCGTTGTCGGTCACGGTGAAGGTGTGGAAGCCCGCCTCCGCCTCGGGGCCGTCGGCCACGGCCACCTCGACGCGCGGAGCACGCTCCGGCGAACGGAACTTGACCGCGTTGCCCACCAGGTTCTGCCACAGCATCGTCAGGAGCGTCGGGTCGCCCACCACCTCCGGCAGCCGCTCGGGCCGGGTGATCTCCGCGCCGCTCTCCTCCACGGCGGCGGCCAGGTTCCGCAGTGCCCGGTCCAGCGTGCCGTCCAGCCCGACCCTCTCGCGCGCGTCCTGGACCCGGCCCACCCGGGAGAAGGTCAACAGGTCGTTGATGAGCACCTGCATCCTCTTGGCGCCGTCGACGGCGAAGCCGATGTACTGGGCGCCGCGCTCGTCGAGCTGGTCCCCGTACCGCTTCTCCAGCAGCTGGCAGAAGGACGCCACCTTGCGCAGCGGCTCCTGGAGGTCGTGCGAGGCCACGTACGCGAACTGCTCCAGCTCCGCGTTGGAGCGGCGCAGCTCCACCGCCTGCGCATCCAGTTCGGCGGCCGTGCGGTCGAGCCGCTCGGCATTGCGCCGCGATGCCTTCAGCTCGGCCACGGTCCGGTGCCGCATGGCCTCCACGGCCTCCGCCAGGGCGCGCAGGTCGGAGGGGCCGCGCAGGGGTATCTCCTCCTCGAAGGCCCCGTCCGCGACACGCCGGGAGGCGGTGCGCACCACGGCCAGCGGCCGGAGCACGCCCACGTGGAGCAGCACGGCGAGCGCCGCGCCGGCCAGTAGGAAGGCCACGCCGACCGCCAGCAGGATGTGGTCGCGCTCTGAGCGCGCGTCGCCGAAGGTGGCGCGGGCGTCGGCCTGGATGCGGTCCAGACGTGCCTGCTGGGCGGCGATCCGCCGACGGACCTCGTCGAAGCGGTCCTTGCCGGCCTGCAGCGACGGCGGGGGCGTGCCGTTCTGCACGGAGGCGACGGCGGGAGCCGCGAACTGCTCGCGCCAGGCCCGGGCCGCCTCCCGCACGGCCGCCAGGTCCTCACGTACGCCGTCGTCGCCGATGTCGGCGGAGAGGACCGCCGCCAGGCGCTGGGCGGCCGCGGCCTCGTCGGCCAGCCCGCGTTCGTACGGTTCCAGCAGGGCCGGCTCGTCGGCCAGCAGATAGCCGCGGACCCCGGTCTCCTGGTCCAGCAGGGCCGTCTCCAGCCGCAGGGCGTCCCGCTGGGCGGGCAGGATGCCGTCGACGAGCCGGTTGCCGGCCGTCGTGGTGTGGGACAGCAGGGCCGCGCCGAGCGCGCCCGTGCCGACGACCATGAGGGCGAGCGCCGCCAGCACGGCGGTCAGCCAGACCCGCAGGCTCACTCCATGGCGGACCGGGGCCTGCTGGGGAGCCGTCTCGGGAGACGGTATGGGGGAGGTCACGTGGGGGAGTTCCATTCCAGGTGGAGGACGGCGACGTCGTCGGCCAGGCCGCCCCAGTCCGCGGCGAGGCCCTGCGCCGTCTGGATCAGCGTGTCGACGAACGGTTCCGCGGGCAGGTCGGCGTGCTTGCGGGCGATCTCCAGGAGGCCCGTCTCGTCGAGGCGGTCGGAGCCGGGGCCGGTGCGCCCCTCGATCAGGCCGTCCGTGAAGAGCATCACGGCGCCCCCCGCCTCCACCGCCACCTCCTTCACGGGCCATCCGGCGCCCCAGCCGGGCAGGATGCCCAGCGCGGGCCCGCCCGGTACGGTGCGCAGCTCCACCCCGGCCGCGGAGCGGACCAGGAAACCGGGGTGGCCGGCGCGCTGCACGGAGACCGTACGGGTGCCGGCGGGACGGGTGAGGGAGACGAGGGTGGCGAAGATCTCCGGGCCGGAGCGCTCCGCCAGCAGGATCCGCTCCAGAAGGCCGAGGAGTTCGGCGCCGCGGGCGCCCGCCATGACGAAGGACCGCCAGGCCACGCGGAGGCACACACCCAGGGCCGCCTCGCTGGGGCCGTGACCCGACACGTCGCCGACGACCGCGTGCGTGGCTCCGTCGGGGGTCTGGACGACGTCGTAGAAGTCCCCGCCGAGCAGCGTCTGGGCACGTCCGGGGTGGTAGCGGGCGCAGACGGAGACGGCGTCGGGTGCGTCGTCGAGGAGCAGCGGCGTCGGGAGCAGGCCGCGTTCGAGGCGCGCGTTCTCCTCGGCGCGCAGCTTGCCCGCCTGGAGGGCGACGGCCGCCAGCTCGGTGCGCTTGCGCTGGATCGCGTAGCGGATCGCCCGCATGAAGACGTCGGGCTCCACACGCCCCTTGACCAGGTAGTCCTGGGCGCCGGCCGTGACGGCGGTCAGTCCCGCCCGCTCCTCCGACAGGCCCGTCAGGACGACGACCGCGGCCTCGGCGGACACGTCCAGGACCCTCCTCAGCCCCTCCAGGCCCTGGGCGTCGGGCAGGTGCAGGTCCAGCAGGACGCACTCGGGGGCCTCGGCCCGCAGCAGGTGCAGGGCGTCGTCGAGGGAGCGGGCCCGGCCGAGGCGGACCTCGATCCCGCTGTCCTCCACGAGTTCCTCGACGAGCAGGGCGTCGCCCTCGTCGTCCTCGATGAGCAGGACGTACGGTGGTACGCCGTTCCACAGGGCCAGCGAGTCGTCCGGCGTGGCGGAGGACGCCTGCCGGGGCCGGACGACCGGATGCTGCGGTGGCCGGGCGGCCGGGCGCTGGGCCCCCAGGCCGGGAATGCTCGCCATGGCGTCGCGTCTGTCCCTTCGGATCTCGGGCGGCGGACGCCCCACGGACGCCGGGTTGCGTCGGACCAGCAGGAATGATCATTGCCGTCAGGCAATATTTCACACACTCAATGAGTGTGCCATCTTTGCCGACCCACCGGCGACCATCCCCGGAATCGGGAGCGGCCGTCGCGCCCCGCCTGTCAGGCCCCGCCTGGCACGGTGCCCGGGCGCTGCACCGCGGAGGAGGGGCCGGCGTCCGTGTACGGCGGCCCGGCCGGACGGGCGGCAGCCGCTGCCTCGCGGAACGCCGCCAGGCCCGCCACCAGTGACTCCACCGCCTCGGGTGCCATCCGCCCGAGCACCGCCGACAACTCCCGCATCCGCAGGGCCCGCCGCTCGTCCAGCACCGCGCGCCCCCGCGGCGTGAGCCGCACCTCCACCTCGCGCCGCCGGGACGGATGGGGCGAACGAGTCAGCAGCCCCATGGCCTCCAGCCGGTCGCAGAGGCGGGTGACCGAAGGCGGACGGGATCCGAGCACATCGCCCAGGGTCCGCAGATTGGCTCCCTCTGCACCCTCCACGGCGAGCAGCGCCCGCAGCTGCGACGGTGACACCGCCGGTGACACACCGTCCTGGCCTCTGGCATGCAGCACAGCGAGGACATCCGCCGCGGCGGCGAGTGCCGCGGCCGGGTCCTCGTGGGCGCCGGGGCGGCCGGGACGGGGCATGCCACCACTGTGCCACCGTCCCGCGCCGCGGGGCCCGGCACCGACCGCTACGGTGTGCCCGCGCCGGCCCCGGTACCGGGCCGGCCGTGCCAGTCGAGGCAGACCACCAGCGCGTCGTCGGCGGCGTCCACGCCGCCCCGGTGCCCCGGCAGGTCCTCCAGCAGCGCCCGCGGCACCTGCGAGGGCGGCAGCAGCCGCGTGTTCATGACCGCCCGGGTCAGGGCGTGCAGGCCGTACGGCTCGCCGGCGGGGGAGAGGGCGCCGTAGACGCCGTCACTGAGGAAGAACAGCCGGTCCCCGGGCAGCACCCGGAAGCGCTGGGAGGTGTAGACGGTGTCCTCGAACATGCCGAGCGGCAGCTGCGCCTCCAGCTCGAACGGCTCCAGGGTGCCCCCGCGCAGCCGCCACACCCGGGGCGACCCGGCGTCGACGACCTCGGCCTCGCCGGTGTCGAGGTCGAAGCGGAGCAGCAGCATCGGCAGGTGCAGCCGCCCCTGGTGCTGGCCGTACAGCGCCTGGTCCGCCAGTGCCGCCTGGTCCGCGAGGCCGAGGCCCGCCCGCCGCGCGTTGCGCAGCGCACTGACGGCGAGGCTGGACAGCAGCGCCGCGTCGATGCCCTCGCCCATGCCGTTGTTGACGGTCAGCGTCAGATGGTCGGCGGAGGCCGACCAGTCGAAGCTGTCGCCGAAGACGGCGTACGCGGGCTCCAGCTGGGCCCCGAGGTCGTACTCGGGACGGGAGCACGAGCGCCCCGGCAGCAGCTGCCACTGCATCTCCGCCGCCAGGGTGAGCCTCTGGGCCCGGCGCGCCTGCAGGAAGAAGTCGGTGTCGCGGTCGGCGACCAGGATCTCGTGGGCCAGCGCGTCGGCCACGTCCTGCAGCGGGCCGATGTGCACACCGACCGGCGCCCCGGACGGGTAACGGACACTCAGGACCCCGAGCCGGTCCCCGCGCACGGTCACCGGCAGGTGCACGGTCACACCACCCTCCACGGGGACCACGTGCGCCTCCTGCGCACCGAAGGCCCGGCCCGCGGCGCTGTTGTACGCCGAGACCGAGTCGGCGGTGAACGGCTGCGCCGTGACCGGCTGGAGCCGCGCCGAGGCGTAGTCCGCCATCAGCAGTTCGGCCCCCGCCGCCCCGTGGTCGCGGCACAGGACGGCCCGTACCTCCTCGAACAGCGCGTGCGGGGCTGCCCCGCGCAGCGCCCGCTCGATGCTCCCGCCGCCCCCGGTACCTTCGCCGCGTACGTCCGTCGTCACCGGCCCCGACCCTGTTCTCTCGCAACTGCCAAAATGGTGGACGACGAAGCCGCCGGTCCCGCCGGGAACGGCTGCGCGTACGTCCGGTAGGGAGTGTCACATGAGTCAGCGGTCGATCGGCTCCGCGCGGCCGACCGTGTCGGCGGTCGCGGAGATGAGCGAACTGATCGAGCTGCTGGAAGTGGTCTGGGAGCGGGGCCGGGACACGGCCGGCTCCGCGCCCGTCTCCTCCGCGCAGGCGCGGGTGCTGTTCCTCGTCGAGGCGAACGACCGGCTGAACCTGCGCGACCTCGGCAGACTGCTGGACGCGGCACCGCCGTCGGTCACCCGGCTGTGCGACCGCCTGCAGGCCGTGGGCTTCCTCGAACGCCACCCCGGGGCCGAGGACCGCCGTGAGGTCCTGCTGGGGCTGACACCCGCGGGCCGGACGTACCTCCAACGCCTGCGCGCCCGCAGGGAGGCCGCGCTGGCCGAGGCGATGGCCGCGATGCCGGAAGCCTCCCGGGCCGCCCTGGCCACGGGGCTCGCCGACTTCTGCGCCGCGGTCGCGAAGCCGCTGCGGCTGCCCTCCCCGGACTCCGTTACCTCCAGGACGGCCTGACGCGGCAGACCGCCCCGCGCCGTACTACTCCGGCGCCGTGCCGGAGGGGAGGGCTTCGGGGTCGTCGGCGCCGGAGATCTCCGGCTCCAGGCCCTCGCTCACCGCCGTCCTCGGACGTCCGGTGTCGGCGCGCCAGGCCTCGAAGGCCAGGGTGGTCGCCGTGACCACGGCGAGGCCGAGGAGCCAGCCCCCGACGACGTCACTCACCCAGTGCACCCCCAGCGCGACCCGGGTGTAGCCCACCCCCACCACCGCCACCGCCGCCAGCGCCCAGGGCAACGGCCGCCAGGCGCGGGGCACCAGGGGCAGCAGGACCAGCAGCAGGACGGCGCACGAGGTCACAGCCGTCATGGCATGCCCGGAGGGGAAGGAGAAGCCGGGCGCATGGGCGACGGGTTCCGGAAGGTGCGGGCGGGCCCGCTCCACCACGTTCTTGACCAGGAACCCGATCACCGCCCCGGACGCCGCCGTGACACCGGCCCATGCCGCCAACCGCCACGCCCGCCGCGTCAGAAGCCACACCACCAGGCCCGCCACCAGCAGCCGCATGGTCACCGGGTCCCACACCACGCCGGTGAAGAAGTCCAGGACGCGTACCCAGGCGGGGTGTTCGAGCGCGGTGCGGTGCAGCCGCTCCGCGGTGCCCCGGTCGAGCCGGTACAGCGGTGGCCAGCGGGACTCGACGAGTACGAGGGCCAGGGCGAACGGCACCGACACCGCGGCCGTGGCCGTGGACGCCAGGACCAGCCTGCGGCCGAACGCCGCGTCCGGCCCCGAATGCCGGGCGAGCAGCGCCCCGACGGCACCGACCGTACCGAGGCTGCGGGTACCGGCGGTGCGCTGGGCCCCGGCGGACACGGCGGACCACAGGACGAGCAGCACCGCGGCGCCGTTGAGCAGACCGCCCAGCACGTCGGACGGATGGTGCATGCCCCGGTACACGCGGGACAGCGCGACCGCGGGCGGCACGAGCAGCAGCACCCCGGCCGCCGGGTACCGCCACGGTCCGCGCACACGGCTCAGCACGATGGCCGCCAGCCCTCCGTACAGGGCGACGGACGCGCCGACGTGCCCTGAGGGGAAGCCCGACGTGGGCGGCGCCCCGTCCAACTGGGGAACGTCGGGCCGCGGCCGCTCCACGAAGAAGGTGACGACCAGGAAGACCGCCGACTGGACGGCGACCGACGCCCCCAGGAACAGGGCCTCCCCCCAGCGCGGGGCGGGCGGCAGCGCCAGCAGACCGACGACGCAGAGCAACGTCACTGTGACGATGCCCTCCGTGCCGGCCAGCAGCGACAGCACCGCGGTGGCGCCGTTCCAGACCGGGCTGCGATGCGCGGCCAGGTCCTGCGCCAGGCGGTCCTCCAGGGTGAACGGCCAATGGCCGACCGCCACACGGGTCACCCAGAAGCCCAGAAGCACCATCAGGGCGGTCTGCGCCGCCAGGAGCCACACCAGCCGGAAGTGCCGGGCGGCCCCGCCCTTCTCCGTCGTCATGGAGGCCCTTGTTGCCCGGCCCCGCCCGATGATGCGCCCCGCAAGCCCGCAAGCCCGCAAGCCCGCAAGCCCGCAAGCCCGCAAGCCCGCAAGCCCGTAGCCCCCGGCCCGCCGTGCCGGCTACGGCGCTCAGCTCAGGCGGAGCGCCGTCGTGATGGTCTTCCCGTCGGGGCGGGTGCGGCAGTCGACGTGCTCCGCCAGGCGCTGGATGAGCGGCCAGCCGTAACCGCCGGGGTGCTCGACCGTGCCCGTACGGGCCGCGGGCAGGCGGGGGTTGGCGTCGGCGATGGTCAGCCGCAGGACGTCTCCCGCGATGTCGGCCTGGAAGGCGCTCACACCGTACCCGTGCCGGATCGCGTTGGTGACCAGCTCCGAGGTGACGAGCAGGGCGTCCGCGGCGATGACGCTGTCGAGGCTGACACCCGCCAGGAGCAGCAGTTCGCGGACACGCTCACGGGCCTCGGCCGCCGACCCGGGCGGCGCGTCGTGCCGGCGTCCGCCGACGGCGTCCGCGCGGTGCCGCTGCGGGCCCGGAGGCGCCTCGGACGGCGGGGGTGGGTTCATACTCATCGCCTGCCCATGGCCGCCCGGTCCGTGCCGTGACGACCCGTTCGGGGACGGGGGGTGGGGGGTCAGCATGTCATCGCGGTCGCCAGGCTGTCCGCCGTACGGAACGCCGCCGCGGTCCCGGTGACCTCGAACAGCCGCCGGACGGCGGTGTGCAGCGGGCCGGCGAGGACGAGCACCGACCCGGCGTCGGCGTGGGCCCGCTGCGCGTCGAGCAGCGCGTGCAGCACGGAGGAGTCGACGAAGGGCGTGCCGGAGAGGTCCACCACCGTGCGGGGCAGGCCGCACGCCGCGGCCCGCGCGAGGGCGCCGACCAGGGACGGTGCGCTGTCCTCGTCGACCTCGCCGCGCAGGCGGATGACCGTCGCGTCGCGTGTTGTGGTCGTGGTGACGACCGCTTCCTCTCCCATCACCGGGACATCCTCCTACATCGCGTACGGGCACGGTGACCGGGTACCCGCAAAGGCAGCGTTCCCTCCCTGGCAGGGCAGAGGTCCCTCCCGGGCCGCCCTACGGGTACGGGCCTGCGGCACCGCGCCCCCTGTGGCGCGGTTGCGAGGTGTACGGCCCATGGAGGATGGTTGCCGGAGGACAACTGTCTGGTCCGAGGTTTTTCCGACGTACGTGATGAACGCGATGAGGTGAGGGGCCCGCGCAGCGGGCCTTCGACGTTTGCTTCCTTCCACCGAAACACCGAGATCGCCCGCCACGGGCCCCCCGTGGAGTCAGGCCCCCTATCCGGTGCTGGTGGCCGACGCCCGTGCGGTCGTGGTCCACGCCAACGCGGCGGCCGGGCTGGTGTTCCCGGACGCCCGCCCCGGCTCGGCGATGGCGGACGCTGTTCCCGGGTGGCTGGTGGCGGCGCACGCACGCTGCACCGCGCCCGCGTCCGACCGGCTCCCGCCCGCCGGGACCGCCGCCGTCGAGGGGCCCGTCGGCGACCGCTCGTACGAGGCGCACCCGACCCCCCTCGAAGACGGCACCGTCGCGTGGTGGCTCGTCGACGACACCGACCACCGGCTGGCCCGGGAGGCGCTGCGGAAGGAACGGGACCGCACCGAGTTCCTGGTCCGCTCCTCCAACCTCCTGCTGTCCTCCCTGAACCTCGACCGGTGCATGGACGTCACCGCCCAAATGGCGGCCGACCACCTCGCCGACGCGGCCCTGGTGATCGCCCCCGCGCACGGCCCCGAGCTGCCGGTCGTGACCTGCGTCCGCGGCGGCAGCCCCTCCGTCTCACGCGCCCTCGTCGACCCCGAGGACGTGCCCGGGCTGGCCGAGGCGCTCCAGGGCTTCCCGCCCGTCCCCTCCCGGTGGCTCGATCCGTCCGCCGCACCGGCCTGGCTGGTGCCGGACGGCTTCGACGCCCTGGGGTCCATCGTCATCACCCCCCTGCCCGGGCAGGGCGTGCCCGCGGGCGCCCTGGTACTGCTGCGCGCCGACGGCGCGAACGCGTTCACCGAGGGCGAGGAGGTGTTCGCGCGGCTGTTCGCCGCCCGCGCGGGCGCCGCCATGTCGGCAGCCCGCCTCTACGCGGAGCAGGCGTCGATCACCGACACCCTGATGCGTGAACTCCTCCCTCCCCTGCTGCACCAGGTTGCAGGGGTGGAGTACGCCGGCGGCTACCGGCCGTCGAAGGACCACGAGCGGGTCGGCGGTGACTTCTACGACGTGCACCCCGCCGCCGGCGAGGGCGAGGCGTCCCTCGTCGTCCTCGGCGACGTGTGCGGCAAGGGGCTGCAGGCGGCGGTTATGACCGGCAAGATCCGCAACACGCTGCACGCCCTCCTGCCGATGGCCGACGACCACCACCGGATGCTCAGCCTCCTCAACGCCTCACTGCTGAACTCCGAGAACGCCCGCTTCGCCACCATGGTGCTGGCCTCCGCCGCCCGGGACGGCAACGCCGTGCGGCTGCGCCTGACGAGCGCAGGACACCCCGCCCCGCTGATCCTGCGCTCCGACGGCCGGGTGGAGGAGGCCCGTACGAAGGGAACGCTGGTGGGGGCCCTGCCCGAGATGACCACGGAGACGGCCCGCGTGACACTGGCCCCCGGCGACACCTGCGTGCTGTACACCGACGGGATCAGCGAGGCACGGGGAGGACCCATGGGCGGCGCGATGTTCGGGGAGGAGCGACTGCGCCGCGCCCTGTCCCAGTGCGCGGCGATGCCCGCCGAGGCGGTCGTCGAGCACGTGCAGATGCTCACCTCGCAGTGGGTGGGGGCGGGCCGCCACGACGACATGGCCGTCGTCGTGATCGCGGCCCCGCGCACCAACCACCTCGGCGCGGGGGACGGCCGCACCCGCGGGCGGTTCACCGCGTGAGCCCGTACGACACCCCGTCACCCGGACCGGCAGCGGCACCCGCAGCGGCACCTGCGCCGGAGGAGCTACGCGCCCACGTGTGGGAGTCGGTGATGGCGTTCGACGAGGCGGCCGCGGTCGGTACGGTGCTGCGCGCACTGGACGCCGGCACGGACGCGGAGGACCTGCTGCTCGACGTCATCGCCTCCGTACAGGGCCGGGTCGGCCGGGAGTGGGCGGCGAACCGCATCACCGTCGCCCAGGAGCACGCCGCGACCGCCATCAACGAACGGGCCGTGGCCGCCCTGGCCCTGCACCCCTCGGTGCGCAAGGCGGCTACGCGCGGCCGGGTCACGGTGGCCTGCGTGGACGGCGAATGGCACGCCCTGCCCGCCCGGCTCCTGGCCGAGGTGCTGCGCATCAGGGGGTGGCGCGTGGACTACCTCGGGGCGCAGGTGAGCGCCGCACACCTGGTCGCGCACCTGCACCGCACCGGCCCGGACGCCGTGGCGCTCTCCGGTTCCCTCGCGACCCGGCTGCCCGCCGCCCACGCGACCGTCACCGCATGCCAGGCCGCTGGGATCCCGGTGATCGTGGGCGGGGCCGCCTTCGGGCCCGGGGGCCGATACGCCCGCCTGCTCGGCGCGGACTCCTGGGCACCCGACGCGCGGGCCGCCGCCGACGAACTGGCCCGCGGACCGCTCCCGCGGCCCCGGCCCGGCCACCAGGCCGTGGACGACCTGCCCCACCTGAGAGACCAGGAGTACACGCTGGTCGCCCGCAGCCGCCCGCGGCTCGTCCGCGCCGTCTTCGCGGGACTGGAGGACGCGTACCCGGCGATGCGCGACTACACCGAAGTGCAGCGCGAGCGCACCGCCGAAGACCTCGCCCACATCGTCGACTTCCTCGGGGCCGCCCTCTACACGGGCGATGAGGACCTCTTCCGGGACTTCCTGCTGTGGACCGCCGCAGTGCTGGAGGCCCGCGGCGTTCCGGCCGCCTCGATGCTGCCCGCCTTGGAGCTGCTGCAGCGGGAGCTGCACGACTTCCCCCGCGCGACCGCCACCCTGCGGTCGGGAGCCGCCCGCCTGACCGCCGCCCCTTCCGCCGGCCCGGAGCCGCGCGCCTGAGGTCACACGGGCGGGGACGTGCGGCGGGGACGTGCGGCGGGGACGTGCGGCGGGGGCGACCGCCCCCGGTCGCCCCCGCCTGTTCATCGCGGCTCAGAAGTCACGCGCGCTCCCGGCTTGCTCAGAACTGCAGCGCCCAGGAGTCGATCTTCCCGGTGTCGAGGCTCGCGTTGTCCCTCACCCGCAGCTTCCACACACCGTTGGCGACCTCGGAGGAGGCGTTCACCGTGAAGGTCCTGATGATGTTGTCCGCGCTGCCGCCCGAGCGGTTGTGGAGGTTGTACAGGGTGCCGTCGGGCGCCACCAGGTCAACCCTGAGGTCGCCGATGTAGGTGTGCTTGATGTCGACCGCGACGGTCAGCGCCGCCGGGGCGTTGCCGGCGACCCCGCTGACGGTCACGGGCGAATCGACGGTCGCGTTGTCACGGATCGCGAAGTCCGCGGTGTTCTCGAAGCGGTCGCCGGGCGGGACGGTGCCGCCCTCACCGACGTTGAGCAGGAGGTTCGGGGAGCCCGTACCGGGACTGGTGACCACGTTCGGGGTCGCGGCGGCCACCAGGCCGTCGCGGACCTGCGCCGGGGTGCTGGAGGGGTTCTGCGCCAGGTACAGCGCCGCCGCGCCGACCACGTGCGGAGTGGCCATCGAGGTGCCGGAGATGGTGTTGGTGGAGGTGTCGCCCGTGCCCCACGCGGAGGTGATGGAGGAGCCGGGGGCGAAGATGTCCAGCACGGAGCCGTAGTTGGAGTAGCTCGCCTTGGCGTCGCTGCTGGTGGTGGCGCCGACGGTGATGGCCTCGGCGACGCGCGCCGGGGACTTGGTGGAGGCGTTCGTCGACTCGTTGCCCGCCGCGACACCGTAGGTGATGCCGGAGGCTATGGAGTTGCGGACGGCCGTGTCCAGCGCGGAGTCGGCGCCGCCGCCGAGCGACATGTTGGCGACGGCCGGCTTGACGGCGTTGCGGGTCACCCAGTCGATGCCGGCCACGACCTGGGCGGTGGTGCCGGAGCCGTTGTTGTCGAGGACGCGGACGCCGACGATCTTGGCCTTCTTGGCCACGCCGTACGCGCCGCCCGCGACGGTGCCGGCGACGTGCGTGCCGTGGCCGTGCCCGTCCTGCGCGGTGTTGTCGTTGTCGATGGCGTCGTAGCCGTAGGAGGCGCGGCCGCCGAAGTCCTGGTGCGTGATGCGGACACCGGTGTCGATGACGTACGCGGTGACGCCCTCGCCGGCCTTGTCCGGGTAGGTGTAGCTCTGGTTCAGCGGAAGCGCCCGCTGGTCGATCCGGTCGAGGCCCCACGACGGCGGGTTCGGCTGGGTCGCGTCCACGGTGAAGACCCGGTCCTGCACGACCGACTGGACGGCCGGGTCGGCGGCGAGCTTCCTGGCCTGCGCCTCGGAGACCTTGACGGAGTAGCCGTTGAGGGCCGCGGTGTAGGTCCGGTCGATCCGGGCGCCGTACCGCTTCGCCACGGCCTTGCCGCTGTCGGCGGTGGAACGGGCCGCGGAGTCCTTCAGGGTCACGATGTAGCTGCCGGGGACGGCTCCGGCGGCGCCGGCGTTCTCGATGACGCCCTGCGCGCCGCTGTCGGCCGCCGAGGCGGGCAGTGCGGCGGCCGCGCCGAGCGCGAGGGCCGCGACCGCGGTCGCGCTGATGCCGGCGAGCCTCCGGCGGGTGTGACGCATCACGGACATGTGGGGGGTCCTCCTCGTAGGTGGTGCACTGCGGGGATGGGGCGGGGGCGATGGGCGGCTGGCACGCGGCCGTACTGGCGCCACATGTCCATGACAACCCGTCAACTCGCCTCCGCCTTCGAAAGGTTGACCCACCCCCGGCCCGCCCACAAGGGGACGGTGAACGCGTGACATCCTTGCCATGCTCCGGCCATGATTGGGCAAAGACGGACCGCACATGACGGGGGCACGGCCCGCGAGGCCGATCCCGGGCGCGGCGGCGAACCACAGGCCCTCCCGTACCGCCCGGACCGCGCCGGCCGGAGGGGCTCGAATTCACGCCGGAGACGGGTGCCGCTCCGGAACGGGCCGCGCAGCCCTCCACGCCGCGGCGGTCCGGTCCGTCGCCGCCGCTGCCTGGGCAGTTCCCCCCGCGCCCGGCACGGCGGCGTACCCCGCCGACTCCCGGGACGGCAACGGGTTCACGCCACACCGCGCGTCTCGCCAGCGCCCCGACCGCCCGGATCAGGGGGCCGCGAAGCGCTCGTCCAGCGGCCCTGCGGGCGGCGCCGGCGCCCGGCCCGGACGCCGGGGGAGCGCCGCCCACGGGCCGGAGCCCGCCCGCCGAAGCGCTCAGGGCCCGGTTGTGAAATTTTCGTGAGCGGCCGCGCGAGGATACCCCGCGGCACCGGTCGACACGGCCGCCGGGAGGACGGAACCGCACAAGCGGCACCGCCCGGCGCCCGGACCGCGTCCCGCCACACCGGGCGGCCGCGGCCGACACCCCGGCTCGCCTCGACTACCCTCAAACACGTGATCGAGCACGTGAACCAACTCGGACCGACCGCGCCCGTGTCGGGTCCCGCGCCCACCCCCGCCGCCCCGGTGGTGTGGGCCCTCAACACCACCGTCGACACGGTCGGCGGGCACCGTGTCGCCGACGCGGACTCCGTCCTCGACGCGGAGGAGCGCGACCGCGCCGCCCGCTTCCACACCCCGGACCTGGCCCACCGCTACGCCGCCTCCCACATCGCCCTGCGCATCCTCCTCGGCCTGCACCTCGACCGGCCGCCCCACACCGTCCGGCTCACCCGGGAGGACTGCCCCTGTTGCGGCGCCCCGCACGGCCGCCCCAACATCCCCGGAAACCCGGTCCACTTCTCCCTCTCCCACAGCGGCGACCATGCGTACATCGCACTCGCCACCACCCCCGTCGGCGTCGACATCGAAGAGCACCCGACCCCGCAGACACTCACCGACGTCATGCACCTCCTGCATCCCGCCGAGACGCAGGAGTTGACCGCGCTCCCCGCCTCGGAACGGGTCACCGCACTCGCGCGCTGCTGGGCCCGCAAGGAAGCCTGCCTCAAAGCCGCCGGAACGGGTCTCGCCAACGGCCTCGCCGAGCCCTACGTCGGCGTCCTCACCCGCCCCGCCGCCGTCCCCGGCTACCAGCTCACCGACCTGCCCGCCCCCTCCCGCTACCGGGCCGCGCTCGCCACCGCCACCACCCCCTGAGGCACGTGTACCGCGGCAGCGGCAGCGGCAGTCAGCGTCGCCGGAGCGCGGCCCCGACGGTCCGGAAGCCTCAGGCCGCGGCACTCCCGCCGGTCCGCTCGACCGGGATCCACAACTGGGAGGCGGTCTCCGCGCCGACCTCCACCGGCTGCGTCAGCAGGAGTTCGGGACCCGGCCGGCTCGCGTACGGGTTCGAGGGGAACCACTGCGTGAACACGTCCCGCCACAGTTCCTGCAGACCGCTCGGATACGGCCC
The DNA here is from genome assembly GCF_001941845.1 of Streptomyces sp. TN58. Lineage (NCBI taxonomy): Bacteria > Bacillati > Actinomycetota > Actinomycetes > Kitasatosporales > Streptomycetaceae > Streptomyces > Streptomyces sp. TN58. Next base: position 214,520 of record NZ_CP018870.1, on the reverse strand, counting down.
GCGGTTGTCGAAGACGGCCCAGCTCCCGGCCGGCACGTCCAGGGTGTCCAGCCCCTCGGCTTCCGCCGCGGGGTGGGCGGCCACGCCGACCCAGTAGTCCACCTCGGCACCCTCCTCCCGGCTGCCGCTCAGGTGCACCACCGCGGACAGGATCCCCGCCGGCTCCCCGCCGGCCAGCGCCTTCATCCGTACGATCGCCCGCTCGTCCAGGCTCGCCACATGTGCCGCGGCCGCCGCGTTGACCCCCTCGTGCACCAGCGGGACCGTGGCCTTCCTGCCGACGACCCGGAAGGACGCCTTCTCCACGATCCGATAGCGCATGCTCGTACTCCCCTCGACAACCACCCGGAACGACATGCGCGGCTGCGCCGTGAGCACCGCACCCGTCCGCCGCGCCTCACCCGGCCCGATGCCGTGGACCGAGCGGAACGCCCGGGCGAACGCCTCACCCGAGCCGTAGCCGTACCGCACCGCCACATCGAGCAGCGTCAGCTCCCCGGCCAGCACCTCGGCCCCGGCGAGCGTCATCCGCCGACGCCGTACGTAGACCGGCAGCGGCATCCCCGCCAGCGCGGAGAACAGCCGGCGGAAGTGGTACTCCGACACGGCCGCGATCCGGGCCACCTCGGCCATGTCGATGTCCCCGTCGAGGCAGGCCTCCAAGTGGTCCAGCGCCCGATTCAGCCGCTCCAGCACGCCTGTGCACCCCTTCTCGTGTCTCCGTCGCAAGGACCGTAGGGGAAAGCGGACCGCGCCTGCCCGACAAAGCCGGTGCGGGAATTGTCGGGCAGGGAGCCTCCTCGACGCACGAGGCTCACAGCCATGACCGACATCGAGGGACTGTGTGAGCCGCGGTTCGCCGCGGTGCGCGAGGCGCTGGCAGATGTACTCGGCAGGGACGACGTGGGCGCCTCGGCGGCCGTCTACGTCGACGGCGAGCCGGTGGTGGACATCTGGGGCGGATACGCCGACGCGGACCGCTCCGTGAGATGGGAGCGCGACACGCTCGCCTGCGTGAATTCGACGAGCAAGAACATGACCGCCCTGTGCGCGCTGATCCTGGCCGACCGGGGCGAGCTCGACCCCGCCGCGCCGGTGGCCGCCTACTGGCCCGAGTTCGCCGCGGCGGGGAAGGAGGACGTGCTGGTACGCCATGTGCTGTCGCACACCGCCGGCCTGCCGGACCTGACCGCGCCGCCGGCGGTCGAGGATCTCTACGACTGGGAGAGCGTGACCGCGGCGCTGGCCGCACAGACCCCCGAATGGCAGCCCGGGGCGGCCGCCGGCTATCACGCGCTCACCTTCGGGTTCCTGATCGGCGAGATCGTCCGCCGCATCACCGGCCGCGGCCTCGCCGAGTTCTTCGCCGAGGAGGTGGCCGAGCCGCTGGGCGCGGACTTCCACATCGGACTGGCCGCCGAGCACGACCGCCGCGTCACACCCCTCCTCCCGCCGCCGTCGCTGACCGACGACTACGCCTCCGCAGCGCCGGCCGGGCCGGACGGCACCCGCCGGGAGCACACCGGCGCCGCGGTCCGGGTCAGGGACGTCAACTCCGTGGCCTGGCGCCGTGCTCAGATCCCGGCGGTCAACGGCTTCGGCAACGCCCGGTCCGTCGCCCTCGTCCAGTCGGTCCTGTCGAACCACGGCTCGGCCCGCGGGGTGCGGCTGCTGTCCGCCGGGGGTTGTGAGCCCGCGTGGCAGGAGGTGTTCGGCGGTGACGACCGCGTCCTGCGGACGCCGATGTCCTGGACCATGGGATTCGGCAGGTTCGGCAACACCTTCGGGTGGGGCGGATGGGGCGGTTCGCTGGTGGCGAGCGACCCCGGGGCGCGCATGACGGTGGCCTACGTCATGAACCAGATGCTCGATCGCGACCGGCAGGAGGACCACCGCGGCATGGAGATCATCATGGCCGCCTACAGCGGACTGCGATGACCCGGCCCCGGAGCAGGAGGCCGACGGGCCGTCCGGCGCCGCGTACGTCCGGCAGGCTGGTCAGGCGCGCCGCGGCGATTCGAAATCCGGTACCGGGGCATCCACACAGTTCGACCCCGGAAGACCGACTGGAGGCAGCAGTGACCACGTACGTCATCACCGTGCCCGGCACATTCCTGCGCGACATCGACGACGAGACGCGCTCCGAGCTGGGCAGGAGGCTGGCCTCCCACCACACCGACCTGAGCGAGACGGAAGACGTGGAACTGCTCACGGTCCACGAGGGCGGCACCTTCTCCGTCCGGCTCGAAGTCGAGGCCGCCGACCGGGCGACGGCCGAGGACGACGCGGTCCGCCTGCTGACCGAGACCCTCGCGGAACTGGGCTTCCCGGAGAAGGACGCTCCTCTGGGGCCGCCCGCGGTCACGGGCATCGAAGGCTAGGGGGTGTCCGGCGGATCAGGGCCGGGTCCGGGCGGTCCGGCACCGCGCCTTGCCGCGTTGTCGTCGGTCGCCGACGCCCGCGCCGACTCCCTCCTTCGCCTTGCGAGCGCACGCACCGGACCCCGCCACCCCCGCCCCCACGGGCGGCCGACGCTACTTCGACGACACCCCCTGGTCCTAGGGCCTGTATCGAGTTGCCCCGCGGCGTCGCGACGCCCGGCACGCACCCTCGGCGCACGAGCCGAATACCCTGGTAGCTCCGCTACGAGGACATTCGTCCCGCACGCCGAGGGCACGCACCGAACGCCGCTCCTTGCTCCACGGGGCAACTCGATACAGGCCCTGACACCCGTCCGGCCCGTCAGTCACCTCGGCGCCGGGGTCAACGCCAGGCGGGATGCCCCTCGGTGGAGTCGTCGGTGGTGAGGGCGCGCTCGCCGGTCCCGTCCGGACGCACGGCCCACACCGCGGGCTTCTCGTAGGGACCGCGGACGAACGCCACCCACGCGCCGTCGACGGACCAGGCGGGATCCATCTCGTGGGCGCTCGTCGAGACCAGTTCGCGGTCGTCACTGCCGTCGGCGTCCACGAGGCGGATGTCCCCGTGGGTGGCCGTGCCGTAGGCGCCCGCCGTGTAGGCGAAGGTGGCGCCGTCGGGTGACCACACCGGGTCGAGCGCGGGGTGGGGCAGCCGGGTCACCTGCCGGGGGGCGCCGTTCGGGGCGGCGGGGTCCACGAGGTGGATCTGCCAGTTCTCCGGCTCCGTCTGCAGGCACACCGCGATGCTCTTGCCGTCTGGTGACCACGCGGGATCCTCGACCGGGCCCTTGCCCGAGGTGAGCTGGCGCGAGGAGCCGTCGGCGACGGTCACCGCGAACAGCTGCTGCACACCGTCCTTCGTCCGGAGCACGGCGAGCCGGCTGCCGTCCGGTGACCATGACACCCGGCCGCCGGCGATGGCGGCGATCCGGCGCGCGTTCGAACCGTCGGCGTTGGCGGTCCAGACCGCCGTGCCCTCGGCTGTGGTGCGGGTGAACGCGAACGACTTCCGGTCCGGGGACCACTGCGGCAGGGTGTCACACGTGCCCGCGCCTGCCGCGATGAGCTGGACGGGCTTCTCCGCCGCGGCGTCCCGCCGGGCGATGACGCCGTGGCAGGTCGCCGGCCAGCCAGGGGCGGTGTCCTGCCGGACCAGCAGGGGTTCGGTGGGGAACGCGGCGGGGGTGGGGGCGGATTCCGTGGGCGTGGCGGTTTCGCGCTTGGCGTCGTCCTTGGCGGAGTCCTTCCAGGGCTGCCACATGAACAGGCCGACGGCCGCGAGAGACGCCACGAGCACCGCAGCCGCCATGGCGCGGCGGCGCCGCGGCCCCGCCGCGCCCGCCTGCCCCTCGTGCACAGGTACGGGTACGGGCAAGGGCGCGGGGGAGGGACCAGCCGCGGCCCCCGTCACGGTACGCGCCTGTTCCGTAAGGGGCTCCGCGACGGCGGGCCGGGCGGTGCCGGCCGCCGGAGCGTCCTGCGGGCCGGCCTGCGGGATCTCCGCCGCGGCGGCCGGCGGGCTGTCCGGCGGCGTGACCTGAGCGGTCTCGGGCGTGGTGTCCCGCGTGGTCTGGGGCGCGGTGTCCCGCGCGGTGGGCCGGGCCGCCGGCTCCGCGGGCGGGAGCAGCTGCGTCGCCGCCTCCGGCAGCCAGGACCCCCCGTCGGGGTGGCGGACGGTGAGAGTGGCGAGGAAGGCGGCCGGGGTGGGCCTTGCGGCCGGGTCCTTGGACAGGCAGGCACCGATGGCGTCGCGGAGTTCACCGGGCACCGCGCTCAGGTCCGGCTCCTCGTACACCACCTTGTAGTGCCTGGCCGCGGACGGGCCGTCGCCGAAGGGGGTGCCGCCCGCCGCCTGGGTGAGCACCACCCCCAGAGCGAACATGTCGACCGCGGGGGTGAGCGCCCCGCCGCCGGTGAGCTGCTCGGGTGCGAGGAACCCAGGGGTGCCGACCTGCAGGCCGGTCTGGGTCAGGGCGGTGCCGTCCAGGGCGCGGGCGATGCCGAAGTCGATGACGCGCGGCCCGTCCTCGGCGACGATGATGTTCGCGGGCTTCAGATCGCGGTGGATGACCCCCGCCCGGTGGATGGCCTCAAGCGCCTCGGCCAGGCCGGCCGCCAGGACGGTGAGGGTGTCCGCGGGCAGCGAACCGACGCGCGCGAGTACCGCCTGCAGGGTGGGTCCGGGCACGAAGGCCGTCACCAGCCACGCCGGGTCCCCGTCCGGGTCGGCGTCGACCACCGGCGCGGTGTGGAAGCCGCCGACCCGCCGGGCCGCCGCGACCTCGTCGGCGAACCTGCGCCTGAAGCCGGGCTCGGTGCTCAGCTCGGGGCGTACGACCTTGACGGCGACCGCACGGCCGGACTGGGAGCGGCCCAGGTAGACCACGCCCATGCCGCCCTGGCCGAGCCGCCCGACGAGCCGGTAGCGGCCCCCGCCGAGCGAGGTCGGATCGCCCGCTTCGAGCGGCTTCATATGTCCCCCGTTTCACACCTTGCGCAATGAACAGCCTCTCCCTACCTGGCGTGCTGTCCACCAGTCAAGCCGGTCCGGCGCGGGGAGGTGCCCGGCAGTGCCCGGGGCGGCACCGGGGCGGGGCCGGTGGGGCCCCGTCAGGCCGTGGCCGGGGCTGCCGCCTCGGAGGAGTCCGCGGCCCCGCCGGGTACCGCGGTGCCGGTGGCGGATCCGGTCGCGGAGTCGTCCTCGGCCCGGGGGATGCGGTGCAGTCCCCGGCGGTCGTAGAGGCGGGTGACGGCGAAGCCGAAGAGCAGTGCCGCGACGAGGGCGGCACCCATCGAGGCCCATGCCCGGGCAAGCCCCGCGTCGGCCTGGGCGCCGTAGTAGAGCAGGGAGCGCAGCCCCTCGGTGATCTGGCGCAGCGGCTCGAACTCGGCGAGGGCGCGGAAGAAGTCGGGCAGCGCCTGGACGGGCACGGTCGCGCCGGAGGACGGGACGGCCATCGCGACGAAGACGATGGTGGCCAGCAGCATGCCCGGGGTGCCGAAGGCGGCGAACAGGGCCAGGCTGCCGATGCCGACGACCGCGATGGTGGCGACCGAGTAGAGCCAGAGCAGGCCCAGGTGCGAGGCGTCCATGTCGAGGATTACGACCGTGGCGACCTCCACCAGGCTGCCCATGACCACGGACAGGCCCAGCATGAGGGCCGTGCTGATGGCCAGGGTGCGGACGCGGCTGGTGTGCCGGACGGGTTCGCGCTTGCGGAAGGGGCCGAAGTCGGTGTGCAGGTAGCCGAGCGCGGTGTCGACCTGCGAGTTGACCACGTTGGCGCCGAGCATCCCGCAGACGACCAGGACCAGCGCGTAGTAGAAGGCGCTCAGGCCCATGGCGCTGCGCGGCCCTACGGGGTGTCCGTCGGCGACGGCCACGGTGACCGGGTCGGCCAGCATGAGCTGGGCTGCCGTGGGGAGCGGGGTCTTCTGGGATCCGGCCTGCTTCAGGAGCTCCTGGCCCAACTGGGCGGAGGCGGCGTGGGCCGCCTTCTGCGCGGCCTGCGAGGCCATGGAGGAACCGATGCTGCCGGCGGCCTGGTTGGTCAGCACGGTCAGGGTGGGCGCGGCGGCCTTGCCCTGAGACGCCGACGGCGGGGCGGTCAGCCCCGTCACCGTGGCCGAGAAGTCCTCGGGGATGACGAGGGCGCCGAAGAGCTTCCCCTTGCCGAGCCGCTTGTCGGCCTCCGCGCGGTTCACGACCTGCCAGTCGATGCTCCGGTCGCCCTTGGCCGACTTCTGGATCCCGGCGACCACCTGCTCGCCCAGGTTGACATGGCGGCCGCCCGTGTCGGCGCCGCGGTCGGAGTTCACCACGGCCACGGGCAGCTCGCGCAGACTGCCCCGGGGGTCGACGTTGCCGCCGACGTAGAGCAGGGCGAAGACCATCGAGAGCACTGCGGCGATCAGCCCCGTCCCGATCCACAGCCGGGGTCGGCGGAGCACGGACGGGGAGGGCGTGGACTGGGGCATCGATTCTCCGGTGCGGCTGCGTTCCTGCACTGGATACTTCGAGTATCCAGTCATTGGATAGTGGCAGTATCTTGTTGTGGTGTCCAATCGCCGAAGCGCCGTGCCGGCCGCCGGACGGCGGACCGCACGAGCAGCAGGGAAGCCTCAATGAAGATCTCGGAGCTCAGCCGGCGGACCGGCGTGCCGGTCGCCAGCATCAAGTACTTCCTGCGGCAGGGCCTGCTGCCCGCGGGGCGGGCGACGGCCGCGACCTCGGCCGAGTACGGGGACGAGCACGCGCAGCGGCTGCGCCTGATCAAGGCCCTGACCAAGCTCGGCGGCCTGTCGATCGCCGCCACCCGCGAGGTGCTCGGAGCCGTCGACCAGGCCCACGGCGTCGAGGGCGCCCTCGGGGCGGTCAGCTACGCCCTGCCGGTACCGGGCCCGGCCCGGCCCGTGGCAGTCCCCGGTGAGGCGGGCGAGGGCCAGACGGGCGCGGGAGAGGCGGCCGACGGCGGCGACGCGACCGCCGGAGCCGAGGTGGCGGAACTGCTCGCGGCCCTGGAATGGCAGGTGCCGGATACGTCACCGCACGTGGAGGCCCTGACGGCAGCCCTGAAGGAACTGCGGAGGCTCGACGCGCAGTACGCCCCCGGGGAGCTCGCCGCCTACGCCCGCCTGGCGGAGTCGGTGGCCCGCCTGGACCTGGAGCGCGCCGTCGGCATCGACGACCCGGTCTCGCTGGTGGAGCGGGCGGTCGTCGTCCTCGCGGTCTGCGCCCCGGTGTTCGAGCTGCTGCGCCGCCTCGCCCAGGAGGACCAGGTCAGGCGCCGCGCCGCGGCCGGCGCCGGCGAGGACGTGGCACCCGGGTAGCGTCGGCCCCCACCGGCGCGGACCCACGGCTCGGCCGGAGGCCGGGGCAACGCCGCTGCACCCGTACCTGCCCCTGCGGACCTACCGCCGGACACCTCGGTCCGGCGACACTCGGCTCTCCCAGTCCACGTCGCAGTCGCAAGAGCCGCAAGAGCCGCAAGAGCCGCAAGAGTCACGAGTCGTACGAGGGGACGCCGCATGCGGGCGCAGCACACCGGTGACGAGCAGCGGAAAGGGCCGCAGCGCTCGGGAGCCGCACAGGCCGCGCGCCAGACCCGGTCCGGCGGGGGCCCGACCCCGGCGGAGTCGGTGCTGCACCTCCAGCGTCTCGCCGGCAACACGGTCGTGTCCCGCATCATCGAGGCGCAGCGGCACGCCCACACCGCGGACCGCGGCCACACGTCCCGCGCCCAGGGCGCCGCGGCAGCTCCGGCCCCCGCTCCCGCTCCCGCCATCCAGCGCATGGAGCAGGACGAACTGCACCGGCATCCCCCGGGCCCCGCGCTGCGGGTACGCGGCCCCCGCACCTCCCGCGCCGGCGACCGCACACCGAACGTGCTCACGCCGGGCGAATGGCAGAGCCTGCCGCAGCCCGCCCAGAACGCCCGCAAGCAGCGCGTGGCCGTCGACGCGGACCCGCAGATGCTCCAGGAAACCGACCAACTGCTCCACTACAACCTCGGCAACCTCCGCAGGCTGGCGCCGGGCACCCCCGTGACAGCGGGGCGCAACGACGTACTGGAAGGCATCGGCCGCGCCGACCCCGGCACCAGCGGCTACTGGAGGGGCCAGGACGCACGCGACGCACAGCTCGGCCGCGACGCCCGAGCGGCCCGAGACGCATACGCGGAGACCGCCCAGGACCGGCAGCAGCGCCACGCGGAGGTGGAGGACACCCTGGCCGGTTCCGGCGCCCAGGACGCGATGGGCGACCTGCGCGCACTGCTGGCACGGTACGACGGAGTGGCCATCGGCGGCAGCCACTCCGGCGCACCGGTCTGGCAGTTCCTGTGCACGCACATGGAGGAGATCCGGGCCGCCGGTGTGAGCACCCTCTACCTGGAGAGCATCCGCGACGACAGCTACCAGGCACACGTCGACGCGTACCTCGAATCCGGGACGATGAGCGACGAACTGCGCGCGTTCGCCACCCGCTACGACAGCAACATGAACCTGGGCGCGACCGGACTGCGAGCCGTACTGGAGGCCGCCCGGACCCACGGCATCCGCGTCAAGGGGGTCGACGGCCGCCCGGCACGCCGCTCCGCGATGCCGGCCGCCGACCTCTACCAGCGCGTCGCGGCCATGAACACCTACGCCACCCAGGCCGTCGCCAACGACCGGCGCCGCCCCTCGGCGGCGGGCGGCTACCTCATGGAGCTGGGCAGCGCCCACACCGGCATGTACGAGGGCCCGCCGCGCGACACCTCCGTGCACGGGGCGCAGTTCCAGACGGGCGAGGGCTTCCCCGGGGTGGACGACCTGCTGGGCATCCCCGCGGTCGGGTACGAGGCCGACGGCCGCTTCCGCCGCCTGCCCAACTCCTGACCGCAGCGCCCCGCCCCGGCGCCCGGTGCCGGGCGAGCGCCGCCCACGGGAAGCGGAACGGGATTGCGGGAACACCGGATGCCGAGCTGCCCGCCGCGCCATACTGCAAACGGAACAGGCAAGTTGGGGGATCCGCCCGGACCCGGGGGGCAGTACGGGCGGCCCGCTCGGTGAGAGGGCGTACATGAGCGACACCATCAAGATGAGCGTTCCGGGCGAGCTCGCGGAACTCCTGGTCGCCGAGGGGCACGCCACGTCCACCCGCGGCCGGCGCAGCTCACAGTGGGGGCTCGACGGCGACTTCATCGGTGGGACCGCGACGGTCATCGCCCTGCTGCAGGCCCCGCAGACCATCGCCTACCTCGCCGGAGCCATCCGCTCGCTGGCCTCGCGGCGCCGCGCCGACCGCTCCGACGACCGCAGCCGCATGTACGTCGAAGCCATCGGCCCGCACGGCCAGATCCGCTTCGACGGCGAGGCGACCGTGGAGGAGATCGAGCGCCTGCTGCGGCGGACGATCCTCCCCGCCCAGGGCACCGGCCCCGGCGCCGGTGCGGCCCCGACCGGAGGGCCCGCCCCGGCCGCCGCCCTCGACACCGACACCGTCTGACGGCCCCCGCGATGGGCAGCCTGCGGAGCCGTCTGAAGTCGATGGTCGTCACCGCGGTCCGCCGCAACCTGGAAGTCGACCTGGTGAGCGACCTCCAGGGCGTCGACGCGACCGACGTCCGCGCCGTCACCCGTCTTTACCAGGTGCTCGACCGGCGGCCGGTGTACTCGACCGGACTCGACCACATCGTCCAGACCGTCGACGAGCACTACTCCCGCGCCTCGCCCAAGCCGCTGACCCGCCGCCTCCTGGCATCGCTGCTGGACGAGACCGGCGGGCACTTCGAGGAACTGGGCCGTACGCACGAGGCCGCCCAGTGCCGCCGGATCGCCGCCGAGCTGGCGCCGGACGGCCCGGACCGGACGATCCTGTACCTGCTGTCGGCGATCTCCAGCGAGCAGCGGCTGTACGCACTCGGATCCCTCACGGTCGACGCAGTCCTGCGCGCGCTGCTCCACGAAGTGGGCCGCAGCGGCCCGCGGATCCGCCGCGCGGGCATCCTGGGCGCCGTCGCCCACGCCGCGCACTCCACGGCCAACGCCGAACGCCTCCGGACCACGGTGGGGCCGCTGGAGGCGGCCGCCGACACACCCGGCTACCGGGCCCTCGCCGTCTACTACCGCTCGCGCGTGCTGATCGCCGACGGCCGCATCGACGAGGGGCTGGCCGCGGAGCGGGAGTTCTCGCGGCTGGCGGCCGGCATCGGCCGGAACGACCGGGCCCACGACATGGTGGCCCCGGCCCTCGCGAGCGTCGCACCGCACGACAGCCCCATGGCCCATGCCTCCGAGGCCGCCCTCCGCGGCGACCACGTGGGGGCGTCCGGATGGTACGGCCAGAGCGCCGGGGAACTGCCGCCCGGTCCCGCGAGGGCGTCGATGCGCCTGTTCGCCGAAGCGGCACGGGTACAGGGCGGCCTGCTGCCCTCACCTGCCGCCCTGCGCCAGAGCCTGGCCCGGCTCTGCGCCGACGACGTCTTCGCCGCCCGCACCGTCACCGACGTCGAACTGCTCCTCACAGGACTGCTCATGACGGCCGTCGACCTCCACGAGGCGGGCCACGAGCCGCAGATAGTCGCCGAAGTCGCCGACCTGTTGGGCGAGTTCCGCGGCGGAACCGCCGTCGGCCGCCCCCAGGACAGCGACGCCTACGACACCGACGCCCGCGCCGACATGACGCTCGTGGACTTCCTGGCACGCACCACCGCCCCGGTGACGCCGGCCGAGATCACCCGGGAACTCCCGGCCCACCACGTCGTCTGGGTGCACTTCACCGGAGCAGGGGTCGGCGAGCACTACCTCACCGTCGTCACCCTCCGCCCCTCGCACCCCGTTCCCCTCGTACGGCGCACCCACGTCTCGGCGGCCGACGGCAAAGCGCTGGCCCTGTGCATGGACGAGGACTCCGAGGACGCACCCGAGGAGGCCGTCCGACGCGTCCGCGACCTCTTCTTCGCCGACATCGGCCCCGACACCGCGGGCGCCCGCATCCTCGTGGTCCCCGACTCGGGCACCTGGGCGATGCCCTGGAACGAACTCGCCCCCCACGGCACCACGGAGCTGGCGATCAGCATGTCGGCGGGCGCGGCCCTGCGTTCCCGGCCGGCCCCCGCCGCCGCCGTGCCGCGCGTGATCGGGATCTTCGACGAGGTCGAGCTCGAAGGATCCCGCCTTGAGGCCGACGCCCTGCAACGGCTCCACACCCAGGGGCACATCCGCTTCACCCGGGTGCACACGCTGGCCGAACTGCGCCAGGCGCTGGAGGCGGCCCCGTACGACATCCTCACCATCAGCGTCCACGGCACGGAGAGCGACGGCTTCGAGTACCGCATGCTGCTGCCCGACGGCCCCTCCTCGCCGGCCGCCCTGCTGCGGCTCGGGCTGCCCCCGGTGGTCGTCCTCGGCTGCTGCTGGTCGGCCAAGTCCACCGAACGCGCCGACACCACGGCCGCCGCACTGTCCTGCCTGGTGGCCGGCGCCTCACAGGTCGTCGGCGGCCTCTGGGCCATCGACGACGAACTTGCCGGAAACCTCCTGGCCGACACCTACGACCGGCACCTGCGCCGAGGTGTGCCCCTGCCCCAGGCGCTGCGCCAGGCCCACCTCGCCCTCCCCCCGGACCGCCGCCCGGGCGCGGCCGGCCTCGCCTTCATCGGCCGGGGCTGACAGAGCCCGAGGTGGTCGCACTTGCACGGGCGCCCTCGGAAACGAGAAAAGGCAAGGAGAGCACTCTCCTTGCCGCTCTCAAGTTATAGCGCTACCGGGGGCTTGCCGCAAGGGCCCGGTCCTGACGCAGAATCATCGACCTGAGTCCACGACCGCCCTGGAGGCATCGCAGTGAACGAGCAGTACGTACGGGACCTCGACGAGGTGGACGAGACGCAGGTCGCGCTCGTCGGCGGCAAGGCCGCACACCTGGGCGCGCTGTCGCGCATCGAAGGGGTCCGCGTGCCCGGGGGCTTCTGCGTGACGACGGCGGCCTTCCGGCGGGTCACCGAGCAGGCGCCCGCGGTCGACGGTCTGCTCGATCGGCTGTCGCGCGTACCGGCGGACGACCGCGAGGCGATCCGCACGCTCAGCGCGCAGATCCGCAGCGCCATCGAAGGGACCGCCATCCCCGACGATCTCGCGGCGGCGATCACCCGGGCACTGGCCCGGTCCGGCGAACGTGCCGCCTACGCCGTGCGCTCCAGCGCGACGGCGGAGGACCTGCCGACGGCCTCCTTCGCCGGCCAGCAGGACACGTATCTCAACATCGCGGGCCAGGCCGCGGTACTCCGGCACATCAGCCGGTGCTGGGCCTCGCTGTTCACCGAGCGCGCCGTGGCCTACCGCCACCGCAGCGGCATCGACCACCGCACGGTCCACATGGCCGTGGTCGTGCAGCGGATGGCCTTCCCGCACGCCTCCGGCGTCCTGTTCACCGCCGACCCCCTCACCGGCAACCGTGAGGTCGCCACCGTGGACGCCGGACTCGGCCTCGGCGAGGCGCTGGTCTCCGGCCTGGTCAACCCGGACGTCTTCACCGTGCGCGACGGCGAGGTCGTCGCCCGGAAGATCTCCCTCAAGCAGCGCGCCCTGACGGCTTCGCCGGCCGGCGGCACGCACGAGGTGGCGATCGACGCACGGCAGCAGGACCAGCCGGCGCTGACCGATGCGCAGGCCGTACGGCTGGTCGAGCTCGGCCGGCGCATCGAAGCGCACTTCGGCCGCCCCCAGGACATCGAATGGTGCCTGGTGGACGACGACTTCCGGATCGTGCAGAGCCGGCCGATCACGACGCTGTTCCCCGTGCCGGAACGCGGGGACCGAGGCAAGCGCGTCTACGTCTCCGTCGGCCACGCCCAGATGATGACCGACCCCATGAAGCCGCTGGGGTACTCGATGTGGCAGCTGACGGCCATGGTGGCGATGCACGAGGCCGGCGGCCGGCTGTTCGTGGACGTCACCGATCGCCTGGCCTCGCCCGCGACCCGCGCCGCCCTCCTGGACGCCCTCGGGAAGGGGGACCCGCTGGTCCGGGACGCCCTTGAGACCGTCCTCGACCGCGGTGACGTCGTTGCGGCGCTCCCCGAACCGGGCCCGGGCCCCGCCGGTCCGCCGCCCGGCGGCGTGCCCGACCCGATCGAGACCGACCCGGCCGTCGTCACCGACCTGATCGAGCGCAGCCGGACCTCCCTCGCCGCCCTGGAACGCGGCATCCGGGCGAAGAGCGGGCCCGAGCTGTTCGACTTCCTGCTGGAGGCCTTCGAGGAGCACAAGCGCCACCTCGCCGATCCGCTGAGCATGCAGGTGATCATGGCGGGCATGGAGGCCACGTGGTGGCTCAACGACAAGCTGGGGGAGTGGCTGGGGGAGAAGAACGCCGCCGACGCGCTGACGCTGTCCGCTCCCGGCAACGTCACCTCGGAGATGGGACTGGCCCTGCTCGACGTCGCGGACGTCATCCGCCCGCTGCCCGAGGTGGTGGCGTACCTGGGGGGCGTGCAGGACGACGGCTTCCTGGACGGGCTGGCGAAGGTCGACGGCGGACCCGAGGCGCGTGACGCCATCGAGTCCTACCTCGACCGGTACGGGATGCGCTGCGTCGGCGAGATCGACATCACCAGGCCCCGCTGGCGCGAACACCCCCTGGCACTGGTGCCCGTGATCCTCGACCACGTCCGCAACTCCGAACCGGGCGCCGCCGAACGGCGCTTCGAGCTGGGGCGGCAGAAGGCCCGGCAGAAGGAACAGGACGTGCTGTCGCGCCTGCACGCGCTGCCGGACGGGGCGCGGAAGGCCGACGAGGCCAAGCGGATGATCGACCGCGTCCGCACCTTCATCGGATACCGGGAGTACCCGAAGTACGACATCGTCTGCCGCTACTTCCTCTACAAGCAGGCCCTGACGGCGGAGGCCGAACGCCTCGTGCGGGCAGGGGTGCTCGCCGAGCGCGAGGACGCCTTCCACCTCACCTTCCAGGAACTCCACGACCTCGTGCGCTCCAACCGGCAGGGCGGCGCACAGCCCGACACGCAGACCCTCCGGCAATCGGTCCGGCAGCTCGTCGGGCAGCGCAAGGAGGCCTTCCGGGCGCACCAGGCACTCACCCCGCCCCGGGTGCTCACCTCGGACGGCGAGGCCCTCACCGGGGCCTACCGCCGGGACGACGCCCCCGCCGGAGCACTGCTCGGCGTACCGGTCTCGTCCGGCACGGTGGAGGGCCGGGCGCGGGTCGTCCTCGACATGGCACAGGCCGATCTTGAAGCGGGCGACATCCTGGTCACGGCCTTCACCGACCCCAGCTGGTCGCCGCTGTTCGTCGGAATCGCGGGCCTGGTGACCGAGGTGGGGGGCCTGATGACCCATGGCGCGGTCATCGCCCGGGAATACGGCCTGCCGGCCGTCGTCGGCGTGGAGGGAGCCACCCGGCTGATCCGGGACGGCCAGCGAATCCGCGTCCACGGCACCGACGGCTACGTAGAGATCCTGCCCTGACCGCCCGCACCGGCCACGCCACCGCACCGCCGGCGTGGCCGGTCCGGTCGGGAAACGCGGATGGACAGACGCACCCACCTCGGCTGCGACTCCGGCGGCCGCAGGCGGCTACCGCCCGTACGGGCGTCAGACGCGTCCGGCCCGGGGATGCAGGGACCCCACCCAGTGGGTTCCGTCGTGGGTGATGACCTGGGGCACGACCTCCAGGTCGAGCATCTCGGTGCCGGCCCTGGGGATGTCGAACATGTAGGTCACGGTCGCGGAGCGCCCAGGGCTGACGCTGCCCTCGAAGCCGCCCTCGATGCCCTTCGCGGCGTCGAAGACCCGCTCGGCCTGTTCGCCCGCCTTCCCGTACTTCGCGTACACGGCGACCAACACCGTCTCGAAGGCCTCGCCGGTCGCGTTCTTCAGGGTGACCTTCCAGGCCACCGCCTGGTTGCCCGCCCGGTGGCCTGCGGAGGTGGCGCTGGGGGTGAAGGTGGTGGGCCGGGCGACCGTGACCGCCAGGCCGTCGCCCTAGGTTTTCGTCTCCCCCCATGTGAGGGTCGACGGCTCGGCAACGGGCTGAACGGCCGCGGCGTGAGCCGCGAACCCGAACCCGAACCCGAACGTGAGCGTGAGCGTGAGCATGCTCGCGATACCGGAGCACGCGGCCGCACGCCTGCCCGCGGGGGCCGTTCTCGGGCGGTGGATGCTGTCCATGCGTCCAGCATCGGCCCTACCCCGTCGGCCCGCGCGGCGGGCGGGCGCAACGCCGCCGCGAAGGCCCTGACCCGGGGACGTGCCGGGTCAGTCCGCCGC
Source organism: Streptomyces sp. TN58 (assembly GCF_001941845.1). Taxonomy (NCBI): domain Bacteria; kingdom Bacillati; phylum Actinomycetota; class Actinomycetes; order Kitasatosporales; family Streptomycetaceae; genus Streptomyces; species Streptomyces sp. TN58. Next base: position 199,332 of record NZ_CP018870.1, on the reverse strand, counting down.
CCGCGCCGTGGCCGTGGACGCGTCGCGCCACCCCCCCCTTCGCCGCTCAGTCCCTGCGGGTCAGCGGCTGCCCGGCGAACTCCACCCCAGCCAGGCCGTGGGCCATGAGGTTGCGGATGTTGCTGTGATCGGTGCCGTCCGGCGTCGCCAACACGCTGCGGTAGTGCTCGCCGAAGGCCAGCAGCGCCTCCTGGTCGCTCAGCCCCTCCAGCAGGGCGAGTCCCAACGTCTTGCACGAGCCCTCGTTCTCGCCCGCGGCGTTCTCCAGGCCTCCGTTGCGGAACGCCTGCGGCCGGTACTCGTAGTGCGCGGCGACGAAGGCCAGGGTGCCGGCGAAGTCGTGCCCACCCGACGCCAGGCTCGCGCGCAGCGAGTTCAGATCACTCATGTCGATTCCTCAGGGTTGACCGGACGATCCGGTCGCCGTCCGTGACCGGACGACGGTACCCCTCTCGGCCCAGCCGGCAGGAATCGCGCCACATGCCGGGACGAGCGGCATCGGCGCAGGTCAAGCCGGTCGCATACAGAGGCGTGCCGGCGAGCGCGAGGCGTGGGGGCGCGGCCCCGGAGCGCTCGCCGGGCGCCGGTGCCGGTCCGCATCGAGGCGCTGCCAGGGGCGTTGCCGGTGGCGTTGTCAGTGCCGGGCACGATGATGACCTTCATGACCGAAAACAGTGCCCTGCTCTCTCCTGCCGACTATGCGAACGCCGTTGCCACCGCTGTGGCGGCGTCGGCCGCGTACTACGGCGACGGGACCACCCCGCTCGGCGACGACGAATACGACGGGCTGCTGCGCGCCATCGCGGCCTACGAGGAGGCCCACCCGGACGACGCGCTGGCCGAGTCTCCGACCGGCAAGGTGGCGGGCGGCGCTGTTCAGGGAGACGTGCCGCATTCGGTGCCGATGCTCTCCCTCGACAACGTCTTCGACGCCGACGAGCTCGCCGAGTGGGCCGCAGGACTGGAACGGCGCCTGGGGCACCCGGTGGCCGGGTGGTGCGTGGAGCCGAAGCTCGACGGCCTCGCGGTGGCCGCCCGTTACCGGGAGGGCCGGCTCGTTCAGGTCCTCACCCGCGGGGACGGCCTGGCCGGCGAGGACATCACCCACGCCGCCGACGCCGTGCTCGGACTGCCGCCGGTACTCACCGAGCCGATCGACGTCGAACTGCGCGGCGAAGTGCTGCTGACGACCGCGCAGTTCGAGGAGGCCAACCGGATCCGGCTCGCCCACGACGCCACCCCGTTCGCGCACCCGCGCAGCGGAGCGGCCGGCACCCTGCGGGCCAAGGACCGCCCCTACCGCATCGAGTTGACCTTCTTCGCCTACAGCGCGATCGGCCTGGACGACCTCGGCCACGTCGCCCTCCTGGAAACGCTGGCCGCTCTCGGCGCGAACACGGCCGCCAGCACGGCCGCCGCCCCGACGCGCTGCGAGACCGTGGAGCAGGTGCAGGAACGCATCGACGCGATCGCCGCCCTGCGCGCAGACCTGCCGTTCGGGATCGACGGCGTCGTCGTCAAGGCCGACACGGCCGCCGACCAGCGGCAGGCCGGCAACGGCTCGCGCGCCCCGAGATGGGCGGTGGCCCGGAAACTGGCCGCCGAACACAAGGTGACCCGCCTGCTGGCGGTCGAGTGGAACGTCGGCCGTACCGGGATCATCGCCCCGCGCGCCGTCCTGGAACCCGTCGTCATCGACGGGGTCACCGTCACCTACGCCACACTGCACAATCCGTCCGACATCACCCGCCGCGGGCTCATGCTCGGCGACCAGGTGTTCGTCTACCGGGCCGGCGACGTCATCCCCCGGATCGAGGCACCGCTGATCGACCAGCGCACCGGAGCCGAGACCCCGATCGTCTTCCCCGAGGCGTGCCCCCGCTGCGGCGACGCCATCGACGCCTCCGAGCAGCGGTGGCGGTGCGTGCGCGGCCGGACCTGCCAGGCCGTGGCCTCGGTGATCTACGCGGCAGGCCGGGACCAGCTCGACATCGAAGGCCTCGGCGGCACGCGCGCCATCCAGCTGGTGGAGGCCGGTCTGGTCAAGGACATCGCCGACCTGTTCACGCTGACCCGCGAGCAGCTTCTCGCCCTGGAGCGGATGGGTGAGACCAGCGCCGCCAACCTCCTGGCCGCGATCGAGACCGCCCGCGGGGCGGCGCTGAACCGCGTGTTCTGCGCCCTCGGCGTCCGCGGCACCGGGCGTACGATGTCCCGCCGGATCGCCGCGTACTTCGGCTCGATGGCCGCGATCCGGGCCGCCGACGCGGACACGCTGGCCCGGGTCGACGGCATCGGAACCGAGAAGGCCCGCGTCATCGCAGCCGAACTCGTCGAGCTGGCCCCGCTCCTCGACAAGCTTGCGGCCCAGCAGGTCGGCATCCAGGTCACCGAGCCGCAGAAGCCCGCCGCCGAGGCAGTCGCCGACGGCGGGGACTCGGCGGGCGGCCCGCTGGCCGGACAGGCCGTCGTGGTCACCGGCTCCATGACCGGCCCCCTGGCGGTGCTGTCCCGGAACGAGATGAACGAGCTGATCGAGCGGGCCGGCGGAAAGGCATCGTCGTCCGTGTCCAAGCGGACCACCCTCCTGGTGGCGGGCGAGAAGGCCGGCTCCAAGCGCACCAAGGCCGAGGAGCTGGGCATCCGCATCCTCGCCCCCGAGGAATTCGCCGACCTCGTCGCCGACCTCCTCCCCACCACCTGAGGGAGCAGGTGGGGACGGCCCCGCGTAGACAGCGATGCGGAGCCGTCCCCGCCGGGGGCAGTGTGTGAGCCCTCCCTTCCGGGGCAGGCGACCCTGTCTGGGGACCCTTCGACAGCGGGAGGGCGATCGCCATGGCATCCGACCACCGACACCCGCACTACCGCAGCGGGCGCTCTGCCGACCGGCAGACGCGCGCGGCAGCCGCTCGATGGCGGCACGACGGCAGCGAACCCCGATGGGCTCGCAGCGATCTCAGGCTCCGCCGCCTGCTGTCCCTGATCTTCGCGCCCGTCTTCGCGCTGATCGGCGTCCTCATGCTGTTCCTCGGGTCCGAGGCGACGACCGCGGCGGGCCCGCCGCAGGGCATCTACACGACTCTCGCCGTCTGCTGCTTCCTCCTCTCCCTCGTGGCCCTGGTGGACCTCAAGGTGATCAGCCGCAGGATGCGCGAACAGGCACGCTGGCGCCGCACCTCGTGACCGGTCCTACAGTGAGGCCCGTAAACGGACGGGGACCGCGTGTGGGGGAAGGGATGCGGCATGGGGGATACCGGGGTGGCGGTCGGCGCGGCGGTGGACGGCATGGAGGGGTACCGGGGGGAGCTGACGCGGTACTGCTACCGGATGCTGGGGTCGTACGCCGAGGCGGAGGACGCCGTACAGGAGACGCTGGTCCGGGCGTGGCGGGGCATCGGCCGCTTCGAGGGCCGGTCGGCGCTGCGGTCCTGGCTGTACCGGATCGCCACCAATGTCTGCATGGACGCGCTGGCCTCGGGCAGGCGGCGGGCGCTGCCGATGGACTTGACCGGACCGGCGGACGGCGGCACGCCGCCGGGGCCCCCGCAGAACGCCGCTCTGTGGGTGGAGCCGTGCCCGGGCGGTGAACCCGAGGCCGCGGCGGCGACGGGCGAGTCGGTAAGGCTGGCGTTCGTCGCCGCGCTGCAGCATCTGCCGCCCAGGCAGCGGGCGACGCTGCTCCTGCGCGACGTCCTGGGCTTCTCCGCACGCGATGTCGCCGACCTGCACGGTTCCACCGTCGCCTCGGCCAACAGCGCCCTGCAGCGGGCCCGAGCCACGCTGGCCGACCGCCGACGGGAGGAGGAGCCGGCCGTTCAGCCGCCGGACAACGTCCGCCGGGTGCTCGCCGCGCGCTACGCCGCCGCCTTCTCCCGCTACGACATGGAGGAGTTGAGCATGCTCCTCCACGTCGATGCCACGTTGTGCCTGCCCCCGTACGCGAAGTGGATGCGTGGCGTCCCCGAGATCCGGGCGTGGCTGACCGGCCCGGCCATCGGCTGCCGCGGCTCCCGTCTCATCCCGACCGCGGCGAACGGCTCGCCGGCTTTCGGCCAGTACCGCCCCCGTCGGGGTCCGGACGGCGCAGGCTACGAGCCGTGGGCCTTGCAGGTCCTCGAATTCTCCGGCGACCGCATCACCGGCATCACGGCCTTCCGCGACACCAATCGCCTGTTTCCCGTCTTCGGCCTCCCTGACCACCTGCATGAAGACGCCCCAACCAGCGCCGCGGAGGCACCGAGGTAGCCGCGGCACGGCCCGGTCCGGGGCAACAGCCACAGCAGCCCCTGGCGCCACGTCACAGGAGCTCGGCACCGGGGACCATGAGCGGATGCCGGAGCAACCGAACTCGAAGCCTCATCTGCGGTCGCCGACCGGCTGCGCTGTGTGGCGACGGTCTGACCGGGTTCATGCCTCCGCCGATACCTGACGCGGTGTGGGTTCTCAACTCCATGTACGAGCACGAGCAGGGGCCGACCGGAGTGTCGTAGGAACCGGCTGGTTGCTCCGCCCCGCGCCTTGCGTACTGCCACCCGATGACGCTCGGAGCCACTGACTGCGACACCTTCCACGTGCGTGCGGGTCGGCTCGGCGACGTCGAATTCCTGTACGGCCAGTCCGAAGCTCTGGGCCGATGACCGCTCCTGGGTCCTGTGCACCGACTGCGACCTGTGGACCACCAAGGCCGTCGGTTTCCCAGCCCTCATCAACGCCTTGCTGAACGACTCCGAAATCGAGGCGGTTCGCCTGCCCTGGGCACATTGAGACGAGCCACTTGGTACCTCTCCCAGCCCTGGGGCGCGAGCGCATCCAGTTCCGGTGGAACTGGGTGACGTAAGACCGAAGAGTTCGCTGAACTCACCTGCCCGCATGTCCACCAGTGCCGTCTGCGGCTTTCCGCGCGCACCGTCAGCCACCTCGCCGATCTGTTCAGGGGGTATCTGGAAGGCGGTCCGGTCTGGGTGGCGGGTCATGCCGCTGGGGGAATCGCGGTGATCGTCCTGGCTGTGCTGCGCCGTGACCGGCGTCTGGCCGGCATGGCTGGCGGGACTGGGTGTCCGAGCCCGCGCTCTGCTACTGGCGCGATGTGCTGATCGGACTGCTGGTTGCCCGGGCGCCGGCTCTGGGCCGCGCCTTGGGGGAGGTTGCGGGGCAGAGCGGCGAGTGGTTTTCATCGGCGGCGCCTCGTGCGCACTGCGGCTGGTGTGATGCCCGGTTGGTTGGTGGTGGTTGAGTCGCCGAACTGGTGGGCTGCGATGTTGATCATGGTGGCGAGGTAGCCCACCCTTCACCGGTCGGGTGCCGGGTCGATGTGTGTCGAGGGGGCTGCAGGTCGGGTTGAGGTTGTGTTTCGCCTGGTCTGGACGGTCTTTTTGTGGGTCAGGGTCAGGTGTTTATAGGCCGAGTGTGATGGCGGTGCGGGTGAGTTCGGCGGTGGTGTTGATGTTGAGTTTGGTGCGGATGCGGCGGAGGTAGGCGTCGACGGTGTGGGTGGAGAGTCCCATGTGGCGTGCGGTTTGGTGGTAGGTGTGGCCGGCGGCGATGTGGCGGAGTGTTTCTTGTTCGCGGGGGGCGAGGGTGGGGGTGGTGTGGGTGGTGGTGGGTGTGGTGGTCATGGGGGTCCTTTGGGGGGTGGGGTGGGTCATGGGGTTCTCGCGTCTTTGGGAGTGGTGGTTGTTTGGTTGTTTGTCCTGTTTTGGGTTGTTGTTTTGATGGTGGTGGGGGTGTTTCACGGGGTTGTCGGGGGTGTGTCACGGGTGTGTGACAGGTGTTTTCGGTCCCGTGGGGGCGGGGCTTGGTTCGGAGGTGGGGCCGACGCATCGAACTGGTGTTCCCTTTTTGGGGTTGAGGGGGTCTTTGTGGGGTTGGTGGGGGTTGTCGGTTGTTGGGTGTGGTGTTCCGTTCGCCCGGTGTAGGGGTGCGGCTTTGGTTTGGGTGTGGTTCGTTGGTCGGCCGGTGGGGTGGGGCTGGTGTGTGGCCCGGGTTGTTCGGGTTCTTTTCGTGGGGTGGGGTGGGTGGGGGTGGGTTTGTTTCGGGGTGGCTGTGGGTGGTTCTCGTTTCCGGGTGTGGGGTCGCGTGCGGGGGGAGTTGTGTCGGGGGTTAGGTGTTGGCGGTGCCTGGCCGGGGTGCGGGCGGGGTGTGGGCCTTGGGGGGGGTGTTCTGGGTTGCTCGTGTGTGGGGGTTGGTTGGTTGTTGAGGTGGCCGGGTTGGGGGTGGGGCATCCGCCGCCTGTATGTGTTGGCGTGGGTGGGGTTGCTGTTGCGGTCGGTGGGGTGGGGGCAGTGGCCGTGGGCCCAGACGGTGACTGCGTGGGGCCGGTGTTGGACCTGGAACGGTTCGTCGCCGTGTGGGGTTGAGCTCCGGGTGTCGTTTCCGGCCGGCCGGTGGGTGGTGACGGTGCAGGTCTCTTTCGGCGGGATGTGGTGGATGTCCGCCCAGGGTTCCACCGTCAGCTCCAGCGGTTCCTTGCCGTCGTTGCCGGCCACCAGCCGCGCTGTTCTTCCCGGGAGCTTTTTTCGGCCTCCCGGTTCGGCCTTGCACGTGCGCCGCTGTGCTACGGGCGGCCCGGGGTGATCATTCCATGGGCGGTCATCCGGTCCGGCGGTCATCCGGTCCGGCGGTCAGGTCGGGCTCGCCCGCGCAGCCTTGCGCGGGCGGGACATGCTCGGACGGGGCTGCGCCCGCCGCGGCACGCCGCACGCACGGCAGGGACCGGCCAGCCCCGCACTCCACACGTCCGACCGCCCTCGTACGGGCTGGGTGCATACCCGGCATCGCATGGCGGGACCTGCCGCCCTGCACTCCATACACGTCCGACCGCCTCGTGCACGGCGGGGACCGGCCCCGCCCCTCGCTACATGTCCGACCGCCCTCGTACGGCAGGGTGCACACCCTCCCCCGTGCGGCAGGGTGCACACCCCGCCCCCGTACGGGCAGGGTGATACCCGGCATCGCACGGCAGGGACCGGCCGCCCTGCACTCCACACGTCCGGCCGCCTCGTGCACGGCGGGGACCGGCCCCGCCCCTCGCTACATGTCCGACCGCCCTCGTACGGCAGGGTGCACACCCGCCCCCCGTGCGGCAGGGTGCATACCCGGCATCGCACGGCAGGGACCGGCCGCCCTGCACTCCACACGTCCGACCGCCCCGTGCACGGCGGGGACCGGCCAGCCCCGCACTCCACACGTCCGACCGCCCCCGCACGGCAGGGTGCATACCCGGCATCGCTCGGCGTGTCACCTGCACGGCCCGGCCCCACATGGCCCGGTCCCCGCCCGCCACATGGCCTGGCCCCCGCACGCGACGTGGCCTGGCCCCCGCACGTTGCATGGAGGGCGCGGTACGGGGGCGCGACACGCGGGCGGCGCGGTACGGGGCGCGGCATGCGGGTGGCAGGGTGCGCTGCGTGCCTGTCCGGATCGGGCAGGCGCGATGCGCGGGTCGGCCCGGCATGCCACGTGCGCGGGTCGGCGTTGTAGGGCATGTGTCGGGCGGGTGTGTACGCAAGCCGCGGTGCGGGTGCGGGGGTGGGGGTGGGGGTGGGGTTAGGGGGTGTCGGGGCTGTCGTAGACGAGTTTGTAGGTGACGTCTTTGGGGACGGGGGTGGGGGCGGTGTCGGTGTAGAGGAGTCGGATGGTGGTGTAGCGGTGGGTGTCGGGGTGGTCGGGCCAGGGTTGGGGGTGGCTGAGGGTGACGGTCACGGGGTAGGGGCGGAAGCGGCCGGCTGCGCAGTAGGGGCGGCAGTCGTTGACCATGTCGGTTCCGGTGGCGGTGGCGGTGTTTCCCCAGGTGTTCCAGCGGAGGTCGACGAGTCGGTTGTTGCCGTCGCCGCAGGCGAGGAGGTATTCCTCGGGGCGTATCTGGGGTTTGGAGGAGCAGTCGAGGACGACCGGGTCGGGGGCGGGGGTGGGTGCGGCTGGGGGTGGTGCGGCGTGGGTTGGTGCGGTGGTTGCCGCGAGGGTTGCTGCTGTGCTGAGCAGGATCGCGGTGCGGGTGTGTATTGGTGTGCGGGTCCGCTGCCTGCGGGGGGTGCGGCCGTTTGTTGTTGCGTCCACGTGGCCTCCTCGCCCGTCCCTGTGCGCGCCTGGTGGCGCTGCGGGGCATGCCCAGCTTCTCCGATCCGGGCATGCCCCGCACCCGGTGGGCGCATGCCGTGGGGGCGGCCCGCCGGGGGGCGTCTGCGCGGGTGGGTCCCGGCCCGCCCGGGTTCGGGGGAGGGTGGCCCATGGGGCCGGGCCTGCCGGGAAAGGGGCTGCGGTCCGGCCTGAGGGGGCTTGCGGTTCGGGGTTTGCGGGCCCGGCCCGTGGAGCGGGGCTTGCGGTATCAGCCTCAGGGTGGGCTTGCGGACCGGGCCTGCGGGATGGGCTTACGGCCCGGGGGCTGCGGGAGCGGCCGGGCGCACGTGCGGTTTTCCTCATGCCGCGGAGCGACTCCGCGCGGCTCGATGTCCGCACCAGCCGGGTGTGACTGCGGACCGGCTTGCGGGAGAGTCCGCGGACCGGGCTTGCGGGGTCTGGCCCGTGGGCTGCGGTGTGTGCCTGCGGGTCGGTTTGTGGTCCGGCCTGCGGGGTGGGCTCGCGGACCGGCTTGCGGGGAGAGCTGGCGGGTCGGCTTGCGGAGCGGGGAGGGGGAGCGGGCTGAGGGGTGGGCCTGCGAGGAAAAGCTGCCGACCGGCCTGCGGGGAGACGCGCGGACTGGGCCCGCGGACTGGGCTTGCGGGGCTGGGCCGCGGCGGGGCTGGGCCTGCGGCGGGGCTGCAGGGAAAGGCTGTCGGCCGGGCTTGCGGACTGTGGCTGCGGGGAGGCCCTGCGGATTGGGCCTGCGGACCGGGCTTGTGAGGAGGCCAGGCCAGCGGGGCGGTGGCGCGGCGGAAGGCATTGCGGTACCGGGCCCCACACCGGCGGCCGACCACCAGACCAGAGCGCGGCAGGCCGGCAGGCCGGCAGGGCCGGCGGAGCGAGGCTCGCCGGGCGGGCGGGGGTGTGTCGGTACCGGCCCGGACAGGCCGCGTCCGGCACGGTGGGCGCGTGTGTACCGCCCTCCCGCCCCACCTGCGGACGGAACCCGGGGCACGTGGGAAGGGGCCCGTATGGCAGACGACACCACCAGCCGCGCCACCGGTTCCGGCAGAGGCACCGATACCGGCGCCGGCACCGCTTCCGGCGGCGGAGCGGGAGCCGGCGCCGGTGATGGTGCCGGTGCCGGTACGGGCGCGGTCTCCTCGCAGGCGACCAGCCGCCGGGCCCTCCTCCTGGCCGCCGGGTCGGCCGGGGCCGCCGCCGTACTCGCCGCCGGATGTGCCGCCCCCTCCACACCACGCGGAGCGCCGGCACAGCCGTCCGCCTCCCCGACCCCTCCCCCCTCACCCGCCCCGACAACAGCCGCCACCGCCACCGCCCCGGCCTGCGTCCTCGCCGTCCAGGCCGGCGCGGGACCCTACTACCTCGACGCCGCCCTGATCCGCTCCGACATCACCCAGGGCCGCGACGGCGTACCGCTACGCCTGGACCTGACCGTCGTCCGCGTCCCCGACCACTGCCGGCCGCTGCCGGCCGCTGCCGTCGAGGTCTGGCACGCCGACGCCGACGGCAACTACTCCACCGCCCAGACCACCTTCCTGCGCGGCACCCAGACCACCGACCACACCGGACGATGCGTGTTCCACACCATCGTGCCCGGCTGGTACGCAGGCCTCGCCCCCCACATCCACTTCAAAGTCCGCCCCGACCCCCACACCGAGACCACCTCGCAGTTCTTCTTCCCCGAAAACCTCCTGACCCAGATCTACAGCCGCCCGCCCTACACCCGCCGCACCGCACCCCCACACCCCAACACCCGCGACAGCCGCTACCGCGCCGCGGCACACACCATGACCCTCCCCCTCACCCCCCACCACAACGGCTACCGCGCCACCTACACCATCGGCATCACCTGACCCCCACCCCACGCCCGCAGGCCCCTCAACCCCAGCACCGGGCCCCTGCCCGCAAGCCCAATCGGCAGGCCTCCCCGCAGCCCCGGTCCGCGAGCCTCCTGGCAAGCCCGGTCCGCGGACCCAGTGCGCGGGCCTCCCCGCAGCCCCGCCTGCCTCGCTCTGGTCTGGTGGTCGGCGGCGCGGTGTGGGGCCCGGTACCGCAGTGCCTCCTGCCGCGCTGCCCGCCCTGTCGCCCTGCCGTCCTGTCGGCCTGTCGGCTTGTTCTGCTCTTCCGGCGTCTGCGGCCCGGGGTGTCGCTGAGGTGGTTGAGGCCGCGTGGCCGGCTGTGGTGGGTGGGTGTTGATGAGATTCCTTGAAAACGGCCACAGCTGCTTCGGTTCCTCAGGTGTCCGGGTTTGGACCGTCCGAGGATGGTAGGGAGCGTGAGCGTGTTTGAGGGGTTGTCGACCGTCAGGTCGGCAGCCCCTGGGAACCTCTGAGGGGCCGGTGGTATCGGCGTGGTGGGGCCGGATCGGCATGTGGTGGGATGGCATGCCACCCGTGCCTGCTGATCTGTTGGAGGACCCGTGACACCCGCGTACTCGTCGCTGACGCGTGCATTGGCTGACGCGCTGGTGGACGTTGCTTGGTTCATTGACGGCGCGGACGACGAGCAGATGGATCCGGACGACGCCGTGAAGGCCCTGGAAGGCATTGGGGCCACGTTGGGTCGCTTGTCGCATGACCAGCGAAGCGAACTGCTTGGCGTGCTCGGAGCCATGGCTGAGGCGGAGGGGGACGCCGTGAGGCGAGAATTCCTTAGCGCCTTTCCCGGGGACTTCGGACTTCTCGATGAGTGATCGGCTTAGCCGCGAGGTTCAGAGGCAAACATGAGCCACGATTGGGGCCCGGGGACTGAGCGAGGGGGGGCGGTGTGATGGTGATCAGAGGGCTGCATCCGGAGAGGTCCGCCCGGCTTGAGGCGCTCGTGGATGAGTGCCGACCGCTGCTGGGCATGGATGACGGGATGGCTGCGGTGCAGCGGCTGCTGAGCGAGCACCGGGTCGAGGTGCTCGATGCGGTGATGATCACACGCGAGCTCCTCGGGGCGGGGCCTGAGGCTCTCGGTGAGGCGAAGACCATCGTTCTGACGAGTCCGGGCAGAGGCCGTGAACTCACAGTGCACGAGCAGTTCGTGGACGAAGCGGAGCGAGGTCTGTCTCGACTCCCCAAATCAACGGACCACCGCCCATGAGGACGGTGGCTCGTCGAGTCGGAACCTTGCGGGGTTCAGGTGGTCTTGCCTTTGGGGCTTCAGCGCAGGCCCAAGGGCCCAGGGGGTCCTTCGCAGCGGGATGATGCCCGGTCTGCGGACCGGCATCGCGGGGCGGGCGGCCTCGGGGGAGCGGCCGGCGGGGCGAGGATGGCGGGGCGAGGATGGCGCCGGGCTTGTCGCAACGTGGGCAGTACGGCCCCATTCCCCCGGCCCGCTCCGCCCGCCCGGCCGCCTGGTCGATCCCGGCCGGCCAGCCCGCCCCTCTTTTCCCGGCCCGCTCCACCCCGGCCACCCACCACCCCGTGCCCGGCCCGCCACCCGGTGCGCCCCCGCCCCGTCCGACCTCCCGCGCCCGGCCCGCCCCGTCCGGCCCGCCCCGTCCGCCCCGCCCCGTCCGACCTCCCGCGCCCGGCTCGGCCCGCCGCCCGTTGCCATCCGCCCCGTCCGGCCTGTCGCGCCCGGCCCGCCGCCACCCGCTGCGCCCGCCCCGCCCCGTCCGACCTCCCGCGTCCGGCCCGGCCCGCCGCCCGTTGCCATCCGCCCCGTCCGGCCCGCCCCGCCCGGCCCGCCCCGCCGCGCCCGGCCCGCCCCGCCGCGTCCTGCCCGGCCCACCCCACGCGACCCGCCCCCGCACCCCCGTCCCGGCGCGGGGCTGCTCACGTGGTGAAGACCAAACCGCCTCCTACCCTTCAGGAGTTGACGCCAGACCGGCAAGCGGGCCGCCGCCGGCCGGGGAAAGCCCTGCACGGACCCGGTGCGGGAGTGCGGTGACCGTGCGGTGACAGCGTTGCCATCTCGTTAGGGATTCACTTCTTGACGGCAGCGGATACGGGCACGTTGACTGCCTCCCTCGGCCGTACCGACACGGCCCCACCAGGGAGGCTCACCTCGTGAACGCGTATCTGGGGCGTGCCCCCGTTGCTCTGGCCGTCACGGCGCTCGCCGTCACGCTCACCGCCTGCGGCGGCTCCGACGGCTCCGGCGGCTCCGGTGACAGCAGCGGCGAGGTCAGGATCGGCCTGCTGCTCCCCGAGAACGAGACCGCGCGTTACGAGAAGTTCGACAAGCCGCTGATGGAGAAGAAGGTCGCCCTGCTGACCCTGGGCAAGGGCAAGGTCCTCTACGCCAACGCCGCGGGCGACGCGGTCCGGCAGAGCGCCCAGGCCGATGCGATGATCAAGGACAAGGTGGACGTCCTGGTCATCGACGCGGTGGACTCCAAGGCCATCGCCGCAGCGGTGACGAAGGCCAAGGCGGCCGGTATCGCGGTGGTCGCCTACGACCGCCTGGCCGAGGGCCCCATCGACGCCTACACCTCCTTCGACAACGAGGACGTCGGCCGCGTCCAGGGCAAGGCCCTGCTGGACGCCCTGGGCGACAAGGCCAGGACCGGGAAGATCGTCATGATGAACGGCGCGGTCACCGACCCCAACGCCGCCAGCTTCAAGGCCGGTGCCCGTTCCGTCCTGGACGGCAAGGTGAACGTCGGCAAGGAGTACGACACCGTCGAGTGGAAGCCGGAGAACGCCAACACCAACATGGCGTCCGCGCTCTCCGCGCTCGGCAAGGACAAGATCGTCGGCGTCTACTCCGCCAACGACGGCATGGCCGGCGGCATCATCACCGCCCTCAAGGCCGCCGGCGTCTCCCCCCTGCCCCCGGTCACCGGCCAGGACGCCGAACTCGCCGGCGTGCGGCGCATCGTGGCGGGCGAGCAGTTCATGACCGTCTACAAGCCCTACGCCCGCGAGGCCGAAGCCGCCGCCGAACTCGCCGTCCTCCTCGCCCAGGGCGAGAAGATCGACGGAATCATCAACCAGGTGGTCAGCAGCCCGACCAGCAAGCGCATCCCCGCCGTCCTCATCCCCGGCGTGCCAGTGACCCGCGAGGACATCCGCACCACCGTGGTCCTCGACGGCGTCTACACCGTCGAGGAGATCTGCACCGACTCCCTCAAAGCCGCCTGCGACGAGATCGGCCTGAAGTAACACCACCGCGGCAAGACCACACCCCCCGCACACCACTCGCCGCCGTACGCCGCCCGCCGCTGCCCGCGGGCCCGCGGGCGCACGGCGGCGTACGGCGGCGTACGGCGGCGGGCGGGGCAGCGGGCACAGGACGCGCCACGCACCACACCGCCCCCCCGCCCGCCCCGCCCCGCCCCGGGCGGGGGCTCACCGCCCCGCGACACCCGCCTACCGTGCGCCCGTACGCACCCGCGCGGGCCGGCACCTCCCCGCGCGCGGCAGCCCGGAGGAACGCGCGCAGAGCGCCGCCGGAGCCCCAGGAACGCTCTGCGTCCCGCGCCAAAGCACCGGCGCACTCGCACACAGCCGGACACCAGCCCCACTCGCCCGGGCACAACGCCCAGCGGCACAGACCACTGCGGCAGTCCAACAGACCAGCCCGGCCCGCACCGGCCCCAGCCTGCGCCCGGAGGCGGCGGCGCTCCACCCCAGGCGCCCCGACCCGCCAGTGGCGCCCGTACCGGCGGCCGTAGCGCCCGAACCCGCCCCCGTAGCGCCGTACCGGCGGCACGGGGAGCAGACCTGGCTGACGGAGCACTGCGAACACCGTCCCCGACCGCCGCCCCGACCGCCGCCCACGCCGCCGCCCTGGGCACGCCTGCACGCCGCCGCCCCTCCCCGAGACGAACGCACACCCCCTCCACCACCAGGGCCCACCCCGCGGCGTCGCGCTTTCCTCCGCACGGCCATGAACCGTGGAGCCCCCGCCTCTGCCCCGATCCCGCCGACGCGGCCGGGCACCGCAACCGCCCCGCTTCACGGAGCGCGGGCGCCTCGGAGACGGACGGCCTGCGCACCGGGCCCGGGATCGGGACCCGCCGACCTCGCCCAGGCCCGCCCGGGCAGGACTCCCGGCGAAGCCGGCCCGTCCGCGCACCGCCTTCCCCACCCCCGCTGGTGCGTCACCTCACCCGAGAGCAACCGCCGCGGCCGGCGGAGCCCGCCTGCCGCGCCCCATGGCGGGCCGCCACCAGCACCACACCCGACCCGGCCGGCACCCACCGCCTGCGCCGCACGTCGACACGCCGGCCCGACTGCCGCGCCCACCTGGCTCGGCCGCGTCGGAACGGGAAAGCCGGCCGCCGCAGACTCGTCGAACTGGTCCGCCCCAAGGCCCTGCGCATAGCCACCCGGCGTATCGACGACGTCTTCGACGCGCTCGACGAACGGACCGTCGTCGTCCCAGGCACCGGCACCCTCCACGCGGTCATCCCATACCTGGCCCGCTCCCTCGCGGCCGTCCGCGAAAAACGCGGGGCCCTGGAGCCCCAGACCAGCCAGCTGCTGGTGGCCCCCTCTTTCCCAGGTCCTGACGTCGCTGCCCGGCGTCGGCGTCAGGACCGCCGCCGTCCTGCTGGTCACCGTCGGCGACGGCACCGGCTTCCCCACCACCGGCCGCCTCGCCTCTACGCAGGCCCCGCCCCGGCCACGAAGCAGTCGGAACCCTCTCGATCCACGGCGAACCTGCACCCACAGGCGCCTCAACCCGCCACGGGCCCAGACCCCGGCAGGGGGCACCGCCGCCACCAGGCCGCGTGCAGCCCACCGCCCACGCCCACCACCGCCGGTGCGCCCAACCCACGGCTCCACCGGCTTCCGGGCCCTCGCCGCGACGCCCATCGGCCGGGCCGGCCGCCCACCGGGCCCAGGCCCCGGCAGGGGCCACCGCCGCCACCAGGCCGCGCCCGGCCCACCCGCCCACCGACTTCCCCGCCGCCGGTGCGCCCAACCCAAGGCTCCACCGGCTTCCGGGCCCTCGCCGCGACGACCGCCGGCCCCGCCCGAGCCGCCCACCGGGCCCAGACCCCGGCAGGGGGCACCGCCGCCACCGGGCCGCGCCCGGCCCACCCGCCCACCACCGCCGGTGCGCCCAACCCACGGCTCCACCGGCTTCCGGGCCCTCGCCGCGACGCCCATCGGCCGGGCCCAGCCGCCCACCGGGCCCAGATCCCGGGAGAGGCACCGCCGCCACCAGGTCGCGCCCGGCCCACCGCCCCACCGCCGCCGCTGCCGGTGCGCTCAACCCACGCTTCCACCGGCTTCCGGGCCCTCGCCGCAACGCCCGCCGGCCCCGCCCGAGCCGCCCGCCGGGCCCAGACCGAGGCAGGGGCCCAGACCCCGGGAGAGGCACCGCCGCCACCGGGCCCAGACCCCGCCAAGGGCCCAGACCCCGGGAGAGGCACGGCCGCCACCGGGCCGCGCCCGGCCCACCGCCCCACCGCCGCCGCCGGTGCGCCCGGCCCGCCGGCTCCCCCGGTCGGCCCCCGCCGGCCCGCCGCCGTCCGACGGCCGCCCCCGACGGACCGGCCTACCACCCCCCACCCCCCGCCGGTGTGAGAGACCTCACCGCCCCCCGGGCGCGGCCGCCCGCGCCGTCTCCCGACCGCCCCGCGACCCGCGCCGGCCCGCCGCCCGCCGGACACCGCGAAACCCCAGCCCACACCGCCGCCGAAACCCCTGGAAGTCGACAGAAGTCCCCAGAAGTCCACGAAAATCCGCCGCCCCCACACCGCCCCACCCCGCCCCCGCACGTGACACACACCACGCGGCCCCCTCCCACCCCACCCCACCCAACCATCCCCAAATAGGGACAAGACGCCCATATCGTGCATTCAACTGGTTTGGTTTCATATGGTGTTTGAGGGTGTGTCAGCAGAAAACACGCGAGGCATAATCGGCCCCGGTCGTCTCCGGAAGTGCTCCAGCCATCGGGGCACCGACACCCCCCACTCTTCGGAGCACCCCGCACCGGACCGACCCCCAAGGCGCCCGCGATGTCCCTGGCCAGCCGCACCCGCCTCGCGGCCCTGCTCGCCGCCCTCACCGCCGCCGCCGGCGTCGCCGGCGTCACGACCTGGGCCCACGGACACGCCGCCGCCCCCGCGCCCGCCGCCGCCCAGGCCCCCCAGCGCCCCAGCGTCACCCAGGGCACGGTCGTGCAGTTCGTCGCGCACCCCGACGACGACCTGTTCTTCATGAACCCCGACCTCAGCCGCTCCATATCCACCGGCGTCAAGGTCACCACCGTCTACCTGACCGCAGGCGAGTCCGACGGCCGCAACGAAGCCCACAGCCCCCACCTGCAAGACCCCGCCCGCCCCGCCGACCACGCCGCCTACGCCGAAGCCCGCCAGAACGGCATACGCGCCGCCTACGCCGAGATGGCCACCGGCCGGCGCACCAGCGCCTGGCAGCGCACCTCCGTGCCCACCACCGGCGGCGGCAGCGCCGAAGTCGACGTCCTCCTCGCCCGCCCCGAGGTCAACCTGGTGTGGATGCAGATGCGCGAAGCCCGCAGCATCTCCGGCGACAACCCCGACAGCCTGCGCGGCCTGTGGGACGGCAAGGTCCCCGCCCTCGGCTCCCAACTCGCCTCCGGCACCCCCGTCACCACCCCCTTCACCTACACCCGCGACCAGGCCGTCCAGGCCATCGCCAACGTACTGGCGCTCTACCGGCCCACCACCATCCGCACCCAGGACCCCACCCCCGGCCGCACCCGGCCCGCCGGCGCCCCCGCCGACCACCAGGACCACATCTACGGGGCCCGCTTCGTACAGGCCGCCACCGAACGCTACGCCGCCACCACCGCCGCCGGCCCCCGCCCCCACTTCTCGGTCCAGAACTACGTCAGCTACCCCAACAGCTCCCTGCCCCCCACCCTCGACGCGAAAGCCGCCGAGGAGAAACTCGGCTACCTCAAGACCTACGCCTGGAGCGACCACCAGGACTGGTGCGGCAGCCCCGCCGGCTGCGGCGACCGCAAGACCGCCACCCGCCCCACCGGCGCCGGCTGGAACCAGACCATCCGCTACAGCCGCGGCGAGAGCACCACCTGGCTGACCCAGGGCCCGCCCGGCCACCTCTACGCCTTCGCCGCCCTCGACGGCCAGATGGCCTACTGGACACGCCCCCGCCCCGACACCCCCTGGCAGGGACCCCGCTTCCTGCCCCCCACCGCCCCCGGCACCACCATCGACGCCGGCGCGTCCACCGCCCGCCTGCCCGACGGCCGCATCGCCGTCCTCGCCACCCGCACCACCCTGGCCACCACCACCCCCCACGACTACCGGCGCGAGACCGTCTACGCCCTCCAGAACGCCCCCGGCGCCGGCTTCGGCCCCTGGCACACCCTCGGCACCCCCGACACCGGCGACCTCTCCGCCACCTCCGCGATCGGCACCCCCACCGCCACCACCGACCCCGCCGGCCGCATCACCGTCTACCTCCGCGACTCCCGCCGCACCCTGGCCGCCGCCACCCAGACCGCCCCCGGCGCCGGCTTCGGCCCCTGGCAGAGCCTGGGCGGCACCGCCCTGCAGGGCGACCCCGCCACCGCCACCGACAGCGCCGGCCGCCGACACCTCTACGCCGCCACCGACCGCACCGTCCTGGCCTGGACCCAGCCCGCCCCCGGCGCCCCCCTCGCCGGCCCCTTCCCCACCGGCCTGCCCGCCACCACCGGCGTCCTGTCCGCCACCCCCGAAGGCGACGGCGTCCGCCTCTCCTTCCGCACCCCCGGCACCGGCACCGTCACCACCACCCGGGCCACCGCCACCACGGCCGCCCCCCTCCTCTCCCCACCCGCCACCACCGGCGGCGAAGGCGGCTACGGCGCCGTCGCCACCACCGGCCACCTCCTCGCCGGCCGCGCCGCCACCGGCACCGCCGCCATCACCCTCCCCACCCCCGACACCCACACCAACACCAACACCAACACCAACACCAACACCGGCACCAACACCGGCACCGGCACCGGCACCGGCCCTGTCTGGCACGAGTCCCAGATGCTCTACACCGGCGCCCCGGCCGCCGTGACCACCCCCGACGGCACCAACCTGGCCGCCACCCTCGGCCTGGACGCCGACCTCCACACCACCACCCCCACACCCACCCCCGGCCCCGCCGGACCCGCCCCCACCCCCTGGCACCGGGCCGTCCCGCCCACCGCCCTCGCCCAGGCCGCCCGCCACCCCTCCACCTGGCACCACTGACCACCACCGCCCCAACCCCCCCCCCCCCCCCCCCGCCACGGCACCCACCCTGCGGCCACCACCCGCCGGCCCGCCCCGGCCCCACCGCCCGCCCCACCCGGGCCACCGGCCCTACCGCAGCCACCGGCACAGCGCCCCACCACCCGGCTGCCGCCCGGCCCGGCCGTCCGGCCGCACTGCTCAACTCCCCACGCCCTGACCACCGGTGACAGGGCCCCTTGTGACCGCCGCCCGTACCACCCGCCGCCGACGGCGGCGCACACATGCGCCGGGGCCCGCCGGCCGCTTCTTCCCCGGATGACCGGCGAACTCCGCCCTGCTCGCCCGAGTGGCCGAACCCACCGGCTGACGCCTGAGCGCCAGAGGGCCAGAGCGCCTGAGGGCCAGAGTGGCGGGAGCTGCGGCAGCGGCGCGGGCATGGCCGTCAGCGAGGTGAACCGAAAGAGGCGGCCCGGGAGCGGGTCGAGGTGTCTTGCCGTCAGCAACCGACCGGGGACCGAGGAGGGGGAGCGGAGAAGGGCGCGGGGAGAGGGGAGCGGGGAGGGGGCGAGGAGGGGAGTGGAGAGCAGCCCGGGGGAGCGTCCGGGATCCGCGTCAGACAGGACCGCGCCGCGCCCGAAGTCCCGCCCCTCCTACCGCCCCGGGGGCGGGGCCGGCAGACCGCCACTCTCAAGCGCCACCAGCGACAGCAGCACGATCGACCCCGTCCACGCCAGCGGCGCCACCGAAGCGGCCCGGCCGGCGCTGTCCACCTTCTCCGGCAGCTCACCGAGCGCGTTGCGTTTGGAGAGCACCCACTCCAGCACCGGCCCCGCCTTCGCCGGCCGCCCCCCGGCCGCCCACGCCAGCGCGAAGAACGCCGTACTGGGCGTCCACGCCGTCGCACCCCACGGCGCCCCCGGGTCATCACCCGGCGTCAGCCCCCCGTTGGGCAGGCGCAGCGCCCGCCACGTGGACTCCAGTACCGCCTCCAGCCCCGCCGGAGCCGCGTTGAAAGGCGGCGTCATGAACGCCACCGCACTGTCACGCCCGTGCCGGCCGTCGACGGTGCGCTGGTAGCCCAGCGGCAGGAACCGCTTGGAGATCCCCGCCGACAGCCGCCGCGCCGCCCGCGCCCACCGCGCCGCGTCCCCGGGCCGGCCCGCCTCCCGCGCCAGGTCCGCGGAGGCGTTCAGCCCGGCCAGCAGCGGCGCGGCCGTCCCGATGTTCGTACTCGACGTCATCAGCTCCCAGTAGTCGGGAGACGCCGGAGGCAGCCCGTCCGCCCCCAGCGACCGCGCCGCACGGTCGGCCGCCCTGGCCACCATCGGGTAGAGCGTCGCCAGCCGGGCCCGCCGGCCCTCCGCCGGCGCCGCCCGGTACCACTGCCACACCGACCACGGAACCCAGCCGTTGGCATCGAGCTGCCACCGCCTGCCGTCCGGCGGCCCGGAACCGTCCAGCTTCGTACGCGCCTCCCAGCTGCCGTCCCCGCGCTGCGTCGCGGCACTGTGCCGCAGGATCCCGAACGCCTCCGCGTCATGCCCGGTGTGCGCGAACGCCGCGCACGCGAAGCTCGCATCCCGCGGCCAGGAGTACATCCAGCCCGGACTCCACCCCGCCGCCATCGCCCCGTTGGGCCGCAGCAGCGCCCGCATCGCCAGCAGCGCCCGCGCGGCCGCCGCCCGCTCCGCCGCGGACCTGCCCGGGATCCGGCCCGACGCCAGCCACGCCCGGCTCTGCCCGATCTGCCGCAACGCCCCCGCGTCACCGGCCCCGACCACCACCGACACCGTCCGCCCCGCGGGCAGGTACAGCCACCGCCCCGACGCCAGCCGCAGCACGTTGCTGCCCTCCACATACCGGGCGCCGGCGGCACGCGAAGCCGAAACCCCCTCGGCGGCCGTCACATTGGACAGCACCCCGACCGTGGGGGCGGTGAACCCCGACAGCGGCGCATGACCGCCCGCACCGCACACCGGAACCGAGGCCCCGGCCAGCACCGCCGCGGCCACCGCCCAGCATCCAAGGACAACGGGCACCGCCACTCCCTCCGCCGCACCGCGTACGCGCGGACACCGCCCCCGGCCCATCCTCGAAGACCCCCGCCCGCCCCGCCACGCACACCCCGCCGCCCGGGTGACCCCCCACCCCCACCCCCACCCTCCCCGCCCGCCGAAGCCCGCCCGCCGAAGCCCGCCCGCCGAAGCGGCCCGTGGCGACCGGCCCCGCCCGGGATGCCGCCCGCCACGAACCGTGCACATCATGGGTGTTCGCGGGCCGTGCGATCACCACAGCCGGCGGGGCGCAACCGGCCGCCCCCGCCCGACGGACCCCCGCTGCGAACACCGCGAACGCTGCGAAGAGGTGGCCCATGAGCACCACGGCGGCCGAGGACGAGGACCTCGTGACCCCCTCCCCACCAACCGGCCCCCACACCGGACCCCGCCCCCTCCTGCGCACCCTGCCCACAGCCGCCGCGGCGACCCTCGCCACCGCCGCCGGAGCCCTCGTCGCCGTCGGATGCTTCCTCGGCCTCTACATCCGCCCCACCTCCGACGACTGGTGCGCCGCCTGGAAAACCCGCGACCTGGGAGTCCTCGGCATCACCGCCGACTTCTACACCACCCAGAACGGCCGGATCGCCAACGCCTTCCTCAGCGGCCTCCTCTACGGCGGCGGACCGGCCGGCACCAAAATCCTCCCCACCCTCATCACCCTCGCCCTCACCGCCGCCCTCGTCCTCCTCGGCCGCCGCCTCCTCCACGCCCTCGGCCACACACCGCCCCTGCTCGCCCTGACCGCCTGCGCCCTGGCCCTGCAGGCACTCCTGTACTTCGCGGGCACCCGCAGCTACCAGGTCCTGCTGTGGGCCCCCGCCACGATCTCCCACACCGTGCCGAGCGTCATCGGCCTGTGGGCCCTGCTGCTCGCCCTGGCCACCGCCGCCCACCCCCGCCCCGCCGTCCGCACCGCCGGCCTCGCCGGCGCCCTCCTCACCGGCTTCGCCCTCGGCACCCTGAGCGAACCCTTCGCCCTCGTCAGCGCACTCCTCGCCGCCCTGACCGCCCTGCTGTGCCTGCCCCGCCTGCACCTCACCACGACCTGGCGCCCCTTCACCTGGTGCCTGCTGTGGTGCGCCGGCCTCGCCTGCGGCCTCACCGTCCTCCACACCTCCCCGGGCGCCCGCTGGCGCCGCGCCCAGCAGCCCGAGAAACCCCCCATCCTCTCCACCGGCGAACTACGCGCCACCTTCGAGGACTGGCTGCGCATCTGGGACACCGTCACCGGCCAGTGGGCCTACCTCGCCGCCGCGGCCGCCGGCCTCCTGCTGGGCCTGGCCGCCACCCTCCGCACCCCCCGCCCCGCCCCCCGCCGCGTCCCCGCCTCCGGTGCGCGGCCCGGCGCCGGGCGGGCCACGCGGACCGCCCTGCTGCTCCTGCCGCTGCCCGTGGTGATCTTGGGCTCCTTCGCGGTGGCGGCCGGCCTGCGCAGCGGATACGGCCCCACCGGCTGGACCTACGCCCGGACCTGGACGAGTTTCCTGTTGCCCATGGAACTGGCCCTGTGCGGCTACGGAGCCCTCCTGGGAGCCTGGGCCGGCCCCCGCCTGGCCGCCCGCCGCCCCGCCGCCGCGGCCACCGCCACCACGGCGGCCCTCTGCCTGACCCTGGCCGCGACGGCCTCCCTCGTCCCGCACCTGCAGCAGCTCACCACCACCACGGTGGCCCGCTCCATCGCCTGGGACGCCCAGAACACCCGCATCCGCACCGAGGCGGCGCACGGCGCCACCGACGTCGGCTACCGCCCCCTGCCCATCGGCCACCTCGCCGAGCCCTTCTTCACCGCCGACTACGACCGCGACTGGGTCGCCGCCTGCGTCTCCCGCTGGTACGGCGTCGACCGCATCCACCGCCTGACGGGGCGGGGAGGCGCAGGCACACCCGGTCCCTGATCACCTGCTGGTAGGTTCCGGCCATGACCGGAGACTGGCGGACGGATCGGATCGGTACCGCCCTCAGAGGGGAGAACCCGACCGTGCTGCGGCGGCTGACCTCGGGATTCGCCGTGATCGGGGATGTCCAGTTCCTGCCGGGATACTCGGTACTCCTCGTCGACGACCCGCAGGTACAGCGGCTGTCGGACCTGCCGAAGGCCAAACGCCTGTCGTTCCTGTCCGACATGGATCAGCTCGGCGAGGCGGTCGAGCGGGCCTGCAGGCGGCTGGACCCCGCCTTCCGGCGGGTCAACCTGGAGATCCTGGGGAACAAGGACCCGTTCCTGCACGCCCACGTGTGGCCGCGGTTCGCATGGGAGCCGGCCGACGCGGTGCGCGCTCCGGTGTGGCTCTATCCGCGTGACCGGTGGAGTGACGAGCAGTCCAGGCTCGGCCCGCAGCACGACCCGCTGCGAGAAGCGATCGGCAGCGAGCTGGACCGGTTGCGCCCGACCGCCTGACGGCCACCCCGGGACCCACCGACCGCCTGACGGCCAGACAGGCCGGCGGGCCCGGCCACCGCCGGCGGGCCCGGCCACCGCCGACCGGCCCGGCCACCGCCGACCGGCCCGGCCACCGCCGACCGGCCGGGCCGTCCCCCTCGCACCGCGGCCGGCCCGGCGTCGCCCTGCCGGCCGTCCCGCCAAGCGGTGCCACGGCGCGACCGCAGTCCACCCACCCGGACGGCCACACCGAGCCGGCCGGCCCGCCCGCCGGGCGCGGGCAGCCGGCGGGCACGAAAACCACGGGCAGAACAGCGCATCAAGCACGCGGCACGAACCCCCGGAACAGGCAGGGGGCAGGGCAGTCGACAGCCCGCGACACGGGGCGCGGCCAAGCCGGGGCGGTGCTCTTGTCGGTGTCGGTGTCGGTGGACACGGGCGTTCACCGCCCGGCAGACGACGCCCACGCGCCCGCCCGCCCGCGTCCGGCCGCCGCGCAGCCGCCGGCAGAGGCCGTCGGCGCCCGCCACGGCTGTCCGGCGCAGGGCCGGCCGGGCCCCTCCACACCGGCCGCCGCATGCCGAACGCATGCCGAACAGCCGGCACACACCCCCGGCCCTTCACCCTTCCGGCCCTTCAACCGCCCGGCCGGGTGGCCGGTGCGGGGTCGGTCGCCAGCCGGGCGTGCAACTCGACGTCGTAGCGGACACCGTCATAGCGGAGCCTGCGCCGCTGGAGCCCCTCGACCGCGAACCCCGCCGCGCGGGCCACCCGGCACGAAGCCGGGTTGTCGACCCGGTGGCCCAGCTCCAGCCGGAACAGCCCGGCGTCCTCGAACGCCCAGGCCGCCACCGCACGGCAGCCACCCGAGGCGACACCCCGCCCGCGGGCCGCCGCGGTCGTCCAGTACGAGACCCAGCCGGTGCCGTGACGCCGCTCGACGGAGCCGACCGCCACATGCCCCAGCACCACGTCCGCAGCGTCGACGACCGCGAACGCGTACCCCGACCCCGCGTCCCACTGCTCCGCCCGGGCCTCCAGCCAGCGCCGCGCCGCCGCCGGCGTCACACCCGGCTCAGCGGCCTGCCGTGCCATCACCGGCTCGGCGAACGCCGCCAGCACCGCCCCCGCATCAGCCGGCGACCAACGCCGCAGCCGCAGACCCGGGGACACTTCCAGACGATCACGCACCCCACGCATTCTTCCCCGGTCCCCCAGCCACCGGCCACCCTTTATGGGGTGTCCGGCGGATCAGGGCCGGGCCCGCGTCGTCTGGCACCGCGCCTTGCCGCGTTGTCGACGGTCGCCGACGCTCCGCCTCGACTTCCTCCTCCGCCTTGCCATCCACGGCACCAGACGACGCGGGCTGACCGCCCCTGATCCACCGGACACCGCCTAACCCGCTGCCGGCGGCCCGGCCTTCAGGACTCGCGATCCATCACCCGGCGGGCCGCCTCGGCCTCCGCCGCGGGCGGAGAGAGCTCATCGAGGGTGTCGAGCTCGTCGTCGGAGCCCAGCTCCTCCTCCCACGCGGCCGCCAGCCGCTCCTGCTCCTGACGCGGCCTGGCCGCCACGGCATCCCGCCGATGCGGCTCCAGCGCCGCCAGGAAACGCCCGACCGCGTCCGTCGCCATGCCGTACTCCTTCTCACCGGGGGATGGGGCAGGACGCCGCCCGATGCCGCGCCCGGCCCAGCATCGCCAACCGGACCCCACACCCCCACCCCGACACGGCCCCCCGCCACCCGAATGCACGCGCCCACCACACCCCTCGACGCCCACCCCACCCCCGCCGCCCGCACGGGTGCGCCCGCACGCACGGGTGCGGCGCGCCACGGCCCCCGCCATGACACGCCGCACCCTTCCTCATCCGGCGCTCACCCACCCGTCCGGGCGACCGCCGGAGCGGGGTCAGCCGCGGTGGTGTCCGCGGCGGCCCCAGGACTCGGTGTCGATGACGTTGCCGCGCTGGTCGCGGAGGGTGGCGGTGTCGCGGTCGTTCCAGATCTGGCGGTTGCGGTCCTGGTAGAGGTCGTGGCGGGTGTCGCGGCCCTGGCCGGTGTGGACCTTGACGGCGGAGCGGCCGTCGAGGCGGAAGTCGGGGAAGCGGTAGCGGTTGCCCTGCTGGTCGGTGAGGGTGAAGCCGCGGAGGTTGACGCTGTGGCGGCCGGTGTTCCTGATCTCGACCCATTCGCGGTTCAGGGCGCGGTTGGAGCGGTCGTGGCGGGGGCCGCTTTCGTACCGGACGTCGCCGATGGAGAGGGAGGAGTGGGGTCCGCGGTGGCCGCCGCGGCGGTGGTCGTCGGCCGCGGCGGGCAGGGCGGCGGCCCCGAGCAGGGTCCCGGCGGCCAGGAGAGCGGCGAGGGTGCGGCGGGTGGCGCGAGAAGCAGACATGGAGAAGAAAACCCCTTCGACTTCAACGGACTTCAACGGACGGCCCACACCGGCGCCCACACCACAACGTGCGCGCCGGCCAGGCCCGAAACGGTTCCCGGCGTCTGGCCGAGGAGCCACACTCTGGCCCTGCGCCACGCCCCGGCACCGACCGCCCACCCCCTGTTTCCCAATCCGGATATGTCCGTAACCCTCCCTTGTAGCGGGCAACCGTCAAACCCCGATTGACACCCCGCACACAGCGGTCCGCCCCCACCCGGCGGGAGGCCTGCACGGCAGCCCTCCCCACCCCCGCACCCCGCACCCGACCCACCACCCCCGCCCCTGCGCCGAACGGGTTCAACGCCCTGTAACAGCCGCCCCCGCCACCCCTTCGCACACCCCTGCGCACACGATTCCCGCGTGCGAGAAAATGCGAGAAAACCGGCACCTACGACGACCCCGCCGCCCCCCAGTACTTCCTCACCAGCTCATAGGAAGCGATACGCGCACCCAGGTCGTAGACGGGCGTGGCCAGCATCAGCTCCTGCGCCCCGGTCTCCCCGGCCAGCCGCGCCAGCCGCTCCACCACCGCCTCCGGCGCCCCGACCGCCTGCTGCGCACGGAAACCGTCCAGCGCCTGCCGCTCCTGCCCGGTGAAGGGATGGGCGGCCGCCTGCGCGGGCGTGGGGAACGGCACCTGGCTCAGCCCCTTCAGCAGACCGGCCTTGACCACGTTCATCGGACCCGCCCGCCACACGGCCTCCTCCCGCGTCGGCGCGCACACCGTCTCCACGCACAGCATCACCCGGGGCCGCTCGCACCAGCGGGACGCGGTGAACGCCGCCCGGTAACCCTCCACCACGGCAAGGGTGTTGTCCGGCCGGATGTGGTGCGCGACCGCGACCGGCAGGCCCAGCGCCGCGGCCAGAGCGGCCCCCGCGGCACTGGAGACCAGCAGCCACGGCTCCGGCAGCGGACCGAGCGCGACCTCCTCCACCAAGAACGACAGGACAGCGGCCACGTCCCGGCGGTACTCCGCATCCGTCGCCGGCCCGGCCCCGCGCCGCAGCGCCCGCGCGATGGCCTCGTCGAACGTCCCCGGACCGCGGCCGATACCCAGATCGATACGGTCCTCGTGCAGCGCGGCCAGCGTCCCGAACTGCTCCGCCACCGTCAGGGGCGCGTGGTTGGGAGCCAGCACCCCACCCGACCCCAGGCGGATCACCGAGGTCGAGGCGGCGGCATGCGCCGTCAGCACGACCGGCGGGAACGCACCGATCGCGGGGGAGTGGTGGTGCTCCGCGTACCACAGGCGGCGGTAGCCCAGCCGTTCCATTCCCTGTGCGAAGGCGGCGGTGTCCCGCAGGGTGTCCACGGCGCGGGTACCCGTCTGCACCATCGCGACTTCCAACGCTGAAAGAGGTATGTCGAGCATGCCGTCAGCATAAGGATCACCCCTGCCCGCACCGGCCCCCACGATCGTTTTCGCGCCACCACCGACCGGCGGCCCCGACCCCCGGATTTCCGGCTAACCCGCAGCCGCGAAAACGTCAAGCCCCGAATTCGCGGAACGTGACCGCCACCGCCGCGGACAGGCTTACTGGTTATGCGCCTCACCGGCAAGGAAACGAGGCCGCAGACGCGGTGGAAACAATCCCCACATCACAAAGGCCCCGAATTCACCGAACCCGTTCAGGGTCCCATTCGATCAGGAGAAAACCATGAACCGAAAGTTCGAGACGTCCGAGACCCCCCGCCCCAAGCGCCGGGGCTTCCGCCTCGCCACCGCCGTCGCGGCCGCCGCGATCGCCGGCGGGGTCCTCATCCCCACGTCTTCCGCCATGGCGGCCCCCACCACGTCGGTAGAGAGCGTCGTCAGCCACAACCAGCACGACCACAAGAAGAAGCACGACCACAAGAAGCACGAAGACAACCACAAGAAGAAGAAGCGCAACAAGCACGGCGGCAACACCCAGGGCGGTACGCAGGGTGGCGGGTCCGGGAACACCCAGGGTGGTACGCAGGGTGGCGGCTCGGGTAACACCCAGGGTGGTACGCAGGGTGGCGGCTCGGGTAACACCCAGGGTGGTACGCAGGGTGGCGGCTCGGGTAACACCCAGGGTGGTACGCAGGGTGGCGGCTCGGGTAACACCCAGGGTGGTACGCAGGGTGGCGGCTCGGGTAACACCCAGGGTGGTACGCAGGGTGGCGGCTCGGGTAACACCCAGGGTGGTACGCAGGGTGGCGGCTCGGGTAACACCCAGGGTGGTACGCAGGGTGGCGGCTCGGGTAACACCCAGGGTGGTACGCAGGGTGGCGGCTCTGGGAACACCCAGGGTGGTACGCAGGGTGGCGGCTCTGGGAACACCCAGGGTGGTACGCAGGGTGGCGGCTCTGGGAACACCCAGGGTGGTACGCAGGGTGGCGGCTCTGGGAACACCCAGGGTGGTACGCAGGGTGGCGGCTCTGGGAACACCCAGGGCGGTACGCAGGGTGGCGGCTCTGGGAACACCCAGGGCGGTACGCAGGGTGGCGGCTCCGGCAACACCCAGGGCGGTACCCAGGGTGGCGGCTCCGGCAACACCCAGGGTGGAACCCAGGGCTGACCAGGCCAACCGAAAAGCGCAGCACCTCGCAGAGTCCTCTCTGCGAGGTGCTGCCGCATGCCCCCTCTGCCTCTGCCGCTGCCGCTGCCGCTGCCGCCCCGACCCACCCCCGCCGGGCGCAACGGCTCCATTCCGCGCCGCGGCGGCGACCAGGCGGCCATGGCGGCCGTAGACGCAAGCCCATGCCCGGCGAGCCACCCGCCCCCACCAGGCACGACACCCCCGCCCATCCCAACGTGAATCTGTCAAGCCCCGAATCTCCGTCGCTTTCTGCCCGCGCCCGGAAACGGCAATCTGGAGACAGATAAACCGCTCGGCCATCCAAAAGGAACTGAGACACCAGGCAAGTCGAATCCCCGGCTCGCACAGATCTCGGAAATCCCAGGTCGACTATTCAAGGGAGATTTTAAATGTCGAGGAAGAAGCACGTCGCCAACATTGCCGGTCTTTCCTGCGTCACCGCGATCCTCGCCGGCACGGCGGGGGTGGCAGTCGCCCAGCCTTCCGCACTTCCGACCGCAGCCCCTGCGGCGGTGTGCAGCCTGAAGGGCGGAGAGATCCACGGCAACGGCTTCGCCCTCAAGCAGACCTACGACGTCAAGCGCAGCGGGAAGACCATCGCCCGCGTCGCCGCCGGGCCCAAGGGCGACATCCGCGTCGGAATCACCGGCGCCGGCCCGTTCTCCGTAGGCACCGTCAAGTGCGCCTCCACAGGATCCACCGCGGCCTCCACCAAGACCGACATGGCAGCGGCAACGGCACGTGGCGCGGCCGCGGCCCAGCAGGCAGCGCGCGGCGGAGCGTCCAAGACGCAGGCAGCCGCCATCGGCCGGAAGGCGGCCGCATCGGAAGCCAAGCGGCTCGGACTGGCCCCCGCCGTGGTGAACCAGGTGACCAACAACGTGACGAACATCGTCAACAACACGATCATCGGCGGCTCGAACAACACCATCGGCGGCACCCAGATCGGCAACGGCAACACCCAGGGTGGAACGCAGGGCGCCGGTAACGGCAACACCCAGGGTGGAACGCAGGGCGCCGGTAACGGCAACACCCAGGGTGGAACGCAGGGTGGCGGCAACGGGAACACCCAGGGTGGAACGCAGGGTGGCGGCACCGGCAACACCCAGGGCGGTACGCAGGGTGGCGGCAACGGGAACACCCAGGGCGGTACGCAGGGTGGCGGCACCGGGAACACCCAGGGCGGTACGCAGGGTGGCGGCTCCGGGAACACCCAGGGTGGTACGCAGGGTGGCGGCTCCGGGAACACCCAGGGTGGTACGCAGGGTGGCGGCTCCGGGAACACCCAGGGTGGTACGCAGGGTGGCGGCTCCGGGAACACCCAGGGCGGTACCCAGGGTGGCGGCTCCGGGAACACCCAGGGCGGTACCCAGGGTGGCGGCTCCGGCAACACCCAGGGCGGTACCCAGGGCGGTGGCACCGGCAGCACCCAGGGCGGTACCCAGGGTGGCGGCACCGGCAGCACCCAGGGTGGAACCCAGGGCTGACCGGCCACCACATGACCGGTGACCGGGTGACCCACGGTCGAGTGCAGCACCTCGCGGAGACAGCCTCCGCGAGGTGCTGCCGCATGTCCGCCGCCGCCGGCGGTGTCGGCCGGACGACGCCGGGTAGGCGCCCGGTGCGGGGTGCGGTCCTGGCCCTCATGGCTGCGACGGGGACCGCATCCCGCCCAAGCCACCCCCACCACCCCGGCCCAGGCCCGTACAACCCGGCGCGGGGGCCTGCGGGATACTGACGCGATGCAGCACCCGCCGCCCCCCGGCCCCGGCCCGGCCGCTCCCGGCCCGGCCGCTCCCAGTCCGGCCGCTCCCGCCGGCCTGGGCCCCGCAGCTCCCGGGCCCGCTGCGCCCGCCGAACCGATAACGCCCGATGCACCACGCCACCCCGGGGTGGACCGGCCCCTGCTCACGCAGTCCTGGCTCGACCTGACCTTCGTGCACTGGCCCGCCGACCCCGCCGACGTCGCCCCGCTGCTGCCGGCCGGCACCGCCCCCGACACCCTGGACGGCGTCACCTACGTCGGCCTCGTGGCGTTCCGCATGCACCGCGTCGGATGGCTCCGCCTCCCCGGCATCCCCTACCTGGGCTCCTTCCCCGAGACCAACGTCCGCCTCTACTCCATCGACGGCCACGGCCGCCGCGGCGTGGTCTTCCGCTCCCTCGACGCCTCCCGCCTGATCCCCGTCCTCGCCGCCCGGACCGTCTTCCGCCTCCCGTACCAGTGGTCGCGGATGTCCGTCCGCCGCGACGGCCCCACCCTCACCTACACCAGCCGACGGCACTGGCCCGGACCGCGCGGCGCGCACAGCACCCTCACCGTACGGACCGGGCCACCCCTCACACAGCCGACCGCCCTGGAACATTTCCTGACCGCCCGCTGGGCCCTGCACAGCGACTTCCGCGGCCGACTGCTGTACCTGCCCAACAGCCACCCCCGCTGGCCGCTGCACCACGCCGAACTCCTGCGCTGCGACGAGGACCTGACGGTTGCGGCCGGCCTGCCCGCCCCCGCCGGCCCCCCGGCCAGCGTGCTGTACTCCCCGGGCGTCCCGGTACGGTTCACCCGCCCCACAGGCTGACCCGACCCGGCCGTCCGCCCGTTTGACCAGGCGCGGGGCATTGACACGGCCTGCGGGAGCGTGCGACAAAGTCCCCACGTCCGAGGCCGCGCGATGTCCGTTTCTCCGCGGTCCGGCGCCGCCGCAACCGCGAGACGCCGTCCCGAAGACGACAGCCCGCGGGTCCACCCCGACGCGATCAGCCTCGCGTCGCGCCGGTGCGACGACCGCGACCGACCGCGACCGACCCACCTGAAACACGACGATCGGACCCGACTTGACCCTCATGCCCGGATCACGCGTGCCCGGCCGGACCTGGACGGTCCGGCTCACCGGCCACGCCGATCACAGCGCCTCCGTCTCCTGCAGCACCGAAGCCTGCCGCATGCCGCCCCGTTCGAAGGACACCGCGGCCCTGAAGCGGTTCGCCGCCGAGCACGTCCGGGCCCACGCACGGCTGGCCACCGTCCGCCCCGACACCTCGTGCGCCTGCCGGGCCGCACAGTGCGCGCTCCACGAGACCCGCACCCACTGCACCGGCTCCACCCTCCTGGTCCTGGTCCACAACCCGGCCGTGGGACAGGTCTGGACGCTCGCCGAGATCTGCCAGTCCTGCGCCCCGCTCATCCCGCACACCGCCATCCTCGGCCGCTCCCAGCCCCAGCCCCAGTCCCAGGGCCGCCAGGGCCCGCCCGCGGTCCCCGCGCCGGCCACCGCGCCGACAGCCGCCCCACTGCCCGTCGCGGGCGGGTTCTCCTCACCGCAGGCCGCCCCGGAGGCCCCGGCCGCCCGCCGCCGCCCGCAGCGCCGCACCGCCCGCCCCCGCCGCGCCTCCTGACCCCCCGAAGGCAACCCCACCGACCCTGACCCGGTAGGGGCGACCCCCGCCGACCCTGAACCGGGTGTGGGCAACGGCGCCGGTCCTGCCCCCCCGAAGGCAACCCCACCGACCCTGACCGCGCGCGGCGGCAGCGCCACCCGCCGCCTAGGGTCTGTATCGAGTTGCCCCGCGGCGTCGCGACGCCCGGCACGCACCCTCGGCGCACGAGCCGAATGCCCTGGTAGCTCCGCTACGAGGACATTCGTCCCGCACGCCGAGGGCACGCACCGAACGCCGCTCCTTGCTCCACGGGGCAACTCGATACAGGCCCTAGCCGCGGCCGCCGACCACGTGGAGCACCGCGCGGCCACCGGCCCGCTGCCCGAGGGCCTGGCCCGGCCCTGGCCCCGGCCACCGCCCGCCAGTGGGTGGCGTCGAAGTCCCGTCTGGGTGGCGGGGGTCCGGCACGCACGCTCGCCGCGTTGTCGTCGGTCGCCGACGCCCGCGTCGGCTCCCTCCTGCGCCTTGCGAGCGCACGTACGGGACCCCGCCACCCCCGCCCTCACGGGCGGCCGACGCCACTTCGACGACACCCCCAGACCCCGACGCGGCCGGACCCGCCGCCCCGCGCACCGCCCGGACGCCGCCGCGCAGACGGCCGCCCGGCTGCGGCCGGACAAGCACGCCGCCGGACCCCTTCCGCGCAGGCTCACCGCGCAGACGCCCCCGGACAGAAGGCACCGCACCCCCGGGCCCGCTTCCGGCCGGGTCTCACACCACTCCGGGCGGGGCGGGACGCGGCGACCTCCTGCGCGCAAGCTCGCGTGGTAGCCGGTGAACCGCCCCTGGAGAGGCCGGGTCCACCCCGGCGCACCGCCCAAGCGCCCCCCGTACGCGGGGACTTCACACCCGGACGCCTGCGCACCCTCGCGGCCACCGCCCGCCGCGCCACCGGCCTCGACGCCCCGCCGTCCCGGCCGCCGACCCCGACCGGGGCGGCCAAGTCCGTACCCTCGCCCGCGACTTCCCCCACGCCCCGCCCGGCGGGGGGCCGTAGCCCGGTTGGCCTTGCCCCTGGGGGGGGGAAGCACTGCTCGGCATCGGCGCGTTCGCCCGCCGGGCACGGCCCGCGCACAAGCCCCTACGGCTGTACGACCGCCACGGCCTGCTGCCGCCCGACCACTTCCACCCTCGCCGCCGCCGGGCTCCTCGTGCGGCCGCGCCGGAGGCGGCCCGGCTGTGGGCCGCGTACCGTGACGGCGTCGAGCGCCGTCACGCGGCCCGCCGCGAGCCGGCAGCGCACCCTGCGTATCCACCTGCCGGCGACGGCCCCGTGGAGCCCTGCGTCCGGGGGGACCTGGGGCGTGTTGCGAAAGTGGCGTCGTCCGCCCGCGGTGCCTCGCAAGGCGGAGGGTCGCCCGCGTACCGGTCGTACGGGGGCGATCCCGACAACGCGGCGAGGTGCCGTGCCAGGCGCAGGCGTCCGGTCTCGGTCAAGGGTGCATACGGTGGGGCATGAGGGCCTTCTGATCGTTCGGTGGAGATGTCGCAATCCACACCGAACCCGGAAGGCCCTCACCCGTTCAAGAGGCCTCAGCCGAGACCTGCACCACCCGTCCACAACCTCCCGGGACAGAACACCTAGTCCGCGCCGGCCGGCTCCCGGCGACCTGCCGCACTGAACCGGCCCCCACGCAACGCCACCCGCTGGTCCACACCTGGGCAGAGCACGCGTCCCGCACGGGCGCCGGGGCACCCCGCGGGACCTGCGACTTCGCGGTCCCTGGCCGACTGGCCGCCCGACCCGGCCCGCCCGGCCCGGCCCGCCCCCGGCCGGCACGGCTACGCCGGCCCCGGCCCCGGTCCGGCTGCCGCGTCCGCCGGCTGCCGCGGGCCGGAGCCGGCCCGGGGGCGCCGCCCGGCCCGGTTCCGGTCGCGGTACCAGGCGCCCGCCCCTACCAGCACGGCCGCCCCGGCCCCGTACAGCGGCAGCCACAGGGTCGTCGTCGAGGCCAGGCAGTCGGCGACGGCCTCCTCCCGCCGGCTCTCCCGTACCGACGCCGGCACGGCGCCGCCGCCGGGCAGGCCAGCCACCGCGGCCCTGGTGCGCAGCACCTCGTACCGGCCGATCTCCCCGCAGCGGCTGCGGGTGCCCGGCATGGGGAACAGCCAGTCCCCGCGCTGAAGTACGGGGGCCACAGCGATCGCCACGCACAGGCCGACGACCAGCGCGTACGCGACCAGCGCGCGCATGTACGCCGTCCGGACGCCGGGCCTCCACGCCGGCCGGACCTGGAAGGCGAAGACCACCGCGAAGAGCGTCACCCCGATGTAGGTGGCGAACCACTGCCAGGAGCCCTGCGCGAGCGCGAACGTCAGGACCGCGGCGAGCCCGATGCCGATGACCCCGGCCTGGCCGGGGGTGTCGTCGCCCGCGCCCGCGCCCGGGGCCGCGGGCCTGCGCTCTTCGCGGGGGCGGGGGTCGCTCACGGGCCCCTCCTGCGGGGTCTCGACAGGTCTCGGAGTCGGCCCCCCAGCATCCGCCGCGCCCCCCGGCGCGGCCCCGCCCGCCATGCCGGGGGCGGGCGGACGGGGCCCGGACGGGTTCGGGAAGGGGGCCCGGATGGGGGAGGCGGGCCCGGACGGAGGGGAGGCGCGCGGCCTGTCACGCGCCTGTGACAGTCGGCGGACAGGTTCGTGAAGTCCCGGAGCCAGTCTTTTAACCAGAGAACGAAACGGACATTTCGCCCCAAGTTCTCTGGACCCGATCCTCCCCCTCCCCCCTCTCACCTGGAGTCATCCTCATGTTCCGTTCCACCTCCCGGAAGCAGCGTTTCGCGATGTACGCCGTCTCGGCCGCGATCGTCGGAGGAGGCGTGCTGGTGCCCACCAGCGCTTTCGCCGCCCCCGCAGCCGCCGGTACGACCTCGGTCGCTGCCCAGGCGAAGAGCGGCCACGAGAGCGACCACAAGAAGGAGAAGTGGGAGAAGAAGGACAAGAAGCACGACAAGGGCAAGAAGCACCAGAAGCACGACAAGGGCAAGAAGCACGGCAAGGGCAAGAAGAACAAGGTCCGCGACGTGGAGAACATGCCGGGCTGCAAGTTCTACCAGGGCAAGGTCTACTGCGAGCACAAGCCCGACAAGCCCGCCCCCGCCCCCGCGCCGGCCCCGAACACCAACCCGGCGGACAAGGAGAACCCCGACAAGGTCCCCGCCAAGCCGAACCCGGCCCCTCCGTCCGCCCCCAAGGCCGCAAGCTGAACCACCCGCGCCCCGTGAACCGGCCCGGCCCCCGCCCGCACCCCCGCCCCCGGGGTGCGGCCGGGGGCCGCCGCACGTCCGCGGGACGGAGCCGGCCGGATTCGAACCGGCGTCCTCACGGTTTTGGAGACCGCGCGCGACGACCTCTGCGCTACGACCCCGCCCCGCCCGGCATCCTAAGGGCCGTCCCGCAATCCCCGGCGGGCGCGCGGCGCCGCACCCCTCACCGCACCCCCCTCACCGCACCGGCGGGTGCGCCGACAGCCAGTGCCGGGCGATCTCCTCCCGCGTCGCCAGCCACGCCCCGCCCCGCTGTTCAAGGTGTCTCAGGAAGCCGTCCAGCGCACGGATGCGCCCCGGCCGCCCGATGATCCGGCAGTGCATGCCCACACTCATCATCCGCGGCCGCTCCCCGCCCTCGGCCCACAGCGTCTCGAAGGTGTCGACGAGATAGGCGAGCATGTCGTCGGCGGTCGTGAAGCCGTGGACGATCAGGAACTTGAAATCGTTCGCGTCCAGGCTGTACGGCACCACCAGGTGCGGGCGCCCACCCGTCTCGGCATAGAACGGCAGATCGTCGGAGTAGTCGTCGCTGTCATAGAGGAAACCGCCCCCGGCCACCAGGCGCCGCGTGTTCGCACTGGTCCGCCCGGTGTACCAGCCCACCGGCCGGCGCCCCACCAGCCGCCCGATCACCGCCGCCGTCTCCGCGATGTCGGCCCGCTCCACCTCCTCGGGCACCTGCCGGTAGTCGATCCACCGCCGGCCGTGGCCCGCCACCTCCCAGCCCGCCGCGCCCATCGCACGCGCCGCCTGCGGGTTGCGCTCCAACGCCTGCCCCACGGCGAAGACGGTCAGCGGCGCGCCGTACGCCGCCAGCGTGCGGTGGATCCGCCAGAAACCGGCACGCGCACCGTAGGCGAACATCGACTCCGCGTTCAGGTCCCGCCCGCCCCTCACGGGCGGCGCACCGACGATCTCATGGAGGTACCCCTCCGACGCCGCATCCCCCTCCAGGACGTTCTGCTCCCCGCCCTCCTCGTAGTTCAGCACCAGACTCACCGCGACACGGGCACCCCCCGGCCACGCGGCGTGCGGCGGCTCGGCCCCGTACCCCACCAGGTCACGCTGCAGCTCGGACACGGCCGCACCCTACCGCCGCCCACCGCGCCCACCGCGCCTCCCGCGCCCGCGTCCCCAGGGCCGGCTGCGCCTGGACTCGCTGCGCAGCGGTCCGCCGGGGCGGCAGGGGGCGGGCGGTGCGAGACTGGCGCCGTGACGGGCGGCAACCGGCAGACGGACCGGCAGACGGACCGGCAGCTGGAGCGGGCCATCCTCGAACTCCTCCGGCGCAGGGCCCCGACCGCGACGATCTGCCCCTCCGACGCCGCGCGGGCCGTGTACGAGGGGGACGGCGACGGCTGGCGCGCGCTCATGGAGCCGGCCCGCCGCGCGGCCCGGCGGCTGGTCGCCGCAGGGAAGGTCGAGATCACCCAGGGCGGCCGCCGAGTCGATCCGGCGAAGGCCCGCGGCCCGATCCGTATCCGCCGCACCCCCTGACCCGGCCCCCGGCTCCGCAGGGCAGCGGCCGGAGAACCCGAACCCCGAACCGCTTATCTCCTTGCATTCCGGTGTAATTCGGACATGGAGTCCGGCCTGTCGAAGGGTACGAGTGGTCACGCTCGGTGAGATCCGGGGGTCCCGGAGGTGAGCCGCCCCATAGGACCCACGTCACACACGAAGGTGGATAGTAGACCGCCAAAGCCTCGTATCGGCCCCTTCTGTGCGGCTCCCACCTGCGTGGATCCCCTGCCGCCCGCCCCCTGGCCCGGGGTGCCTGACTGCGAAGGCCCCTAGTAATGGCGGTCGTTGCCAGGGCTGCGGGGCGTCGGTAGAACTGGATGAGTCGCCGGGCGGCACGGGTTCCCACCCGCCGCTGACGAACCCCTCTCCACCGCGTGAGTGGCTCACGCATGCCCCGGGCATGCCGCGACCGCCCTTGTCCCCTGTGGAAGGTATCTCCGTGTCCAACACCGTCATCCGCCGCATCGCCGCCTCCAAGAAGGCCCTCGCGGGCACCGTCGTCGCCCTCGGTGTCGCCGGTTCCATGCTCGCCGCGGTTCCCGCCCAGGCGGCCCCGACGAGCGCCAAGGCGATCGCCCAGCAGATGATCAAGGACCCGGCGCAGTTCGCGGCCTTCAACAACATCGTTTCCCGCGAGAGCGGCTGGAACCACACCGCCACGAACGCCTCCTCCGGCGCGTACGGCCTGGTCCAGGCCCTGCCGGCCTCGAAGATGGCCTCCGCGGGCGCCGACTGGAAGACCAACCCGGCCACCCAGATCAAGTGGGGCCTGGACTACATGAACGAGCGCTACGGCAGCCCCGTCGGCGCCTGGAACTTCTGGCAGACCCACCACTGGTACTGAGCCGCCACAGGGTAGTCGCCGCACGCATGCGAAAGCGCCCCGGCCGGGATCCCCCGGCCGGGGCGCTTTCGCATGCGTGCGGCCCCCCACCCGCCCGGATCCCAAGCCGCCCGCCCGGATCCCAAGCCGCCCGGCCGGGTCTCAAGCGGGCCGGGCGGGCGGTCCGTCCTCCCGGGGGAACAGGGGTGCCGCGCCGGTCATCTGCAGCAGGCGCTGGAGCTGGGGTGCCGGATCCGCCAGGTGGATCGCGGTGCCGGCCTCGACCGCCCGCAGCCGTGCGGCGAGCAGCGCGTTGAGTCCGGAGGAGTCGCAGAAGGTGACCCGGCTGCAGTCGGTGACGATGCGGTCGGCCTGCGCGGCGTCGACGTGGGCGAGGGCCCGGGTCAGGGCGCGGGTCAGGAACGGGGCGGTGACGATGTCGATCTCGCCTGCGGGCCGGACCGCGACCACGCGGCCGACGATCTCGACGACGGGCTCTGCACCGGTCTTCGCGCCGGTCTCCCGGTCGGGGTGTTCGGCCATGGGATCCCTCCTCGGATCGCGGCCGGTGGGCGAGGGTCGTTCGCACACGGGCTTCAGGAGTTGCGCTGGTCGTTGCTGTCGCGGCGGAGCCGGTCGGCGTGGCGGGTCATGGCGTCGATACGGTCGGCCAGTTCGGCGTCGCCGGGCCCCAGATGGGGCCGGGTGCCGGCCAGCGGGCCCACCAGGCGGGCGGCGTCGTCGCCGCCCAGGGCCAGGTTGAGTTCGCCGACGGCCCCCTCGGCGCCCGGCGGGAGGCCGGTGAGCGAGGTGACCTGGCCCGCCAGGCGGCGCAGGTCGGCCGCGTTGTCGCGGGCCCAGGCGGTGACGCTGCGGTCGGCGGCCCGCGCGTCACGGGTGGCCTGCACCCGCTGTTCGCCGGTGCTCCCGGCGGCGCCGGGACGCAGCCGCAGGTAGCGGCGCTCGGCCGCCTGGCGGCTCGCGACCCCCAGGGGCCCGGCGAGCTCCGCCCAGCTGACGCCCTGGCCGCGGGCCGTTTCGATCAGGACGCTCTCCCAGCCGGTGATCCGCTCACGGACCTCGCGGAGCCTGCGCAGGGCCTCCAGGGCCTG
Source organism: Streptomyces sp. TN58 (assembly GCF_001941845.1). Classification (NCBI taxonomy): domain Bacteria; kingdom Bacillati; phylum Actinomycetota; class Actinomycetes; order Kitasatosporales; family Streptomycetaceae; genus Streptomyces; species Streptomyces sp. TN58. Next base: position 161,537 of record NZ_CP018870.1, on the reverse strand, counting down.
CTCCGGACCGCCGCCCCCCGCCGCCGCGCCCGCCGCCGCGCCCGCCGTGTCCGCCGTGTCCGCCTCCGCGCCGCCGGAGGCGCGGTGCGCGTCCTCGACGGCCCGGTGGATGGCCTGCAGCGCCGCGGCGGCGTCCGGGGCGCGGACCGGTGGGACGGGGGGAGAAGTCTCGTTCACGGTGCCCTCCGAAGGCTCGTCACCCGACCCGACACGCACCACCGGCGCGTCATCCATCAGGTGACATTCTACTTGTCATCGCTTCGATGACATGTTACAACGGAAGCACGTTGAAGCGCATTGGCAGTTCCTGCCTGAACCGACTGGAGGTGTTTCGCGATGTTGATGCGCACCGACCCGTTCCGCGAGATGGACCGCATCGTCCAGCAGCTCTCGGGAGCGTCCGGGACCTGGTCGAAGCCGTCCGTCATGCCGATGGACGCCTACCGCGAGGACGACGTGTACGTGATCGCCTTCGACCTGCCCGGAGTGAGCACCGAGGCGATCGACATCGACGTCGAGCGGAACATGCTGACCGTCAAGGCGGAGCGCCGTCCCGTAGCCAAGGGCGACACCGTGCAGATGGAGCTCTCCGAGCGGCCCCTGGGCGTCTTCTCCCGCCAGCTGATGCTGGCCGACACCCTCGACACCGAGCGCATCGAAGCCGACTACGACGCGGGTGTCCTGACCCTGCGGATCCCGATCGCCGAGCGTGCCAAGCCCCGGAAGATCGCCATCGGCGGCGAGTCCGGCCGCAAGCAGATCTCCGGCTGAGCACCCTCTGGCAGCGGCGGAGGGCGGGGAGACCGACCCCCCTCCGGCACCCCGCCCCTCCGCCCTCCGTGCCCCGCCGCCTCCTCCTTCTCCTGCTTCTTCTCGCACCTCACCCCTGCCCCTGCCCCGGAGGTGATGTGGATGCCGATGCGTCCGGACGCGTTCTTGGACCACGTCCGCGAAAGCGGCGAGTACCCCACCCGGGCCGAAGCCGAACGCGCGGCCCGCGTCGTCCTGGCCCTGCTCGGCGCCCACCTGGTGGGCACCGTACGAGCCGAGCTGGCCGCCAGGCTCCCCGAGACCTACGCCCTGATCCTGCTGAACCCGCTGCAGGCCGCCGAACCCCTCTCCCCGGAGCGCTTCGTCCGCGCGACCGCGGCCTGGATCGAAGGCGCCACCGAGAAGACCGCCCTGTGGGACATCGGCGCGGTCCTGTCCACCGTCGCCGACGCGGCCGGCGACACCCTCACCCGCGAGATCCTGCTCCAGCTCCCGGTCGGCTACGACGTCCTCTTCGGCCACCCCCGGCCCACCTGACCGCCCGCCCCGCCCCGTTCCCGCCGTCCCGACGCCGGACCTTCGAAGAGAAAGGCAACCGCAGCACCATGTACGACCAGCCTCGCCCGAACCAGGCGCCGCCCGCCATGACGTTCGACCGGATGCTGGAGCGCGTGCGCTACGAAGGCGCCTACCCCACCGCCGAACGCGCCGAGGAAGCCGTCCGCGCCGTCCTGGCCGCCCTCGGCCGGCAGGTCACCGGAGACGAACGCGTCGACCTCGCCCAGGCCCTGCCCGTCGAGGCCGCCCTCGCCCTGACCGCCCAGATCCCCGGCGTCGAACAGCTCACCGGCTGGGGCTTCGTCAAGGACCTGGCCGCCCGCACCGGCACCACCCCCGCCATCGCCCGCTGGGACACCGGAGCCGTCCTCGCCGTCGTCGCCCGCCTCGCCGGACCCGACCTCCTCGCCCGGATCCTGAACCGGCTCCCCGACGGCTACGCCCTCCTCTTCGGGCAGGCACAGCTGCGCCGGCCCGAGCCCGCCGCCGCCTGACCCCGCCCCTGGCGCCCCGCCCGCCCCCCGGCGCCCCGCCCGCTCCCGGGGCGGCGGCGCCGGCCGCGGCGGGCGGGGCCACGCCGTCAGCTCCCCGTCCCCGCCCGGCCCGCCGGCTCCTCCGGGGCGGCGCCGGCCAGCTTGGAGTGGCGGTAGGAGTAGCCGAAGTAGATGACCAGCCCGAGCAGGAACCACAGCGCGAAGCGGATCCACGTCTCCACCCGCAGGTAGGTGATGAGCCAGACGGAGGCGACCACACCGATGGCCGGGGTGAACGGCATGAGCGGGGTGCGGAAGGTACGCGGCAGGTCGGGGCGCCGGTAGCGCAGCACGATGACCGCCGTACACACGACGGCGAAGGCGAGCAGGATGCCGATGTTCGTCAGCTCCGCCGCCTCCCCGATCGGGACGAGGCCGGCGATGGCCGCGGACGCCACACCGACGATCCACGTCACCCGGGTCGGCACGTGCCGGGTCGGATGCGTCTTGGCGAACCAGCGCGGCAGCAGCCCGTCGCGGCTCATGGAGAACCACACCCGCGTCACACCCAGCATGAACGTGAACATCACCGTGAGGATGCCGATGATCGCCCCGACCGCGATGACGTTCGCGAGCGCGTCCAGCCCGACCGCCTTGAACGCGGTGGAGAAACCGCTCTCCGGGTCGATCTCCGTGTAGTTCTGCATACCCGTCAGGACCAGGCAGGCGAGCACGTACAGGGCCATGGCGATCGCCAGGGAGTACAGGATCGCCCGCGGCATGTGGCGCTGGGCGTCCTTGGACTCCTCCGCCGCCGTGCTCATCGCGTCGTAGCCGAAGACCGCGAAGAAGACCGTCGCCGCACCGGTGAACGCACCCCCCACCCCGTAGGGGAAGAAGGGCGTGTAGTTGGAGGTGTCGATGTGGAAGAAGCCCACGACGATGACCAGGAGGACCACCAGCACCTTCAAGACGACCACCACCGTCTCGAACCGCGCGGCGCTCTTGATCCCCAGATTCAGCAGGTACGCGGTGAACAGGCACAGGACGGCGGCGATCAGGTCGAAGCGGTGGCCCTCACCGGTCCCCGGCGCCCCCAGCATCCAGGTCGGCAGCGCCGCGCCCGTCTCCACCAGCAGGAAGTTGAAGTAGCCCGAGATCCCGATGGCGACGACCGCCACGATGGCGGTGTACTCCAGCAGCAGGTCCCACCCGATGAACCAGCCCACCAGCTCGCCCAGGACGGCGTACCCGTAGGTGTAGGCGGAACCGGCCTTCGGGATCAGCCCGGCGAACTCCGCGTAGGAGAACGCCGCCGCGGCGCTGGCCACACCGGCGATCAGGAAGGAGACCAGCACGGCCGGGCCCGCGACACCGTTGGCGACCGTCCCCGCCAGGGTGAAGATCCCGGCGCCGATGATGCCGCCGACCCCGATCGCGGTGAGCTGCCACAGGCCCAGAGTGCGCGTGAGCTGCTCGCTGAGGGCCCCTTCCGGTTCCTCGATGTGCTCGATCGGTTTGCGGCGCAGCACTCCTTGCCCCGTGCCCAACCTGGCCATGCGCACGTCCTTTCCACAAAGGGGGGTGACGGCACGTCATCATTCCGGCGCGGGCAGCCATACGGAACGAGGCGCCCCGTACGGCGCGGCCGCCGCACGCCGGGCGGCGTCACGGGGGAAAAGTCCCCGCCCCCGGCCGCCCCCGCCGCACGGGCCGCCGCCCGCCCCCCGCCGGCCGGGCCCGGGTCAGACCTGCGCGCCCGCGCCGGCCGGCGCCGGAACCGGGCCGCCCGCCATCGCACGGGCCATCCGGCCCGAGCGGCGCAGGGTCTGCGCGACGAACGCGCCGCGGCCCACCCCCAGCTCCCGCAGGGCCGGGCCGTGGTCCACCGCGACCAGGGCGGCGGCGCCCGCCAGCAGCCCGCACCACCCGGCCGTCACGGCCTGCCGGGCGGGCCGCGGCAGCGCGGCCAGGCCCTCCCGCAGCCGCATGCAGTGGAACGGGACGTGCCGCTCCTCGTCCGCCAGGATCCGCCCCGCGACCTCGCGGACCAGAGCGTCGGCGGTCCCGTCGCGCAGGGCCCGGTAGTACCCCAGCGCCACCGCCTCGGCGACCATCAGCACCAGCAGCTCCACCCGCAGCCCGAGCAGCCGCCGCACCCGGACGAAGGCCGCGTCGCTCCAGTGCCCCTCCAGGGTCGCGGCCCCGGCCGCCGCCAGCAGCAGCTTCAGCATCCGCGCGTGGTTCTGCTCCTCGGCGACGAAGAGCCGCACCGCCTCACCGTAGAGCGGATCCCCCGCGCGATCGGCCTTGCCGCACAGCGCGGAGCCGTCACCGTCCTCCCCGACCTGAAACTTCTGGATGCTGCGCACGATCTCGGGGGACAGGCGCGCGCCCTGGCCCCACTCGGGATCGCCCAGCGCGGCCCGCCGCTCCCGCTCGGCCTCGAACTCGCGCACCCATGCCCCGTACCCAGTTTTGATCATGTTCAAGAATCTAGCGATGGTTGAGCATGTTCAAAAGTGTTGGGGTGTCATGGCCCCGTAACAGAAAGCACGCCGCCGCCCCGGGGCCGCCCGCCGTCTCAGACCCCGGCCGCCGCCCCCCGCCGGACCGCGGCCAGGGCGTTCTTGACGTCCTGCGCCACGCGGGCCGCGTCGTCGGGGTTGTGCACCACATCGGTGCGGTTCATGTCGACGACGAGGACCTCGCTGGCCGAGTAGTGCCTGTGCACCCAGTCGTCGTAGCCGGACCACAGCGTCCGGTAGTACTCCACGAGGCTCTCGTCCTGCTCGAAATCACGGCCCCGCAGGCCGATCCGGTGCAGCACCGTCTCGAAGTCCGCCTTGAGGTAGACCATCAGGTCGGGCGCCTTGCGGTACGGCAGGCCGTCGATCTCGCGCATCATCTCCCCGAGCAGCCCCTCGTAGACCTGCATCTCCAGGGAGCTGATCCGGCCCAGGCCGTGGTTGACCTTGGCGAAGTACCAGTCCTCGTAGATGGAGCGGTCCAGGACGTTGTCGCCCTGCTTGTAGGCCTCCTTGATCGCGGCGAACCGCGTCTGCAGGAAGTAGAGCTGGAGCAGGAAGGGGTAGCGCCTGGCCTGGATCTCCTCGGGGCTCGCCGTGTAGAAGAGCGGAAGGATCGGATTGTCGTCCACGCTCTCGTAGAAGACCTCGCTGCCCAGCTCCTTGGCGAGCAGCTCGGCCACGCTCGTCTTCCCGATGCCGATCATGCCTCCGACGCAGATCACTGCCATCCCTCACTTCTCCCTGGCGGTCCTATGTGCGTGGGCGTGCGGGCTGGGCATCTCACACCGCTCAGACCCGCGCCGACGGCACGCGATTCCTCTGGGAGTTCATGATCAGCGTCAGACGAATCCCCGCCCCGACGGAACGAAAAGCCCCCTGACGCGGGCCGCTCTCGTCGACCGGCCGGCCCGGCCCCTCCGCGGCCGCCACGCCGGCGGCGAGCCGCGGCCCCGCGGCCAGCCTGAATCTTAGATGACGATCCGCCCGCCCCCGCCCGTGCCGCCCGTGCGGCCGCGGCGCGGCCCGAGGACCGGCTCTGCCGTCGGGTCCGCTGCCCGGGGGCGGCGGTCTGAGCGCCGGCGCCGGGGGTTTACCGGACGTCCCCGGTCCCGGCCGGGGAGGAGGCCGGGCAGCGGGGTGTCCGGGTGCCGGGCGGACCCGGGCGGCAGCCCGTCGTGCGGGCGGGCCTGCCGCATGACGGGGAGGGAGGGCGCCATGCGGCGGGACCGCCTTTCCGAAAGCGACCCCACCACCGCAGGGGGTCCGCTTCCGGTCTCCACGCGTCTGTCCGCAGCGTCCGCCCCCAAACCCCCCGTCCTTCCGCCGTCCTGAGCCCCCGTCACCCGGGCCGCGTCCACCCGCACGGTACGGACGCGGCCGGCGCGGCCCCTTGCCCGCCGAGCGGTACGCAGGCGGGGCACCGGATGCCGGATGCGCCGGGTGCCCGCACCGTGGAGGTATGGCGGACCAGACGGAGATCGTGATCCACCCCGTGTCCCCGCAGGGCGGGCGCAAGGTCACCGTGCACGCGCTCGGCGTCGACGCCGACCTCGGCCGGGCGTACACCCCCGGGGACGTGTCGGAGCTCCTGCGCCGGGCCGGCCTGGAGGACGTGGACCTGTCCGAGGACGGCCCGATCCGCTGGGAGGGCGGCGGCCCCGAGGTGTGGACCGGCGACATCTGACACCGGCCGGCGGGCCGGCGAGGGCACGGCCCGCCCCGCCCCCCCCCGGGATCCGGGGGGTACGGCAGCGCCCGGGAGGCGGCCGTATGCCGCGCGCCGCACGAGCGGCCCCACCCCCGCGGCGCGCCCCCACGGGCAGCCCCGCCGTCAAGGCGCACGGCGGGGGCGCCCCCGGCGGACCCACCCCCAAGCCCATTCCTTAGAGTGACGGATGGTGGCTGTGCGTGTGTCCGCGGGTCGGGCGCGGAATGTTCGATCCCGAAAAGGAGGCCGCCGCGGACGCGCGACGGCCTCACCACTCGGCGAGCCGGCCGGGCACAGGCGGGAGACCCACGCGACCCGCGGTGCGAGCGGTCGACCAGGGCGCCGCCCCGTCGACGCGGCCGGCCCGCACCCACGGAAGGAAACACATGAGGAAGCTTGCTTGGGCTGCCCGGGGTACCGCCGCGGTCGCGGCCGCCCTGCTCGCCGGGGCGCTCGCGGCCCCGTCCGCACTCGCGAACGACGACCCCTCCGCCCAGGACACCCAGGCCCAGAGCGACACGTCGAGGGAGTGCTCGGTGGCACGGGACGTGAGCTCCACCGTCGTCGACTACTCCGGAGCCGGCGGCCTGTTCGAGACCGTCTTCCGCGCCGCGACCGACCGCAAGGGCCACGCCTTCCTCAACGACAGCCGCAACCCCGGCGTGTGGATCAACCTCGGCCTCCTGGCCGGGGCGCCCCGGTGCGTGTCGGGCACCGCCGTGTCGGTCACCGAGGAAGACCCCGGACACCTCTACATCACCCTCCTGGCCAGCAACGGAGTGATCCGCCAGGCCGTCTGCGCCACCACCTCCGGAACCCCCTTCACCCCGGCCAACCTTCCGGCCGCATGCGGCGTGGGCTTCACCCCCCTGTCCGACACCCCCGTCGCCTGACCCCACCGCGCCGCACGGCCCGCCGCTCCCGGCCGGCCACGGCGGGACCGGCCCCGGCGGGACCGGCGCACAGTACGCGCCGGACCCGCCGACAGGCGCCGGCCGCCGGCTGAACGGGGCCGCCGTCCCAGGACGGCGGCCCCTCGGCACGCCCCCTCGCCCCCGCCCCGGCCCGACCACCGCGCGCAGCCCGCGCGGAGCCTCGTACGGCGGTACACACACCGGCGGTTCACCCACCCGGCGGGGGCCCCTCCGCCCCAGCCGCCGCCTGCGACGCCGGCCGCGGGGCACGGCCCGCCCGCGGCCCGGCGCCGCGCGCAGCAGGACACCCACCGCCCCCACCGCCCCCACCGCCCCCGGCGCGGACCCGCCGGCGCCTGAAAGCCGGGACGGCCGCCAGCCCGAAGCCCAGGCCCGCCGCCAGGAGATGACCGACCGTGGTGAAGTCCGGCAACGGCCCGGCCACCCACTCGGCACCCCCCAGCGGCCATCCGAGAACGAAGACCGCCCACGGCGGCCGCCCCCACCGCGGCAGGGCGAGCGTGCCGACCGCCAGCACCGCCTGCGCCCCGTAGCTGACACCGAAGTCCAGGCCCTGCCGCACGGCCGGCGGATACCAGCCCTGCCGCAGCGCGACGGCGATGACGACCGCGGTGAGCAGGGTGGCCGCGACATGCCCCCCGAGGAACACCGCCATCGCCCGCGGCGCTCCCCACCGGTACTCCGCCCAGGCCAGGAAGCAGCACACCCCCAGCCCCAACGTGATCAACGTGCCCACGAACCCGGTCGAGGCGACGTCCGTGAGCGTGCCGTCGAAGAACAGCGCACTGCCCGCCAGCGCGGCCAGCGGATGATCACGCAGGTTGTCCGGACTGGTGCTGACGTAGCCCAGCACCCCGGCCGCCCGGTCCGCGGACAGCCCGCGGCCGACCCAGACATGGGTGGCCAGCAGCAGACAGACGTAGCCGAAGGTCAGGGGCGCACGGCGCGGGTACCCCCACAGGGCGCGGAACACCCGCCCAGGGGGACCCGGCGGCGACGGCAGGTTCATGTCGGGCACTCTCCAGGTCGGGTCGACAGCGGGGGGCCGGGCGGACGACGCCGACGTCTCTCCTCCGCCCCCTTGGAGGTGATGCGGTTCGCCGCGCCCGGGTTCCGGCGGCCCCGCACCCGCAGCCTGTTGACGGGGCCTCAAAGCCCGCGGCGGAGCAGGGGTTTCCCAGGCGTTTCCCCGTTGCCCGTCGCAGTGGGCGACCCGCGCCTCCTCGACACGCGAGGGCGCCGGGGGACAGTCTCGAACCGCCCGGCGGCCGACCGGTCCGTGCCCCTGCGACACGGACACCGCGACCAGCACGACGGGCACGACGGGTACGACGACCCGCGCGACACCGCGCGGCGGAAACGGGGGACCAGGCGATGACGATGCGTACAGCGGCACCGGCGGCGATGGCCGCGCTCACCCTCCTGACCGCGTGGGCGGGCGCCCACAGCGCCACCGCGGCCCCGACCGCCCCGGCGGCCCCGACGACGGCGAAGGCGGCGAAGGCGGCGAAGGCGGCCGGCACCTGCGCCGTCCTCGCCCCCGGAGCCTCCGCGGTGGCCGAGAAGGCCGTGGCGGCCGCGTGCGAACAGATCGGCGTCTGGTACACCTGGGGCGGCGGCCACGGACCACAGCCCGGACCGACCTACGGACAGGTCGACCCCAGCGACCCCGACAGCGCCCACGACCCCGAACGGCTCGGCTTCGACTGCTCGGGACTGGTCCGCTACGCCTACGCCCGCGCGGCCGGCGGCGACCCGCTGACCGGCAACGCCTACCACCAGTTCCACTCGCCGCAGGTGCGGCAGCGCTTCACCGCCGCCCAGGCGACCGGCCCGCTGCTCCCGGGCGACCTCCTGGCCTGGGGCTCCGGGGGCGCCGTCCACCACATCGCGATCTACCTGGGCGCGGGAAAGATGGTCGAGGCCCGCGAATCGGGCACCCGGATCACCGTCAGCGACGTACGCCTGGGCGGCGACTACGCCGGAGCGGTCCGCATCGCCCCGCCGGCGGCCGCACCCGGCACGTTCAGCACCTGGGGCACGGACGTGTGGACCCACCAGGAACCGTCCACCACCAGCCCGCGGGTACACCGGTTCCCCGGCCCGACCACGGTGCGCATCGAGTGCCAGAAGCACGCCGAACCGGTGACCGCCGAGGGCTACACCAACGACGCCTGGTCCTACCTGCCCGAGTACGGGGCCTGGATCACCAACATCTACATCAAGGGCGCGGCCTGGCTGGACGGCGTACGCACCTGCCCCTGACCGGCCGGCGAGCCCCCGGCCCCGCCCCCTGCCCGGGCGCCCGCCGGCGGTGCTGGTGCCGCTCGGGCAGCCGGCTGTCCGGATGCGCGCCCACAGCAGCACGTTGTCCGGCCGCCGCCCCCACCGAAGAAGCCGAACACCTCCTGGTCGGATTGGCGCCTGAAGCGGGTGAGGACGAAGAGGGTCTGCCGATCGGCCTCCACCACCGGCTTCACGCGGTGATGAACCGCCGGCCCCGGGGTCCCGGGGGAGCGGTGCCCAGCCCCCGCCGCCCGTCACCGGGGCCGCCCCCGGTCGCGGGCCGCCCGCCGCGACGGCCCCGTCCCCGCCGCCGGCTGCGCCGGGCGTGCCCGGCCGCGCAACCCGCCCCCGGCGGCGCCCCGTTCCGCCGGGCGTTCCCAACCGGTGCCCGGCCGCCGCCCCTTGCCCGCCGCGTGAGTGCCGCAGGAGCCGGATCCACCCAGGCGGACCCCGACTTCGAAAGAGCCGTTCCGGCCGCCCTTTTCCACCGCGGAGAAAAGGGAAAGGGAAACGATTTTCCGCCTGAGTTCCCAGAGGAGTCCCCCCGGCCGTAAATCGACTGCACAGATCGCACATTCAACAATTTACCCGTGCGGCCTGTTCTGCCGGTCGGCGCACCCGTCTCCAGCCTCCTGTGTCGATCGTCCATATACGCCCGGATTCGTCGCATACTTCTCGGCGACTGCGCTACCGAGTCGTCCCTGATGCCCGTCCGGAGCCCGACGGAGGAAATCATGACCCCGCCCGAGAACAGCCCGCTCGCCGAACAGGCCGTTGCGGCGCCGACTTATCTGGCAGATATCCGATTCTTCTTCCGGCCCGAAGACGTGGCGCACATGGCAGCCAAGGGAATCGAACTGGGCACCTACGACGGACTGAAGAGCAACGCCCTCTCGGTACACGCGCAGACCGCGCCGCCCAACTCGCTGATGCCCCCGGACGCGGCCGGCAAATGGAGCACCGCCCGCTCGCAGACGTTCAAGAACTGGATCGTCAACGGATGCCCCCTCGGCACAGCCGCACCCGCCGAGCCGCCCACGGACGGGCAGGCCCCCGGAACCCGGCTGCGCAAGGAAGTGACGAAGCTCGACGACGGCGAATTCGACCTGCTGGCCACGGCGTTCAGGGGCCTCATGGACCGGGCCCCGGAAGACCCCAACAGCTACTTCGCCCTGGCCGGGCAGCACGGCCTGCCGGACAGCTGGTGCCTGCACCACCAGGACCGCTACAACCCCTGGCACCGGGAGTACCTGCGCGTCTTCGAAGACGCCCTGCGCTCCGTCCCGGGCTGCGAGGAGGTCACCCTTCCCTACTGGGACATCTCCACGGAGCTGCCGCAGCGGCTGCAACAGCCACCCTTCGACGCCTACGTCCTCCCGGCCGACCCCGGCGCCACCGTGACACCGCCGGTGACCGGGTTCTTCCCGTACACCACCCAGCGCTATCCCGCCGCCCAGATCGCGCAGAACGTCGCGGACTTCGAGGTCCTGGAAGACATCGCCACGTCGTTGACCCAGTCCCTGTGGGGCGCGTACAACGTCAACGGATACCAGGACTTCTCGATCCAGGCCCACGACAGCGGCCACGGATCGATCGGACCGACGATGGGCACCCAGGAAGTCGCCTCCTACGACCCGGTGTTCTGGTTCTTCCACTGCAACCTCGACCGCCTCTGGCTGAGCTGGCAGACCCGGGTCTCCGCGACCACGCTGACCGGCTTCCGCTCCACACTGGGGGAGAACACCGACTGGCTGACGGCGCCGTTCAACGCACTGCCTCCGTTTGGCACGACCGCGGACCAGACCGTCGAAACCGAGGCCTCCTACGACCGGCTGGAACTCCTCAGCCCCGTGGAGGGCCCGCTGGAGAACCTCACCGGAAGCATCGACGCCATCCACCCCTTCACGTTCCGCAGCGCCAGCCCGGTCTCGGTGCGGGTGAAGGGGATCCACCGGCTCGACATCCCCGGGTCGTTCGTCGTCACCCTGCTCGCCGACGGGGAGCCGGTCGCCAAGCGCTTCTTCTTCCAACCGGTCAACCCGCCGGGCTGCGCGAACTGCGTCGAGCACGGCATCGTCAACATCGACTTCAGGATGACACCACAGCGGCTGCTCGACCGGACGCTGTCGGTCCGTATCGATGTGCCCGGGCACGCCGACGAGATCGGCACGGCCTTCCCCCTCGCACGAGCCGGCAACCCCACCATCAACGCCCGCCTGCTGGTGGAGGAGGCGTAGGGCGCGCGTCGAGCGCGGCCAGGCCCTCGCTCCACCGCACCCGCCGCTCCTCGGCGGTCTGCTCCCACCACGGCGTGCCGCGCTCACCCAGCGCCACCTTGGCCGTCTGGACCCGGGCGCGGGCGGCGCGCTCGGCCCGCCGGTCCTGCGCGCGCCGGGCGGCGGCCACCGCCCGCCGGGCCGCCATGAGGTGGACCCGCAGACGGGCACCGACCGCTTCGGGCAGGAGCGGATCGGTGGCACGCCAGCGGCGGCCGCCGATGACGACGTGATGCCCGTCGGCTGTGCTGACGGGCCGGGGTTTCGACGTCACCGCAGGCACCTGCCCGCATCCGCCGCCCCCATACCCCCGGACCCCGCCACCCCCGCCCTCACCGGGCGGCCGACGCCACTTTGACGACACCCCCCAACGGGCCGCGCGCCAGGCCTCGGCGAACAACTCGTGCGCCGGGACCGGCCCCCGCAGGCGCAGGAACGGCATCTCCGGCCTGACGATCCTGCACGCCAAGGCTGAAAGCGCCGGACGGGAAGTGATCGCCGTGGACCCCCGCAACACTTCCCGGACGTGCCCCGATTGCGGACACGTCGCGGCGGAGAACCGGCCCACACAGGAGAAGTTCCACTGCGCCGGATGCGGCCACCAGGCCCACGCCGACCACGTCGGGGCACTCAACGTCCTACGGGCCGGGCTGGCCCGTCGCCAAGAAACAAGCTTGACGAGAAGCCCCCGCATCGATGCGGGGGAGTAGTCACGACCCGATCCTGCCACGCCCCTGTGACACCCCCGCCGCGTCCCTCACTTCAGGGCGAAGAGCAGACTGGCGGAGGGGCAGTCGTCAGGCAGGTGGACCAACTGCGAGCCCGGCCGCGGCGGGTCGGCCCTCGTCCGGTTCCGCGGGCCCAGCAGATGGCCGGCGGAGCCGCCGTGCCCCGCCGTCGCCGCGAACCGGACGCGGTAGGCGCCCGGCCGTGCGTCCGGTTCGAACCGCCACAGTTGCGCGGCGCCCTGCGCGCCGCTGCGGCAGGCGCCCAGGGCGACCCCGGCGCCGCCCCCGCCGGCGGACCCTTCCAGACAGGTGCCGGTCTCGGCGTTGCGGAGCTGGAAGGTGTTCTGCCGGGCCGGGAGCCGCTGCCAGGTCTGGGCCGGCTTCCCGGTGCACTTCTCCAACTGCACCGGGCCGTTCGGGCCGGCGCCGAGACCGACGCACAGCCTGGAGCCCACGTTGACCAGGGCGGTGCCGCCGCCCGGCGCCGGCGACGCCACCGCCCCCGGCGAGGCGGAAGCGGAGCGGGTGGGGGAGGGGGTGGGGGTGGCGGGCGGTGCGGCGGTCGCGGACACCGCCGACCCGATGGCCACGACCGGAGCGGCCTGCGGGAGGGCGTCCTGCGCCGTCACGGCCGGGGCCGGGGCCGGGGCGGGGGAGGGGGCAGAGCCGTCGCCGGGGTGGGCCGGCAGCAGGGCGACCACGACGGCCGCCGCCCCCGCGACGGCCGCCGCCGCGGCCGACCACCTGACGCCGCCGGCCCCGGGGCGTGGTGCGAACGTCCCGTCCGGCGTGGCCGCGGCAGCCGGCTGCATGCCGTCCCCGCCCCCGGCCGACAGGAACGAGGCCGGGCTCCACAGCAGGATCCCGCCCAGCAGCAGCACGCCCAGACGGCCGTCGACGGCCCGCAGCTCCCGCTCGGCGCGGGCGCAGCCCTCGCACCGCTGGAGATGGCGGCCCAGGTCCCGGGGGCGGCGCCGGCCCGGCCGGCACAGCACGGCGGCGAGCTGCCCCCCGTAGTGGCGGCACTCCTCGCTCGCGGCCCGCTCCAGATGGGCACGCACGTACGCCTCCCGCAGCCCCTCCCGGGCCCGCGCCAGCAGCGAGCCGACGCCACTGGCCGAGATCCCCAGGCGGGCGGCGGTCTCCTCCACCGCCTCCTGCTCGACCACGCGGTGCCACAGCACGGCCTGCCACCGCTCCGGCAGCGACCGGTAGGCCCGCAGGACCAGCGACGCCTCCTCCGCGCGGAAGACGGCCTCCTCGGCGTCCGGGCCGTCGGACAGGCCCGCGGCCCATTCCCCGAAGTCGTCGGAGAGCCGCGTACGGGCCCCCTCCCGCGCCCAGGCGGCCGCCAGCCGGCGCACACAGGCCAGCAGGTACGGCCGCCAGGCGTGCTCGGGTCCGGCCCCCCGGGCCACGGCCCGGTAGGTCTGCGCGAAGGCCTCGGCGGCCAGGTCCTGCGCGGTGGCCAGGTCCCGGCAGCAGGTACGGGCGTAGGCGAGCACCGGGGGATGGTGGCGGGCGAAGATCTCCCCCATCACGTCGCTGACCCCCGTGTCGGGTTCCGAGGTGTACTCACGCAGCAGGGCGCAGAGCTCCCCGTCGCTGAGGCTTCGCAGATGCTGCCGGCGGGCAGTGCCCGGATCGCTCAACCCATGCTCCTGTGTGACGTGCTGACGTCCCGGAAGACGGATTCCGGGTGGGGCGGGACGGTACGCCCGAACCGGAATCCGCTCAAGTGCCCGACCCCGCCGGCCTGCGGGCAGACCCGCCCCCCCCCGGGAGGATCCCGCCAGCCGCAGGACCGCCCGGACCGCCCGGCGTGGTGCAGGCGGGTACGGCCCACCGCCGTAGGACCTCCACGACGTGCCGGCGCGCCCAGCTCACGCTGTGGGGCGTTCGACGAGGGTCAACTGGCTGCGCAGGGGAGCCGGCTGCGACTGGCATGCCTCCCGGGGGAGAGATGCTTCACCGGGGTGACGCGCGCCGCGCCGGGGGCCGGCCGATGCGCGGCCAGGGCGGGGGCGGGCGGCACGACCGTGCCGCCCGCCCCCGCCCTGGATGGCCCCCCGACCTGTGGTGCGTGTGACCGGACAGGCCGCGTCAGGGCTTCTGGGCGAGGGCCTTCAGCGCGGTGCGGGCACCGGCGTTCAGGGGGACGGGCGCGACGGCATCGGCCCGGGAGGGCTCGATCTCCTTCGCGGCCGCGTTCACCTTCTCCAGATCGCCCTTCTTCTCGTACAGCAGGTGGACGATCTTCTCGGCGAGTTCGGGGTCGAAGCCCTTCTTGACGAGCAGGACGTTCGGCACCGCGATCGTGGGGACGTCCTGCGGCTGGTGGTAGGCGGCCGCGGGGATGGCGGCCTTCTGGTAGACGTCGCCGTACTGCTGGTTCAGCGACGGCAGTTGGGCGGTGACGTCCAGGAAGCGGACCTCGTCCTTGAGGCTGGTGGTGAGGTCGGTGATGCCGCCGGTGGGCAGGCCCCCCGACCAGAACAGCGCCTGCACGGTGCCGTCCTTCATGGCGTCCACGGACTCCGCGAGTCCCAGGCGCTCGGCCGTGACGTCCGTGGGGGCCAGGCCGGCGGCCTTCAGCAGCCGGTGGGCGATGACCTCGGTGCCGGAGCCGGGCGCCCCGGTGGAGACGCGCTTGCCCTTCATGTCCTGGAGGGACTTGATACCGGAGTCCGCCCGGACCAGGACCTGGGTGTAGTTGGGGTAGAGCCGGGTCAGGGCCTCGATCTGCTGCGGCGAGGAGAACGACTCCCTGCCGTTGACGGCGTCGCCGGCGGTGTCCGCCAGGGAGAAGGCGATGTCGTAGGTGCCGGCCCCCAGCCCCTGGATGTTCTGCACGGACGCACCCGTGGTGGTGGCGGTGGCCCGGTAGCCGTCGAGGTCGTCGGAGATCAGCTTCGCCAGGCCGCCGCCGATCTGGTAGTAGACGCCCGTGGTGGGGCCGGTCGCGATCGTCAGACGCCCTCCCTTGCCGCTGCCGGCGCCCGCGCCCTGGGTCTGCTTCCCGCCACCGCAGGCGGTGACGGCCAGAGCGGCCACGAGGGCGGCGACGGCCAGGCGCGGGGCCCGGATCCGGTACTTCATGACAGTCGTCCTTCCGTGAGGGTGGGCGCCGTGCAGATCTCGTCGGCGGGAGCAGGCGCACGGCTGGGATGCCGGCGCAGCACGAGATGCACCCCGACCGCGCAGGCGAGTGCCACGAGACCGGCGGTGATCGCGACAGGTTCGAGATAGAGCAGGCAGAGCGCGGCGACGGCGCACAGCACCCGCTCCACGGGCCCCGCCGGGCCGGCGATCCGGCCGCCGGTGGCCGCGGCCAGCGCCGCGACCGCCAGGGCGGACACGGCAGTGGTCCACACGATGCCCCACAGGCTCCCCGTGCCCAGGAGCCGGCCGCCGTTGTCGGTCAGCACGAACGCGAACGGCACCAGGAACGCCGGAAGGGAGTACTTCCAGGTCGCCACCATGGTCCGCATCGGATGGCCGCCGGTGACGGCGGCGGCGGCCGCCGCCGCCAGCGCCGTCGGCGGGCTCACCTCCGACAGCACCGCGTAGTAGAAGATGAACATGTACGCCTCATGGGTGGCCACCCCCAGCGACAGCAGCGCCGGCGCGATGATCACTGCGGCGATGATGAAGGAGGCGGTGACGGGAACCGCCAGGCCCAGCAGGGACACCGACAGCGCCGCGAAGAGGACCGTCACCACCAGCTGCACCGTGGCGTTGTCGCCGAACACCGCGGCCGCGTCGACGATGACCGACGCCAGGTTCAGCCCGAGCCCGGTCTGGGTCACCACCGCGACGATGATGCCCGCGGCGGCACAGGTGGCGACCACCGGCAGCACCGACCTGATGCCCTCGACGAGCGCCGCGTACAGCCGGCGCGGCGTCATCCGGTGCCGGGCGTCGAGGAAGGACAGCAGGAACTGCAGGACCGTCGCGTAGGCCACCGCCTTGAACGGGGGCAGCCCCATCGCCATGAAACCGACGATCATGAAGAGCGACAGGAAGTGGTAGCCGAACCGGCCCAGCAGCCGCAGCGCCGAGACGCCCCCCTCCTCCCCGGCCACCGGCCGCGTCCGGTGCCTGCGGGAGTCGATCTCCACCGCCAGCAGGATGCCCAGGTAGTACAGGAGCGTCGGCACCATCGCGTACAGCAGCACGGTGAGATAGCTCTGCCGCAGGTAGTCGGCGATGATGAACGCCGCGGCGCCCAGGGTGGGCGGGGAGAGGATCGCGCCGATCCCCGCCGCCGCCAGCACCCCGCCGCCCTGCTCCCTGGTGTAGCCGGCCCGCCGCAGGACCGGCCAGGCCACCGACCCCAGGCTGACGGCGGTGGCCGTACCCGAACCGGAGACCGTGCCGAGGAGGAAGCCGGCCGCCGTCACGGTGCGGCCGGGCGCGCTGCGCGACCCGCGGAACGCCGCGAAGGACAGGTCGATGAAGAACCTCCCCGCACCGGAAGCCTCCAGCACCGCCCCGAAGATGGTGAACAGCACGATGTAGGTGGCGGCCACGTTCAGCGGCACCCCGTACACACCGTCGGTGCCCATGAAGAAGTGGGCCGCGATCGCGTCGACGTCGAAGCCGCCGTGCGCCAGCGACCAGTCGTAGGGCAGCAGCCCGCCGTAGTACGCGTAGAGGAGGAACGCCGCACAGAACGCCGGCAGGACCCAGCCGGTGGTGCGCCGGCACGCCTCCAGGACGAGCACGATGAGCACGATCCCGGCCACCACGTCCAGGGAGGTGGGCAGCTGCCGCCGCTCGATGAACGCGTCGAACCCCAGCAGCGGATACACGCACACCGCGAGCGCCGCCGCCGCGAGCAGCCAGTCCGCCCACCCCGGGTCGTCCCCGCGGGCGGCCCCCTCGCCGGGCCCGCGGCCACGGCGCCACGGCAGCAGCACCGCCGGCACCCGCACGGTCCCGCGATGGGTCAGGAACACCAGCGGAAGCGTCGCGGCGAGGAACACCGTCAGGTAGTACTGCCCGCCCTTGGCCACCGGGAAGAAGACCACCCAGAACGCGAACACCGACATCGCGGCACACACCGCGGACACCGGCCCCGCCACCCGCGGGGAAAGCCTGCGCGCCGGCCGCTCCTGCTCGAACTCGGCCACCAGCTCCTCGGCCGTACGCTGCCGCGGCTCGGAAGGCGACTCAGCCATGCTCATCCCTGCCATCCCGGGGTCGGTGCCTGCCTCTGCCCCCGACGGTGGCAGCCGTGACGAGCCGGAAACAGGAAATGCCCGCGGTCTTAACCTGGGTTTAGGGTTCGCCCGCGGCGGGCGCTCCTTAAGCTCGTATCCGTTCCTGCGGCCCCGGCACGCGTGCCCTCCAGGGCGCGGGCCCGGCGTATGAGGATCCGGGAGACGGCCTTGCGCATACTGCTGGTGGAGGACGACGACCGCGTGGCGGACGCCCTGGCGGGCGCCCTGCGCCGCAACGGCTACGAGGTACGGCGCGCGGCCAGCGCCGCCGACGCGCTGGCCGCACC
The DNA here is from genome assembly GCF_001941845.1 of Streptomyces sp. TN58. Taxonomy (NCBI): domain Bacteria; kingdom Bacillati; phylum Actinomycetota; class Actinomycetes; order Kitasatosporales; family Streptomycetaceae; genus Streptomyces; species Streptomyces sp. TN58. Next base: position 143,759 of record NZ_CP018870.1, on the reverse strand, counting down.
CGCCGTCGACCTGGTCCTCCTCGACCTCGGCCTGCCCGACCGGGACGGCATCGAGGTCTGCCGGGAACTACGCGCCCGCGACGCCGTCCCCGTGATCGCGGTGACCGCCCGGGGAGCCGAACCCGACCGCGTACGGGGCCTGCGCAGCGGCGCCGACGACTACGTGGTGAAACCCTTCGGGACCGCCGAACTGCTCGCCCGGATCGAGGCGGTCCTGCGCCGCAGCGTGAGCCGGCGCGCCCACGACCACCGGACACTGAACCTGGGCGCCCTCACCGTCTGCCTCGGACAGCGCACCGTCACCCTGGACGGCCGCCCCATCGCCCTGACCCGCAAGGAATTCGACATCCTCGCCGTCCTGGTCCGCGCCGACGGCGCCGCCGTACCCCGCGAGCGCATCCTCGTGGAGGTGTGGCAGTCCACCTACGACGGCATGTCGCGCACCCTCGACGTCCATGTGGCCACCCTGCGCGGCAAACTCGGCCCGGCGGGAGCCCTGGTACGCACCGTACGCGGCTTCGGCTACCGGCTCGCCACCACCACCGACACCGCTGCCACCACCACCATCACCACCGCCGGCGCCGGTCCCGGCCCGGCCACGCCGGCCGGCGGCTGAGGATACGAGACACCGGATGCGCCGCCGGCTCCTCGTCATCGTCTTCGCCCTGGTGGCGGGCCTGATCACCGCACTCAGCCTGCCCCTGGTCCGGGCCACCGCCGAGCGCACCGTCCAGACCTCCTTCATCGGACGCGCCGAGGACGGAGCCTGGTTCGCCGACCTGGCCGCCACCGCCCTGGAGACAGGACGCACCGGCCGGCTGAAAGCCGCCGCCGAACGCTACGGCGAGCTCTACGACGCACAGATCGCGGTGGTCGACGCGGACAGCGAGACCGTCCTGGCATCCGCCCCCGTCGACCTCACCCGACCCGGCATACGCTCAGCACTGCTCCACGCCCTCGCCGACCGGCCCGCACAGCGCCCCGGCGTGGTGTGGCCGTGGGACGACCGCCCCTTCGTCCTGGCCGAGCCCGTCAAACGCGACGGCCGGATCCTCGGCGCCGTACTGATCGTCTCGCCCACCGACCGCGTACGATCCGAGATCGCCGACCACCTGACCCTCCTGGTGATCGCCAGCCTCGCCGCCCTCGCCGCCATGCTCGTCGCGATCGCCGCTCCGGTGGTCCGCTGGGTCCTGCACCCGGTACACGACCTGGACCGGGCCACCCACGAGGTCGCCTCGGGACAGCTGAAGACACGGGTCTCCGAGCGGGCCGGAGCACCCGAACTGCGCCGCCTCGCCTACAGCTTCAACGTGATGGCGGACAGCATGCACGCCTCCCGGGAGCAGCAGCGGGCCTTCGTGGCCCAGGCCTCCCACCAGCTCCGCAACCCGCTGACCGCGCTGCGGCTGCGGGTGGAGAACCTCGAAGAGTTCGTCACCGACGCCCGCGGCCTGCGCGAGTTGAACCTCGCCGTGGAGGAGACCGGCCGGTTCGGCGAGATCCTCGACGGCCTCCTGCAGATGGCCAGAGCCGAGGCGTCCGAGGCCGAACGCACCCCCGTCGACGTCTCGGCGGTCGTCGCGCACCGGGTCGATGCCTGGCAGGCGGCCTACGACGCCGGGAACGTACCGCTCACGACCCGGATCCCCGACGGGGTGGGCGCCCTGTCCCTGCCCGACTGCCTCGACCACGCACTGGACACCCTGCTCGACAACGCCCTCAAGTTCGGCGACGGCACACCCGTGACCGTGACCGTCACCCGGCCCCCGCACGGGGGCGGCGCCGACGGGCCGGACAGCGCGGTGGAGGTGACGGTACGCGACGGCGGCCGCGGACTGACCGACGAGGAACTCGCCCTCGCGGGCGGCCGGTTCTGGCGCAGCACCCGGCACCAGAACGTCCGGGGCACCGGACTGGGCCTCGCCCTCACCCGGATGCTGGTGGAGGCGGGCGGCGGCGAACTGCACCTGGCGGCAGCCGAACCGCAGGGCCTGGCCGCGACGGTCCGGCTCCCGGCCGCCCCCCTCCCGCCGGCCGCCGCACTCCGGCCCTGAAGCGTCACGGCCCGCAAGCGTCACGGCCCGGAAGCGTCCCGGCCCTGAGGCATCACGGATGCGACTGGCGGTACCAGCGGGCGGCACCCGGGTGCAGGTCCAGCGGATGGCTGGCGATCGCGGTGCGGCGGTCCAGACGGCGGGCCTCCGGATGGGCCCGTATCAGCTGCGGCTGCCCCTCGAACAGCAGCCGGGTCAGCCAGTACGCCTGCGCGTCCGGCATGTCCCGCCGCACCACCAGGAAGTTCGGCACGCTCACCGTGGTCACCGCGCTCTGCGCGCCGTAGACGACCGCAGGCACCGTGGTCTGGGTGTACAGCTCGCCGTAGGCCCGGGTCAGCGGCGGGACCACCTCGGCGAGGTCCACCAGACGGACCGGGGTCGACCGGCGCAGCTCGGTGATCGCCGCGGTGGGCAGGCCCCCGCTCCAGAAGAACGCGTCGATGCGCCCCTCGGCGAGGGCACGCGTCGACTCGCGGACGTCGAGCCGCTGGGTGGTGACGTCCTCGTCCCCCGAGAGCCCGGCGACCTCCAGGATGCGCTCGGCGGTCAGGGTGGTCCCCGAGCCCTCGGAGCCCACCGAGACCCGCGCCCCGCGCAGCTCCTTCACGCTGTGCACCGGGCTGTCCGCGCGGACCACGAGCTGCACGTAGTTGTCGTAGAGCGCCGCGAGGGCCACCACGGGCGACCGCCCGGAGAAGGGCGGGCGCCCGGCGACCGCGTCCGCGGCCGAATCCGCCAGGGCGAACGCCACCTGCGCCTTGCCCTGGTCCACCAAGTCCAGGTTCTCCACGCTGCCACCGGTGTGCAGAGCCCGGCCGGACACGTCCGGCAGGCGCTCGACGAGGCCCGCGTACCCGGCACCGTACTCCGCGTAGACACCGCCCTGGTTGCCGGTGGCCACCGTGACCACCCCGGACAGGCGGGTCGGCTCGTCGGCGCCGGTGCACCCCGCGAGCGGCGCCGCGAGGGCCAGCACGGCGCCCAGCAGGAGGCGGGCCAACCGCATGGACACCTCCTTCGACCCGGGAGGCAGGATCGGCCTTCCGGCCGGCCCGTACGACAGGGCCGGACCACGCGTCAGCCTATCGGCGGGGCGGGCGCCGGTCGACGCCCGGAAAGGAGCCCGTCATCCGGGCCGCCCGGCACGGAGGGCGTTGAGGAGCGCCGCCCCCCGCTCGGCGTCGTCGACGCTCACGGCGAACTCGGCTCCCGTGCGGGGGCGGACGACCAGGCACTCGCCGGCCCGGAGCATCACGGTGGCGCCCGCGCCACTGAGCCGGTACCCCCAGCCGCCGACCTGGGCGGGAGTGCGCGACTCGGCGCGGGCGGACTCGATGTCCTGCGGCGTCCAGCGCCGCACCGGCCACCCGAGCGGCCCGAAGGCCACCTCCAGGCCCTTCTCCGACACGCGGGCCTGCACGGAGCCGAAGGCCCAGGTCACGACCGAGGCGAGCGCGAAGGGGGCGACGACCGCCCCCTGCATGCCGGTGAGCAGGCCGCAGGCCGCGGCGAGGACGGCCGCCAGCGCCGCGACGCCGGTGACGGCCGCGACCAGGTGCAGCCAGGGGTTGGCGGCGCGGGAGAGCCAGACGAAGCGCTCCCCGGCCGGGATCACCATGGCCGCGCCCGCGCCCACGCCGGTTCCGGCGGCCGGGGAGGGCCGTTCGCCGCGCCGCCCGGCGAGCCGGCCCAGTACGCCGGCGGCCAGCGCGACCACGGACGTCAGGACCACCCCCGCACCCACGGAACCCGCCTCCCGCCAGTCGGCGCGGTCCAGGTTCGCGCGGACTGCCGAGGCCTGGAGGCCCGCCATGAAGACGCCCGTGAACGCCAGCGCCGCACCGGCCCACGACGGGGCCGGCGCGGCCGCGCGCCGCGTCGTGAGGACGGTGGCGCACGCCGACCCCGCCCATACGAGGGCTGGGAACACGGAAGCCGCCCACAGCGGCATCGACCCGTCGGGCGCCTCGCCGCCCCAGTGCGTGGCCACCCGCTCCGGCAGCCGCCCGCTCACGGCCAGGGGCAGCGCGGCCAGCAGCGCGAAGACGCCGGCGATCCACACGGCCGCCCCCCACCCGGCGCCGTCCGGTCGCTTCCCACAGCCGGTCACGCGAGCCCCCTGATCATCTCGATGAGATCGTTCCTGCCATAGCCCAGCCGTGCCGCCTCGGCCACCAGCGCGGAGGCCCGCTCCAGCAGCTCGGAGCGCTGTCCCGCGCCCTGGGCCACGGTGACCCCCCGGCCCCGGCGGAACTCCAGCACCCCCTCGTCCCGCAGGGCCCGCAGCCCGCGCAGCACGGTGTTGGCGTTCACCCCCAGCGCCAGGGACAGCTCCCGGGCCGACGGCAGCCGGTCTCCCGGCGCGCACTCCCCTTCGGCGACGGCGCGCCGGACGGCTCCCGCCACCTGCTCGTGGAGGGGCCGGCTGTCCGTGGTGTCCAGTCTCAGCAGCATGATGCCAATGAAAGTAGCACCAAGTGCTTCATGGAGGCATCCGCTAGACTTGCAGAGTTATGCAATTTGCCAGTTCTGTATCCAGTGGACGGGGGGTCGGGACGTGTCCGGGTTCGAGGAAGCGGCACTGGAACGTGTCCGCAGGGCACAGGACCGTCTCCAGGCCGCGCGGGAGGCCCGCGACGCCTTCGAGGAGGCGCAGGCCGCGGAGGAGCTGGAGGACGCCCTGCGGGTGGCCCGCGACCACGGCGTGGCCGCCGGCGGGGACAGCCGGTGAAGCCGGCGGCACCGAGGCCGGGCAGGTCGCCCGCCGTCGCCTACGCCGGCGGGCACGGCATACAGGTGCGCGTCCGCCCCTGCGCCCCCACTCATCGACCCGAGACGGAAGAACATCATGACGGATGACACCCGCGCCGAAGAGTCGGCTCACGAGAAGTGGAAGGAGAAGGGCGTCGCACTGCGCGCCTTCTTCTACATCTTCGGCACCCACGTGTTCGCCGGGTTCATCTGGCTGCTGTTCTACCTGGGCCGGCACGCCCAGAAGTGACCACGGCCCGGCCCGCCGGCGCGGGGCAGCGGTCCCGCCCCCGGAGCGGCGCCGGTGACACCCTGTCAGCCAAGGCGGTGACCTGCGGCGAACCGGTCCCGCGCCCCATCCTCACGCCGGGGGGCGGCAGTTGTCCATCCGTGTCGGCACCGAACCCCTGGCCACCTGGATCGGCAGGCGCCGCACCCCGCCGGAGCCGGCCGCCCTGGCCGCCGTACCGGCCCGGCCGGGAAGCCGCGAGGACCTCCCGACGCAGGCGCAGGGCCCGGCCGGCCGCGCCCGAGCCACGACGCCCGGGGCGGCGGCCGGCCGGAGAACCGTGCCCGCCGCCCGCCGCCCGCCGCCCCGCCCGCCGGCCGGCCGTCGCCCGGCCGCCGCCCCCGGCGTCGGCCGCCTGTACCTCACTCCGGCCCGCCCGCGGCGGGTTCGGACCTGCCGTGTTCGCCGAGCCAGCGGGCGAGCTTGCCCCGGCGGCCGACCGCGCGCAGCCGCCGCTCGGTGGCCTGCCGGGTGGCCGCGGTGGTGACCAGGAGCAGTTCGTCGCCGGCCGCGAGGACCGTGTCGGGCCCGGGGACCTGGGTGACGCCGTCACGGACCAGGAGGGTGACCACCGCCGGAGGAGGCAGCCGCAGCTCGAAGACGGCGACGCCGTGCAGGCGCGAGCCGGGCGGAACGGAGACGGTCAGCAGGTCGGCGTCGAGGACGTCCAGGGGCGCGCTCTCCACCTGGACCTCCCGCACGGCCCCGGGCCGGGTGATGCGCAGAAGGCGGGCGACGGCGGGCAGGGTGGGGCCCTGGACGAGGGTGAAGACCACCACGAGGACGAAGACGATGTTGAGCAGGTGGCGGGCGCCCTCGACCGCCGCGACGATCGGGAACGTGGCCAGCACGATCGGCACCGCCCCGCGCAGCCCCGCCCAGGAGATGAAGACCTGCTCCCGCCACGGGGTGCGGAAGGGCAGCAGGCAGGCGGCGACCGAGACCGGCCGGGCGACCAGCAGCAGGACCAGGCCGACCGCGAGGGCGGGCAGGATCGCCGAGGGCAGCTCGCCGGGGTCGACGAGCAGCCCGAGCATGACGAACAGGCCGATCTGGGCGAGCCATCCGGTGCCCTCGGCGAAGGAGCGGGTCGCCGCCCGGTGCGGCAGGCGCGAGTTGCCCAGGACCAGCCCGGCCAGATAGGCGGCGATGATCCCGCTGGCGTTGACGAGACCGCCGGCGGCGAAGGCGATGATCCCGAACCCGACGGTGGCCAGCGGATACAGCCCGGTGGCCGGCAGCGCGATGTGCCGCAGCGCGGCCACCCCGGCCCGGCCCACGGCCAGGCCCAGCAGCCCGCCGGCGACCAGCTGGTAGACGACGCTGCCGAGGATCGCCACAGGGCCGGGCAGCTCGGCGGCGGCGGTGGAGAAGACCAGGACCAGGATGATCGTCGGAGCGTCGTTGAACCCCGACTCCGCCTCCAGCAGACCGGTGGTCCTGCGCGGAAGCGGCAGGGAGCGCAGAACGGCGAAGACCGCGGCGGCGTCGGTGGAGGAGACGATCGCACCCAGCAGCAGGGCCAGATGCCAGTCCATGCCGAGCAGGAAGTGGGCCCCCGCACCCGTGACCGCCACCGACACCGCGACACCCGCCGTGGCCAGTACGCCGGCAGGCGCGAGCCGACGCCTGACGTCGGGCCAGCGGGTGCTCAGACCGCCCTCGACGAGGATGACCGCGAGGCCCGCGCTGCCCAGGGACTGGGCGAGCTGCGCGTCGTCGAACTCGATACCGATCACGTCCTCGCCCGCGATCACACCGACGGCGAGGAAGAGCAGCAGGCTCGGCAGGCCGAGCCGGTGCGCCGCCCGGGCGGCCGCGATGCTGGCCATGAGGACGACGCCGCCCACCAGCAGCACCAGGTACAGCTGCTGCAGCGTCACAGCGCGCTCCCCTCTTCCGGGCGCCCGAGCCGGCCTCCGGCCGCCTCGTGCGGATCATGCCGGGCCCGCGGCGCCCGGCACCGCGCCCCGCCGCGCCGCCTACGGCCGCCGGCGCCCCGCACACCCCCCTCCTCCGCCCGCCGTCCACGGCCTCAGGGCCCGCGCCGGCACAGGGGCCGCCGGCGGCCGGCGTCGAGGAGGTCCACCGCAAGGGCGGCCAGGACCAGGCCGGCCGCGAGCAGGAGCCCGTGCGGCACCAGCGCCCCGGTGGCCACGGCGGCGACGGCCAGGACCGTCGCCGACCAGGGGCAGGCCATCACCTCGGCGATCAGCAGGACGGTGGTGACGTTGTCCAGCCACGCCGAGAGGAACGCGGTGACGAGGATCAGCAGCACCATCAGCCGGTACGGGCGGCCGCGCGACCGTTTGGCGGCCCCAGAACGCCACGAACTCGAACAGCCCGGTGCGTCTGAGGACGGCGACGGCCAGCATCATGCCCAGGAGCAGGAAGACGACGTTCCAGTCGATCCCCGCGACCTCGGAGAAGAAGGCGTGCTCGGGACCGGTCGCCCCGATGGGCAGCATGACGACCGCACCGCCCAGGGCCGCGGCGACCCGGTGGACCTTCTCCGTGGCGATCAGTACGGAGACGGCCGCGAACACCGCCGCCGCCGGCCACGCGGTGACACTCACGGCGGCCCCGCCCAGCCGGTGCCGAGGAGACGCGGGGGCAGGCGGCGGGGTCGTCATCGGCGCGGCTCCGTTCACAGGTGCTGCCGTGAGCACCCGCACCCCTCAGGGGCCGCCCCCGACCGGAGGGTGCTCCAGTACACCCACCATCGCCTGCCGCCCCGGCCCGCCGCATCGGGGCCGGCACCCATCTTCAGGCCGCGGCCGCCACCCCGGGGCACCCGAGGGCGGGACCGGAGCCGCGGACCAGGCCCCCGCCGGACGCCCCCCTCAGGTGCGGCCGGCCCGGAGGTCGGCCAGGAGCTCGGCCTGGCCCTCCAGGACACCGGAGAGGATGCTGCGGGCGACCCGCAGGAGCTCGGCGACCTGCGAATCGGTCAGCGAGTAGTACACGTTCGAGCCCTCCCGGCGGGTGACCACCAGGTTGGCCTTGCGCAGCACGGCCAGCTGCTGGGAGAGGCTGGCCGCCTCCACCCCGACCTCCGGCAGCATCTCGGCGACCGCGTGCTCGCGTACCGACAGCAGTTCCAGGACGCGGATGCGGACCGGGTGCCCCAGCGTTTTGAAGAACTCCGACTTCAGCTGGTACAGCGGCGTGCTCGCCTGCGTGGCCCTGCCCTGACTGCCCATCTCATCCACCCGGAACCGCTCCTTCGCGGGGGCGTCCGTCCGCCCCTTCCTCACACCTGCGACCTCTGTGACCTCCACAATTGCAGATCCCTGCAACTCGCGGGCACCCTGGCCGGCACCCGCCGCGCCGCCCCGGCCGCCCGCGCGGGCCCGCCCGCCGGCCGGGCCTCAGACGAGGGCGGGCCCCGCGGGGCCCTGCCGGACGGGCCAGTCGTCGGTGCTCCAGTGCCTGCCCGCCCCGTCCCCGTCCCCGCCCGCGCCCTGCGCCCCGTGGGCGGCCAGGGCCGCGCCGAGGTCGCAGTGGACCGGTACGGGCGGACAGGCGGCGTCCGGGACGAGGGAGCCGTCCGCGGGGATCGCCGCGAGTTCGAGGCGGCGCCCGTTGTCGGCGAGGCGCCGGGCGGCCTGGGCGACGGCGATCTGCCCGCCGGCGGACCAGCCCAGCAGCCCCGTCAGGTCGAGGATGACCGGGCCGGTGCCCCGGGCCAGCGCCCAGCCGATCGCGCCGCTGAACCGGTCGGTGGCGTCCGCGCCGAGATACCCGGCCAGGGACAGTACGCCCAGCCGTGGTCCGGTGGTGTAGCGCCATTCGATCGTCATCGTCGTGTCCTCGGCTTGTCGGTGGTCTCGTGGGCGGTACGCCGTCGGTCTCCTGGGCGGTACGCCGTCCCGGCCGGCGCGTTCACCGGCCCGCCTCGGCCACGGTGCGGGCCAGGCGGAATCCGGACACCTGCTGGGGGTGCAGGCGCAGCAGGGTGTCGTGCGGGCCGTGGGCCCAGCCGGGCAGGGTGCGCCGGTAGTGGGCGGCCTCGTCCGGGTCGCAGATGACGTCCGCCGGGCCGTGGGCGCTGACCGTCCAGCCGGTCCCGGCCGGGCCGCGGATCTCGTCCACCTGGTAGGTCAGCATCGCCCGGCCGGGGACGGCCGCGGCCTGCACGGGGGCGCGGACGACCAGGCGCCCGTACTCCATCACGTGGGCGGCGGGCCGGACGACGGCCAGGTCCCGCTGCACGTAGACGAGCCGGCCCTGGGCGGAGCCTTCGAGGAGCCACAGGGCCTCGGTGCCGGACACCTCGAACATGATGCGGCGGTCGGCGGGGACGGTCATCGTGCGGCCTTCCGGAAGCGGTGCGGTCGGTGATCGGGCGGGAGCAGGGGGAGCAGGCCCGCCCGCTCCAGGTGTTCGCGGGCGCCGGCGATCGCCTCGGGGGTGGTGGCGTACTCGCGGCCCTGCGGGCGCAGCAGCTCCAGGGCGCCGACGGCGTCGAGGGCCTGGCGCTGGCCGGGCCGGATGCCGGAGGCCAGGACGGTGATGCCGCGCCGGTTCAGCTTCTCCACCGCGTCCTTGAGGACGAGGGCGCCGGTGGCGTCCAGGGTGGTCACCCGCGACATGCGCAGGATGACCACCCTGACGTCGCAGACCTCGGAGAGTTCGAGGAGGAAGCGGTGCGCGCCGGCGAAGAAGAGGGGACCGTCGATGCGGTAGGCGACGATGTGCTCGGCCAGCAGGGCGTGTTCCTCGTCGCTGTGCTCGCCGGGCAGGTCCGGGCGGAGGTCGACCTGCTCCATCCGGGCCTGGCCCGCCACCGCCTTCAGGGCGAGGGCGCCTGCGACGACCAGCCCGATGATCACCGCGTACACGAGGTCGAGGGCCAGGGTGGCGGCGGCGGTGAGGGCGAGCACGGCGGCGTCGGAGCGGGTCGCCTTCGCCATCGCGCGCAGGGAGGCGACCTCCACCATGCGCACCGCGGTCGCCAGCAGTACGCCGGCCAGCGCGGCGAGGGGGATCTTCGAGACCAGCGGCGCCGCGGCGAACACGATCACCGCGAGGACGGCGGCATGGGTGAGCGCGGCCAGGCGGGAGGAGGCGCCGGTGCGGACGTTGACGGCCGTGCGCGCGATGGCGGCGGTGGCGGGAACGCCGCCGAACAGGGGAGCGGCCAGGTTGGCGACGCCCTGCCCGAACAGCTCCCTGTCCGGGTCGTGCCGCTGTCCCACCGTCATCCCGTCCGCGACCGTCGCCGACAGCAGCGACTCCAGCGCGGCGAGTGCCGCGACCGCGACCGCCGGGGCGAGCAGCGAGCCGAGGGCGGAGGCGTCGAGGAAGGCCAGGGAGGGGGCGGGCAGCCCGGAGGGCAGGTCCCCGATCGGGGCCGCCGCCTCCAGGCGGAAGACCTGTGCGACCACGGTGGCCGCGACCACCGCGACGATGGAGAACGGGACCGCCGGCTTCCACCGGGCGCCCGCCAGCATCACCGCCGCGACCCCGGCCGAGAGGCCGACCGCGGTCAGGTTGGGGGACGCCGCGCCCTCCGCGAGCGCCCGCCACGCCACCGCCACCACGTTCTCGCCCTCGGGCCTGTCGACCCCGAGCGCGGCGGGTATCTGCTGCAGGCCGATGACGCAGGCGATCCCGAGGGTGAACCCCTCCACCACCGGCGCCGGCACGTAGCGCATGTACCGCCCGGCCCGCAGCAGCGCCAGGCCGATCAGGAGCACGCCGGCCATCAGGCCGACGGTCAGGACACCGCCGGGCCCGTACCGGGCGACGATCGGCACCAGGACCACGGTCATCGCACCGGTCGGACCGGACACCTGGAGGTTCGACCCGCCCAGCAGCGCGGCGAGCGCGCCGGCGACCACCGCGGTGGCGAGCCCCGCCTCGGCGCCGAGCCCGGAGGAGACACCGAAGCCGAGCGCGAGGGGGAGCGCGACGATCGCCACGGTCAGCCCGGCCAGGAGGTCCCGGCGGGGGCTGCGGCCCATCGCCGCGAAGTCGGCCCGGTCCGGCAGCAGCGAGCGGACCCGCCCGAGCGCGGAAGCCCAGAAGGCGTGCACGCTCACGAGAGCGCGGCCCCGGCCCCGGACTCGCGCAGCTCCTCCAGCAGCTCGCTCTGCCCGGTCAGGACCTCGGTCAGGATCCGCCGCGCCGCCGCCATCAACTGCGCGACGTCCCCGCCCGCCAGCTCGTAGACGACCGTCGCGCCGTTGCGGGTGGAGGTGACGATCCCCGAACGGCGCAGGACCGCGAGCTGCTGCGACAGCGCGGACGGCTCGATCTCGATCGCCGCCAGCAGGCTCCGCACCGGCATCGGACCGTCCTGCAGCAGCTCCAGAACCCTTATCCGCACCGGGTGCCCGAGCATCCTGAAGAACTCGGCCTTGGCCTGGTACAGCGGAACCGGCACGGTCTCGCACCCTTCTCACCACCCCGAGCGGGGCGCACGCCTGGCGCCGTGCCCGCGGCTACCTGCGAACACAGCCAACACAGCATCTATGAAATTGCAGAATTCTGCAATTTGCAGATTGCCCTGCTCCCGCGGAGCGGCCCGGCGCCGGGGGCCGCACACCCATCCGCTTTGTCGACAAAGCGCTGTTTGAGAGGTATGGGACGGGGTCACACGTGTATCGCCCGACCCCTACGCCCTGGAGACGCGATGCCCGAGAAGAACCCGTTGAAAGCCGTCACCGACAAGATCGCCGACGCCGTGCAGGGGGGAGGAACCGGACACGGTCCCGAAGAGGGGATCCCGGGCAAGCCGGCCTCCGTCTCCCCGCAGCTGACCGAACCGGTCCAGCCCGTCGAGCCGCTGCCGCCGAAGAAGGACCAGAGGGGCCCGGAGACCGTCAGCCCGACCGGGCAGCCCACCGGCGACGAGCAGGCCCGCACGGCCCAGAGCGGCGCCTACCTCACCACCGCCCAGGGCACCCGCCTTTACGACACCGACCACTCGCTCAAGGCCGGCCCGCGCGGACCGGTACTGCTGCAGGACCACCACCTGCGCGAAAAACTCATGCACTTCGACCACGAGCGCATCCCCGAGCGCGTGGTCCACGCCCGCGGCGCGGCCGCGCACGGCGTCTTCCAGTCCTACGGCACCGGCGCGGCCGTCTCCAAGGCCGCGTTCCTCGCCGCCGACGCCGAGACCCCCGTCTTCGTACGGTTCTCCACCGTCCTCGGCTCCCGCGGCTCCGCCGACACGGTGCGCGACACCCGCGGCTTCGCCACGAAGTTCTACACCGAGGAAGGCGTCTTCGACCTGGTCGGCAACAACATCCCGGTCTTCTTCATCCAGGACGCGATCAAGTTCCCCGACATCATCCACGCCGGCAAACCGCACCCCGACCGGGAGATCCCGCAGGCGCAGAGCGCCCACGACACCTTCTGGGACTTCGTCTCCCTGCACACCGAAGCCACCCACCACACCCTGTGGAACATGTCCGACCGGGGCATCCCGCGCTCCTACCGCATGATGGAGGGCTTCGGCGTCCACACCTTCCGCCTGGTCAACGCCCAGGGCACCACCACACTGGTGAAGTTCCACTGGAAGCCCAAACTGGGCGTGCACTCCCTGGTGTGGGAGGAGGCCCAGATCCTCGGAGGCGTCGATCCCGACTTCCACCGGCGCGACCTGGCCGACGCCATCGAGTCGGGCGCGTACCCCCAGTGGGAACTGGGCATCCAGACCTTCCCCGACACCCCCGAGCAGACCTTCGAAGGCATCGACCTCCTCGACCCCACGAAGATCGTTCCCGAAGAGCTGGCACCGGTGAAGCCGCTCGGCCTGATGACCCTGAACGCCAACCCGTCCAACTTCTTCGCCGAGACCGAACAGGTCGCCTTCCACACCGGCCACCTCGTCCCCGGCATCGACCCGACCGACGACCCGCTGCTGGCCGGACGCATGTTCTCCTACCTCGACACCCAGATCACCCGGCTCGGCGGCCCCAACTTCCCCCAACTGCCCATCAACCGCACCCACGCGCCCGTCAACGACATGCTCCGCGACGGCATGCACCAGAGCGCCGTCCACCGCGGCACGGCCCCCTACCACCCCAACAGCCTCGACGGCGGCTGCCCCTTCTTCGCCGGCGCCGACACCGGCGCCTTCATCGAGGTCCCCGTCGAACTCCCGGCCGCACGCAAGGTCCGCGAGGCACCCGCCTCCTTCGACGACCACTTCTCCCAACCACGGCTGTTCTGGCTGAGCATGAGCGCCGTGGAACGCGAACACATCATCGCCGCCTACACCTTCGAACTGTCCAGGTGCTACGAGCAGGCCGTCAGGGAACGGGTCCTGCAGACACTCGCCAACATCGACAGCCGGCTGTGCGCCGAGGTCGCCGCCGGACTGGGACTGCCCGCACCGGCCGCCACCGAACCCCTCGCGGACCCCCGCCCCAGCCCGCGCCTGTCCCAGATCGGCCAGACCTGGCCACTGGACGGGCGGACCGTCGGCATCGTCACCGACCCCGCCGGCGACCTGGCCGGCGTGGCCGAGGTCCGCCAGGCCGTCCTCGACGCCGGCATGGTGCCGCTGGTGGTCGCCCCCACCGGCGGACGCCTGGCCGGCGCCGCAGACCCGGTGACCGTGCAGCGCACCTACGCGGCCGCGCGATCGGTCGAGTTCGACGCACTGCTGTTCGCCGGCGTCCCCGCGGCCGGAGCGGACGCCTACGGCGCCCGCGACGCGAAGGCGGGCGACCCCCGGCCCGCCACCGCCGACCCCCGCGTCCTGGCCCTGCTCGCCGAGGCGTACCGGCACGGCAAGGCCGTCGGAGGCTGGAACGGCGCGGACCGCCTCTTCGAAGCGGCCGGCATCCACAACGGAGACGCAGGCGTCGTCCTCGCCGACAACGGCCCCGCCGCCCTGCGCCGGCTCACCGAAGAGATGGCCGCCCACCGTGCCTGGACCCGCTTCCCCGCCCCGTCGGCCTGACCCCGGGCACCACCCGACCCCGGGCGCCGGCCCCCACCGGCCGGCGCCCGGAGCCGCAGCCGTCCGGGCCACGGGGCGCCCCGGCCGCCATCCGAGCCCGGAGGCGGCCGGAGGCCCCGCCGGCCACTGCTGCACATCGGACGGTTCAGGTCATTCTCCGAACTGGCGCTCCAGGGAGGGAGAGAGAGTCGGGCCGGGCGCGGCAGGTGCTCCGGTTCACCACACGCGGCACCCGTGGGGTGATCGGCGCGCCCGCGGTGCTTCTTCCGGTTGACCGGCCGGCGCAGGCGCCCGGGCCGGCGGGCGCCCGCTCCCGCGCTGGCCGGTGCCTGGCCGGTGCCTGTCCGGCCGGTGGCCGCACCGCCATAGCCTGTGGCCGCGTGCCGTACCCGGCGGTGCGCCCGCCCACGCGAGGAGAGATGTCCATGCCGTCCGTGCGCTCGTTGGTCCTTGGTACCGCTGTGGCAGTCGGCACGGTGGCCGCGACGGCGACCCTGGTGGTCGCACCCGCACAGGCGGATTCCGGGAAGTCGCCGGCCGCCGCGGCCGTGGCGACGCGCAGCCACTGGATGAACCTGGGCACCGGCAAGTGCCTCGACGTCCGGGGCGGGTCGATCTCGGACGCGGCGGTCATCCAGCAGTTCAGCTGCAAGCAGGAGCTGCACCAGGAGTTCTGGACGGACCCGCTCATCGGCGAGCCGTACACCTTCCTCACCCCGGGGCACGCGACCGTCATGTGTCTGCAGCCGACCAGCGCGGGCGCCGGGGCCACGATCGTCCAGAGGGCCTGCAACTACAGCGACGGCCAGAAGTGGGAGTTCACCTGGCAGAACGGAGGCGCCCTGATCAAGAACAAGGCCACCGGACTCTGCCTCGCCGACGCCGCCATGCCCAACGGCAGCCGCCGGGAGGTCCGGCAGCTTCCCTGCACCGGAGAGGCCGGCCAGCTCTGGGTCAACCGGTAACCCGCGGGCCGCGCCGCGCCGGGGGCCGTCAGCCGGCGAGCCTGCCGAACAGGTGGTTGGCAGGGGCGTCGGGGTCGTCGCCGTAGAAGAACTCCGTGACCGCCTGGTGGAATTCGGCGCGGTCCAGCGTGCCGGAGCCGTCGAGGTCGAGGGCGGCGAAGACCGCGGCGCAGTCCTCGCCGGGAACGCCGGCCACCGCGTCGAACATCTGCCGGAACTCCGCCTGGTCGATCCTGCCGTCCCCGTTGAGGTCGACGAGGTCGAAGAAGCAGTCGGTCACCGGCTGGACCTGCTGCGGGTACAGGGCGGGGTCGGTCAGGACCCGCCTGAACCCCTCGGTCATCTCCCGCAGGTCCACCTTCCCGTCACCGTCCTGGTCCATCGGGGCGATCACGTTCGCCCAGAACCCGTCCATCCCCTCGGTGAGCAGGCGGGCCGCCGCGGAGTCCGGTGCGGTACCGCGGGCGGCGATGTAGCGCTCGCTCATCATCCGGACGTCCCGCCGGGTGATGAACCCGTCGCCGTCGACGTCGGCGCCCCTGAACCACTGGCCGTACTTGAGATTCTGAAGTGCAGTCACGATCGCGCACAGTATTCACGCCGTCACGCAACACGCAAACGGGCGGGTGGAGGGATGCCCGGTGTTCGGCGTCAGTGTTCGACTTCGGGCGGGGTGAAGGCGCGCACATCGGGAAGGGGGCCGGTGTAGGGCTCGACGTCGACCAGCGCACTGAGGGCGCTCGGCCCCTGGGACAGGCGCGAGCACGGCCGGTCCGCCGTCAGGACGTTCGGATTGCCGTGGCGGTCCAGTGTTCCGCTCAGCCCCGGCCGGACCGGATCCCACCACGCTCCGGTGGGCAGTTGCACGACCCCCGGCATGACGTCGTCCGACAGGACCGCGCCCGCAAGGCAGCTGCCCCGGTCGTTGTGGACGCGTACGACCATGCCGCTCTCGATGCCGCGGACGGCGGCGTCCGACGGGTTGAGCGTCACCGGCTCACGGCCGCGGATCTTCGTGCCGAGGCTGTGGCCGCCGTTGTCGTACTGGCTGTGCAGGCGTGCAGCGGGCTGGTTCGAGATCAGATGCAGCGGGAACCGCTCCGACAGACCGCCGCGGAGCCACTCGGCCGGTTCGAACCACATCGGATGCCCGGCGCAGTCGTCGTAGCCGAACGAGTCGATCTCCTCGGAGAAGATCTCGATCCGGCCCGACGGCGTCGGCAGGGGGAACCGCTGCGGATCCGAGCGGAGCGCCTCGAAGCTGCCGGGGAACGGCCCCTCCAGCGGCGGCAGTTCGACGCCGGCGGAGCTTCGCCAGAACTCGTCGAAGCCCGGCAGCACGCCACCGTCGCCGAGTCCGGCCCGCGTCTGCTCGTAGAGGTGCCGGACCCATTCGATCTCGGAGCGCGACTGCGTGAACTCCTTCCCGTACCCGAGCCGGGAGGCCAGGTCGGTGAAGATACGGTGGTCGGTGCGCGACTCGCCCGCCGGCTCGCGGACTTTCGGCATCGCGACGAGGTGGGGGTCGCAGAATCCGGCGGCGAAGTCGTCGCGCTCCAGGCTCGTGGCGACGGGCAGGACGATGTCCGCGAACTTGGCCGTGGTGTTCCACCACGCCTCGTGCACCACCACCGTGTCAGGGGTCTGCCAGGCCCGCGCCAGCCGGTGCAGGTCCTGGTGGTGGTGGAACGGATTCCCCCCGCACCAGTAGACCAGGCGCAGTTCGGGCAGCGTGAGGCGCCGGCCGTCGTAGTCGATGGTCCTGCCCGGGTGCAGCAGGGTGTCGGCGATCCTCGCGACGGGGATGAAATCCGCGACGGGGTTGGGAACCCCGGGGAACGCCGCCACGACGGGCCGGCCCCGCGCGACGCCGGTCGCGTCCATCGTCGCGTACCCCGCGCCCCAGCCGCACCCCGACCGGCCCATCGAGCCCGCCATCGCGGCCAGCACGACGGACATCCAGATCGGCTGCTCACCGTGGTCCGCCCGCTGCACCGCGTAGTTGACCATGATGAGGGAACGCTGCTCGGTGAGGCGGCGGGCGAGGCCGGTGATCGTGTCGCGGCCGATGCCCGTGATCCCCGCCGCCCACGCGGCGTCCTTGACGACGCCGTCGATCTCGCCGAGCACGTAGGAGGCGAAGCGGTCGAAGCCGACGCAGCACCGGCGAAGGAAGTCCTCGTCGTGCCACCCGTTGACCAGCATCGTGTGCGCGATGCCCAGCATCGCGGCGGTGTCGGTGTTGGGGACGACCGGCAGCCATTCGGCGTCGAGGAAGCCGGCTGCGTCGCTGCGGACGGGGCTGACGTTCACGAACCGCACCCCCGCCTCACGGCACCGCCGCTGCAGGTCCCGCGTCCGGTGCCGCGCCAGCCCGCCCGGGTTGACCTGGCTGTTCTTCAGGGCCAGCCCCCCGAAGGCCACCACCAGCTCACAGTTCTCGGCGATCTCGTCCCACATCGGCATCCGGGACTGGTAGCTCCACGGGTGCCCGCCGATCACATGCGGGAGGATGACCTCCAACGCCGCGGTGCTGTACGTGTTGCGGGAGTCGGTGTATCCCCCGCCCAGCGCCAGGAACCGGTGGAGCTGGGCCTGCGCGCCGTGGAAGGCGCCCGCACTCGCCCAGCCGTAGGACCCGCCGAACACCGCGCCGTCCCCGTGCCGCGCCCGCACCCGGCGCAGCTCATCGCTCACCAGGGTGATCGCGTCGTCCCAGCTCACCTCGACGAACGCGTCCGCGCCCCGGGCCGTGTCCCGGACGCGCGGCAGACCGTCCAGCCAGCCCTTGCGGACCGCCGGCCGCAGCACGCGAGCGCTGTCGTCGGCGGCCGCCACCATGCCCGGGCCGATGGGGGACGGCGCGGGGTCGTCACCCCTGGGCTCGATGCGCACCAACCGGCCGGATTCGACCACCGCGATGTAACTGCCCCAGTGCGTCGCCACCGACAAGCGTCGCTCCACCGTGCATCCACTCCGTCCCTGGGCTCTGCGCTGCTCGGACGACGGCCGGCCGACGGCCCGCGGCACGGAGGCTTCCCCCCTGGCCTCCCGCCCAACCCCGCCGCCGCGCCCACGGCCCCCCCACCCCGCGCCGGGTTGAATCGCCGCCGTCGCCGAGGCCACCGCCCCGAGCGGGCGTTACCGGCCGTTCTCCACACGGCGACGGCCCGTGACGGAGCCGGAACGGGCGGTGAACCGACCAGGGCCCGAAGAGGGGAGTGGCGAAGACTGCGCGGTCCGCCACAGCGGCCGGCGGACGCCCCGACAGGAACCCCGCACGCCCCGGCCGGAGTTCCCGCATCCGTTTCCCCGCCGGCGCACGGCAATTCCCCGGCCCGGCCGAGCGCCGCCCCCCGCACCATTTCACGGGGCCTATCGGGGCGGCCGGCACCGGTGACGCCGCGAGACGCTGCGGCAGGAGGCGGAAGAACCCGCAAGAACCCCGCGACCGCACCTGCCGGCGGCGGGCAGCCACGCGCATGGCCGCGCATGACCGAATACCACCCCATCGGACGGCTGGCCGGTTCTGTAGCCGCCGTGTTGTCGGGCAATCGGCGCCAGGACATGATCACTTCTCGCGCCGCCTGACGCACCGTCGGCTCGGGCGCCTCCTTTTCTGCCGCCGCGCAGGAAATTCACGCTCCGTCATACGAGTTTTCACCGCAAAGGAACCTCGGACTTCCATGTACAAACGCTCTGGATTTCTCGCCCTCGCCACCGCGGGCATGGTGCTGTGCACCGCCGGTCTCGCCCCCTCCGTCAGCCAGGCAGCCGGCGCCGCCCCCGTCCGCGGCGACGGGAAGGGCTCCTACGCCGAGACGAACGGCCTGACGGCGGAAGACATCAGGCTCATCAACACACTGAACGAGAAGGCCCTGGACCTGGGCCGGCCGGACAAGACCGCGGGGGAGGGCCTGCCGAACGCCACCGCGTCCCTGCGGCCCTCCGCCGCGGCCGGCGGCCGGGTGACGCCGCCCGCCGAGCCCCTGGACCGCATGCCCGACCCGTACCGCGCCCACGGAGACAGGGCCACCACCGGCATCAGCAACTACATACGCAAGTGGCAGCAGGCCTACAGCCACCGCGACGGCCAGGCACGGCAGATGACCGGGCAGCAGCGAGAACAGCTCTCCTACGGGTGCGTCGGCGTCACCTGGGTCAATTCAGGCCCCTATCCGACGAACAGACTGGCCTTCGCGTCCTTCGACGAGGACAAGCACAAGAACGCTCTGGAGAACACCAGCCCCCGGCCGGGCGAGACGCGGGCCGAGTTCGAGGGGCGCATCGCCAAGCAGAGCTTCGACGAGGCAAAGGGATTCAACCGCGCCCGTGACGTGGCAGCCGTCATGAACAAGGCACTGGAAAACTCCCACGACGAGAACGCCTACCTGAACAACCTCAAGGCGGAGCTCACGAAGAAGAACGACGCTCTCGCCGGCGAGGACAGCCGCTCCAACTTCTACGCGGCTCTGCGGAACACCCCCTCCTTCTGGGACAGCAGCGGGGGCGACCGCGACCCGTCCAAGATGAAGGCCGTCATCTACTCGAAGCACTTCTGGAGCGGACAGGACCCCTGGAGCCCCGCCGACAAGAGGAAGTACGGCGACCCCGACGCCTTCCGCCCCGACCGGGCCACCGGCCTCGTCGACATGTCGAAGGACAGGAACACCTCACGCAGCCCCGCCAAGCCCGGCGAAGGCTACGTCAACTTCGACTACGGCTGGTTCGGGGACCAGAAGGAAGCAAACCCTGACCACACCATATGGACCCACGCCAACCACTACCACTCGCCGGAAGGCGGCATGGGGCCCATGCAGGTCTACGAGAGCAAGTTCCGCAGCTGGTCCGCCGGATACACCGACTTCGACCGCGGAACCTACGTCATCACCTTCATACCCAAGAGCTGGAACACCGCACCGGCCAAGGTGAAGCAGGGCTGGCCGTAGGAAACCCCCGGCCCGTGCACCACCACCCGCCGGCCGTGCGGCCCAGAGGCAGCGCCCTGGGACCGCACGGCCGGCGGCCCGCGCCAGGACCCGGGCCGGGCCGCGGAACCGCCGCGGAACTTTCGTCCAAGACAAGCGCCCGCGATCCGGGCGAACCTGGACCCATGCCCAGAGACGACACCGGGGACACACCCCAGCAGCGCCGCACCGCCCACCCCCGCTGGGAGGTCGCCCGCCTCCCGCACGGAACCTCCCTCGACGGCGTACGGATGGCCGGCTACCGGGACCGCACCGGCGGCAGGCTGGACATGCGGGTACTGCCCCAGCCCGTCGTGGTCGTCGTCATCGGGCTCGGCACCGGCCCGATCACGGTGGAGAGCGCCTGCGGACACCGGCGGCCGCTGCCGGGCCTCGTCGCCTCCCTCTCACCCCGTCCGGCCCGCATCAGCGGCGACGGCGTCGAATGCGTCGAGGTGGCGTTGCCACCCCCGGCCGCCTACGCCCTGCTGGGCGTACCCCCACGCGAACTGGACGGCTCCATCACCGGACTCGACGACCTGTGGGGGCACCCCGCCCGGCGGCTGCGCGAGCAGTTGGCCGACACACCCTCCTGGCAGGAACGCCTCGCGCTCACCGACCGATTCCTCAGACGGCGGGCCGCACAGGCCCCGCCCATGGCAGCCGAGGTCACCGCCGCCTGGCACGCCATCGTCGCCGGCCGCGGCCGCGTACGCGTCGGCGACCTCGCCGTGTCCTGCGGATGGAGCCGCAAGCGGCTCCGGGCCAGGTTCAGCGCCCAGGTCGGCCTGACCCCCAAGCGCGCCGCCATGCTGGTCCGCTTCGACCACGCCGCCCGGGCGCTCCTCGCCGGCGAACGCGCCGACGACGTCGCCATGGCATGCGGATACGCCGACCAGCCCCATCTCCACCGCGACATCCAGGCCCTCGCCGGCTGCACACCCCGTGCCCTGGCCGGCCTGACCGCGTCCACCCAGCCCTGACCGGCCCTGCCGGCGACCGGCCGATCCGAACGAAGGAGACCCACACCAGTGACGAACACCAAGGACCGGGCAGCACAGACAGCGGCAGGACGGGAGCTCATCGCCCGCCTCACGTTCGGGAGCATGGCCGCGCACACCCTGCGCGCGGCAGCCCGCCTGGAGGTCGCCCGACTCATCGGCGACCGGCCCGGCACAGCCGCCCAGGTGGCCGCCGCGGCCGGAACCGCGCACCAGCCCATGACCCGCCTGCTGCGCGCCCTGACCGCCCTCGGCCTCCTCACCCAGCACACCCCCGACACGTTCTCGCTGACCCCGGCGGGCGCGCTCCTCGACCCCGCCCACCCCGACTCCCTCACGTCGTTCGTCCGCACCTTCACCGATCCGGCGATCGTGCGCGCCTGGGAGCACCTGGACCACAGCGTCCGTACGGGAGACACCACGTTCGACTCCGTCTTCGGCACCGACTTCTTCAGCCATCTCGCCCGCCACCCGGAGCTGTCCGCGGACTTCAACACGGCCATGAGCCAGGCCACCTCCGAGACCGCCGCCGTCCTGCCGAGAGCCTTCGACTTCAGCCGGTCCACCTCCGTCACGGACGTCGGCGGAGGCAACGGCACCCTCCTGGCCGCCGTCCTCGACGCCCACCCGCACCTGACCGGCGTGGTCTTCGACACCGCCGACGGCCTCGCGGACGCGGCGGGGACACTGGCCCGGCACGGGCTGCGCGACCGCTGCTCCCTCACCGCCGGGGACTTCTTCCAGTCGGTCCCGCACGGCTCGGACGTCTACCTCGTCAAAAGCATCCTGCACGACTGGACGGACGCCCAGGCGGTCACGATCCTGCGCCACTGCCGGCAGGCACTGCCGCCCGCAGGCACCGTTTTGATCGTGGAGCCCGTACTGCCCGAGGCCGTCGGCGCGCAGGACGAGGGCACCTACCTGAGCGACCTCAACATGATGGTGAACGTCGGCGGCAGGGAACGCACCCGCGCGGACTTCGAGGAGGTGTGCCGCCGGGCGGCCCTGCGCGTCACGTCGGTCACCCCTCTCGCCGGCGCCGCCCCGTACTCCCTGATCGAGGCCGTCGCCCACGAGGCCCCTGCCGGCGCCGAACCGCCGCGCTAGGGTCTGTATCGAGTTGCCCCGCGACGCCGCGGGGCAACTCGATACAGACCCTAGGAGGCGCCCGGGCAGCTCCTCACTTCCAGGCGAGCGTGCGCCACGGGCTGGCCGGGTCCGAGGTCAGGACACGGTGGGTGGCCAGGACCGTCTCGTACCACTCGCCGAACTCCTCCTCGTCGAAGTGGAGGCAGCGGCCCAGGACGTAGGCGGCGGAGAAGTCCTCCCACGAGCGGTAGTTGACCTGCACGAGGCGCCCGGCCCGGACCACGGCCGCCTCCGCCTCCTGCAGCGAGCACAGCCGGGCGGCGAGCCCCCAGCGGGCCATGCCCGAGGCCCGGCCGTAGTCCCAGGCCTCGACGCTCCGCACAAAACCCCCCTCGGGCAGCAGGCCGTCGGCACGGAACCGCGCCTCGTAGCGGGCGATACGGCCGATCAGCCGCTTGAGACCGGTCACCTGCCCCTCCAGCTCCTCCGCGCTGACGGCGCTGTCCGGGGTGACGCCGTCCGCACCCAGGCGGGGCTCGGCGGAGGCCTCGGCCCGCCGGCGCACCACGGTCGCCGCGGCCCGGCGCCAGTGGTCGATGTCGACGGGCCCCGCGAAGTCCAGCGCCATGGAGCGGCGAAGCTGCAGGACGAACTCCCACGGTCCGC
The DNA here is from genome assembly GCF_001941845.1 of Streptomyces sp. TN58. Classification (NCBI taxonomy): domain Bacteria; kingdom Bacillati; phylum Actinomycetota; class Actinomycetes; order Kitasatosporales; family Streptomycetaceae; genus Streptomyces; species Streptomyces sp. TN58. The sequence continues at coordinate 121,048 of NZ_CP018870.1, read as the reverse complement.
TGACCATTCCGGCGCGCAGCAGCTGTTCCTGGGTCTCCTGCCACTCCGTACGGGTGGTGACGCCCCACCAGTGTTCCAGCGTGTGCTTCTCGGCGCGGTAGCCGCAGCCGTGGTAGGCCATCGAATTCCAGTAGCGCCCGTTGCGCACGTTGATGTGCGCGCCGACCGCGAGACCGAAGGCGACGGGGCCGGTGCGGGGGCCGCCCACCTCCAGGGTGTGGACGACGTCCCGGGCCAGCCCCGGCCGTTCGACCGGGGCGGAGTGACGCTGCCACAGGGCGCGCCCCTGCGGCCCGGCCGGCAGGACGCCCTCGCAGGGGCTGCCGGGGTTGACGACGAGGTAGGGCGGGTCGTCCTGGTTCCACACTTGCGCGAACCAGCCCAGGTCGTAGCAGTTGTAGACCGGGTCGGCGACCGGCGGCGGCAGCATCCCGCCGGTGTAGACGGCCAGGCACATGCTCTGCGTCTGCGGGTTCCAGTACGGGTGGAAGCGGGTGCTGCCCGCGCTCGCGTCGGTGTACGCCCGCGACTGCATCATGTACAGGTCCGCGCGGGCGACGAGGTCGTAGTACGCGGGCCAGTCGCCGCGCGCCTTCGCCTCGTACAGCCCCCGCTCGACCGCGCTCGGTGCCTGCCATCCCGGCGCCGACGCCGCCGGACCGGGCAGGACCCCTTCCTCGTGACCCGCTGCCAGACTCATGGGCAAAACCCTAAGGCCCGGCCCCACACGCCCCGCACGCCGGGCGCGGGCCGCCTACCCCCTGCGCCGGGCCTCGCGCGGGGAGAGGGCCGGGAGGGGTTCGCCGGGACCGGCCGGGCGGCCTTCGGACAGCCAGAAGAGGTAGTGGCGGAGGTCCTGCGCGAGGCCTTCGTCGATGTACGCGACGTACTCCCGTGCCCCGCCGGCCGCCTCGCGCTCGCCCGCCCCGTCCGAGACCGACCACCTCCGGTGAAGGGCGGCGGCCCACTCCCGCACCCGTCCCCGCTCCCGCCACCAGTCGCCAACGAGCTCCGCAGTCCAGTGGTCGTCACCGTCGCAGGCGTATCCGCCCATCGGGTCCTGCGCGGCGGCGCCCAGCAGGGCCAGCGCCTGCGCCGGGTCCCGGGGCTGGCGGTAGACGAACTCGGCGCCCCACTCGTCGTCGTAGAGCACGTGCGCGGGGGCGATCAGCCGGCCCGTCCAGCAGTTGTCGGTCCCGGCCCCGTAGAACGGCCCCGGCACGTTGCGCCAGTCGCGTTCCGCCCAGCGCTCGGGGCGGGGGTTCCACCAGCCGCCGCGGTGTTCCGGGGCGGGCCGCCACGTTCCGCCGTCCGGCGCGGGCAGCGGCCCGCTCTCCGCCGCGCGGACGGACGGCAGCGGATCCCAGTAGCTCATGGGTCCGCATCCTGTCAGACGGTCCCTCAGCCGTCGGTCGCGGCGATCGACATCGACAGTCCGTCGGTGAGCCACCGGTGCGCCACGGTCATGTTCAGGACGCGGCCGGCCGTGACGGTGCCGACCAGGGCCCAGTACCGCTCCAGGCGGGGGTCGAAGCCGGACGACCGCGACACCAGCCCGTGCAGGTGCGCGCGGAAGGCGGGGGTGTCCGACTCGCGCCGGGCTCGCGCGTGGGCGGACACGAACGCGTCCACCGCGTCGCCGGCGCCCGGCGGCAGGCCCCGGGCCAGAGCGGCGGCCGTCAGCGCGGCGGCTTCGTCGACCTCCGCGTAGAAGGCCGGCCCGTCGCGCATCTCCTCGTCGTGGTCCTGGGTCCAACGGGTGAAGCCGGGCGTGGAGATGAGCAGGTGCAGCTCGGCGTAGGCCAGGGCCGTGGCGGGCACGGGGTCCTGCGGCGGGGCGGGGGCCAGCATGGCGACCATCATGTCGAGCCGGGGCCTGGGCAGGGCCGCGGACAGCTCGCGATACCAGTGGTCGGTGAGCGTGCGGTGCGCCTCCGGGAGCCGCTGCACGCGGGAGAGTATCTCCAGGCGCCGCAGCCTCTCCTCACCCGGGCAGTCGTCCAGCGACTTCAACGTGGCCTCCCGCCACCGCAGTTCCACCAGCCGTTCCTGCACCGCTGCCAGCTCGCCCGCCACCAGTTCGCCGAGCGAGCGCTCTCCCGTGACGACCCGCGTGATCGTCGCGATCGGGGTGTCCAGCGCCCGCAGGCGCCTGATGAGCGCGATCCGCTCGAACGCCTCGGGACCGTAGCGCCGGTGGCCGCCGGAGCTACGGGAGGCAACGGGCAGCAGACCGCTGTCGGAGTAGTAGCGGAGCGTTTTGACGGCAAGGCCCGTCCGGGCCGCGAGCTCACCGATGCTCCACGTGTCGTGCGTCACAGTCCCTTGAACCTCCAGTGCGCGGGAGGTTCTAGCGTAGGGAGCGCTGACGGGCCGGTCCGCACCGTTCTCCCAGCTCAGATCTGCTTCCGGCCCGCCCGGACCGGTGTGGCGCGTCGTGGCCGCGTACCCCCGCGTGCCACCGCGCACCGCCTCGCGCTGCCGCGTGCCACCGCGTCCCTGTGCCGTCCCCACCCCTCCCCGACCCCAGAACGGCGGTACCCATGCCCCTGCCCCTGCCCCCGACGGCACCGCGCCGCCCGTACGCGAGAGCCGGACTCCGCGCGGCCCTCCTGCCCCTGCTGTGCGCGGCCGCACTGGTGCCGGCCACCGCCGTACCCGCCGCCGGCGCCGGCCCCGCGTCTCCCGACGCCGGCCGGCAGGACCGTACGGTCGTACGGACGGAGCAGGGCCTGGTACGCGGCGTGTCCCACGACGCGTACACCACCTTCGACGGCATCCCCTACGCCGCGCCGCCCACCGGACCGCTGCGCTGGCGCGCCCCCGTGCCCGCCGCCGCCTGGCAGGGCGTCCGGGACGCCACGAAGCCGGCTCAGCGCTGTGTGCAGATGCCGGTCCCCGGGGCGGACGGCGCGGGCAAGGTCGCCGGCTCGGAGGACTGCCTCTACCTCAACGTCACGGTGCCGGCGGCGAAGCCGGCCGCGAAGAAGCGCCCGGTGCTGGTGTGGATGCACGGCGGCGCGTTCCTGGGCGGCTCCGGCAGTGACTACACCGCCGAGCGACTGGCGGCCCAGGGCGACGCCGTCGTCGTGACGGTCAACTACCGGCTGGGGATCTTCGGCTACTTCGGCCACCCCGGGCTGGGCGCCGCCCCGCCGTTCGGCCTGGCGGACCAGCAGGCCGCCCTGCGCTGGGTGCGGGCGAACGCCGCGCGCTTCGGCGGCGATCCGGGCAGCGTCACGCTCTTCGGCGAGTCCGCGGGCGCCCTCGGCATCTGCGCACACCTCACCTCCCCGACGGCCGCCGGACTCTTCCAGCGGGCCGTCCTCCAGAGCGGTTCCTGCCTCACCTCCTTCCCGGCCGGCGCGCTCGCCCCCGGAACACCGGCGTACGAGCCGTTCGCCCCCCAGGCCGACGTCCAGAAGGCCGGCGCGGAAGCCGCCCGGCAACTGGGCTGCACCGACGGCGGCAGGGACGAGGTCCTGGCATGCCTGCGCGCCCAGGGCACCGACCGCCTCGCCACCGCGCAGCTGATGCAGTCCTTCAACCGGCCCGCCTACGGCAACGGCCTGCTGCCCGCGGCACCCGCCCAGGCGCTGACGTCGGGCCGCTTCCACCGCCTGCCGGTCATCCTGGGCACCAACCGCGACGAGATGCGGATGTTCACCGGCCTGTCGCTCGCCGCGTTCCCCATCCGCACCGAGGACGACTACCGGGCCCGCCTGGCGGAGGCCTTCGGCGCCGCGGCCCCGGCCGTCGAGGCGCGCTACCCGGCAGCACGCCACCCCTCTCCCGCCCTGGCCTGGGCGGCGGCACTGACCGACCGGTCCTTCACCTGCACCACACTGGCCGCCGGCCGGGCCATCACGGCGCACGCCCCCCGACTCCCCGTCTACGGCTACCAGTTCAACGACCGGGACGCTCCCGCCCTCGCCGGCCTGCCGGCGAACCCGGACTTCCCCTACGGCGCGGCGCACGGCTTCGAGATGCCCTACCTGTTCACCTCCTTCCCCACCGAACGACCGCTCGACGACAGCCGGCGCGCCCTGTCGGACCGGATGATCGGCTACTGGGCGAACTTCGCCCGCACCGGCAACCCCAACACCCCCGGCGCCCCGCGCTGGCCCGCCCTGCGCGCCTCCTCACCCCACACCCCGACGGTGCAGTCGCTGGCTCCGGGACCGGGCGGAATCCATCCCGTCGACGCGTACTCCGCACACCAGTGCTCGTTCTGGGACAGCCGGCCCCGATGAACCACCTGTCCGCCCGCCCGCCCGTCTTCAAGGCGGGCGGGGCCCGGGCCTGCGTACGGCCGGGGGCCCCGCGTACGGGCGCGGAGTGGGCGTGCGTACGGGCCGCGGGCCTGCGTACGGGCCGGGGCCCCTGCCCTGCCGCGGCTGCGGTCAGCTCAGCTCCGTGCCGCCGCCTCGCCGCGCACGGCGGTGACCAGCCAGGAACTGCTCCGCAGCCACACCCCGCCGTCCGCTTCATGACGCTCCAGAGCGGCCGTCAGCCCCCGGCGCGCCGCGTCCTGCCGGGCCTCGCTCACCTGGTCGAGCACATGCCGTCCGGGACCGGAGTCCAGCAGGAACGCCGCGGCGTCCGCCGCGTCCGCGCCCCACTTCCCCGCCGCCTCGACGCGCCGCACCCCGACCCCGTCGAACCCGCCCGCGGTGAGCAGGCCGCGGATGCGGCCGGGATCGGTGAGGGAGAACATGCCGGGGGCGCCGGCCTTTCCGAAGCCGCCGAGCGGCAGGACGTCGCCGAGGGAGGCCAGTGCGGCGAGCCACTCGTTGGCCTCGGCCTCGGCCGCGCAGACGAAGGCCAGCCGGCCGCCGGGGCGCAGCGCCCGGTGGAGGTTGGCGAACGCGGCGACCGGATCGGTGAAGAAGGTCATGCCGTACCGGCTGATGACCGCATCGAACCCCTCGGCTTCCAGCGGGTGGACCTGGGCGTCGCCCTGGACGAAGGCGGCGTTCGCGACCCCTTCGCGCTCGGCGCTCTCGCGGGCCCTGGCGAGCATCGGATCCGACAGGTCCAGGCCGAGCGCCCGGCCGCGTACGGCGCGCCGGGCGGCGAGGCGGGTGGTGCGGCCGGCTCCGCAGCCGACGTCCAGGACGGTGTCGGTCCCGCGGATGGCCGCGGCGTCCAGGAGGGGCTGGTTGAAGCCGTCGTTGACGGCGTCCCAGCGCTCCTGGCTGCGGGCCCACTGCGCGCCCTCGTATCCGTTCCAGGCCTCGGCCTGCGCGGTGTTGGCGAAGTGCCCCATGGGTGAACTCCCTCCCGCCGGGGCGCGGAAAGACGCCCCGACCCCTAGTATGGGCAAGTGCCCAAACAGTATGGGCGAGCGCCCATACTTGCAACGGGCCGAGTGGAAGGGGCTGTTGTGTCACCTCGTGGAGTGGCGATCCCGGACCTGCGCGAGCGGCTGTTCGCGGCCGCCGAACGGGTCGTGGCCCGAGACGGCGCCGCCGCCCTGACCAGCCGCGCGGTCACCGCGGAGGCCGACTGCGCCAAGGGCGTCCTGCACACCCACTTCGCCGGCCTGGACGAGTTCGTCGCCGAACTGGTCCTCGACCGCTTCGCCCGCAGCGCCCGCCAGGCCGAGGCCCTGCGGGCCCACGTGGGACAGGCCACGGTCGCGGAGAACCTCCAGAAGGTCGTCGGGGCACTGTTGGACTCCCTGCCCCCCGCGGTCGTCGGCCTGGCGATGACCCGCCCCGCGGCCGCCTCCCACACCCGCGAGGGCTTCCGGTCCGGCGCGCCCGCGTTCGACGCGATCCAGCACGCCGTCACCGCCTACCTCCAGGCGGAACAGCACGCCGGCCGGATCCCCGCAGGCAGCGACACCGCCACCATCGCCCTCGCGCTCGTCGGCACCACCCACCACCTGCTGATGACCCGCAGCCCCGGACCGGCCGCCGAAACCGAGGCGACCACGCAGCGGCTGCTGGCCGTACTCCTCGGCAACTGAACACCCCCGCCGACACACGCCCGCATGAACCGCCCGCCCGCAGGCGGACCCCGTCCGCCCGGACCCGGCGCCCGGACCCGGCGCCCGTACCCGCCCGCCCGTACCCGCCCGCCCGGACCCGCGGTCCCGGACCCGGCGCCCGTACCCGCCCGCCCGCCCCGACCAGGGCCGGCCCGCCCGTCCCGACCCGGGGGCCCCGGCCCGCCCGTCCGGGCCGCGTCAAGCGCCCATCCGATCGGCGGACCGGCCGGCGCCGCGGCCGCGCCCCAGAGCCCGACGGCCGAGGAGTACGGCGCCCAGCCCCAGCGGGACGGCCACGACGGCGCCGACCAGCCCGTTGCCGGTGCCGGGCCCGCCGCGGGCGGTGGCCAGATGCAACACCGCCAGCACCATGCCGACCACCCCCACCGCGACGGCCGCCATCGCGCCGGTGCGCGCCCCGCCGGCCCCGACCCGGCGGCCGGCACGCGCCAGGACCGACCAGCCGATGGCCACCCCGAGCGCCCCCGCTCCGAGGGCCAGGTTCGCCCCGGTACGCCCGTCCCCGACGATCCCGCCCTCGGCGGCCGCCACCAGTACGGCTGAAACGCCCATGCCGCTCTCCTCCTTCTCCGTCGCCACGTCCGACCGACGTGCCCTGAGAGCATGCGCCCCGGCCCTCCCGCCGGTCGTCCACCGGACGCGGTCACTTCCCGCTGCCACCCGCGCCGCACCCGCATACCGCGAACGCGGCAGACGGCACGCGCGTACCGCACCCGCGGTAGCCGCCACCTCGTCCACAGGCCGGATCCGCCCACGACCACACCCGGCTACGGTGCCCCCATGGACAAAGGGCGGTTCACCGTCCCGGCCGGCGCCACCGACTGGGCGATCGCCGCGGGCGTGGCGGCACTGCTGCTGGGCACGGGGCTCTCCGGGCCCCACCCGGCCGGGAGCCGCGAGCTGCTCGGCTCCGCGCTGCTGGCGCTCGGCGGGCTGGCCCTGGCCGCACGCCGCCGCACGCCGCTCGCGGTACTGGCCGCCACCGGGCTGTGCGCGGCGGGATCCCTGGCATCCGGCTTCGACGTGCTCGCCGTCCCCTACCTGGTCGCCGTCTACGGCTCGGTACGCGCCGGGCACCGCCGCATCACACTGGCCGCCTCCGCGGGCCTGGTGGCCGTACTCCACCTCACCGCCCTCGTCCTCCACGACGGGCCCGCCCGCGAGGCCCTGGCACAGGCCCGGAGCACCCTTGAACTCGCCTGGCTGATCGCCGCGTTCGCCGCCGGAGAGGCGGTGCGGCAGGCCGAACGGCGCGCGGACGAAGCCGAACGCACCCGGGAGGAGACCGCCCGCCGCCGGGCCGACGAGGAGCGGCTGCGCATCGCCCGGGAACTGCACGACTCGCTCACCCACCAGATCTCGGTGATCAAGGTGCAGTCCGAGGTCGCCGTCCACGTGGCCCGGCGCCGCGGCGAGCAGGTGCCACAGGCCCTGCTCGCCATCCAGGAAGCCGGCCGGGAGGCGAGCCGGGAGCTGCGCGCGACCCTCCAGGCGCTGCGCGACGACGACACCACCCCGCCGCACGGACTCGACCACATCCCCCACCTGGTGAAACGGTTCCGGACCACCGGCCTGGAGACGACACTGACGATAGAAGGACACCCGCACACCGTGCCGGCCGCGGTGAGCCGCACCGCCTACCGGATCGTCCAGGAGTCGCTCACCAACGTCGCCCGGCACGCCGCGGCCACCACAGCCTCGGTGCTCATCGACTACCGGCCCGGCGCTCTCACCATCCGCGTCGACGACAACGGAAAGGCCGCCGCGCAGCCCGCACCGACGCCCGGCCTCGGCCTGCTCGGCATGCGCGAACGCGTCACGGCCCTGGGCGGCCGCCTGCACACCGAACCGCGCCGCGAGGGCGGCTTCACCGTCCAGGCCGCACTCCCCACGAACGGAGCCTCGTGATCCGCGTCCTGCTCGTCGACGACCAGCCGCTCATCCGCAGCGGCTTCCGCGCACTGCTCGACCTGGAGGACGACATCGAGGTGGTGGCCGAAGCCGCCGACGGCCGGGAGGCCCTGGCACTCGTCAAGGAGCGGCTGCCCGACGTCGCGCTCATGGACGTCCAGATGCCCCTCATGGACGGCATCGAAGCGACCCGGCGCATCGCAGCCGACCCGGCCCTCGCCGACGTGCACGTCGTCATGCTCACCAACTACGGCATGGACGAGTACGTCCTGGAAGCACTGCGCGCCGGCGCCGCCGGCTTCCTGGTCAAGGACATCCTGCCGGAGGACTTCCTGCACGCCGTACGCGTCGCCGCCCGCGGTGACGCCCTGCTCGCGCCCACCATCACCCGCAGACTCATCGACCGCTACGTCACCCAGCCACCGCCCGCCCGCACCGGCGGCGGCAGCGGGCTGAAGGAGCTGACGGACCGCGAACGCGAGGCCGTCGCCCTGGCCGCGCAGGGCCTGTCCAACGACGAGATCGCCGACCGGCTCCTCATCAGCCCCGCCACCGCCAAAACCCACGTCAACCGCGCCATGACCAAGGTCCACGCCCGCGACCGCGCCCAACTCGTGGTCCTCGCCTACGAATCCGGCCTGGTGACCCCCCGCACCCGATAGCACAGGCGAAGCACCCGGCTGCTCCCGATCACCACGTCAGCGTCGCCGCGACCGGACCCCCGTCCCGGCCGCGGCCACGCCGCTGTGAAGACCGCTCGCTTCAGCGGCCGTCGGCGCAGGCGGGAGCGGCGCCGATGGTGAGGGCGGCCGGGGCCGCGCAGCACCCGCCGCCGGTCTCCGCCGCGGCGGGCTCGTCGAAGAGGCCCGCGCCGCCGCACACGCCGGTCTCCGGGAGGGCGAGTTCGACGCGTTCGGCGGCTTCGTGGTCGCCGGCGAGGTGTGCGGCGACGGAGCGGACCTGCTCGTAGCCGGTCATGGCCAGGAAGGTCGGGGCGCGGCCGTAGGACTTCATGCCGACGAGGTAGAGGTCCTTCTCCGGGTGGGAGAGCTCGGCCCGGCCGTGGGGGTAGACGGTGCCGCAGGAGTGCTGGTTGGGGTCGATCAGCGGCGCGAGGGCGACCGGCGCCTGGAGGCGTTCGTCGAGTCCGAGGCGCAGCTCGTCGAGGAAGGCCAGGTCGGGGCGGAAGCCGGTCAGCACGATGACCTCGTCCACGGCGTCCAGGCGGCGTCCGTCCTCGCCGACCAGGACCAGGCGGCCGCCGGCGTCCCGCTCGAAGGCGTCGGTACGGAATCCGGTGACCGCGTCGGCGTAGCCGCCGTCCACCGCGGCCTTCGCGGCCAGGCCGAGGGCGCCGCGGGCGGGCAGCTGGTCGGCCTCGCCGCCGCCGAAGGTGGAACCGGAGATCCCGCGGCGCAGGATCCACGTCGCGTGCGTGCCGGCCCCGTCGCCGGACTGGGCGAGGTCGGCGAGGTAGGCCAGCGCGGTGAAGGCGGAGGCGCCGGAGCCGATGACGGCGGTGCGCCTGCCCGCGTAGCGGGCCCGCACGGCGGGGTCCTTCAGGTCGGGGACGCGGTAGGTGATCCGGTCGGCGGCCGCCTTCTCGCCGAGGGCGGCGAGGCCGTCGGCGCCGGCGGGGCCGGGGGTGGACCAGGTGCCGGAGGCGTCGATGACGGCGCGGGCGAAGAGCCGCTCCTCACGGCCGTCGCCGGTTTCGGTGTGGACCACGAACGGCTGGGTGTCGCGGCCGGCGTCGACGATGCGGTCCCGGCCCGCCCGGGAGACGCCGGTGACGCGGGCGCCGTAGCGGACCCGGTCGCCGAGGGTGTCGGCGAGGGGCTGGAGGTAGCGGACGGCCCAGTCGCCGCCGGTGGGGTAGGCGGCCGGGTCGGGCTTCACCCAGCCGGCCTGCGCGAGGAGCTTCTCGGCGGCCGGGTCGACGACTTCGCCCCAGGTGGAGAACAGGCGCACGTGCGACCACTCGCGGGTCGCGGTCCCGGCGTGGGGGCCGGCTTCGAGGACGAGGAAGTCCAGGCCGCGCTCGTCGAGGTGGGCGGCGGCGGCCAGGCCGGCGGGGCCGGCCCCGATCACGACGACGGGCAGCCCGGTGGTGGTCTCGCTCATGAAGTGTCTCCGATGTTCAGCGGCAGGCAGGCAGGCAGGCGGGCAGGCAGGCAGGGGAGGGGCGGGGTGGGTCAGCAGCAGCCGGCGCCGTCGGCGCCGGCCTCCCGCCTGGCCTGCGGGCCGCAGCAGGCGCCGGCCGCGTCCGCGTCCTCGCTGGTGCCGCAGCACGGGGAGGACACGGCGGGATCCGCCTCGGCGACGGGCCGGACGGGGACCGGGCCGCAGCAGGAAGCCGCGGTCCCGGCGCCGTCGGGGGTGGTGGGGGTGCCCTGCTCGTCCATGACGACTCCTGGTGTTTCGATGTCCGTCTATGTCTTACGTGATCAGCATGACGCCTGCATCGACAGACGTCAACATAGACGTTCATCTAATTATTGGGAGAAGGTGGCGGCCCGCTGTCCGACTCGGCCCGTAGGGCCATCGGTTCGGGCGGTTCGGTGTCGTCGCCCTCGACGACTGCTGCGATCTGACGGGCGGCCTCGGCGGGTGTGAGGTGCGTGGTGTCGACGACCTCGGCCTCGGCGTGCAACCACGTGCGGGCCGCCTCGGTGTAGGCGCGAGCGGGGCGAGCGCGTCGACGGGCGCCCCGCTGGACTGCAGCGACGCCCGGCCGGCCGGGATCTGGGCGCACAGCGGGGGAGGCCCGCGGGATCCGGCGTCGGCGAGGCCCGCGCAGGGCCGCACCTCCCCCGGAGGGGGCGCAGTCAGCGCCGCTGCCGTCCGGGATTCAAGCGATTGCCTCCTCGGTGATCCGGAGAGTCTCCTCGACCGCCGCGGCGTCGTAGGGAGCGAACCCGGAGAAGAGGACAGACTCGTTCTTTGCCGATCTGTAGTTCAGCAAGAAATCTCGGACGGTCGTGCGCAACTGAAGTGAGGCCTCTTTGCCGGCGATGAACAGAGGTGTCGGCAGGTGGTCTCTCCGGGCGATCGTACGAGTCGTTTCAGCGTAGGCCGGTTCTTTCAGCCACACGTCTTCCTGAATGAACGTCGCGTCCGCCGAACCTGCCACGACCGCCTCCACCTGCCCCTCGTAAGGCGGCGTGATGACGAGTTCACCGAAGAACTCATCGATACGGCCTCCCAGGTCATGGACCAGCAGCATGGGCGCAAGAAAGCTCGTCGTGCAGAAGCGGTGCGCTATGGCCAGCCGCTTGCCGCGAAGATCTCGGGCATCGGTAACCCCGCTACCCGCCGGGACGATGAGCACGCTCGGGATGCCGGTGGTGCCGTCCGCCGCGTAGACGGCGCTGGCGATCGGCTCGTACACGGGGTCGGCGCGCAGGTGGAAATAGTTGAGTACGGGAAGATACGAGAACGTCGCCATATGCTCTTCGAGCTGCTTGGTCAGCGGAGCCATGTCGCCGTGATATCCGCAGGCGCGAATGCTGTGATCCTCAAGGAAAACGGACCATTCCGGGGAATCGACCTCCAGCCTCAGATTCGCATCGTACAAGAATGTCGCGGTCATCGATCCTCCCGTGAAGTGCGAGAGCCACCATCCAGTCTCACCCCTCGCGAAAAGGCCTGCAGGGCGTTGACGGCTCCGGCCTGCTCGCCCGGTTCCCGAGTGCAGGCCCGGCCCCGCTCGACCGCCGGCCCCGTGTCCGCGGCCCCCGGCCACGGCCGCGTACCCGCCCACCGGCAACAGTCACCTGGGTTGCGCGTGCCACGATCACGAGCGGCCGGCCGTCCTGGGGAAGGCGGTGTAGAAGCCGCGCACGTCGTTCTGTTGCCCCAGCAGGCCGCGCGGCGGGTACAGCCGGAACCGCTCAGCCGTCGGCCCGGTAGGCCACCGCATTGGCCGACGGGTGAACGGGCACCGCTGATGGCTTTCCGCCACCACCAGTACGACTGGTTCGACATGTGTCAACATAGACACATGTCGAACGTGAAGGTCCTGCCGCTGCTGGATCCCGACGCCGTCGCGTGCTGCCCTCCGCTGACCGAGCGCCCCATGTCCGCGGACGAGGCCGAGGCCGCCGCGAAGATGTTCAAGGCCCTCGGCGACCCGGTCCGCCTGCGCCTGTTCTCCGCCGTCGCCTCCCACGAGGGCGGAGAGGCATGCGTGTGCGACATCTCCGACGTCGGCGTCTCCCAGCCGACCGTCTCCCACCACCTCAAGAAGCTCAAGGAAGCCGGCCTGCTGTCCTCCGAGCGCCGCGGAACGTGGGTGTACTACCGCGTCGAGCCTGCCGTCCTCTCCGCCATGGGCGCGCTCCTGGCCGGCGCCGCGAAGGCGGCGGTGTGAGCCAGGTGCGGATCGAGGCGCTGCTGCCTGAGCACGCCGATCAGGTCCTGGCGATCTACCAGGCCGGGATCGACGAGGGCAACGCCACCTTCGAGACGCGGGCGCCTGAGTGGACGGCGTTCGACAAGGGCAGGCTGTCCCAGCACCGCTTCGCCGCCCTCGATGGCGACGGGCGGGTGCTGGGGTGGGTGGCGGCGAGCGCGGTCTCGGACCGCTGCGCGTACGCGGGCGTGGTCGAGCACTCCGTGTACGTCCACCCCGACGCCCGCGGCCGCGGCGTCGCCCGCGCCTTGCTGGACGCCCTGATCGCCTCCACCGAAGCCGCCGGGATCTGGACCATCCAGTCCGGAATCTTCCCCGAGAACACCGCCAGCCTCGCCCTCCACCAGCGCGCCGGCTTCCGCGTCATCGGCACCCGCGAACGCATCGGCCGCCACCACGGCACGTGGCGGGACGTGATCCTGCTGGAACGCCGCAGCACACTCGTGGAGTGAACGACCAGCGGACGACCCACGCGTCCTCGACAACGGCCACCGGCTGACGGGGGTAGACGCCCAAGGACGTCGAGGCCGCCGGCAGGACGGCCTCGAACACCGCACGGGCCGGACAGGCGACGACATGGGCGCCCGCCCCCTGGTGCACCAGCGAGGGCGGCACCCCGGACATCAGCCCGGGGCTGAGCCGGCGGACGCCGGGCTGTTCGATCTGTGCAGCCTGTGCAGTCTCCGCAGCCTGCCGACCGCCGGGGCGTGCTCCGCGCCGACGGGCCAGTCGGCGGCGGCGCGCCGGAGCCGACCAACTCCGGGTCGAGTTCACCGACATCGACTACTCCGACGTCTCCTTCTGCCCCCCGCCGGCAAGCCCGGGCCGACCGGCACCCGCACATGAGCACCCCGGCTAGGCGAAGGAGAACCAGTTGACGTTGACGAAGTCGGAGGACTGGCCGCTGTCGAAGGTCAGATAGACGTCGTGGGTTCCGGTGGTGCGGCGGATGTCGGCCGGGACGGTGCGCCAGGCCTGCCAGCCGCCGGTGTTGGCGACGGCGAAGCTGCCGACCGGGGTGGCCGTGGGGCTGCCGAGGCGGACCTGGACCAGGCCGCTGACTCCGCCGGCGGCCCCCGAGGCGACGCGGGCGTCGAAGCGGGTGGCGCCGGTGGAGCCGAAGGCGACGGCCGAGAACTTGAGCCAGTCGCCGTTGGACAGATGGCCGACGGCGGACCCGCCGCCGCTGTCGGAGCAGGACTCGACCTGTGCTCCGGACTGGGCACTGAACGCTTCGGCCTGGATGGTGGTGAAGGCGCCGACCCCGCCGCCCGGACCGGTGGCGGTCGGCGTCGGGGCCGGTGTGCCGCCGCCGGCCACACCGCCGACCGTGATGGTCCAGCGGCCGGGGGAGCCGGACTGCACCTTGCCCTCGAAGTCGACTCCGGCGGGGTGCACGTCGTCGTACGGGAAGGCGTACCCGAGATGGTCGGGGGTGGTGTCGTGCAGGATGCGGGAGTAGTGGTTGGTGCGCGGCCGGGTGTAGAAGGCGGCGGGATTCTCGCCGGTCGGCTGGTGGGGGTTGTCCAGCAGGGTGGTGCGGTTGAAGGCGGCGGCGAGCCGTGCGCTGAGATTGCCCATCAGGTCGTTGCCCGTGGTGAAGGGCGCGTCGCTGCAGGAGAAGATCGAAAGGGTGGACGGCTTGGCGAAGCCGCCGACTCCGGGGAAGGCGAGGACATCGCCGTTCACCCGGCCGGTGACGGTCCCCCAGGTGAACTGGGTGTCGACACGCAGGTCGGTGGAGCGGTACTTGTTCCACACCTCGTCCACGTAGCTGTCGAAGTAACCGCGGAACAAGGCGTTGTTGCCGCGGATCGCCAGATTGGGGCTGAGTACGCGCACGTCGCGGCCGCCCGCGGTCACGATCAGCCGGCTCCAGTCGCTGCCGTCGGCGGCGGACTGGGCCCGCAGCGCGGCGGCGACCCGGGACAGTCCGTCGGCGGGCAGCCCGCGCACCGTCTGGGTGCCCTGGCCGGTCTCCAGTTGGAAGGCGATCGGCAGCGAGACCATGTCGACGAACGTGATGTTGGCGTACAACTGGTCGCTGTTGAAGGTGAATTCGCAGAAGTCGTGAGCGACGTTCGCGTTGGGGTCGGTGGGGTTGCTCACCGACGGCAGGGCCAGACCGCCGCCGCGGTTCACCAGGAAGGTCAGCTTCGCGCCGACGGAGAAGTAGATACGGCCGCTGTCCAGGCGCGGCAGCGTCACCCTCCGCGCTCCGGCGCCGGACGCGTTCAGCTCGATGGCACAGTCGACCCCGAGCGGGGTCTGGTCGTTGGCCGGAGCCGGCGGGTGGTACAGGCTGGAGCCGTTGGCCTGGATGAAGGCCCAGGCGCCGCCGGCCGCGGGGTCCCGGCCGAGCACATAGGCGTACACCGTGTTGCTGCCGGTGGTGTTCACCAGGTCCAGGGGGAGCGTGGCGGCGGTGGTCGCGTTGGCGCCCATCTCCAGCCAGGCTGCCGCGGCGGGTACGGCCAGGGCCAGGCCCCCCGTCACGGCGAGGAGCTTTCTGCGGGACATGGTGCGTTGGTGGCGAGCCGTCACGGTGGGGGTCCGTTCTTCGTGAGGTCGGGCGGGGGAGCGGCCGGACGCAGGGGCGGGGGAGAAGGGGGGAGAAGGTGGGAGAAGGGAGCGGGGCGGGGCCGGTGGGTCAGCCGACCGTCCACTTCTGGTTGGCGCCGCCGGTGCAGGTCCAGGTCTGCAACCGGGTTCCGTCGGCGGAGGAGTTGCCCTTGGCGTCCAGGCACTTGCCCGCACCGGTGTTGGTGAGGTCACGGGCGGCGGTGTACGTCCACTTCTGGGCGTTGGTGCCGTTGCAGGTGTAGAGCTGGACGACGGCCCCGTCGGCGGTGGAGCCGCCCGCGACGTCCAGGCACTTGCCGAGGGCGCGGACGGTGCCGTCACCCCCGATGGTCCACTGCTGGGCCGGACTGCCGGTGCAGTCGTGCAGCTGGATGGGGGTGCGGTCGGCGTCGGAGCCGCCGGCGACGTCGACGCACATGCCGCCGATGCCACGGATCGGGCGTGCGGCGGGGGCGTCGGCGGAGGAGGCACGGACGTAGTCGACGGTCATCGTCTGCGGAAAGGACGTGGAGGCGTCCGGGCTGCCGGGCCAGTCCCCACCGACCGCCAGGTTGAGGATGACGAAGAACGGGTGGTCGAAGACCCACTTGTTGCCGCCGATGCCGGCCGGCGTGAGCGTCTTGTACGTGGTGCCGTCCACCGACCAGACGAGGGAGTTGGGGCTCCAGTCGACGGCGAACACGTGGAAGTCGTCGGCGAAGGCACGGCCACCGGGCAGGTTGTACGCGGCGCCGATGCCGCCCGCTCCGGAGTAGCCGGGGCCGTGCACCGTGCCGTGCACGGTGTTGGGTTCGCGGCCGATGTTCTCCATGATGTCGATCTCGCCGCTGCCCGGCCAGCCCACGCTGCCGAGGTCGTTGCCGAGCATCCAGAAGGCGGGCCAGATGCCCTGACCGCGCGGGATCTTGATGCGGGCCTCGAAGCGCCCGTACGCCTGGGTGAAGGTCTTGGCGGTGTTCAGCCGGGCCGAGGTGTACTGGCACTGCCCGTACCAGCAGCCGAGGCCGGCGTCGGTGTTCTTCCGCGCGGTGATGACGAGGTTGCCCTGGCCGTCCAGCGCGGCGTTCGAGGTGCTGTTGGTGTAGTACTGCAGCTCGTGGTTGCCGAAGCCCGAACCGCCGGTCTCAAGCGTCCACTTGGCGGCGTCAGGAGCGCGGCCGGCCGGGCCGTCGAACTCGTCGGACCAGGTCTGCGCGACAACCGAGGCGCCGGCGGTCGCGGCACCGGCGGGCGGGGCGACCGAACGCGTGAAGGACATGAGCACCGCCGCGACCAGGGCGGCGGTCACGAGGAGCACCACTCCGCCGAGAGAGCGGCGACGTGCGCGATGAGCAGCAGCCATGGGCATGCTTCCTTGTCTGGACGGAGGAGGGGGGACCGGGACCAGGCCGGGCGAGCCGTGAAGAACGACGGGTGGGTTCGAGAGCGCTCTCAAGCGTGACGCAATGTCACCCGAGACAGCGAGTATTACGGAGGGGTAACCGTCATGGCAACGTCAGACGCCACCCCTCGCACGCCCCTGAACTGCGGTTTTCTCCTTGCGGCCTTCGGCTTAACGATCCCTTAAGGCTGGCTTGATGCAGAGATGTGTGAAGAGAAGGGTGTCTCAGAACTCGCGCGATCACCGGCCGTATGGCCGCCGCAGGTCCTCCGCCGGCCCCGTACGAAAAGCCGGGTGACAGGGCGGCAGGTCCTTGCGGGTGCTCGCGCCCGGCGCCGCGCCGAACTGCGCCTCGACGGCCAGGGTTCAGGGTCAGGCGGTGTGAGACCCTCGTCGCGCCGATCTACTTCCGCCTCGTGTTCACCGACCGGTCGACGAGACCACCGCCGACCGTGCGCAGCACGGGGGCAGTTGGGGCGCTCGCGCCGCCGGTCGGACGGCTCCACTGCGCCCGGACACAGCCACGGCACGGCAGGTCGCCGGGCATCTCACCGCAGCCCCGCCCGGACCCGTGGACGGGGGCGAAGTTCTCGGCGACGCGGGGGAGTCGCGACGTTGACACCACCCCCGTCCACCCCGCCCGGGTGAGCCAGCGAAGAAATGCGTGCGGTGGTGCGCCGGAGTGCGTGAAGCGACCCATAACCGCGTGACGGAACCGTACGGGCCGGCGCCTCACCCCGCGACGGCCCACATGGCTGCGCACACGGGGCGCTGACCGTTCAGCCACCGAGCCGGACAGCTGAGCAGGCGATGACTGTCGGCTGTCGGCTGTCGGCGCGGAGGAGGCCGATGACATGGGGGAGTGGGTCAGCTCTGCTGAGCGGGCTACTGAGCAATCGGGCGACGCCGTGTGGTCAGTGGACCATGAGACCGGTGGTGGTGATGTGAACGGTCTGGTTGTAGCCGACCGGTTCCTTGCCCTGCGAGACCTTCTCGCACTTGTACTCGGTCTTGCCGAAGGGAACGAGTACGGCCTTGGGGATGTCGTTGCACAAGGCGTAGTCGAGGGTGGAGTCGTTGCCGAACATGAGGCGTGCGACGCCGTCGCGGGTCACCAGGCCCTGGGCGGGGAAGGCCGTGTACTCCACGACGTTCTGGGACCAGCCCTTCTCGCCGATGGTCACGTTCCAGGCGACTTGCACGCCTTCATAGGTGACGGTGCACGTGACCGTCGTACCCGGCTTGGACTCCATGTCCTTCGGGCACTCGCCGGTGAGCGCACCGGTGGCGTTGGCCATCGTGAGGGTCTTGCGCTGCAATTCGTAGATCACGTTCTCGGCGAAGGCGGCGTCGGCGGCCGGCGAGGCCGTCGGTTCGAGGCTTCCCATCTCCGGCTTCGTCAGCTTCTGCGGCAGCAGCGGACCTATCGGTTCCTGCTTCGCGCCGGTGCCGGTACCGCCGCCGCATCCGGTGGCCAGCAGGCACACGGCACCGAGCGCCGTGATGATCTTCATTCGCATTGCCGCCACCCTACCGGCGGCAGCACCCGCAGTTTTTGCTCATCGAGCAGCGCGTACCGCCGGCCGGCACGGCCACAGCGGCACCCGAGTGCCGGCGGCTTCACCGATCGCACCGAACGCCATGGGCGTGCCGATGCTGGGACGGACGGGCATGACCCTGGCGTTCGGGATGAGCCAGGCCCTGCGGGCCCCGCAGCCGTCACCGACGATCGCTGCGGTCATGGTGGTCCCGTGCCCATGGAAAACGTGCGGCGGACACTTCTCATCCGGGCGGCTGACCGGCGGCGGCTCCATGACCGAGACGCCCGGAGGGACCCTTCCCTCCAGCTCCGGAAGATCTTTGACGCCGCTGTCGATGGCGGCCCCCGTGATGCCGGCGCCGTCCGCCACCTTCCACATCTCCCAGGCTCGTGTCTTCGCGACTACTCCGGCAGGTCGCTGTCGGCGGCGGCCGCCGGCACTGCCATGCCCGCCCAGACCCCGGCCGCGACGACCATGGCCCCGCCGTACGCCACGACCCGCGTCGACGTACTTGCCGCAAGGTGCTGGTACGCCATGCGGTGGCGCATCCCGTTGCACGCCGAACCGCCGACGAAACGGCGAGGATTTGCCCGTACCGCCTCAGGCGAGGGCGTAGACCACGATCATGAAGGTGAAGGTGATCGCACCCGCAGCGAGCAACACGGCAGCCACCGCCAAGACAGCCATGGCCACACGCTCCACACCGCGACGGTGGCCGGCAGGTTTCCACTGGCGCTGGTTCATGATCACAGCCTGCGGCAAGCGGCCCCCGACCGCATGAGTACGTGTACTCAAGTTCCCGAGGACCAGCCGGCCCGTCGAGTACCCGGCCGGTGGCCCCCGGGGCCGACCGCGTCAGGCCAGACCTCACGGGGCGGCCTCATTCCGGTCAGGAGACGGCCCGGGGGCTTGCGCACGCGTCAGGATGGAACGGCAGGTGCGCTGGATCTCCAGGTCGACGGCGATGCTCCATCCCCAGGGGCTTCCCCCACGGCGGGGCTGTACGAGCGCGGAGCGGACCTGGGGGAGGGCGGGGTGCGCTGCCCGGCCCATGCGGTTGAGGCAGGCGACGGCATGGCGTGCGGTGGAGTCGTTGTCCTTCCAGGCGGCCAGCAGCGCCGGGACGACGGCGGGGGCTTCGTCCTCCCCGCCGATGTCCCAGAGCGCTGACGCCACATGGACCAGGGTCCAGGAGTCGTTCAGCACGGCGGAACCGTCCTGCTCGTTTCGCGCGTTCTGTTCGAGTTGGTCGTTCAGCATCTGGCGCAGGCGCGGCAGCACGGCCGCGGCGGGAGGCCCGATCCGGCCGGCAAGGTTGACCGCGTCGGAGTTCCGCTTGTCGTCGAGGAGGCGTTGCAGCAGCGGAACGACCTGCTCGGGACGGCGCTCAAGTTCCCAGACGGCACTGGTCGCGGCCGTACGAGTTCCCTGATCCTCCACCTCGGCGAGGGGGCGGACGGTCTCCAGGGCGGTGACGGCGCGGGGGCCGAACGATGCGAGCGCCTTCACGACGGGTGCGGCCGTGTGCCACTGCCCCCGCTGGACGGCGGCATTGACGGCGCCGATGAGCGCGGGCACGGCGGCCGGGTCGCCGAGTGCGGCGAGCGCAGAAGCGAGAGAGGTGGGACTGACGTCGGGCCATTCGCGGGAGGGGTCGATTCCGGCGAGGAGGCGGATGAGCCGGGGCGTGAGTTCCGCGGCGGCCTGGGGCATCAGGCGGGCCGCGTTCACGGCGCGCCAGGCGTCGATGCCGGTGTCCAGTGCGGTCAGCAGCCCGGGCAGGGCTCGCTCGTCGCCGAGTTCGGCGAGTGCCAGGACCGCCTGCTGGTGGGCGCGGCGCAGTTCGGCGTGGGGGCTGGCCCAGGCATCCGGTCGTTGTGTGATGCGGTGGGTGGTGACGTAGTCGGCGAGGGCTTCCCGGGCCGGTTCGGCAAGCCGGCCCAAGGCCCCGAGCGCCTCGGCCGCAGCCGCCGACGTGTAGGAGTCGCGCGGCAGCAGGCACTCGGCGAGGAGCCGCACCAGAGGAGTGTGGTCTCCCCGCCAGGAGGTGATCAGCTTGCGTGCCATGTCGATCGCGTCGTACCGGGTGGCCGCATCCGGGCTGCGCAGCTGCTCGCAGAGCAGAGCGGCCCGGTCCTCGACACGCGCGTCGAGGACCTCGTGGAAGGTCACCAGCAGGGACGTGGTCGACGCGTGGACCCGGCCGCGGCGTTCGAGGTCGGCGAAGGCTGCCGCAACGTGCCCGGGAACACCAGGGCCCGGCCCGGCCTCGGGAGCACACGTGCACGGCCCCGTCGTCGACCCCGGGCTCACGTCTGCTTCCCCGCTCTCCTCGGGCAGGGACCTCGGCGTGATCCGTCGGAGGAGCCCGATCGCGGTGGGCACCGTGGTGGCGTCGATGGACTCGGGGACGCAGCGTGCCCGCTGCACGAGCGCCGCAAGACGGACATCGGCATCCACCGCCAAGCCGTCGGCGAGGAGATCGAACCATGCCCGCGCTGGTTCCCGAGCCGCCGGGAGCCGCAGCGCCAGATCGCCCATCGTCCTGATCACCAGCAGCCGCTCCATGACACCGCCCCCGGCGTCGAGCCGGTCCCGAAGGACCCCTACCGCCCGCTCGGCGTCGTCCAGGAACAACCCCAGTCCCGCGATCGCGGCCGAACGCACTCGCGCGTCCGCATCACAGGCGTAGCCGACGAACACCTCGCCACGCCCGCGCACCAGCGCCGCGGCGTCCTGGTAGGCAGTGGTCTCCTCACCGTCGATGCCGATCCATACACCGCCCACCTCGTCCCGATCGACGGCTTCCCGGCCGATGCTCACGATCAGCGCGACCACCGACGCCCGATCAGGTGTGGAAGGGCTGTCGGCCATGTCGAACAGAAACGGCAGACTGGCCACCGTGCACGGATACACGTCCCCCTGATGATGGGCCGCGCCGTAGAAGCTGCCGAACGCCTTCTCCCGGACCTCTTCATCGGGCGAAGCCATGCCGCGCAGCCATTGCGGAACATCACCGGCCGGCCCGTAGGCGTGGCCGAGGGACGCCCAGTCGATGCTTCCCAAGTCGTTGATCATGCCCGGCACTATGCCGGGCAGCACTGACACCTCGAAGCAATCGCTGGCCCCCCGATCTCGCCCGCCGCAGCTGTTGCCGCCGAGGCATCTGCAGTACCGCTCACCTGGAAGCCGTGGCGGAGGCGTTCGCGAACGACTAAGGCCAGGCAGCTTCCTTGGCCGCAGGGGATGGCCGCTTGAACCGGAGCACTCCGCATGACCGATACCCAGCTGAAACGCAACTGCGGGCCCCGCGAAGGGGCCTCCTGACGCCCTGGAAGCCCGCCTCGCCGACGCTGTGCCGGTACCGGATCACCGGCTTACGAGACACCGGAAGGCAGATGCCGTGCTGAGCACTCCGTACCGTTCCAAGGCCTCCAGGAAAGCGGAGCCGCCTGCCCCGCCTCCGCCTCCGTCCGCCATCCGCTGCCGCGTACGCGTGCCCACCGGCCGCGGCCTGCTGATCGCCGCCGGCGCGGTGTGCGCGGCCCTGACCATGGCCCTGCACACCTGGATCCCGAACGCGGCCGTCAACCTCGGCAGCCTGGTCCAGACCTTCCTGCCCTGGGCCGGCCTGAGCGTCCCCGTCCTCCTCGTGGCGGCGGCGGTACGCCGCTCCCGGCTCGCCGCCGTCGCCGTCCTGGCCCCCGCGACCGTCTGGGCCTGCCTTTTCGGCGGGACCCTCGCCGACAAGCGAACCGAGCGAACCGAGCGAACCGAGCGAACCGAGCGGTCGGAGCGGTCCGGCGGCGGCCACTTCACCGTGGTAAGCCACAACGTGGACGAGGACAACCCCGATCCGGCGCGGACCGCGCGAGCCCTCGCCGCATCGGGCGCGGACGTGCTGGCCCTGCAGGAGATGTCCTCGAAAGCCACGCCCGCCTACGAGCGCGAGCTCGCCGCCGGCTATCCGTACAGCTCCGACACCCTCGGCGTCAGACTGTGGAGCAAGCACCCGCTGAACGGCGTGGAAGCGGTGCCGATCATGCCGTGGACGCGAGCCGTACGAGCCACCGTCGAGACCCCCCACGGCCCCGTCGCGGTCTTCGCCGCCCACCTCGCTTCGGTACGCCTGACCCCCGACGCCGGATTCACCACCGACCGCCGCAACGATGCCGCCCGGAAGCTGGCCGCGGCCGTACGGGCGGAGCCGCTGGCCCGGGTCGTCGTGATGGGTGACTTCAACGGGACGGCGGACGACACGGCTTTGCGACCGGTGACCTCCCAGCTGACCTCCGCACAGCGCGAGGCGGGCGCCGGCTTCGGCTTCACCTGGCCCGCTCCGTTCCCCCTGGTCCGCATCGACCAGATCCTGGTGAAGGGGATGAGCACGACCTCCTCGTGGACCCTCCCCGCTACCGGCAGCGACCACCTCCCCGTCGCGGCCTCCCTCCGGCTGTGACCGCACCACAGACCCCACTGACTAGGATGGACCACACAAATGTCCGTTTCTGAGCAGGTAGGTGGCGTGCCGGCACCCCGGGTCCCAGACCCCGTCAGCGTCCTCGTCGTCGAGGACGACGCCACCATCCGCCGCGCCGTGCAGCTGTCCCTGGAAAGGTACGGCTATCAGGTCGCGGTGGCCGCGAACGGACTCGACGGCCTGGAGGCGTTCCGGGCCGGCAGCCACGACCTGCTGATCCTGGACGTGATGCTGCCCGAACTCGACGGCATCGGCCTGTGCCGCCGCATCCGCGAGCAGAGCCTGGTCCCGGTCCTGATGATGTCCGCGCGCGGAGACGCCCTCGACGTGGTCTCCGGACTGGAGGCGGGCGCCGACGACTACGTCGTCAAACCCGTCGACACCCCCGTCCTCGTCGCCCGCATCCGGACGCTGCTGCGCCGCGCCACCTTCCGCCCCGCCCAACCGCAGACGACTCCGGCGCGCGGGACCGGACCGACGAACCCCGCCCCCGCCTCCGCGCACACCGGGACGACCCGTGCCGAGCTGGTCTTCGGGGACCTGTCCGTGAACACCCTCGGCCTGGAGGTACACCGGGGCGGACAGCCCGTACCGCTGACCCCAACCGAGCTGCGGCTGCTGCTGGAGTTCGCGGCAGCCCCCGGCACCGTACTCGACCGCCGCCGCCTCCTGCGGGACGTGTGGGACTACGGCTGGGAGGGCGACACCCGCGTCGTGGACCTGTGCGTGCTGCGGCTGCGCAAGAAGATCGGAGCCGAGCGGATCGAGACCGTCCGCGGCTTCGGCTACAAACTCGTCCGCGACTGAGGGGCCGTCCCCACCCATGACACTCCTCAACCCGCGCGCCCTGCGCTGGAAGATAGCCGCCCTGACCGCGGCCGCCTGCTGCGCCGTGGCCGCCGTGATCGGCGTCCTCGTCCACCAGGCGATGGCCGACCGAGGTGAACACACCGGGAACGAACGCCTCTCCGCGCGCCTGGCGGCCGCGGAGCGCGAGTACACCCGCACGGGCAGCGCGCCGCTCGAAGTCGAAGTCCTCACCCCGGAGCGGCTCGACGCACCGCTCGCCCGGGCGCTGGCCGCCAAGGACCCGGCCGCTCTGTACGCGACCTGGAACGACCGCAAACCCCCCAACTGGTACTGGATGTGGGCGGCCATGCCCGTCGACGACGGCCGGGTACTCGTCGCCCGGACCGACATGAGCTCCGAGGTACGCGGCCTCCAGCTCCTGGACCGCAGCATCGTCAAAGCCGTGCTCGCCGCCCTCCTGGTCGTCGTACCGCTCGCCGCCCTCGCCACCGAACCGATGAACCGCAGGCTGCGCCGGGGATCCCGCACGGCCCGGGCCATCGCCGACGGCGACCTCGACGCCCGGATCGGACCGGGCGGCCGGGCCCGAGACGAGATCACCGAGATGTCGGCGGCCGTGGACGAGATGGCTGCGGCCCTGCAGCACAAGCTGGAGGGCGAGCGCCGCTTCACCGCCGACGTCGCGCACGAACTGCGCACCCCGCTGATGGGGCTGTCCACCGCAGCCGGTCTCCTCCCCGACGGCGACGAGGCGGCCGAACTCGTCCGGGACCGGGCCCGGGCCCTGAACGGGCTGGTCGAGGACCTCCTGGAAATCTCCCGGCTCGACGCCGGAGCCGAACAGGCCCGGACCGACGCGGTGCCGCTGGATGAACTGGTCACCGACATCGTCCGCCGCACGGGCACACCGACCGCCGTGGCGATCCGTGCCACCCCGATCCTGGAGACCGACCCGCGCCGGGTGGAACGCATCGTGGTCAACCTCGTCACCAACGCACACCGGCACGGAGCCGACCCCGTCCACGTCACCGTGGAGGCCACCGACACCGGCGCGCGCATCCTCGTACGGGACCAGGGCCCCGGCTACCCCACCGCGCTGCTCACCCAAGGCCCACAGCGCTTCCGTACCGGAAGCCCCGAACGGGGGCGCGGACACGGACTCGGCCTGACCATCGCCCTCGGGCAGGCGAAGGTCCTCGGCGCCAGGCTGTCCTTCGCGAACGCTCCGGAGGGGGGCGCGGTCGCCACCCTCGACCTGGACGGCGGACGCGGTTCGTCCGGTGGCTGAAACGGTGTGATGGCCCGTCCCCGGAGCGCGGGCGGAGGCGACCCATGCGCTGTACTCGGCCGGCTGGACGCCGCCCCCAGCGGCGGTCTGCCAGAGGGGTACCGCGATGCGGCATGCGCGCCTGCCCCGCCGGAGTCTCCGGTGGGGCAGGCGGTCGACGGTCACGCCCGCGCGGGCGTGGGCTATGCCTGCCGGCTGGTGTCGATCTCGGAGATCAGGCCCTCGACGAGGGTCCTGATCTCGTCGCGGATGGGGCGGACGGCTTCGACACCCTGGCCGGCGGGGTCTTCGAGCTGCCAGTCGAGGTAGGTCTTGCCGGGGAAGTACGGGCAGGCGTCGCCGCAGCCCATGGTGATGATGTAGTCGGAGGCCTGGGCGGCCTCAGGGGTGAGGACCTTGGGGGTCTGGCCGGAGATGTCGATGCCCAGCTCGGCCATCGCGGCGACCGCGGAGGGGTTGATCCGGTCGCCGGGCATCGATCCGGCAGAGCGGACCTCGACGCGGTCGCCGGCGAGGTGGCGCAGGAACCCGGCCGCCATCTGGGAGCGGCCGGCGTTGTGGATGCAGACGAACAGCACGGACGCGAGCGGGGTGGCGGACATCGGCTCTTCCTTCGGGAGCGGGCGACCGTCGGCACGCCGGGAGGGACGAAAGCCGCGCATCGGCCAGACAGTTCAGCCCAGGCTGATATCAGCCTGGGCTGATATGACAGTATCAGCGCATGCTGACGTCAGTCGACACCGAACTGATCCGGGTGCTGGCCGACCCGCTCCGGCTCAAGATCGTGACTCTCCTCGCGCAGGAGACGCTGTGCACCACCCACCTCGTGGAGGAAACGGGCGCGAAGCAGACGAACCTGTCCAACCACATGAAGGTGCTGCGCGAGGCCGGGGTCGTGGACACGGAGCCGTGCGGGAGGCTCGTCTACTACCGCCTGCGCCCGGACGTACTGGAGGCACTCGCCGGCCAGTTCGCCGGCCTCGCCCGGACCGCACGCGCCACCGCCGAGGCGAACCTCAAGCGGTCCTGCCCCTGACCTCCCGCGTCCTGCCGGCCCTGCCCGAGGAGAACTCCGCCGTGACCGCCACCGAACCCGCCACGAGCGGCGCCATGGCCGCCGCTCCGGCGCCGCAGCCCGCACCGGGCGCGACCCCGCCGCACAAGCCGCTCCGCGCCCGCGCGGCCGCCGAGCTGGTCGGGACCGCCGCTCTGGTCGCGATCGTGGTCGGCTCCGGCATCCAGGCCACCGAGCTGACCGACGACGTCGCGCTGCAGCTGCTGGCCAACTCCACCGCCACCGTCTTCGGCCTCGGCGTCCTGATCGTTCTCCTCGGCCCGGTCTCCGGCGCCCACTTCAACCCCGCGGTCAGCCTCGCCGAGTGGTGGACCGCCCGCCGCGGCGGTCCGGGCGTCACCGGCCGCGACCTCGCCGCCTACATCCCCGCCCAGATCACCGGCGCGATCACGGGCGCCATCGCGGCAGACGCGATGTTCGGGCAGCCGCTGGTGAAGTG
This sequence comes from Streptomyces sp. TN58, assembly GCF_001941845.1. NCBI lineage: Bacteria > Bacillati > Actinomycetota > Actinomycetes > Kitasatosporales > Streptomycetaceae > Streptomyces > Streptomyces sp. TN58. The sequence goes on along the minus strand of NZ_CP018870.1, from coordinate 95,110 downwards.
GTCCACGCACGAGAGGTCGGCGGGCAACCTCCTGCTGGGCGAAGTAGTGGCCACCGCCGGCCTGGTCCTGCTGATCTTCGGCCTCGCCCACACCGACCGGCTGCGGTTCGCCCCCGCCGCGGTCGCCTCCTACATCGGCGCCGCGTACTGGTTCACCTCCTCCACCTCCTTCGCCAACCCCGCCGTCACCATCGGCCGCGCGTTCACCGACACCTTCGCCGGAATCGCCCCGTCCTCGGTCGCGGGGTTCATCGCCATGCAGCTGCTCGGCGCCGTCGCCGGCCTGGGTCTGGTCGCCCTGATCTTCACCAACACCCAGCAGGACCAGATCGCCGGGGAGCCCTCGCCCCGATGACGCCGCGCACGGACGTGGTGGTGATCGGCGGCGGCAGGCCGGGCTCGCCGCCGGCTACCACCTGCGCCGCCTGGGCATCGAGTACGTCGTCCTGGACGCCCAGCCGACGCCCGGCGGGGCCTGGCAGCACAGTGATCCGCCGAGGATGTCGCCGCCGCGGCACGCGAGCTGGTTCCGGACGGCTTCGACGGGATCGTCGACCTGGCCGGAGGCTCCTCGCTGCGGACGGTCGCTCCGCTGGCCCAGGAGCCCCGCAACGTCATCGCCGTGGGTGATGTGTCTGTCTCCGAGCTCGGTGGGCGTTTCGTCGAGCGCCGCGTCGACCGCGAGAGCCTGGAGCGGTCGGCCCGGCTGGCCCTCGGCGGACTCCTCGCACCCGTCATTACCGCGGTCCATCCGCTCTCCGACGCCCCGACCGCCCTCGCCACCGTCGAGAACGGTCACACCTCGGGGAAGGTTGTCATCAAGGTGGCATGAGAAGTGCCCGGCCGTCTGACGTTGTCGACGGAAGAAGGGCGCGATAAGGGCGGCAACCCGAGGTCACGCGCCGCCTCGGTCAGGGAGCCGGCCGACACTCTGCCGCTGTCCTCGGCGGTCTGAAGCACCAGACCAGCCGCCGACGGCTTCTTGGCCGCACCAATCAAGTCGTACACGTACTGCCGCGTAGGCCGCCGTCATGCCGGTGATGCCCGGGAAATCGGAGGCGCCACTACCCGCGCGTCTCATACCCTCGGCCCGCACCGACCCGTCGAATGTCATCAAGGACTCTGTGAAGCACTCCGATCTCCTCGCCAAGGCCCCTTCGCTCGCGGCCGGCATGGCCGCCGCCGATCACAGCCCGGACGCCCAGCTGTCCCAGACTCGCCACCGCGCCGCGCTCGTGGCGGGCTGGCACATCGCACCCGGCTCAACCGTCCTCGAACTGGGCTGCGGCCAAGGGGACATGACCGCCGTCCTCGCCGAGGCGGTGGGGCCCGAAGGGCGCGTGGTGGCCGTTGACGTGGCCGCCCCCTCCTATGGGGAGCCGGTCACGCTCGGAGAGTCAGCTGCCCGGCTCGCGGCGGGCCCACTGGGGCCACGCATCGACTTCCGCTTCGGCACCGACGTCCTCGACCCGGCAGTCGACTTCCCCGACAGCGCCTTCGACCATGTGGTGCTCGCGCATTGCGCCTGGTACTTCACCTCGCTCGGACAACTGCGCGACACGCTGGCCCGCGTACGGCCGTGGGCACGGCGGCTGTGGTTCACCGAGTGGGACCTGACGCCTGCCTCCGACGACCAGGTGGCGCACCTCCTCGCCGTGCTGATCCAGGGACAGGCCGAAGCCGCGGGATCGCAGGGCCAGGGCAACGTCCGCACCCCCTTCTCCCGCGAGAGCCTGCTGCGGCTCCTGCCTGAGGCCGGCTGGACCGCCGACGGCAGCGAGCCGGTCGATACCCGTGAGCTACAGGACGGCGACTGGGAAATCGCAGCCTGCCTCGACCTGGTGGGAAGCGGCGAGCGCCTGGCCGCGCTGCCCGAGCCGGTGCGACAGCTCGTCCTGAGCCAGGCCGACATCCTCCGGGCCATCGCCGAGCCGCGCGGCAACCGCGCGCTCGCCGCGTATTCGGTCACGGCGCACTGACAGCGCTGCCGGCCGTCGAGTCACATGACCGTGAGTTCTTCGAGGGGCATTGCGTTGAGGTCGTCGTTTGCGGCCTGGGGCCAGAGCGGCGCGAAATTCTGCCCGACCTGCGGGGTCGGGGGGCAGTCGAGGATGCCGCAGAGAGTGGCCTCGGGACGGTAGGTTCATGCCGGAGGTGGCACCGTGATCGCCAGTACGCCAGTCGCCCGATGGACGTGGGGCGACTTCATCGAGGACGTGGACCCGCTGGTTCGGTGCCTCGGAGACCTGATGGCGGCTCGGTCAGTGCTGGCCTCGCATCGGCTCGCGCTCGGCGAATCGACTTCCCGTCTCGCCATCTCCGAGGCCGGCACACAGGCCGGCATGCTGTTCCAAAGCGAACTTTCCGCTGCCGGATCCGTTGAGGAGATGGCCGGCGCGATCAGGGCTGCCATGCGCCCCGGCCGCATCGGATCGGTGGATGCCCGGTGCACCGTGGCCAGCTCTCTGTCTACCGGTCTGGAGGAGGTCCGCACGGAAGACGTGTTCGACCTGACCGCCTTCGTGGACCCCGGCTTCGCCACAGTGGATTTGATCACGTACTCAGATGCCTGGATGCGGTACGACCTCCGAGGACGGGCGCAGTCCGCCGTCTACGAGGCGAACGCGCCTCGTCTGGAGTCCGTGCTCGCGGAACTCACCCATGTGTTGGGCTCAGAGGTGGACCCCGAGGACCCCACCTACTTCGGCACGCCGACGGCGACGGGCGTCGTTGCCCATGTCGACCAGGACGGAACTCCGTCCGATTCCTGGTCTCGGTACGAAGTCGCCCGGCGATACGAGGAATTCACCCACACCCCCGGTTTCGGGCACATCGGATACCGACGCTCGGTGTCGGGCGCGGTCCGGTACGTGCCGGTGACCGACGACCGCGGTGTGCTCGGCTACCTCTGGGCCTCCGAGTCCGAGCCCGCGGCGAGCTTCGAGTCCCTTGACCTCGACGATGACGAGAGGTACAGGACCGCGCTCATGTGGCTGAATCGCCTTCGCTCCGCATCCGATCGGGAGCTGTCGCCCTGCCAAGCCCTGACGGAGCTTACGGGACGATCACTGAGCGACACCGAGGGGCCCGTAAGCCTGGCGGAGCTGCGTGCGCGGGCGGAACACACATGACCGTTTCCGTCCCCCCGAAACACAACTGGGCGGCATGAACATTTAACAGAGAGACAAACCACTCAAGAACCAGAACACGCCCTGAACCTGACTGCAGGCTTGGGTCATCGCTGACCCGTACCGGGAATCGGCCGCGACGGCGGCGTTGCCTGTTACCACGGAGCGATCTTCGGTCTGCGGTGCCACCACCAGTGTGCGGGATCTGCATCTCTGCGCCTGCGCCGCAGCCAGGCGTCCAGTTCCCCGGTGACGTCCTGGGTGGTATACGCCTGGAAACGAGCGTCCAGTGAATTGAGCAGGAACGACAGTTCCTGCCGTGGCCCCTCGGGCATGTCGGCGAGCGCGAGTTGCAGGACATCGCGGTGGTCGAGATCGTTCTCATATTCGCTGAAGAGGTACTGGTCGTCCGGGAGGCGCAGTCCCTCTAGGAACCCGATGAGACGTTCCCAGGCTTGGAATTGATTCTTTAGAGAGTTTGCCGGGGTGATGATAAGGTTTCGGACTTCTGCCCCCAGGTGCATCCATTCGCTTTCGAGCTGCGCTTGATCAAATCGCGAAACTTCCGTAAGGGCCTCTTGGGACAGGTGGTCCCAGTAGTTCTCTGATTCCATGGTTGCCTTACTCGCCATTGATTTGCTCCAGGAAGTGGTCGTAAACTCACCCCGGCCGGAAGGAAGTTCCTGTGCCTCCTTCGCGAATGATCATGGCTTGGGTCTGGTCGTCCCACGACCCCCACGTCCAGCGGGGCGTGCCCGAAGGTGTGTCGCGCATCTTTGTTCCAGGAGTCGCCCCCATGACGTCTTCGCTGTATTCGGCCACATCGTCCGGGTGCACGCCGGGAATAGAGCGTCCAGTTGCGATCATGTCAGCTACCAGCGAGATGTTCCCCTGCTGGTGCTACCGCAACACCGGACGAAACCGCGTCTGGCGGGCCAAGCGCCACCTGCCCGCCGCCCTCGTCCTGGTCTACCTCGCAACCTGGGCCGCGTACACGATCGCGCAACGGCCCCCACTATCCGGACTGGCCGCTTACTGGGCCGGCTTCTTCGAAGGCGTACGCGAGCCGTGCCCACCCAGGCGGCCCATGCAATGGCGCACCGTATAGCGGAGGACCAGGCTCGGCTGCCCCCAGACATCTGACACCCTGAATGCCCGCGGCCCATCTGCACCAGGCCCCGCAGGCCTCCCCAAGGCCCGTGAGTTCACGAATTCTGATACGCCGGCCGCGGACCTGGCTGCGGCTGACCGAGGACGGAGCGGCGGCCTACCTGCGCACCTCGCCGCCCCTACGGCAATCGCGGGCCCACTGCAGTGATGGGCAGGGTGAATGGATGGTCGCGGGCGCGACCAGCCATTCACTTGTGCTCTGGCGTGGGCGGTATTGCGGTCGGACCGCCTCACGACGTGCCCCGCCCGGTGCGTACCTCGTCTCCCCCCGGAATGGTCCGCCGCCGGCGCATCCAAGACCTACACCGCCGACCACAGGCGGCGATCGCGGACACCATCTGACCTAGATGCCACCTACTGTCGTCCACGGCCGGGCACCGGAAGGTTTGCCTGCCGCCCCGAGCGGCGGCGCCCGCCACCCAACGGCCCTACGAAAGGAGTGATGTGACGATTCTGGTCACCGGTGCGACGGGCACCCTGGGGCGCCACCTGGTCGAGCGACTGCGCCGCGCCGGACAGACGGTTCGCGCGCTCACACGCGCCCCGGCCGAGGCGACCGGCCTGCCCGACGGCATCGAAGTGGTGGGCGGCGACCTCACGAAGCCGCAGACACTGGCAGCGGCTCTCGACGGGGTCTCGGCCGTGCACCTGCTCGGAGCCACCGGACACGACCACACCCCGCTGCGCACAGGGCCGCAGATCATGGCGATGGCCGCCGAGGCGGGCGTACGCCGGCTGACGGTCCTGTCGGCTGACGAGGAAGGAGAACTGGGACAGGCTGTGCGGGACAGCGGCCTGGAATGGACGTTCATCTGGCCGATCGACTTCATGTCCAACGCGCTGGGCTGGTCCGAGGCCATCCGCACCGCGGCGGAGGTCCGCGAGCCGTACGCGCATCGCAGGACCGCCTCGGCCGACGAGACGGATGTCGCCGACGTCGTCGCTACGGTGCTCACCGGGGGCGGTCACGCAGGCAGGAGCCTCCTGGTGTCGGGGCCCGAAGCGCTGACGCCGAGTGACAAGGTGTCCGCCATCGCGGCGGCGACGGGCCGTGAGATCCGTTTCACCGAGCTGACCGACGACCAGGCACGCCGGCAATGGCGGGCCGAGGGCTGGCCCGAGGAGGGCATCGAGTTCATGCTGCACATGTGGGCCACCGTGCCCGAGACGGTGGCCGAGGTGACGTCGGTGGTCGAGGACGTGGTCGGCCGTCCACCGCGGACCTTCGCGCAATGGGCCGCCGCACACGCTGACGCATTCCGCCCCTGATACGAAGGAAGGGCTGGACCGCCCTCGGGGCGTACACCCGGAGGTCGGTCATACCAGCCCGAGCGCCTCCGCCTCCGGGTGGCGTCCCAGCGCGGTGAGGGCGTAGATCTGCCCGTTGCGGGCGGCCGTTGCTATGAGGGGCATGTCCGGCCCCGCGCCGCGGGCTGCGATCCGGGCGACGGCCGCGCACTCTGCCTCGCATTCGGCGTACCGGGCAAGTGAGGTCAGCGCCTGCGCGCGGTCCGAGCGCAGTTTGAGGGTCTGCGGGTGTTCGGCGCCGAAGATCCTGCCGGCGACCGGCAGCAGCGCGTCGTATGTGGAGACGGCATCGGCATGGCGGCCCCGAGCGCCCGCAGCGAGCGCGGCAATAGCCAGGGCCAGCGGCGCGTACGTGTCGCTGCGCGACCGGGACCGGGCCGCCACGGAGCGTGCCTCGGCCTCAGCCTCCGCATAACGCCCCGCCTGGTACAGGGCCGTGGCCTGGGTCAAAGGGGTGCGACCGGCTTCGTCTCGGCTGCGCCACCGAAAGAGTTTCATGCCCGGAGCATACGAATGCCGCGCACCCATGAGGCGAGTGTGTCGGTGTGTCGATTCGGCCTTGCAGGAGGGCGGCTCGTGACGCTCAGCCGGGCCAAGTTGAACAATCGCGGGCCAGTGTCAGGACGGTCCTTCTGTGGTCAACACCCAGCTTCCCTAAACCGTTCACACGGATTAAATTCCAGGATAATTCTGAGGTTAAAGAAATGCTAGTGTGGGCGATAGGAGGTGGATGTTATGGCGAGTCAGGAAGAGCTCTTCGAGCTGGTCGACGCCCTGCTTGAGGGTGAGCCCGAGCTGCCGCCGCCAGCGGAGCGGGCCCGGCTTCGGGAGGCGGCCGGGGTGTCGCAGGCGAGGCTGGCGCAGGCGCTGAAGTCGACGACGCAGACGGTGAAGAACTGGGAGAACGGCCGCTCGCAGCCGCGGCCGCCGCGGCTGCAGGCCTACCTGCGGCTGCTGGACGGCTGGGCCGCGAAGTACCCCACCCCCACCCCGGCCCCGGTCACCTCCGCTCCGGCGGCAGCACACGCGCCGAAGACCACCCCCGTCCCACGGGCATTCACCGGCCCGGCTGCCGCAGCGCCGGATCAGAGCGCCCCGCCCGCCCTCGCTGCCCCGCCCGCCCCGGTGGCCGCACCGCCGTCTTCGCCGGCGCGGGCCTCGTCGCGCCCTCCGGCCCGCAAGCGCGTAGTGCCGAACATTGCTGTCGCGCCGTTCCAACACGGCCCGCTCGCCGTCCTGGACGGTGACGGCAGCGCGTACGGCGTCGACGGGATCGTGCTGGACTGCCCGGCCACCACCGTGGTGGAGCTGGTGGAGTGGACGCTGCAGGAGTCCGGTCTGGGCGCCCCGCGCTTGAACCGCAACGGTAAGGACTCCGACCCCCTCATCGTGCTCACCGCGGCGGCGGCCGTGAAGCTGGGACTGCCGAAGCGCCTGGAGGGCACTCAGGAACGCCGGGCACTGCGCCTTGCCGACGACCATACGGTCGTGAAGCAGATCGCCCGCGCGAAGTGGAAGCTCACCAAACGCGGCTTCGGCCCGTGGCCGCGCGTCTACCGCAAGGCCGAGGGCGGCGCGCGGCAGTGCGTGCAACTCGCGGTCCTGTCCTGGGACGCCCTTGATGCCCGGTCCTGGCCCGGGGTCGCCTCGATGGCTCCGGCCGACATCGCCCGCGTGCTGGGTGTGTACGCCCAGCGGGTCATGACTCCGCGCGGGTCGACGGCGGTGACCGGGCTGGAGCTGATGACCGCACTGCGGCCGCCGACCAAGGCCGTCCAGGACCAGGAGAGCGGGAACTGGGTCTCCGGCCACAACCCCGGCTCGCTGGGGACGGAGCCGATGGACCCGGCGCCGCCGGAGGGCCAGCCCGAACACCCCGCAGTCTTCCGCTCCGGCTGGAAGGGCGGCTTCCTGAATGAGGAGGCCTACCAGTGGGTCCGCGACCCCGCCCTCCTCTCCGACACCGAGTGTCTGCTGCCCTACGCGGTCGGCCTCGACCTGAACACCGCCTTCCTCGCCGCGGCCGCGCGCCTGATGGTGGGCCTGTCCGCCCCCGACCACTTCCACGCCCCGGTGTTCAACAAGAAGATCCCCGGCTCCTGGCTCGCCGACCTCTCCCACATCGAACTCGACCCCCGCCTGCCGTCGCCGTTCACCCCCGACGGGACCCGGCCGACTGGACCTGCCTGGTACCAGACCCACACCCTCGCCTACGCCCAGGAACTCGGCCACGACGTCCACCCCGTCGAGGCCTACCTGCGCCGCGAGACCGGCGCCTACCTCGACCCCTGGCACGACCGATTGAAGACCGCCTACCTGGACACCCTCGCCGACCTCGGTGTCACCAAGGACCTGACCGACGCCGACTACCTGGCCGCGATGGAGCACCACCAGCAGACGGACCCCGCCATGGCCGCCGTCCTCGCCGCGATCAAGGCTACGGTCAAGGGAGGCATCGGGAAGCTCTTCGAGAACCCCCAGGGCCGCAACTACCAGGCCGGGGATCCGTGGCCCGCCATGCAGCGCCCGACCTGGCGCCCCGACATCCGCGCCGCCGTCATCTCCAAGGCCCGCGTCAACATGCACCGCAAGCTGAACAACATGGTGAAGCTGACCGGCCTGTACCCCCTCGCCGTGCTCTCCGACTGCGTCGTCTACCCCAGCCCCGGCGCCTCCCCGCTGGACTTCCTGCCCTACGCGGAGTCCGGCAAGCCGCTGATGGGCGGCTTCCGCCTCGGCCCCACCCCCGGCCTGGCCAAACTCGAAGGCGTACGGGAGATGTCCTGGGCGGTGGACCTGATGGAGCAGGGCCTCAACCCCGCCCGCCACATCAAGGGCGGCGACGCCGTCCTCGACGACGGCAAGTAACCCCACACCGACGACAGCGCCCTCCGCAGCTCTGCCAGCGGCTGCGGAGGCATCACCATCCCGTCCCCCTGCGAACGAGCGTGGTTGTGCCGCCAGCGGCCGCTCTGCGCATGCTCCCTACCCCGCCACAGCCGCTCGTGGCGGATCGGTCCCGCGCGAGACGCGCGGACCCCCAACGCCCAGCCCACCCCCGCCCTGCCGCAGCGGGGCAGAGCACACCCTGCTGAGAGAGGAGTTCCACCGTGGGAGAGATCGAGGACGCGATCGAGCGAGCCGACCGGGAAGGGTTCACCCAGGATCCCCCCAAGACCCTCAAGGGCCGCATCAACTTCCTGGTCAAGAAGCTCAAGTCCACCAGCGCGGTCGCCGCCGAGCTGGGGATCAGCCAGCGCTCGGTGGAGCGCTACCGCAAGGGCGACCGGAAGACCCCGCCGAAGGAGATCGCCGACCGCATCGACGACGCCGTCCGCGCCCGCTGGCAGCCCGTGGTCCGCGGGCGCCGCCGCAAGCAGGCCGCCACCACCGCCGGCATCACCGTGGAGACCCGCGCCCGGTTCGGCTACACCGCCCCGGTCGGCTCGACCGACGACGGCCGGTTCCGCCGCCTGACCGTCCACCTCCCCCCGTACTACGCGCAGCGCCTCTTCGACGCCCGCGAGGCAGGCATGAGCGATCAGCAGATGCGCCAGATCGTCGCCGACGGGTTCAGGGAAATCTATTTCCAGGACGACGGGGCCCGCGCTATGGGACTGTCGAAGGTAGAAATCAGCGACATCGACTACCTGGATATCAGCTTCTGAATTAGGAGCCCTTGGATGGCGAGCATCAATTACCCGTGAGCCGAAGCACGATGGTTGTCACCAAGGCAGTGTGTTGTCACCGGCAACGCCGGACGGGGCCCGCTGCGCGATCGGGCTTTGGGCGTTGTGGTTGGCCTTCGTATGGTTGGGCCGCCCGGGGGTGCCGGGTGGGCTGGCCCCTGCTGTCGGTAGCTGGTGACAAGATCACCGGCATGAGTTTCGTACGAACTACTCCGCCGCGGCCTGTCAAGGTGGCAGTGGTCTTTCCTGAACTCGCGCCGCTGGCGCGCCCAGCGATACGGTTGCATCCGCGTCCGGGGTCGCCGTCGGTCAGGGAAAGTTCGGTCGGCGGGCCGTTGCTGTGGCCGGCAGGCGAGCCGTGGCCGCACTGCGAAGACGTTCACCTGCATGTGGACACAGGATCCCGCCGTTCGCCGACCGAAGTGCGGCTCCGCCGGATCTTGTCTTCCCGGTGGAGCCCTGACGGCTCGGTTCCCGCGCTCACGCCTGCAGAGGAGGCGCTCAAGGAGCGCAATGCCGCGTGGCTCGCCGAACGGCTCGAAGCCGGCCCTCCTGGCCCGGCGGAATGTCCGGTCCCGATGCTGCCCGTGGCTCAGCTGTTCGTGCGCGACGTACCCCTGTTGCGGCCGCCCGGGCAGGCCGATCTCCTTCAGGTTCTCTGGTGCCCGTATGAGCACGCTCCGGATTACAAGCCGGCGACCGCACTGTTCTGGCGGTCGGCGGCCGAGGTCGGCGACGTCCTCGGCACACCACCGGAACCGTACGAAGCGGACTATGCGGGTTACGTGCCGGAACCGTGCCTGCTGGCCCCAGAAGCGATCACCGAGTACCCCAACAGCCTGGACCTGAGCCCAGAACTGCAGGAGATGCTGGAGGACTCGAACAAGTGGCAGGCAGGCGGCGCCGACATGGCCGGCTCCTACGCGGCGTATCCGCGCGACTTCTACTCCATTCATCTGAGCAACGCACCCGGCTGGAAGGTCGGCGGCTGGCCCCCGTGGGGCCGTACCGACCCAATCCCCCGGTACTGCGTCGTGTGCGAGGCACAGATGGTCCCGCTGCTGACAATCGCTTCCTGTGAGTGGGACGGCGACGAAGGCTGGGTGCCACAGGAAGACCAGGCCAACGCCGCTGGCTCTCACTACGCGGGCCAGGACCCCGCCCAGCCGACGGGGGTAGAAGTAGGCAGCACGGACAACATGCAGATCTACGTCTGCCCGACCACCCCCGAGCATCCGCACACCGACTTGATCCAATGAACTGTCCCGGCGCGCCGGTGACACCCAACCTGCTTCGCGCGCTGCTGGGGACAAGTAGCGTGCCGACCCGGTGACAACCACGGTGCTTTGCTCGCTGGATGCCGCAGGCCAGTGGAGGCCGACGGTGACAGCTATCGTGCTTCGGCTCAACCCGTACCCGGACCCGAAGACCGACGCCGAGCGTGAGGCGAACAGCCGGGCCGCCGACGACCACCAGCGCCAGGAGGAGGAAGTGGCTGCCTTCCGCGACTGGGCCGAGGGGCTCCCTCCTGTCGCCCCCGAGCTGCTCCTCGAGCAGGTGCGCCTTGACCTTGCCACGGTTGGTTTCCATGTGGCGCCGCCCCAGCCGCTGACGGACGAGGAACAGGGCGGCGTCGCGGTCTACATCGAAGACGGACAGGTTGTGGTCGACTGGCTGCCCCACGCCCGCCTTGACCGCGCCGCACTCGCTACAGCGGACAACGACGGCACGGACGACGAGGACGCCGTCCGCTATTACGCGGTCCGCAACGCCATGGACACCGCCCTCGCCGCCATCCTGACCGGCTTCCGCTACACCATCCGCCGCCCGCACTCCCAGCTCGGCCACATCGTCGTGCAGCCCCCAACCACCCCCGATGTCCAGGAGCAGCCCCGTGTACGGCCGTGACCGGCTCCTGACCGGCGTCCCGAGCGACACCGACCGCGCGACAAACCGACTTCCACCACGCGGCGGCCACCAGGAACACGCAGGACGAGCCACTGCGCCGGCACGTCCGGTCCCCCGCGCGCACCCTCGCCCGGCGGGGAGGGATCGGACCATGCAGGCTTCCGCACTGTCCCGGCGCGCGTACCGTTGCGGTACGACCCGCCGCCGGGAGGAACCCTCGATGAGCGCCCAGCCCGACCACACCCCTGTCACCCCGTATGCGCCCGCCCCCGGGGCTGCGGCCGAACTCCGTTCGCAGTTGCGCGCGGACCGTCGCGCGGAGATGTGGGTGCCGGCGTTCGAACGGGACTGGGCCAAGGCCCTGGACGACGCCCGCCACACCTTCAGCCTCACCCCCCTGCACGACGTCGTACGCACCTGGCAGCTCCGGGTCGCCGCGGCCCCGGCCGTGGATGCGTTCATGGACTCCGGCCAGGACGACTCCGGCTTCATCGACCTCGACGACGTCCTCGGCGGCCGCCCGTGACGGATGAACAGCCGTGGGCGGTGCGCCTGTCCCCGCACACCGCAAAGACTCTCGCCGGGCTTCCCGCGCCTGCCCGGGAGATGGTCCGCGACGTCCTGGACATCGCGGTCCGTTCCCCGTGGGGCTGGCCTCAGTGGAATACCGGCGACCCGGAGGGTGAGGACGTCCGCGCTGCGTCGGTGGGGCAGCTGTCCGTCGTCTACACGGTCAACCGCCTCACCCGGCGCATGTCTGTCCTGGAGATCGTCTGGCTCGGATGACCCTCGTACCGGTATCCCGCCGCCCGGCTCCGCGATCAGGCCGGGGGCTGGTGCTGTCGCTTGGGGGAGGTGTCGCCGGGGCGCACCCGGGGGTGAGGAGCGCGGCTAGCCCCGGCTCCTCCACCCCGGCCCGGCCGGGCGCGGTACCGCTCCGACGGGCGCGCGCCGCCAGAGGGGTGAAGCCTCTGGCGGCGCCTGTGACACGTAAGTTGAGGGCCCACGCGTCACGCCCAGGCTAGGCCAACCAACCTTGTCCGGGCGGGCCTTCGGGAAATCCGACGGCGCGGCCGCCGGGGCTGCGCAGCGTTGTGGCATGCGGTGCCGCAACTGCTCAGTGCCGGTCGTAGACGCCGAAGATGTCGATGATGAGGTCGGTGTTGTTGCCGCTGCGGTTGAAGAAGTCGACGATGCCGTGGGCGCCGGTGCTCGCCTGGACCAAGTTGGGCACGGTCTTGCCGGCCGTCCAGTTCAGGGTGGAGGAGTTCGGTGCGACCGGCGGGGTGTGTGTCTTGTTCTCGTACTGCCACAGGGCGTTGGGGTCGGGAGCGACCGTGAGGTGGCCAGCGCCGCCGGTGTTGGTGACCGTGGTGTTCAGCACCATGGCGGTGGCCGTCGGGTTCTCCTCGCCGTAGGTCGAGAAGACGTAGCGGTAGGGCTTCAGGGGCCCGGAGGGCCACTGCGCGGGGTCGCGGGTGTCGAGGTCCCTCTTGGGGCGGATGGGAATGTAGGCGCTCACGCTGTCGGGGCTGTAGTAGCCGACGACATCGACGATGACGTCGGCCGGGTCCCAGCCGCCGTTGCGTACGTTGATCTTCCCGTCCGCGCCGACGGGGACGATGACCGCGTTGGCGATGGTCTGGCCGCCGGTGAAGTTCAGGTTGGAGGTGTTCGGTGCGGCCTGGCCGCTGGGGAAGACGGTCAGGTGACCGGTGGCCCGCGGGTTGGTGACGGTCACGTTGAGCGCCACGGCCTTCGCGCCGGCTGGAATGCCACGGGTGCCGGTGATCTGGACACCGAACTGGCTCTGCCCGGGGACCGGGCCCCGGGAGGTGCCGAGGCCCTCGCGGGTGTCGACGAAACGGGTGGGGTCCGTCGGGGTGTAGCCGTTGGCGGAGGTCCGGGTGAAGTAGCCGGTCACATCCGCGATCAGGTCGACGCCCTGCTCGCCGCTGTTGTACAGGTTCACGTAGCCGTTCTTGCCGACCGGCACGATGACCAGGTTCGGTACCGAGTCACCGGCCGCGTAGTTCACGTTCGACGTGGTCGGGCGCTCGGTGCCGTCGGCATAGGCGCGGACGTGACCGGCGGCCCTGGTGTTGGTGACCGTGACGTTGAGGACCACGGCGGCGACGTCGGCCGGGATGCCGTGGTTCCCGGCGACCTTCACGCGGGCCTCGCCCCACGCCGGCACCTTGCCGGCCTGCGCGGCGCCCGTGCCGTTCCGGCTGTCGAGGAGACGGGTGGGGCTGTGCGGGGTGAACTCCGAGCCCGGGGTGATGAACGGCATCTCGTTCGTCGCCGAGACGCCCGCGGCGCCGTCGGGGCCGTAGACGGTGACCTTGACGGTGTAGCTGCCGACCTCGGCGTACGTGTGGTGGGAGGTGATGGTCGTGCTGGCGCCGCTGCCGACGACGTCGCCGCCGGACGTGCCGTCGCCCCAGTCGATCACGACGTTGAGCGGCGTGCCCAGGCTGCTGGTGATCTCGGACTTCAGGTCGATCGTCCGCGCGCTGCCGGCCGTGCCACTGAGACCGATCTTGATGTCACCGTCCACAGCGGCACCAGCCCCCTGCGCAGGGGACGCAGCCTTGCTTCCCGCGGCCGGCGGGGTCTTCAGCACCGACCGGTCGGCGGGGCTGCTGAAGGTGAACGCGTTCGCGGCGCTCTTGAGCAGCTCCTTGGACGAGGTGATGCCGTGGGCCCCGTCGGCGGACGGTCCTGCGGCCTGGGCCATGCCCCCCGGCATGACCCCGATGCCTGCCGCGATCACGGCAGCGGAGAAAACGAGTCGGCGACTGCGCACCGGCCCCCCTGGTGTTGTCGAATGGTCGAGTTGATCTCGAAGAAGCGTTCACCCTACAGAGCCGCTCCACCCAGCACCGAGGGAGTTTTGCGGCGGCGCGACCGCGTAAGGGTCCCTTTGGCTCACCGGTCCGCAGACGTTTGTGTCATCCATCACGCGACCGCCCAAGATGTCCCGCCGCGCGCAGAACCCTCCGCCCGGATGCGCCCCTGGGCCGCCCCCTGAACCCCTGTATGTCGAGCGGCGGTACGGTGCCTGCGGTCGAGCGACATCTGCGCCAAGGCCAGGTCGCTGTGACGAGCCGGCGGCTGGCCGCAACGTCCACCTACCGACAGGCGCAAGACGGCAACGTCCGAGTCGGGCCATGGCCAGGATGGATCGCGGGCGCCTCCACCCGAGCCACCCCCGGGTCGGCGAGATCCGGGCGCTGCTCGCGCTCATAGCCCCACCTGACACGACGGGGTCCTCCAGATCCTGATGCACGCCTGCTGGGCCCGCGGGCGCCGGTGGTGGAGCCCTCGGCGCGCATGGCATGGGTTCGGCTGTGTGACGTCGATGCCGGTTCTGTTCACGGAATCGGGCCGTGCGGTGCGGAGCGCCTCGCGTACGGTGCAGGCATGCTCCCGCTGACACCTCTCCCGACGGCCGCCACCGACATGCCCGGCACCGGTTTCCGCTCCCCTGCGGGGGCGTGATGGGCCCGGCCTCGCGCCGCAAGGCCGAACGCCGCCTACCTCCGCCTGCCGTCACGGTGCGTCCCATGGCCGACGGTGATCTCGCAGCCGCGACGGAGCTGTCCGAGGGCACGCTGGAGCCGTTCTCCCCGGAGAAGTGGGCCGACCATCTCCAGAGCCCTACCCCCGAGACCCGCTTCGCGCGGGGCCTGGTCGCGGAATCCGACGGCGAGGTCATCGGCGTGGCCGTCGGCACTGGCCTGAGCCTGAACCTCGAAGGCCTGAGCGTGCCCGTGCAGACCATCATGCGCCGCATGGTCCTCCTGGACTTCCTGGCGGTACGCGCGGACCGCCGCGGGGAAGGTTTGGGGCGCCGGCTCGCCGAGGCCTTCCTCGACCGGTACCGGGCAGAGGGCCACCGGGCAGCGCTGGCCAACATCGCGCCCGCCCGCGACGACCTCGTCTCCCTCTACCGGCACTGGGGCTGGCACGTCGGCGCGCCCGCCGCGGGTCTGGGCATCCAGATCGGCAGCGATGCCGTCCTGATCAACGAGAAGCCCGTGCGTACGGCCTGGCTCCCGCTGGTGCCCGAGGTCCGCCCGTCTCTCACCGTCGTCCCCGGCGCCCTGGTGGTCACCGGCATCTTCGACTGACCGCACGCCGCGCCCCGTCGCACCGCGCCGCGTTGCACCGGGCGGCCGCACCACCTGCGCTCTGGCGGCGCCGGTACCCACGCGGGCTCCCTCGCAGGCATGTTCGGGTGGCTGGTGGCGGTGCTGAAACGATCGTCCTCGGCGGGGGCTGTCCTACCGTTGAAGGGATGCGCAACTTCTTGGCCGGTCCGGCGGTTTTCGCCGCGGTGCAGCTCCTCAGTCCGGTGCCGGCGCATGCTGCGGTGGCGGCGCCGTGCATCGCGAAGTCGGGGGAGTGACGCGAGCGAGACACGCGCGGACAGCTCGGTCGATGACGGTGAGATCCGGTGGACGGCGAGCAGCAAGTACAAGGCCGAGTACGCCCATGCCAACCGGGCCTGGTCCTACCCGGGCGCGAAAATCAGGATCGCGCCGGATTCGGCGACGACCGTCAACGACCTGAACTACGAGGACTTCTCCGACCCGCGCAGCTCTGCGGCGGGGGTGTGGTCGCGCCGTTCCGGGCCGGCGGCGACGGACCTGATCCGCTTCAACAGGGCGCGCATGGACACCTACGCCCCCCCCGGCGACCCGCCGGATGGTGGCGGCGCACGAGCTCGGGCACGCGCTCGGTCTGTGTCACAAGTCGGGCAGCGGCAAGAATGCCGTTTCGTCGGTGATGTGGCCGGATGTCGCCCAGTATCCCGACGCCCCCACCGACGTCGACAAGGCCAACGTCAAGAAGCTGTGGGGATGATCATGGGCGTGAAGATGTGGGTCGGCGGCTGCCTCGTCGCGGCTGTCGCCGCAGCGGGCGCGGCCTGGTTCACCACCGCCCCGGAGACCGGGACCACGCATGCGGTGTGCGGACCCGACCTCGGCCGGGACGACGTCGTCGCCGCACGGTCCCGGGCGGTGGCCGTCGTGGAGGCGGTCGAGAACACCCGCTACCGGGAGGACGGCGGCAGCGCCTACCTGACGACCCGGGTGAAGACCCTGGAAGCCTTCAAGGGAGAGTTCGGCGACGTCCTTGAGGTCACGCAAGGGGTGAAGAACGGCGGCAGCCCGGGCCGGTACGCGACGGAGGATCCGGACCGCTACGCGGTCCTGGAGCCCGGCCGCCGATACGTGATCGCGGTCCAGTCCGGATCGACCACGGGCGCCGCGGGCACCGAGGCGTGGGCCTGGTACGCCGAGCCGGCCGAGCGGGGCCTTGTGGGGGAGCGGGAGCACTGGCAGGAGGCGATCGCCACTCCGCCCGAGACGGCCGCCTCCAGCGCGTGTGAGGACATCGACGCCCCCGCAGGCTGACCGGGCCGGCGCCCGTCGCGTCCGTGCACGAGGGCGGCCGACCGGCGACGCTCCGCAGACGGGTACGGGGACCTCGGCCATCGGCGGGGCCATCGCCCCGGCCGGCCGGGGGAGAGCACTCTGTCCGGGTGGCGCTCACCCCTCGCCCCAGCGTGGCAACACCCGGCCGCACACGGATACGGGGTGCAATGGCGACTGCTGTGGAGCCGCCCCTTCGGACGGACTGCTCCCGGCCCCCGTGGCGCTGTCGACCGCGGGCAGGCCCGGCTGCCGTCACACGTCGCCGGTACCGCCCGGTCGGCAGCATCCACGCCAGCCCCGCCCGTGGCCTCTGCCCGCTCCGTACGACACCAGCCACGCCCGGCCTCGGCGGCACCGCGCATCGACGCCTGCCCGCAAGACTCTCCGTGACTGTCCCGCCCGTCCCGCAGGCGTGTACGGAACTGGACAGGGCCCTTTCGGCGGCGGTTCGTTGAACACGTCGACGGGAGGGGAGTCTTGTGATGGACAGCCGTGCGACCGCCATGACGACCGCGACGGGGCCGGAGTGGCAGCTGGCCGCCGCGGCGGGTGGGGCTCTGTGCGAAGTGGGCGCCCTCGCGGCCGCGCTGCAGGAGGGCAGGTGGCAGGACGCCCGCCACACGGTCGACGGCTTGCGTGAGGCGCTCTCCCGACTCGACACCCTCCTGCCCCAGGTCCGTCCGACAGCCGAGAGGACCCGCAGGCTCTTCCCGCGCCAGAGCGTCTTGATGCCCTGCTCGAGGCGGTCGGACCCGTTAGCCCTGGTGCGCACGCTCCTCGGGCGCGGCAGTGTCGATGCCTTCCCTGCCCGCCAGCACCGGCGTAGCGGGTTTCGAGCCCACCGCTCGCAGCCGTCTGGCGCAAGGTGGTGGCCCGCATCCGACGGACGACGCCGCCTGCACGGTCCCGAGCCCCGCCTGGCCTTGTGGGGCCGGGTTCCGGGCTCTTATAGGGTCGCGCACATGACCGATGCCATCCCCACGAATCCGCAGGAAGAAGCCGCGCAAGGCCGCATAGCACTCTGGCTCGCAGCAGAGGACCTCGGGTGGCTCGCACGCCACTGCTGTTGTCCAGAAGACGCGTCACCCGATGAGAAGGACCGGTGCAGCCGCCTCCGATTCCGAGCGAGCACCGCCCTGTACAAGCGCAGCCAGTCCCACTGACGCAGCTTGACTCACGGCATCACGGCTCCCTCGACTGACGACATCCCAAACGGTCAAGGCGGGACTAAACGCCCTTTAAGGCGTCGTGGTGAAGGCCCGCAGGGCAGCGCCGCCCCGTAGAACACCCGGCCGGACCGCGGCGTGGACGGCCTCGATCACCAGCCGTTGGTCACTCTGCCGCATCATCGTCAGCGGAACCTTGAGCTCCGGTTCGCCGGCCTGACGGCAGCGGATCACATACCCGAGGCGCCCCGCCTCCTCCACCTCGACGCTGTCGAGGTCGGCCAGCGCTAGCCGGTGTGGCGTGAGGCCCCGGGACACGGCGATGTATCCGTCCGCTATTGAGACGGCGAGGAGCCAGCGCAGGGCGAAGGCGCAGACAGCGAACGCGGCCCCGAGGGCAAGGTAGACCGGCCTCGGCAGCACCTGGCCGTTGCTGGTGAGACCTTGGTTGAGCGCCACGAGAACTGCGGGGGCAGCAAGCACCAGGAGGCGGCGTGGGTCAGGGCGGACGAACACGGACTTGCTGTGCGCAGGCATGGAAGGACTCTTCCCTCGAGACGGCGGTGGTGGTGGGGGCGAGACCCCCTCGGGGCCGACCGGGTCCAACCCTTCGTCACGCACGGAGCCTGGTCAAGTTCTCGCTGGCCGCGCTGTGCTGGCAGGAGGCGCAGTGAGCGCGTCGGCGCTGCGGCACGACCGTGAGCGGCGCCTCCAGGGGCGTTGTCGGTGGCGGCGGGGACCATGAGGAGATGAGCGCGGGTATCGCGCCCGACGGCCCGCACACGGACATCGACGGGCTGTGCGAGCAGATCCGGGGTTCCCTCGCAGGGTGGGCACCCCGCCTGCTCGGTGTCCATGTACCCCGGTCCGTGTGCGGTCCGGCCGAGGTGGCGCGGCTGGTCGGCGCAGTGGCCAACGCCGCCGAGCTCACCGGCCTTCCCCGCGACGGCGCGACCGCACGGGCGGAGCTGCACACGTCCGCCGCCAGGGCATCGGCTGCCGGCGAGCGGGCGGGGGCGGACGTCCGCGCCGAACTGACCGCAGTCCGCGCCGGGTGCCGCCGGGCGGCCGTCGCCCTCGGCCTTCCCGTACCCGTCACCTTGTGACTCAGGCGGTCTGGCCGGCACCGGATCTGCCCACTGAACGAGCGTGGTTCATTCTTGACCTACGGTTTGGCGACGTGGTGGACGTGCCCGATCGGCGAGGCGCTGCGCCTGCTGCTGGCGACGCTGCCACAGGCTCCGCATGCGGGAGCAGCGGCATGGCGTATTCCAGGACATCGTCCCGCGCACCGGATCCTATGCGGCTGCCTTGGACCTCCGGCCTTGATTGCCGGACTCCGGCCAACGGAAACGGGGGAGACATCGCGCGGGCAGGGGGCCCAACGGAAGCGGTTGGGCAAGGCCCGCTGCTACATCGCGCGCAGGCGTGAGCCGGGTCGGCCGTGCTCGTTCGCGAACCACTGCGCGATGTCTTCGACGGGGTCGCTCGCGGGCCGGTCGGCGAAGGTCTTGTCGTAGGCCGTCCGGCCGGCGGCGTCGACATATTTCGGAGGCTCGGGAGGCAGCCGGTCGGCTCGAAGCCAGCGCCCGACTACCGGTTCGATGGTGATTGACACCTGAAGCGGGAGGCTGAGGCCGCCGGTCTGCTCGACCGTGAGGGCCAGCGCGTGGGTCGCGCGGTTGCGTACCCACCGGGCCCCGCGCATCGCGTCCCCTATCGCCCTCCTGCGGACGGTCCTGTAGCCGCCGTCGGAGGTGAGCTGCTCATCGAGAACGCACGCCCAGTAGATGGTCTCAGCGGCGGGGATCGCGACCGCGTCCGTGCTGGCGCCATGGGCGGACAGGCACTCGCCCAGCCGGGCTCGGGCTTGATGGAAGCCGTCGAAGGCGAGCCTCAGGAGGCCCGTTGAAGAGGGCATCGTCATCACGCCACGGTAGCGAGAACCAAGACATGAGGAGCGGCAATTCGTTTTCAGGCCCTGAGTCGCCTCTCTGCGCTCGCGGGTGGAGTTGTTGCTGGCAGCGCCACCGGAGGCTGCGGCTCTGGGGCGAGAGGGCAGCCGCCCTCTCACGCTCTCCCGCAACACCGCGCCGCGGTCGTGAAGGGCGCCCTGGGTGGTCGTCAGGCCGCGGTTGAAACGCGTCGGTGGCGGAGCTTCAGACCGGGGTGGTCGTCGCTTCTTTGTGGCCGGGTGTGGGGGGTGGTTGGGGGGTGTGGGGTGGTGGCCGGGGTTGGGGGTGGTGTGGGTGGTGTCGGGTCGGGGCCGTGCCCGGGGTCGGGGGCGTGCCTGGGGTTGTGGTGTGTGGTTGTCGGTGTTGGTGTGGGGTTGCCGGTGTTGCGGGGTGGCCGCCCCGGGGCGGGTGCGGGGGTTGCGGTGTGGGACGACACGAGAGTGTCAGTGTTCAGCGACACGTGCGATGTCAGCGACGTTGGGCCCTGGCGTCTCGGACAGTGCTGCGGGTGTGGTCGGCCGCCCGGCTTTTGGAGCGAGGGTGAAGGAGCCGAAGGTGCCCTTCGCCGCGAAGAACAGGCCGCCGTCGCCGGCGGCGGCCAGCGCGTCCAGGCGCCGACCCGGCAGGGAACACCCCTCCACGGTCTTGCCGTCGGGCCCCAACTGCCGCATGCCGCCGTTGGCGTCCCCCACCAGGAGGCCGTCGGCGTACGGCAGCGGGTCGACCACCACCCGCCGATCCGCCTCGACCGACCACCGCGACGTCCCGTCGGCGGGATCCACCGCGAGGAACCCCCTGCCTGACCGCAGCATCCAGACCGACCCGTGGACGTACCCGACCGCCCCGAACGGATCATAGGATCCGAGCCGGGCGGGCTCGTCCGCACCGATCCCGAAGGTCAGCAGTGACGAGGCCTCGCAGACCGCCACCACCCGCTCCGTATCCAGCGGGACGAACGCCTTCGCGTCGGGTCCCGCGAGCGGGTCCGGCAACCGCCACCGCGCCAGGTCGCTCCCGTCGGCCGGATCGAGGAGAACCGCCTCATACCCGCTGCCGGTCAGCACCCCGCCAGCCCACGCGAGGGTCCGTACGGACGTCACCGGCGACGATGTCGTCCACCGGACGCTTCCGTCGGCGAGGTCCAGGCCACTCATCGGGGTGTAGCCGCGCCAACCGCCTATCACCACGGTGTCCGAGTGGACCGCGAGATTCCCAGTCCACCTCGGCGTCGGGGCACTCCACAGCGACGCACCCGTCCGCAGATCGATGCAGGACAGCAGGTTCGGTGCTTGTGGCAACACCAACACGCAGTCCCCCGCTAGGACGATCCCGCGCGGCCAGGTACCGAGCGGGACGTCCCAGCGCACCGCGCCGTCGGCGCGCTCCAGGCAGACCAGCCGGGTGTGCCGCTCGTGCAGGACGACACAGTCCGGCCCCACGACGAAAACGGAAGCGCCGCCCCGCTGGTGCAGTTCGCGCTCCCAGAGCACTGTGGCGATCATCGGGCCATCCCACCACAGGCGGCCCGCCCCCGACGACGGTGCTGTCGTGCGCAGAGTGGATGTCAGTGACGCGCAGGGTTGTGTCAGTGGGACGGTCCTCAGCTATTGGAAGGGGTGTGTATGCCGGGTGCTTGACCCCTCGGTCCGTCAGGTTGGATGGCACCGTGGCGAGACGACCCAAGACGAAGACGAAGCGACCTTCCTTCGGCATACCGAGGGAGATCATCCTGCTGACTGGGCACGATGTGTGGCCCTACACGTTCATCGCTGATAACGCGGGTGGCGGATGTGGCAAGGTCCCGATGCCCGCCAGCGCGGCCCTTGAGGACGTACAGACGGCGATCTTCACGCAACTTGCGGACCACACCCGCATACTCCACGGCGTTGAGATCGACGTCGAATGGTCCTCCCTGACGCCGGATTCGTGGGTGGGCCACATCCGGTGTGTCACCACGGAGGAGCCTGCTCCGCCTGGCGCGGCACCTGAAGTCGGCTGACCACGCGGTCACGCCCTGGCCGCTTACCGCACGGGACGCGAACCCGGACAGCGCCATCGGTAGTGCCCGCACTGTTGGGGCTCCCTGGGGACTTCCCACCGTGCTTCCCGCAGCCGGGACCTGGTCGCCCTGATTTCCCAACTCGTCGCGGCGCGGCGCGGGAACATACCCAAGCCCTGTGTGCGGTCGACGATCGAGGAGAGGTCAGGCACATGGGTCGCACGGATTTCCAGCTTCAGGTGCATCGGGGCCGTCGGCGTAGCCCGTACGGACTCGTCCTGCCGAGGGTCTATCGCCGAGGGTTGGGTGACGGTGGTGGTGTTCGCAGGAATGCCTGGATCTCGGCGGTTTCGGGCATGTAGCCGTCCGATGTGTCCACGACCAAGGTGGGGACGTCGAGGCTGATGGCTTTGAACTGCTCGGGGTCGTAGACGCCGGCTTCCATGTCGGCGAGCAGGGCCTGATCGCCGTGGGCCGCCCGGTGGCTGTCGGTGCGGGCGCGCTCGGTGATGCGTTCGGTGATGGTAGAGGTGGGCGTGACGCATCGGATGATGCGCAGGTCGGCGAGGTCCAGGAGGGGCTCCAGGCCTGGTCGCCAGAGCCGGTCCTGGAAGGCCGCCTCCGCGACGAGGGTGACCCCGGCCTGAAGGAGGACGGTGATGGCCTTGAAGAAGACGTCCAGGGTGGGGATGTTGAGGGGGTCGTCGCCGGCGGGCTGGTGATTTGGGGTGCTCATGACCATGCCCTGTTTGATCTCGTCGCGGATGATCGCCGGGCAGCCGAGCTGCTGGGCGAGGGCGCGGGCGAGCGTGGTCTTCCCTGTGGCGGGAGGGCCGCTGACTACGACGAGGGTCGGGCGGTTTTGCATGGGCGGCACTCCGATGCAGGCAATCATGACTGGTCAGGGCGGAGATCAGGGGCCGCCTGGCGGCTTGTGGAGCTGGAAGGCGATGAGCCCGGGCTGGTGGGCCAGTTTCTCGTACGCGGCTGGGTGGTGGAGGACCATCGAGTGAGCGGGTCGGTGTTCGACTAGGAGCTGTCCGGCCGATCATTGGTGTGTGCAGTCGGGGGAGGTTGTCTGCGCGGTCCCATAGCCTGCGCCCATGACCACCGAGGAGTACCTCTCGACGATTGACTCGCTGGCCGTGCAGCCGTTCCCGGAGGTGACCTATGTCGACGCCTCCGGGGGCGGTGGACCTGAGCATCACGTGCGCGAACTGCAGGTCAGTCGGGATTTCTGGGATGACGACGACGGGCGGGCCTGGGTTGAGGCAGAAGCTGAACTGCAGGCCCGCCTCGACGACCTGGCGGCACGCCTGACGGATCGGTGGGGCAGTGCGTTCGTCGCGGACCTCGGACCGTATCTCAGCGCCAGCTACGAGGGAGAGCCGGTGCCCGAGCCGCTCGACTACCTCAGCCAACAGGCCGTGAGCATGCAGGTGTGGCCGCTCCCCGACAACGGTCGTTGGCTTGCGCTGGCGCTCGGCCAGGCCGACAAGGAGCTGCCACTCATCCTGTTTGCCGCGGTCGGCCGGGCTTCCGCACTCGGCTTGAACACGAGTGGCCGGTCATGAGCGGAGCCACACGATGACAGCGGCAGCTGAGACAGTGCCGAGGAACACGTAGCCTCGCTGGTCATACCGCGTAGCGACCGCACGGAAGTTCTTGAGCCCCTTCACGGCCCGTTCGACGGTGTTGCGCTTCTTGTACCGTTCCTCGTCGAATTTCGGTGGCCGTCCGCCTCGTGATCCCTTGCGCGCTGTCCGGCTTCTTGCGGGGTCGGCCCGCCTCGGGCCGGGGGACCCGGATCTTCTCCAGCACTGGCGCGAACTGGGTACAGTCGGCCCGCTGCCCCGGTGTGACGATCAGGGACAGCGGGCGGCAGCGACCGTCCGCGCTCAGGTGGATCTTGCTTGTGAAGCCGCCGCGCGAACGCCCCAGGCCCTCGCCTCCCGCACCACCTCCGCCAGCCGGTCGACGAGGCTCTGCCACGGAGTTTCGTCCTGGTGTTCCCCCGTCTCGTCCCCCTTTGAGTCGGCGAGGGCCGGCGGGGGGTCGGTGCGGGCGCCGGCCGCGTGCTGGTGCGCGCGCACGATGGTGGAGTCCACCGAGATGTCCCAGTCGATCTCGCCCACCGCATCGGCCGCGGCCTGGAGCTGCTGCAGAAGACGTTCCCAGGTGCCGTCGGCCGACCAGAGCCGGTGGCGCTCGTAGACCGTTTTCCACGGCCCGAACCGCTCCGGCAGATCGCGCCAGTGCACCCCGGTCCGCACCCGGTGCAGGATCCCGTCGATCACTTGCCGGTGATCACGCCACCGCCCGCACCGACCGTTGCTCACGGGCAGGAACGGCCGCAGCCGTTCCCACTCCGCGTCCGACAGATCACCGCGTTCACCCCGCCCCATGCACGGGAGAACGATCCGACCAGGTGACAGTCACATGATCGGCCGGACAGCTCCTAGTAGTGCTTTGTTAGGTGGTGTCGTAGGGCTGCCATGGCACGGTTTGCTGGCAGGTGGGGCAGGTGCCGGTCCAGGTGGCGATGAGGTGTTGGAGGAGGTCCAGGGCCTGGGTAGAGGGTCAGGCCCTGGCAGGGACTTTTGGGTTCCTCCGCTGTTCGGTCAGGAACAGGTGGGCGGCGGTGACGAGGGTGACGTGCCGGTGCCGGCCGGTGAACGAGCGGCCCTCGAAATGGTCCAGCCCCAGAGCGGTCTTCAGCTCGCGGTAGTCGTGCTCGATCCGCCAGCGGGCTTTCGCGAGCCGGACGAGGTCCTTGGCGGGAATGTTCGCGGGCAGGTTCGAGATCCAGTACTTCACCGGCTCGGCCTCGCTCTCGGGCCACTGCGCGACCAGCCAGACCAGCGGGATCGTGCCGTTGGCGGCGGGTTTGGGCCGGCGGCCCGCGAGGCGGATCCGCAGGCGGACGAAGTGCGAGCTCATCGCGGCCCCGGAACCCTTGCGCCAGGTCACGGGCCGGCCCCGGTGACGTCCGGCGGCCAGCACGTGGTCGCGTAAGGAGACCGGCCGGGTGCGATACCGGGGTTTGGGACGGGGCCCCAGGCCTGAGTAAGACGTCATCTCATTTGGCCAGTCGGCGGTAGCAGATGAGGGTGCAGGCGAGGCTGGTGAAGGCGAGGAAGTGTTCGGCCTTGCGTTCGTAGCGACGGTGGAGGCGTCGGCAGCCGGCGAGCCAGGACATGGTCCTTTCGACGACCCATCGGTGGCGGCCGAGTCGTTGTGAGGACTCGATGCCTCTGCGGGCGATGCGGTGCGTGATGCCGCGCCCGCGTAACCATCGGCGCAGGTGGGCGTAGTCGTAGCCCTTGTCCGCGTGAAGCTTGCCGGGCTTCGTCGTCGGCGTCCGCGTCGTGAGCGGATGGGCGGTATGCCGCGGACGAGGGGCTCGAGGGCCTGGCTGTCGTGCAGGTTCGCGCCCGAGATTCCGACGGACAGGGGCAGACCGGTCCGCTCGGTGATCAAGTGGATCTTCGAGCCGTACTTGCCCCGATCGACAGGATTCGGACCTGTCAGATCCCCCTTTTCAGGGCCCTCATGTTCACCGAGTCGATCGCGCAGCGGGACCAGTCGAGCTCGCCGCGGGAACCGAGTTCGTCGAGGACCAGGCGGTGGAGCTTGGCCCACACGCGGGCCTTGCTCCATTCGGAGAAGCGTCGGTGGGCTGTCGCCCCCGAGGGGCCGAACGATGCCGTGGGCAGCTGCTGCCAGGTACAACCCGACGTCGCGACGAACACGATCGCGGCCAGTACCTCACGGTCGCCGTGCCGACGCCGTCCACCACCTTGGGGCCGCGACGGCGCCTCCGGCACCACCCGCTGGAACAGCACCCACAACTCGTCCGGCACCAGACGCTCAACGATCCCCACCATGACCGACAGCCTACCCACGAAGCCCAAATGAGATGGCTTCTAAGCGGGCTGATGCGGCTCGGCGTCTTCTGTGTGAGCGGTCATCTCGCCTTCGACCTGCAGGACGTAGGCCAGCCCGCGGTCTTCCAGGCCGTGGCGGAAGTCGGCGTTCGCGCCGTAACCGGCATCCGCGACCAGTGCGGCAGGCCGCAGGCCGATACCGGACAGCTCATCGAGCATCTCCAGCGCGAGCTGCCACTTCGGGCGGTGATGTTCGCTGGCGGGGATCCGGCAGGCCGCCCGGCGATCGGCGGCCTGCGGCCCGTCCCAGGAGGCGGGCAGGAACAGCCGCCAGGACAGCGGGCACGAAGCCGTGTCCGAGGCGGCGTGGACGCTGACGCCGATCTGGCAGTTGCCGACCTTGCCCAGCGTGCCCGAGTACTGCCGGGCCACCCCAGGCGAGGCCTTGCCGTCCTTGGGGAAACCGGTGTCGTCCACCACCCACACCTGCGGACGCACCACCCGCACGGCCCGCCACGCCAGCCCGGCCCGCACGTCCTCGACCGGCCAGGTCGAGGACGTCATGAACTGCTGCAACCGCTGATGATCCACCCCAAGACGCTCGGCCATCGGCTGCATCGACTTGCGCCGGCCATCCAGCAACAGACCGCGCAAATACAGCTGGCCCTTCTCCAGCCAGTCCCGCCGCACCAACGGCGCGAACACCTCGGAAGCGAACTCCTCCAACCCGACCCGAACCGCGCCAAGCTCCCCAGCCCTCATACAACCAGCGAACTACCAGACACCCGACGTGACAAGACCGGCTAACAAAGCACTACTAGAGGCCGTTGCGTACGGGCGATCTGGCATCCTGCGGATCATGACCTATTGGGATCCGATACCGTCT
Source organism: Streptomyces sp. TN58 (assembly GCF_001941845.1). NCBI lineage: Bacteria > Bacillati > Actinomycetota > Actinomycetes > Kitasatosporales > Streptomycetaceae > Streptomyces > Streptomyces sp. TN58. Next base: position 68,567 of record NZ_CP018870.1, on the reverse strand, counting down.
GCCCGCGTCCTGGTGGGCACGCCCCATCCGCTGTGGCAGGACGGCCTTGTGCGGCACGACTGGTCCGGGCCCGCGCCCGATGGCTGGGAAAACAGGGACTGGCGGAACGTCCCGGGTCCCTTCTACACGGCCGGCACCGACAACTGCTTCACCGGCAGGCAGTGCGCGCCGGAGCATGTCGCATACGAGGACGAGTACTGCACCGAGTTCGTCTACCGTCAGCCGGTCGAGGTCGCCGGCGTCCACGAGTTGACCTGCGCCGGGGAGTGCGACCCCTTCGGGGCGTACGGAGGGGACGGCGACCGTCACTGGACCCCAGAGCTGGTCCAGGACTGGTGGAGTGAGCGCCGCAGAGCGCGGGAATGGGCCGTAAGGGTGGGGTGGGGCGAGTGGGCGACCTCCGAGCGCGAGCAGTTCCGGGACGCCGCCGCGGGGGCACGGGCGTACCTCGCCCACCTGGACCACGGCCTTGGGGAGTATCTTCGCGACTACATGTTCTGGCTGTCCGAAGGCCGCCCAGCCACCCCTGGTGAGCGCCTGCCGGAACTCGACGCGTAGGTGCGGAAGCGCAGGTCGCACCGAGCTAGGAAACCCGGCCCGTCTCAAGCGCCGGGCCGGTAGCCGTCACGCCCAGGGCGGCCCTGAAGTGTCGGATCTATCCCACGCTGGACTCCACTGCCGACGTGGTCCGGGTCCATGTAGCGTCAGGGCCAGGGGAATGAGATGAACTTCGACGAGAACGAACCGCAGTCTGTCCGAGAGGAACGCTTCACCGCCGAACGGGCCGAACGCAGAGAGGCGCGCAAGGCTGCGTCGCTCGACTCGCGAGGAGCCCACCTCGGCGCGGTCATCGTGACCGTCGCCCTGGTCCTCCTCAGCTGGTACGGCGAGCTGATCGCTCTGGGCATCGTCAGCGGCGTCTTTGTGCTCTGGTTCGCCGCAGCCCTTGCGTGGGCCTACGTCGACGGTGACCATGGCCGGCACGCACTCCAGCGTGCGTACAACGTCACCTTCGGATGGGGCGACGGGTTCTGAGTACCAAGTACTCGGCACCTGGCTCCCGATCCGGGCATGGCAGAAGTGCTGGAGTGGAGTTGGCGGTCGCGGGTGTGACCGCGGTCAGTCGCGTGTGTGTTCGCGGGAGGGCGGCCGGCTGGCCCGGCGGGACTGCCGGCGGGTGATTCGCCTGGTCATGAGGGTGATCGCGGCCCAGGTGATCAGCGATTCTGAGTGTTAAATGAGGCGTTCATAGTCGCGGGCGTGTCTGCGGGCGTGCATGACCCAGGCGATCGACCTCTCGACCACCCAGCGGCGGGGCAGGACGACGAACCCGACCGCGTTCTTCGGCCGGCTGACGGTCTTCAACGTCAGGTTCAGGTACTTCTTCGCCCAGTCGACGAGCTGTCCGGCGTAGGCGGAATCGGCCCAGACGATCGTGATCTCGGGGTGCATGAGCCTCAGCCTGAACAGGACTTCCTTGGCCGCGTCGCGGTCGGTCATGTCGGCCGGGGTGACCATGACGAACAGCGGCAGGCCCTTGGTATCCACCACAAGGTGCCGCTTCCTGCCGTTGATCTTCTTCGCTGCGTCGTAGCCGCGTGAGTCCTTGCCGACGGTCTCGGCGGCCTTGACGGACTGGGAATCGATGATGGTGGCGACCGCTCCAGGGGAGCGTCCCATGTCCCGGCGGACGCGTTTGCGGAGCTGATCGCGGATCTGCCCGATCACCCCGGCGGCGGCCCAGCGGGCCATGGCGTTGTAGCAGGTTCGCCAGGGCGGATAGTCCTTGGGCAGGGCCCGCCACTTGCAGCCGGTGTCGACGACGTACCGAATTGCGTCCACGATCTCGCGCCGCGGGTGCTTCTCCGGCCGCCCGCCACGAGGGGTCTCGCAGGCCGGGGTCGGTAGGAGCGGTTCGATCAATGCCCACTCGTCGTCATAGGTGTCCGAGGGGTAGCAGCGATGCCGGGCCAACGTCCCCTCCCTCCAACGAGGGTGAGGGCCGGCCGCTTCGCGGCCGGCCCTCACCAGGATCATGCGTCGATGTAGTCGGCGATCACATCGAGGGTGGACTCGACGGAGTTCAGCTGGGTGTTCAGGTGCCGGATCCACCGGCCCTTGGGCTGCAGGACTGTGTGCGGGCGACGACGCCGGTGATGAACCGGCGGATCTCGGTGAGCCTCTCGCGGATGACCGCGACCTCATAGGCCTGGAGCTCGCTGGGGTCGGAGCAGAACTTGTAGCCGCCGCCTTCGTCCAGATCAGGGGCGGCCATTCCCGTTCGGCGATGGTGTCGCGCAGGCAGGCCAGGCCCGCACGAGCTTGATGGGGTGAGAGTTCGCTGGACCTGACCAACTGCTTGAAGGCCAGACCGGCAGGCCGCGCCTCGAAGAGCACGAACCGGAGGGTGTCGGCGTGCCGCTGGGCCGCGGGGGACCGGCGCTGTGACGCGCGCGGCATCCCACTACTCGCCCTGCAGCAGACGGGCCAGTTCGCCGTCGACGTCGACCTTCCCTGTGTCCACGGCAGTCTCGATCCAGTCGAGCGTCGCCCGCACGCGCGCAGTTCTCCCGGGTGGAGACCATGTATCGACAGCTCTCCAGATGGGCCGAGACCGGCCTCATCCACAAACTCGGCCCCGGCCTCTACGCCGCCACAGCATGGACCCCAACTCCCCTTGCGTGACCAGCGAAAGCGCTAAATACCCGGCCTTGGGCCCTGACCCGGATTTTGGACACCGGAGAGACTTGGATCTTGATGGTCCAGGAGAACGGAGTCCCTGTGGGGATGAAGCACTATCCCGCCGAGTTCAAGGCGGACGCGGTCGCGTTGTACCAGTCGCGGCCGGGAGCGACGATCAAGTCCGTCGCCGCTGACCTCGGGGTGAACACCGAGACGCTGCGGAATTGGATCCGGGCCGCTGACGGGCGCCGTTCCGGTGCCCACTCTACGCCCCCGGCCGCTGCGCAGTCCGGTGGTGACGCCGTCCAGGCGGAGTTGGCTGCCGCCCGGAAGAGGATTCGTGAGCTGGAGGAGGAACGCGACATCCTCCGCAAGGCGGCCCGGTATTTCGCAGGGGAGACGCGCTGGTGAACCGCTGCCAGTTCGTTGACGATCACCAGCGCCGGTTCGGTGTGAAGCGGCTCTGCGACCTCCTCAGGATCGCCCGCTCGAGCTTCTACTACTGGCGCCGCACCGCGGCCGCGCGGACGGCCCGGCAGGCCGCCGAGGCCGGGCTCGCGGCCCGGATACGCAAGGTCCACGAGGAATCCGACGGCACCTACGGCGCCCCCAGGATCACGGCCGAGCTCCGCGACGAGGGCGAACGGATCAACCACAAGCGGGTCGCGAGGATCATGCGGACCATCGGGATCGAGGGGGTCCGTCTGCGTCGTCGGCACCGGACCACCGTCGCGGACCCGGCCGCGACGAAAGCGCCGGACCTGGTCGGCCGTGACTTCACCGCGGCCGAGGTGAACACTCTTCGTGGTGGTCTTCTTGGCCGGTGCCTTCTTCGCGGCCTTCTTCTTCGGCGCCGGCATCTCGTGCACGGTCGCCTCAGCCCCGGCCTTGTCGTCGGTCTCGCCGCGCAGCTCGCGGGCGTGGGCGACGGACTTCTCCAGCGCGGCCATCAGGTCCACGACCGGGGCCGTCGCCGCCTCCTCATCGTGGGCCGGGGCAGCCGGTGCTCGGCCTTCGCCGCGATGACCTCTTAGTGCCCGGGCTGGAACCTCCAATCAGTCGGACCCCATAGTCGAATCCGAGCCAATTCACCCCCTGCCCAAAATCGATCAGGCATGCGAAGAAGCGGTCCGCCTATGCCTTGCCTGAGCAAGAGGTGTGAGCGTACCCACGGCGGGGGGCTCGACCCTACTCGCTGGTTCAACTGACGCAAAAGACACCATAGTTGTTCAACGCCATTTAATATGACGGCCTGTGCCAGTGGCACAGGTGCCTCATCAGCATCCGCGCTTGCCGCACGCCACGCCTCTGTCCGCTCTGGACGGGGAGATACGGAGCAGCTCCTCCCGTGTATCTCGACAGCTACTCCGCGCGCGGTTTCCGCTCCCTAGCCCAGGTGACGGACATCCCGGTCAGCGGGCCCACCGTCCTGGCCGGCCGCAACGACGGCGGCAAGAGCGCGGTGCTGACCGCGCTGGCTTTTCTCCTCGGCACCCACCGCCTGACCGACGAAGACCGCACCTATGTGCAGGACGAGGAGGGCTCCAAGGGGCGGCGGTGCGCCGAAACCTGGGTGGAGGGCCAGTTCCGGCTGGACGCCGAGGAACAGGCCCACAGCGGGCTTGGCGAATGTGTGCGTATCCGTCGGCGCTCGCTGCTGGGGGAGGCGACCTGCCTGGAGTATTTCGGCAGCCAGCCCGCCGACCCGCAGTTGCGTGACCTGGGCCGACTGCTCAAACCGGCGCTGACGGCGCTTGTTGCCGAATACGGGCTGTCCCCGGCAGGAAACCTCAAGGAGGATCTGCTGGCAGAGCTGAGGGCACACGCCAGGACGCTGCCCCAGGACGAAGGGTGGCAACCGCTCCCCAAGACACTCGAGGAACGACTCCCGCAGCTTTTGTCGTTCGGTGGGAAGGACGAGAGCCCCGACGACGCCGTGCGCACCGCTTTGAGTAGCAGCTACAAGACGCACCTGGAGGACGAGACTCTTCAGGGCCGCGTCCGGGAGATCGAGGGAGAGATCACCCAGCGGCTGGAGAAGGAAGCCGACTCCCTGTGCCTCCACATCCGCCAGCACTGCGCCGAATACGTCAGCGTAAACGTGAAACCCCTGGTCTCCTTCAAGGGAGGCTTCCAGGGCGCCCCGCTGCACGTCTCAAGAGCGGACGGCGAACCTGTCGACCTGACGCGCGCCGGGCAGGGCAGCACACGCCGTATCGCCCTGGCGGTATGGGAGTGGACCAGCAACCTCCTGGAGAACGCCGAACTGGCCGCCTCGGCAGAACAGGGAAACACCCAACCTACGCAGACCATCGTGGTCTACGACGAGCCCGACACCCACCTTGACTACCGCCACCAGCGCACGGTCATGGACATCATCCGCAAGCAGTGCGCCCTGCCCCACGTCAGCGTCATGGTCGCCACCCACTCGATGAACCTCATCGACGGCGTCGACATCGCCGATGTCGTCCACCTGAGCCTTGGACCTGGCGGGCGCACCGTCGTCGAACGGCTCGATGACGATCAGCACGACGGGATTGATTTCCACCTGGGCCAGATCGCGGCATCGCTGGGTCTGCGCAACTCCGTCCTGCTCCACGAGCGCTGCTTCCTGGCCGTCGAGGGCGACACAGAACAAAAGAGCCTGCCGCTGCTATTCCGCCTGGCCCAGAACATGTCCCTCCAGGCAGCAGGTATCGCCCTGTGGGGTTGCGAGAACAACGAGGGAGCCCTGCACCTGGCCCGCTACCTCGTCAAACATCAACGCACAGTGATGCTGATGGTGGACGCAGACAGCCGCACCAACAAACTCTTCAAAGACGAACGCCTCCGGCGCGCCGGTCTCGACCTCGAAAAGCACGTCTCCTACGTCGGAGAAGCCGACGGCTACAACGAGCTGGAAGAACTCTTCAGCGACGAGCAGTGGGCCACTGCCGCCAACACCCACTGGCCTCGCCCGGCCCCGCAGACCTGGCAAGCCCACGACTTCACGGCTCACCGCGACGGCAAGAAATTCAGCGCCCGTATCCTCGACATGATCCAAAACCAAGCCGGAAACAACAGCCCCAACGGCAAACCCGCCATGGTCTACGGGCTGGCCAGCACCCTCACCACGGCCCAGGACGTGCCCCGGCAGCTACGGGACATCTTCACCCACCTGCAAGAACTCGCTCACTGATCCGGCGCCGACCGCCGTGCACGACGCGCCCGCATACGCTCTTTGCGCTGCTCGTCCGTCGGCGTCTGCCACACATGCCAGCCAACCGATTCCACCCATTGGCGAGCATGGATCCGAGCATCGATCCCACACCACCTGCACCCCCCCGGCGAGGGAACGCAGGCAGCACGAGCAGACCTTGGAGAGGGCATCTCTCCTCCTTCCCACGCTCTCCATCTTCCCTGCGAGCACTGACAATCACGCTGAGCGACAAAGCCGAGGTGTAAGCGCATGAGGTTTCTCCACACATCCGACTGGCACCTGGGCCGCCGGTTCCACACAGAAGACCTGATCCCCGCCCAGCGTGCCTTCCTCGACCACCTGGTCGACACTGCCCGAACCGAGGATGTCGACGCGATCCTTGTCGCAGGAGACATCTACGACCGGGCCATCCCCAGCCTGGACGCCGTGCGCCTGTTCAACCGCGCTCTGCACCAGCTCGCCGACCTCGGCGTGCCGATCATCATGATCAGCGGAAACCATGACTCCGCGCACCGCCTCGGCGTCGGATCCGGGCTCCTCGCCCGTGCCGGGATCCACTTGAGGACTGACCCGGACACCTGCGACATCCCGGTCCTCTTCGACGACGCCGACGGCCCCGTCGCCATGTACGGCATCCCCTACCTCGAGCCGTCGATGGTCCGCGACCGCCTGGAAGCCGAAGCCGTCTCCCACCGCGCAGTACTGACCGCAGCCCTGGACCGCATCCACGCCGACCTCACCAACCACCAGCCGGCCGGTACCCGGTCAGTGGTCCTTGCGCACGCCTTCGTCACCTCCGGCACCGGACAGCCCGAGGAACGCGATGAGAGCCAAGAGTCCACCAGCGAACGCGAAATCGCCGTGGGCGGTGTCGCACACGTAGGCTCCGACGTCTTCGACGGGATCGACTACGTGGCCCTGGGCCACCTCCACGGCCCCCAGCGTGTCACCGACCGCATCCACTACAGCGGCTCCCCGCTGGCCTACTCCTTCTCCGAAGCCCGCCACACCAAGTCGATCACCCTTGTCGACCTCACCCCCAATGCCGTTCCCGCCCTCACCCGCCAGCCCTGCCCTGTGCCTCTCCGCCTGGAACGTGTGTCCGGCTTCATGGAAGACCTCCTGACCAATCCCGACCACGAGCCGCTGAAGGATGCCTGGCTCGAGGTCACCCTCACCGACACGGCCCTGCCCTTCGAGGCCATGGCCCGCCTGCGCCGCCGCTTCCCCCACACCGCCAGCCTCAGGCACAAGCCCGCCTTTATACCCTCCCAGGCCACGAACACCCCCACTTACAGTCAGCGCATCCGGGGCCGCGGCGACCTCGACATCGCCAGCGATTTCATCAGCAGCATGCGCGGAACCGACCCCACACCGGACGAACACGCTCTGCTACAGCAGGCGGTCGAAGCCTCCCGCCTGAACGAGCAGCAGAAGGAATCCGTCTGACATGCGCTTGCACACCCTGCGCCTGCAGGCATTCGGACCCTTCGCCAGCACCCACACCATCGACTTCGACGCACTATCCGCCGACGGCCTGTTCCTCCTGCACGGCGACACCGGAGCGGGCAAGAGCACCATCTTCGCGGCCATCTGTTTCGCTCTCTACGGCAAACCACCGGGCGACCGCGACCTGCTGCTGCGCAGCCACCACGCTCCCGCTGGCCTCCTGACCGAAGTCACCCTCGAAGTCACTCTTGCAGGGCGCCGCCTGCGCATCGACCGGATCCCCGCCCAGATGCGCCCCAAGCGATCCGGTGAAGGCGAGACCTCCCAGAAAGCAGAAACCCGGCTCAGTGAATGGGCCGTCGACGCCGACGGGCAGGGCCGCTGGGAACCTTCCAGTAAGTCCCACCAAGAAGCAGCCGTCGAGGTCACTGACCTGCTGGGCATGAGCCGGGAGCAGTTCTGCCAGGTCGTCCTGCTGCCGCAGAACGAATTCACCAAGTTCCTCCACGCAGACGCCCACGGCCGACGAGAACTCCTCGGCAAACTCTTCCGCACCGGTCGCTTCTCCTTCATCGAGCGCTGGCTGAACGACCACAGCCGCACCACCGAGAAGAACCGCGACGCCACCCGCGCCGACGTGCTGCGCCTAGCCGAACGTATCCACCAGGCAGCCGGACCCGACCTGGAAACCGAGTACACGGCGCCCACCCCCGACGACCCGAACACGCTCACCGAGCCCGCCCGCGCCTGGGCCCAGGATCTCCTCCGCGTCAGCCACACCGACCACGCCAGGACACTCCAAGCAGCCACAACGGCCAAGGAGAACCTGGCCAGACAGCAGACCTTCGAAGCCGCGGCCCGCGAACTCCACCAGCAGCAAACCACCTACACCAGCGCACGGCAGCAACTCGACCTGCTCCAGGAACAGACACCGCACCAGGACACACTCATCCAGCGCCGCGACCAAGCCCGCCGCGCCCAACAGGCAGCACCACTGCTGCACGCCGCGGACACCGCCGCACACGACCACACCCGTGCCCAGAGCGTTGAACGCAGCGCCCGCGAGCGCCTGTTGCCCGAACACAAGGACCTTGACGCCAGCCGGCTGGAAACCGCCGAGCATCGTCTTCGCGCCGAAGCTGCCATCCTGACCACCCTCATCCCCGAAGAAGACACCGTCCGCCGGCTGACCACCGAGCTGGAGCGCACCGACGCCGAACGGCAGGACTTCGCCACCCAGCAACGCACAGCCCAGGACTGGCTCGAAGCCGAGCCCGCCCGGCGCGGCGCCCTCGAAGCCCGGCGAGAAGCCGCCCGCCAGGCCGAAGAAGAAAGCCGCCGCCACCAGACCGCCCTGGACGGCCTCAAAACCCGCCTCGAAGCAGCCAGGCGCCGCGACACGCATCTCGCCAAGGTCACCAAGGCCGAACAGCAGCTGGCCGATGCAGAAGCGGTCACCGGCCAGACCGGCCAGGACTACCTGACCATCCGCCGCCGGCGCACCGAAGGCATGGCCGCCGAACTTGCCGCCACCCTCACCGACGGCACGCCCTGCCCGGTCTGCGGATCCTGTACCCACCCGGCGCCCGCCGCTGCCCAGGACGGGCAGCCCACACGCCAGGACGAGCAGGACGCGGAAGCCCTCCACGAGCAGGCCAAGACCACCCAGAAAGCCGCCGCGGCCGTGCTGCACGGGCTCCGCGAACAGGCGGCCACCGCCGCCGGTGAAGCCGGCGACACCCCCCTGACCGACCTCCAGACCCAGCACACCACGCTCACCACGGAGTTGACCGACGTCCTGGACCGCGCTGCAGACCAGGGCACCGTCCAAGAAGAACTCCTCGCACTCGACGGCGAGCACACGGCCCAGACCCAGCAACACAGCACCGCCACGGCCGGCCTGTCCGCCCGCAACGCCCACTACGACACCCTCACCCAGCAGCTCACCGAGCTGACGGCCAAGCTCACCGCGGCCCGCGGCACCTATCCCACTGTCGCCGCCCACGCCGACGACCTCACCCGCACCGCCCACCGCCTCAAAGAGACCGCCGAGGCCTCCCGCAGCCTCGCCGCCGCCGTCCAGACCCTCGCGCACCGCACCGACCAGGCCACCCTCGCCGCCAAGGACCAGGGCTTCGACACCCTGGCACTCGCCCAGCAGGCCCTGCTCAACGACGAAGACCTGCGCGCCATAGAAGAAGAGATCACTCAGTGGCGCGAGGCATGTGCCGCGCACACCGCAGTCCTGGACAACCCGGCACTGCAGCAGGCCGCCGCACAGCCTTCCGCCAACCTCGACGCCGCCACGGCTGCAAGGGCCACCGCGGATGACCAGCACGCCGAGGCCGCCGCCGCCGCCAGTGCCGCCCACACCCGCAGCCAGGCCCTCACCGCCCTTGCCGCCAACCTCGGCACCGCCATCCAGCGCCTGCAACCGCTCGAGCAGGCGCACCTCACCGCCCGCCACCTGGCCGAACTCGTCACCGGCAACTCACCCAGCGCCCGGGTGCGCATGCAGCTGGAGGCCTACGTCCTGGCAGCCCGCCTCGAAGAAGTCGTCACCGCCGCCAACACCCGCCTGCACATCATGTCCGAAGGCCGCTACAACCTCTCCCACTCCGATCACCAAGCCGCCCGCGGCGCCCGCTCCGGCCTCGGACTGGAGATCACCGACTCCTGGACCGGCCGTCCCCGCAAGACCGACACACTCTCCGGCGGCGAATCCTTCTTCGCCTCCCTGTCCCTCGCCCTTGGCCTGGCCGACGTCGTCACCCACGAAGCCGGCGGCAACCCCCTGGACACTCTCTTCATCGATGAAGGCTTCGGCACTCTCGACGAAGACACCCTCCACAAGGTCCTCGATGTCCTGGACTCCCTGCGTGCCCACGACCGCACCGTCGGCGTCATCAGCCACGTCCCCGAACTGCGCCGCCGCATCACTCACCGCCTGCACGTCCGTAAAAGCCCCGCTGGATCCACCCTCGCCCACCTGACCGAAGCAGCCGAATAACCTGCACCCTGACAGGGCGGGGCGCCTTGTCCGCCCCCGTCCAGCCGAACTCCACGGAGCAGCACACCTTCATGGCTTCCGATATCGAGCTGCGGCCCCACCAGAAGGAAGCCGTCGCCGCCGCGACCGCCACGTTCCGCGATTACGCCCGCGCGAGCGTGATCGCGGCCTGCGGCACCGGCAAGACCCTCATTGCCGCCCGTACCACCGCCCGTATTGCCCCCCCGTGGCCGTGTGCTGGTGCTGCTGCCGACAGTGGACCTGCTGTCGCAGACGATCCGTTCCTGGCGTCTGGCCGGCCGCAAGGGCACCACTGTGGCGGTGTGCTCGGCCCGCCAGGCCCTCGACCACGAACCGGTCGGCACCGACATCCCGCTGACCACCGACCCCGCCGAACTGACCGCCCTCACCGCCGGCGACGCGACTGTCGGCGTACTCGTGAGAGTGCTCAACCCAGTACGGAGATCTGTGCACCAATCCTTGCCGCCGAAGCCGCTTCAGGGAGCGAGTAAGGTCCCGTCGAAAGGGGGCGTCATGGAATCACTCGGAAACCTGTTCATGGCCGCGGTTTGGGGCATTCCTCTGGTCACCCTGCTGGGTGGGGCGGTCGCCGTTGCGGCTGTCACACGTTGGCGCCGCCGTGAAATCAGAGCTTTGAAGAGGGCTGAGGAAGAGCAAGGCGGACCGGCCCTCGAGGTGTCCGGCCGATAGGGAGGCTGCCTTCAGGCTGCGTCGTTGCGGTCTCGTTCGATGGCGGCCAGCCGGTTCTTGAGGCGGTAGCTGTTGCCGTTGATGGAGACGACCTCGCAGTGGTGCAGGAGCCGGTCGAGGATTGCAGTGGCGAGGACTTCGTCGCCGAAGACCTGGCCCCATTCGCCGAAGGTCTTGTTCGAGGTGAGGATGATCGAGCCCTTCTCGTAGCGCTTGGAGATGACCTGGAAGACCAGGTTGGCCTCGGTTCGCTCGAGTGGCTGGTAGCCGACTTCGTCGACCACGAGGACCGCGGGGCGGAGGTAGCTGGTGAGCTTGCTCATCAGCCGGCCCTGGTCCTCGGCGGCCTTGAGGTGGCGGACCATGTCGTCGAGGCTGGTGAAGTAGATCGAGTAGCCCGCTCGGCATGCCGCGACCGCGAGTGCGACGGCGATGTGGGTCTTGCCGACACCGGGTGGCCCGAGCAGGGCGACGTTGGCCTTGTCCTCAACGAAGGACAAGGTGGCCAGGTCCTTGACCTTGCGCGGGTCGAGTTCGGGCTGGAACGAGAAGTCGTAGTCCTCGATGGTCTTGTGGTGCGGGAGCTTCGACAGCCGCAGGCCGTTGCGGAAGCGGCGGTCGTCACGGACCGCAAGTTCCTCGGAGAGGACCAGGTCAAGCAGGTCGAGGTAGCCCATCTTCGCCTCGTCGGCCCGCTGGATGTAATGGCTCAGGGCTTCGGCCAGGTGCGGCAGCCCGAGGCGGGTGGCGGTGGTGCGGATGCGGGTGCTGGTCAGCTCGCTCAACGGGCGTCCTTGGTCGGGGCGGGCGGATTGAAAGGCCGGGTGCCGGTCAGCTCGTCATAGACCGACAGCGGGCGGCGGCCGACCTCGACGTGAGCGGCGGCAGACCTGCTGAGAAGAGCCTGCAGCGGTCCGGTCTGCGAACCTGTCGGCCGGCCGCGGCGGGGAGAAGGCAGAGCGTCGCCAGTGGTGACACGGCGGCCGGCGCCGGTGGGCAGACCGTCCCAGTGCGTCTCGTCGACGACGTGGGCTCCGCGGCCGACTGCCCGCGCATGAACGGCCAGCAGCGTCAGCCCGCCAGCATCGGGGACGGTGGAATGCAGACTGACCTGCGATTTCGTCGCCCGGACCTCGACCAGCTGGCGAGGGCGGACCTTGCGGGCGGGCACCGAGTAGAGGTTCGCATCGAAAGCAACCAGACAGTCCTTGCCGACGTGCCGCAGATGCCGCTGGGCAACCACATACGGAGTTCCCGGCAGTGGCCGCAGGGCTGTGTGATCGCGAGCGGCCCGATGGCCGATGACCTCGCCGTGGGTGGAATGGACCTTCGCCCGCCGCAACGGCACCCAAGCCGCGAAGGCGGCGTTCATCTCCTCGAGCGAGGAGAAGGCCCGGCCCGCCAGGACATGATCGCGGACGATGTTCACCTGGCGCTCGACCCTGCCCTTGCCCTGCGGCCGGTAGGCCGCCAGCACGTCGATGTCGTAGTCGTAGTGGCCGGCGAACGCGACCGCCTCCGGATGCAGCGGAACGGCCTCACCCGGGGCGACGTGCCGGCGCACGACCGTCTTCGTGCGGTCGTAGACGATGCTCATCGGCACCCCCGCGAAGTGCGCGAAGGCCTGGCGGTGGCAGTCGAAGAACGTCGCGAGATCCTGGCTGGTGGTGAAGCAGCAGAAAGGATCACGCGAGTACGACAGCGTCATATGGAACGAGTAGACCTTCGGGATCCCGACATGAGCGAGGACCCTGCCCTCATCACCCCAGTCGACCTGGGCCTGAGCACCGGGAACCACCTCGAAACGCCGGTGCAGACCCGCCAGCTCGCCCGGGCTGATACCCAACTCCTCCGCGATCCGCGGCCGGGCCTCCTGCAGATAGATCTTCACCCGCTGGTAGTTGATCGCGACCCCGTAATCCGCGACCAGGCGCTCGTGGATCACCGACCCCTTCAGGAGCACCTCGGACCTGAGCATCGCGTCGATGAGAGGCGCGATCTCGTCCACGACCCGCCGCGGCTGACGGCCATCGGACTCCCGCCTGGGCAGCCCCGCCGACGCCGGATTCTTCAGATACTTGCTGACCGTCCGCCGGTTCAGCCCGGTCTCCTTCGCGATCTCCCGCAGGCTCATCGCACCAGACGCATACAGCGGGCGGAACCGCCTCAACTCCAGCCAGCGATGTGGGTCCAAGACCACTGCCAGACGCCTCCTTGCCGTCCCGAACGGACGACAACAGCCTCACGCCAGCACCCCGTCACCGCCCCGAAAACGGAGCACCTTCCCTCGTACGAGGTGGCGCACGTCCACCTGTACGCCGACAAAGGGGCTCCAAGACCGGACGAAGCCCTGTCGACCGGGGTAGAACGGGCAGCAAGCACCACTTGATCACCGATGCCACCGGCATCCCGCTCGCTGTCACCTTGACTGGGGGCAACCGCAATGACGTGACCCAGCTCGTTCCGCTACTCGAAGCCGTTCCGTCGGTGCGGGGCAAACGCGGCCGGCCCCGGCGTCGCCCGGACGTCGGGCTCGGTGACCGCGGGTACGACCACGACAAGTACCGCCGTCTCGTGTGGGAGCTTGGGGTGAAACCGGTGATCGCCCGCCGCGGGACCGAGCACGGTTCCGGGCTCGGCACCCGCCGCTGGGTCGTGGAGCGCGCATTCGCCCATCTGCACTGGTTCCGCCGCCTGCAATCCGGTGGGAGATCCGCGATGACATCCATGAAGCCTTTTTCAAGCTCGCCTGCTGCATCATCTGCTGGCGGCGCCTGACGAAGCTCGTGCCTCAGTCGCTGCGGTCTGAGCTGAAGCCGCGGTCCTGAATCACCGGAAACGTCTTCTCCGCATCAGCAAGCCACGCATCGATCTCGTCGTGGGAGGACCGGATGGCGCTGATCAGCTCCATGAGGGCGTCCAGCTTCTGCCTGCCGACGTTCAGGCGCAGCTCCTCAAGCGAAACTTCCTGGTACGGCATGCTCAGCTGCCACCAGAAGCGCATCAAGTAGCGACACTCCTGCGGCTCCCGGTCATCCGCGAGTCGACTGTGAACGACTGCTTGGACGCACTGCCGCTGGTCATCATCGCGAAAGCCATCCCGCAGGTCAGTCAAAGTCACGGTCGGACAGTACCAACCGTGCTCACCAACAGGCGCTATGAGGTCATTCCGTTAGGAGTTCTTAGAGGGCGGTTCGTGAGCTGATGTCCATTGCCGGGTGAGGCTGGGAGGGGGCTGCTGTGATGTCGACCTGTAGTTGGTCGTTCCGGTTCCGAGCCGGCCAGTGGGCGGACGCGTGATAGGGCGGGCGGAGGCCTCTGGCAGCATGGGCTTGTGACTCATGCGAACGACTCGGACGACCCGCTCCAGCTGCTGATGGGCTTGGAGGTCAGCGACGTGTCTTTCGTGCGCGACTACGTCGAGCTGCACTTCGATGGACCGATTCTGCGGGCCTTGAGCGACCCCTCGGGGGTGTACGGGGGCCGCGAGTGGAGCTTTCCCGCACCAGGGTCGTTGGAGCTCATGCGCTGCTACATCGGCGAGACCGTCGACGGCTATGAACTGGATCCGGACCGGATTCTCGCCCTGGACTTCGGAGAGCACCGCTTCGTCATCCCGCTGGACTCCGATTCAAGCGGCGGTCCCGAGGCCGCCCACATGGTCGACGTCGACGAGAGCGGTCGGGCTTCTGTCCTCGGCGGGATGTGGATCTGGTAGCAAGAGGGGCGCCGATCCGGGGTGGCCGATCGGTCGGGGTCACAGCTGCTGGTCGTGGTGCCCGGCAGCCTGCTGCTTCCTGGTGAAGCTGCCGGTGTCGACCTCGGCAAGGATGTCGAGCTTGACCAGGCGTTTCAGCTTGGCGCGGGTGCCCTCGATGTTCTTTTGCAGCAGTTCGTGGTCGAGGGCTTCGCAGACATCGCGGGCCCGGAGCGGGCTGGTGGCCTCGTTGAAGGCAGCGAGGATGCGGGGGTAGTCCGGGTGCTCGGGCAGGTCCGGCGGGGCGGCCGGGAGCCGGTCGGCGAGGGCCGTGACGGTCTTCCGGGTAATCGACAGGTGTTCGAGGTGGATCTCGGCTTCCCGCAGTCGGCCGTGCAGCTCTTCGATCTGGGTGCGGAGGCCGTCGGCCAGGGCCCGGGCGGCGTCCTCTTGGACGACGAGCGCGTCGAGGAGGGGCTCGATGTTCACGCTGCCACCGCCTGCGGGATCACGCCAGCTGGGGGTGTTCGCGTTGGTGAGCCGTCGGGCCATGACCTGGGTCATCGCCCAGTAGACGCGGGATGCCGAGGAGGCAGGGCGGTGCTCGTAGTCGCGGACCAGGCGCCGGTGCAGTATCAGGATTCCGTAGGTCTGCTCGACCCTCCGCCGCTTCGGCTGCGGGACGAACCCCCTCTCCTGCGGGTTGCGTTCGACGATCTCCACGTCGATGCCGAGCGCGGTGCCGTGAGCGACCACGGCCGTCTTGAAGCCCTGGTCGACCAGGGCTCTGCGGACAGTGCCGCCGGTGTGCTCGGCGACCTGGTCCAGCAGGGCGATGCCGGCTGCGTTGTCGTGGGTGTTCGCGGCCAGGACGATGACGGCGATGACCAGGCCCAGCACGTCCACGGCCAGTCCCCGCTTGCGGCCCGGCACCCTCTTCGCCGGGTCCCGGCCGGTCGTGGCCGCAGGGACCCCAGCGGCCGCGTGGACACTCTGGGTGTCCAGCACCACCAGAATCGGATCCTCTAATCGGCGAGCTCGTTCACGGACCTGGCAGCGCAGGAGCTCGTGGATGACCTGGTCGGTGCCGTCGTCCCGCCAGGCGGCGAAGTAGTAGTACGTCGCGCTCTTCGGCGGCACGTCGTGCGGGAGGTAGGCCCACTGGCAGCCGGTCCGGCCCTGGTAGAGGATCGCGTTGACGATCTCCCGCATCGCGTAGGCACCCTGGTGACCGCTGACAGAGCGATGCCGGTCCTTCCACGCGGTGATCACCGGCTCGATCAACGCCCACTGCTCGTCCGATAAGTCGCTCGGGTACGGCTTGCGTTCACTCACATCATCACACCAGCAGGCCCCCGGCTGCGGACCGGCGGATTCCGCCCTGCACCCATACCATCAGGCGACGACAAAGCCACTCAAGACCTCACGAACCGCCCTCTTAGACGTGCCGCTGCGGTGGCTGCGTGATCTGGTGTTGTTCGGTATTCAACGTGTATGTTGAGCGCCGCCAGCTCCCGGCAGTGTGAGAACCCCACTTCACCGCACCAAGTTGGGGCTTCCCTCTCACTTGCCACAGGAGCAATCCATGACTGCGCCCACACCTGCCCCCGGCCACCCTCAGCGGCCCGATGATGTGCCCGCTTCCGCAGCGTCGGAGGCCGGCCAGCCGTTCACCCCGCAGCTGGCGAACGGCCCTGGCAAGCCCGACAGCCAGCTCAACGCCAAGCAGAAGACCGTCCTCGGGTGCGGGGGCATGATCGCCCTCTTCCTGATAGCCACGATGTTCGCCGCCGCGGTCTCACCTTCCGACGCCAAGCCCGCCGAGGCCAAACCCGCCCCGACCGTCACCGTCACGGTCACCGCGACCGTCACGGTCACCGCGCCCCCGCCCGTGGTGGCCAAGGCTCCCGAGCCGATGCAGGAAGCAGCACCGCAGACGGCGCAAGTCCCTGACATGACAGGCAAGTCCGGTGACCTGCTCGTAGAAGCCCTCAAAACAGCAGGGTTCGCCGACGGCTACAAGGCCACTTCGTTCCACGATGTCAGCGGCCAGGGACGTACGGTACTGCTCCTGACCAACTGGAAGATTTGCGACCAAGACCCGAAGAACAAGGCCGTCCCCATCACTGAAAAGGTCTCAGTCGGCGTGGTCAAGTTCGGCGAGGACTGCCCTTAACGTCCCCTGCTCATGGTGACGGCCACCGTCGTGCAGCCGTCGGCAGCGCGGCGGCTGAGGACCCGCGAGCCACCAGCGGGGCAGGGGCGGGTAAACCCAGCCGTCCACTCGCCGCGTGCGGTGGACGGAGCGCTTGCGCCGCAGCGGCCAGGAGCGGCGGCGGTGAACCACGGCGCTACTCGCTCGCCCGGCCTCGCTGGCAAATGATGTTCTGGCCTGCGTCCCGTGGGCGGATGGCCCGCATGCCGGGCGCGGCGGACGCCGTTGGTCCTCATCGCTACGATCCGTCAGTCACATTGACGCTTTCTGTTACCGAGGAGTCTGCAGTGGCCTATGGCCAGCCGCCCTACCCGTACACCCCTCCACCGGCCCCGATACGCCCCTGGTGGCAGACTTCGGGAGTCCGTCTCGGATTCATCGGCGCGGCCGCCGTCATCATGGCGATCGCCCAGGGGCTCGGCATACTCCTCATGTTCGCGTCCATCGCCATGATCTGGATCAGCACGGGCGGGTTGAGGCATCCGTGGCAGGTGTGGCAGCGGATCGCCGCAACGGTCGGCACCCTGATGCTCTGCCTGATCGTGGCCGGCATCGCGCACCCGGTGAAGAAGAAGGACGACGCGAAGGCCGCAGCGACGCCGACGACGGCTGCCACGTCGAAGGCATCGGAGACGCCCGCCCCGGCGGCTGTGCCGCAGCTGTCGGACTACACGGGCAAGGCGCTGACCGAGGCACGCAAGGG
The DNA here is from genome assembly GCF_001941845.1 of Streptomyces sp. TN58. Lineage (NCBI taxonomy): Bacteria > Bacillati > Actinomycetota > Actinomycetes > Kitasatosporales > Streptomycetaceae > Streptomyces > Streptomyces sp. TN58. The sequence goes on along the minus strand of NZ_CP018870.1, from coordinate 50,901 downwards.
CGCCGAGGCTGCCGGATACACGGTCGGCAACCGTGACGCCTCCAGCGAGGCCCGCGGGGTCGTCCTCGCTGGGAACTGGACAGTGTGCTTCCAGAAGGTCTCCGACCTGGCCGGCGGGAAGAAGGGCGTGGACTTCTCCGTGGTCAAGGAGGGCGAGCCGTGTCCGAAGGAGGACGGCGGTGCGCTGCCGTGGCCGGTGATGCCTAACGTGGTGGGCGCCACCTACAACAAGGCGATGGCGGATCTCAAGGCGGCGGGCGTGCCGCTGGAGCGGGTGTCGCTGGAGGACGTCTACCTCGACACGGACACGCCCACTGCGGAGCAGGCCGCGAAGGACGGTGAGGAGTGGCACGTCTGCTTCCAGGACCCGGGCAAGGACGGCAAGGTCACCTCGACCACCACGGTCCGTCTAGATCTGGGCAGGTGGAGCGAGGCGTCCCTGGTGAAGAGCTGTCCGGCCACGAAGGGCACCACGTACCAGATCCCGGCGAACGATCCCGACTACGAGCGCCCCGGGACCTCAACGGGACATGACGATTCGTCGAGCTCAAGCGGGTCGACAGGCGGCGGTGCGAAGACCGTGCATCCGGGGGCGTTCTGCTCGCCGGGCGGAGCGGTCGGTACGGCGAACGGGAAGACGTACACCTGCAAGGGCCCCGGTCAGAACCGCTGGCGCCAGTAGCCTGCACCTCGAAGGGCCCCTCCGGCCGCCCAGCCGGAGGGGGCCCTCTTCGGGCGGTCGGGCGCGTGGTGCACAAAGAGCCGGGCGAGCTGGCTGCTGGTCTCGCCTCGCCTGTTCTTGACGAGTAACCATGTCACGCCCAACGATAGGCCCCCCTATCCGGACTGGCCGCCTGGTGGGCCGGCCTCTTCGAAGGTGCACGCGAGCCGTGCCCACCCAGGCGGCCCATGCAACGGCGCACCGTATAGCGGAGGACCAGGCTCGGCTGCCCCCAGAAAACACCTTCCGGCCACTGCCATCCCGTCCGTCCGGACTTGCCAACCCTTAGGAACAGGACCTCCCCGTGAGCAACGCCCTCGCACGTCTGCTCGAAATCGCCCCTGCGCCGAGCCAGCCCCGCGACAAGGCGTGGAGCGAAGTCGAACGCACCCTCGCGGTAGAGCTCCCCAACGACTACAAGGAGCTCATCAGCGTCTACGGAGGAAGCAACTGGGACGACTACCTCTATATCCTGGAGCCCGGCTGCCCCAACAGGCACTACGACCTCCTCAAGTGGGCCGAGTACCAGTTCCGAGACCTGCAAGATCTCTGGACGTTCGAAAAGAGGCCGGCAGAACTGGAGACCGAAGGATCCGTAGTTGTCCCATGGGCGACCACAGACAACGGAGAATGCCTCTACTGGCTCGTTCTTCCGGGCGTTGAGCCGAACGAATGGACTGTCATGGTGAACGAGGCGAGGGGCCCCCGTTGGGAACACTACTCCGTGTCGTGCACGCAATTCCTTGCGTCCGCACTCACCGGAGAGTTGAAGTCCAACATCCTCTCCTCATCGTTCCCCCTCGCCTCCCACAAATTCCGCCGCCTCAGTCCGGCGTGACGAAGTAGCCCGCTCTGCTGACACGGACACCTCGGCCTGGACGGAGGCCGAGTGATCAGCCGCTGCCACAGCGCGGCCGTACCGGCCAGCGGGGCCCTGAGCGAGTTCGGCGTAGGCCTGCTGCCACGTCCCTTGGAGCGTGATCAGGTCCGGGAGACGGATCGGCGGTCTCACACCCCCAAGCAAAACGAAAGGTTTGATCTACCGGGCGACCATCCAACGCTGCCATGGGCCGTACGTCTGGTCGCAGGGCGCGGCCCCGGAGGAAGCGCGTCCAGGCGCACGCGCCAGTCTCCACATCGTCGGCTTCTACCCAACTCAACCTTGCCGACAACTACCGGCAGCTCGCTCCTTCGAAGCTGCCGAGCACATCAACGCTGCCACAACGTACGCTCCCAGCCTTCCACAGAATCCATAGAATGACCTCCTTCGCGGCTCCATCCAAGAGGGCGCTGAGGCCACCGTAGGCGGAATCCGTCAAGGCGAGCCTCCGCGCCTGGTACCGCTGCGAGCGCCCAGATTCCGCTGACAGCCTGCGAGGGCGGCGGCGCCGGTGACGGCAACTACTCCGTCCGCTACATCGCCAAGAACCACAACCTCGCAGTCCGGCCCTCCACAAGGACTTCCACCGCGACGAGCGGGTCCAGGCCGCGAAGCGAAAGCGACCGACCTCTACTCCAGCAGCACAGGCGGGCCCCCGGCCTCGCCAGCGGCCTGCCACACATGAACCGCGTACGTCTCCAGCCCCTCCGCCCCGCCCACGGCTCCCGGCCGTTTCATCGGGAACCGGTACACCCGCAGCGCGTACCGGGCCGGCCCGCCGAGAGGGATCGGCTCGCCCCGCGGCGCACCCCAGAAGTCGTACACGGCGAAGATACCGCTGCGCACCGCGATCGACGCCTCACCCAGCGGCTCCTGCCCGGCCAAGACGGGCGGCGCCTCGTCCCAGACCTCCACCAGGACATCCACATCGAAGTGCGTGTGCACCAAGCTGCCGATCCCGACCGCGTACTCGCCGACCGCCAAACCCCCGGCAGCCGGGGGAAGCTGCTCCATCACGGTGTCGTCCAGCAGCGAGAACGCACCCACACGAAACGAGGCGTACTCGACGTTCGTGGAACGCTCCGCGCTCCAGCAGACTTTGGCCATCCGACCAGCTTGCCAGGCCCCGAGAAGCCCCGCGCGCGCGATCGCGACAAGACATGACGACCCTCCGTATCGACGCTCGGCGACGGCCGCGCGGTCGAACGAACGCCGACCGGCTCGCGCCGCCGGAGTCTGCGACCGCTCGCAGTGCGCTGACATGATCATCATGTCGCAGGGCCATGCCCGAACTCCACGGGGGGCCGGTGTTCGGGCGGACGCCGCACGTCACCTCCACTTAAACCGGGCCGAGAATGGCACCCATGGACCCTCTGTTGCACCTCGACCGTACGCTCGACGACCTCGACCCGCCGCGCTGGGAGGCCGTGCCCGCCAACGCGACACGGCTGGTCCGCACGGTGCACGGTCTGCGCCGGGTCCCGCTCGGCGAACTGCGACCCGCCGACCTGCGCACCCTCCTCGCGCAGCAGGTGGCGCTCCCGTTCGTCCTTCCCCTCGCGGTGCGCCTGCTGGCCGAGGAACCGCTGCTGGACGCCTACTTCTACGAGGGAGACCTGCTGCTCGCAACCGTCACGGCCCCCGAAGGGGCCTGGGCGGCGCTCCCGGAGCTCGAAGCGCGGCTGCGCACCATCGTCGCGGGGCTGCCCGGGGCGGCGGTGAAGGAGTTGCCGCGGGGGAGTGACACGGACCTAGCCCGGTTCATCGCGCGGGGCTGATCCCACCGCGCGGGGGCCGTCAACGTCGGCCGTGCTTGGTGTGGAGCCAGCCGTGTCGACGATCAAGCAGTGACCAGACGCTTCCCGCGGGGCGCGCTGCAGCCCGCACCGAGGACATCTTGCAGGCGCCGCCCTGGCTTCACACCCGGCATCATGTGGCCCCCGCCGTCGCTACCGCCGTACTGTTCAGTGCGCTCGAATGCGTCTGAAGGGGGACACACCCTTGCCGGACCGCAGTGCCGAAATGCGTGCGAAGACGCTCGACCGCATTGCTTCGTATCAGGAGTCCAAGGACCGCTGGAACCTGTTCCGGAGCCTCAAGAACCTCATCGAACAAGCCGTCCGAGACTACGAGCATCGCGCCTTGGTGGAGCTCCTTCAGAACGCCCACGACGCGCATGACGCCGATGACCCCGGCGGCAGGGTCCTGATCAGGCTCGACCACGACGAGGGCCCGCACGGTGCGGTGTACGTGGCGAACACCGGACGGCCCGTCAGCGGCAGCAACTTCGACGCGATGACCTACATCGCACAGTCGGACAAGCGACCGGAGGAAGGCATCGGCAACAAGGGGATCGGCTTCAAGAGCGTTCTCCAGCTGACCGGAGCACCCCAGGTCTACTCGGTCGCCGGGGCGGGAAGCCGGGTCTTCGACGGCTATCGCTTCACCTTCGCCGACGAGACCTCGCTCAAGGATCTCCTGGGCGGCGACGTGACCCTCGCAGCGGAGGTGGCCGCCGACGTCTTCCACCTCTGTCTGCCTGTCCCCCTCGACGGCGTCCCCGACGCCGTGAACGGCTTCGCGGCCGACGGATACGTGACCGTGCTGCGCCTGCCGCTCAAGAGCGAGGAGGCCCGGGCCGAGGCGGCCGAGCAGTTGACCGCGCTGTCCGCCGACCCGCCGGTGCTGCTCTTCCTGCGCCGCATCGGGTCACTCACCATCGAGGAGAGGCAGGACGGGGAGGTCGCTCGGCGCACCCTGGTCCGGACCGAGCGGGTGGACGCCGTCCTCGACCGGCTCACGGTCAGCACGGCACGCGTCGCCACGACCTGCTTCATTCTCCGAGTGCGAACGACGCCCGTTCCTGCCATTTCACACCGTCGTGCACCATCAGTTCAACCGACGCGACATGAGACGTGAACGGGAGCTTGTCGGCGAGGTCGGCCTCGATCTCCTCCAGAACGGCGTCTTCCTGACCTTGAGCGATGGTCAGGTGCGGCACGATCTCGGCAAACCGGCCGCCATACGGCGGAGCCTCAGGCCAACGATCAGCGATCGCCTCCGTGAGCTGCCGCAACTGCGTATCAGGCTCGGGGACGAGATACAGCACTTCCGGGAGACGCCCACACCTCTCGAACCGCAGATCAAAGGCCGGGTGGCTGGCCAGCACGTCCGCGAGAGCGGAGTAGACGAGCGCATCTATTCGGCTCTCATCGAGGAACGGGAAGAGCACGGTGACGTGGGCTGGAACCCCGGCCTGGGCTGAGGGGTCGAGCTGTTCACGCCACCCGCGGACGGACGGCTCCGCCTCCGGGATCCGGACGATGAGGCCCGTCTGGCCCGCCTGAAACGTACTGGTGCTGTCATCTGCCATGACACCGCATGGTGTCACCTCTGTCGCAGACAGCACGGCTCCTTTTCCGCCGAACGATCACGACGGGTCTCCGAAGCCGGTCGACGGGCGGGACGACCAAGGTGCTGCCGTTATGTGCCGTGAACATCCAGAGTGCCGGTGATCACTGACCGCCGCCGGAACCCACGAACAACGCTGTCGGTTGACGGGTTCTGGCACGACTTTCGTGAAGCGGTCGCGATTAGTGATCAGTGGGTGTTTCGAGTGCTTGGAGGATCTGTCGCACTTCCTGGCGCCACTGGTTGGCGTCAGCGCTGTCCACCCAGCCGGTTGTCAGTTCTGATCCGTCCTGGAGAACCCGGTCCAGTGCCAGTTTCGCCGACGCGCGAAGGGAGGCTGGCAGTTTGGGCAGCGGTTCCCTGGGGCCGTCATCGGGGTCGATCACGATGGGGCTGTCTGGGAGGGTGCTGGCGACGAGGGCGCCGGCGGCGACGGCTTCGGCCCCGTCTCCGCCGTCGACGCGTTCCTCTGAGTCGGTGACTCGCTGGAATGCCCTCTCCAGCAGGGCGATGACCTGCTGGTGGGCGAGCCCCTCAAGTTGATCGACGAAGTCTGCGGCGAGGTCGCTGTCGAACGGGCCGGTTCCCCACGTTCCCATGCATGGCTCCTGATACGGCTGTCTCGGACGAAGGCATGGTTCCAGGAGCCACTGACGTCGGTCACGGGGCGAGGAGGACCCGCTTGCGGAGCAGTGTGAAGCCGGCGCGTCCGAACATCTGGCGCTTGAGCATCTTGATCCTGTTGACGTGCCCTTCGACAACGCCGGAGCTCCAGGGCAGGGTCAGGCCGGCGATGACGGCGTCGCGGTCTCGGTCGATGCCGGCCGCGAGAGTGTGGGGGGACTGGGAAGAACGTCCCGGCGGACCGGCTTCGAGCCACTGCGGGAGTCGTTCCCCCCTGCCGCTCGGTGAGCACCCGCCGATGAGCGCGCAGCCCGACCACGCCCCATCACGCAGTACCCCGCGCCCGGCGCGCAGCTGGCCGAAATTGACCATGAGGGCCCCTTGCCGATCACCGAGGGCACCGGGATTCGGTTGACGGTCGCGAAGCTGCCAAGCGGCGGGGTGAACAAGCCCGCCTGGCTCTGGTGGTCGGGCACCGGTGCGGGCCCCGAGGACGTGGATCGGTGCTGGCGGGCGTTCCTGCGAAGGTTCGACGTGGAGCACACGTTCCGCCTGCTCAAGCAGACGCTCGGCTGGACCCGTCCCAAGCTCCGGGACTCCGCCGCGGCCGACCGCTGGACCTGGATCGTCCTCGCGGCACACGCCCAACTTCGTCTTGCCCGCCCGCTCGCGCGCGACCTCCCCGGCCGTGGGAGCGACCAGCGGAACCGTACAGACTCACCCCCGCCCGAGTACGCCGCGGGTTCAGGAACCTGCACGCGCAGACCGGCACGCCAGCCCGTGCACCGAAACCCAGCCGACCCCGCCCCGGCCGCCCGCCCGGCTCGAAGAACAAGCGGCCCGCCACCCGCTACGACGTCGGACGCGTCCTCGCCACCGGCGAGTCCTACACCCGACCGGCCCACCACAAGGTCGGCACCAAACCCCGAAGAACTGGGCAACCGGCAAGCTGAGCTGCCACCCCAGCCTCATCGCCACGACACCGACGATGTTGGATAGCCGCATGGTGAGACGGAAGAAGGAGAAGAAGAAGCGGCCCGACTGGGGCATCCCGAAGGGGATCGTGCTGTTGGCGACGCCAGAGGGCTGGCGCCACAGCGTCCTCACCATGGAAGGCGGCATGCTCTGCGGGCGTCTGGACGTGCCAATCAACACCGATCCACAAGACGCGCGAGCCGCGGCGGCCCGGATGGTGACGGAACTCGCGCGAGACTTCCACGACACCGACGTCGAGGTGAGCTGGGATCCCCCTCGGGAGCCCTGGTCATGGACCGCTCAGGTCACCCTCCCCGCCGGAACCGAACCTTCCCCGCCAGACTCCGAAGGTTAAATCGCAAGCTCAGTGCCTGTTCGAGTACGCCGCTACAGTTCCCCCGTCGACGTCCGGGGGCCCCGGTCTGAATGAGGGGTGGGAACGTGGAGAAGACCTGGTTCGAAGAGGTGTTCCGCAGGAGACCGCACCCGATGCTGCGCCTGCTGGGCAACCTCCTGCTCGGTGCGGCCCAGCTGGTATTCGTAGTCGCCGTGATCACGCACTTTCACAGTGACTGGCGGTGGCTTGTTGTCCCGATGGGGCTCTGGGCGATGCTTGCCGATGGCCGAGGCGTGGCCTTGGCGGTGCAAGACCTTCGGCGGCGCGACCCCGCCCCGGCGCCAGAGTGAGACGACCTCCGCTGGCTGGCCACCTCGGGGTCATGCCCGTTTAGGAAGGACCGGGCCTCGGCCGACTCCGGCACTGGAACGCCGGCGACGTCCCGGCCGACGGCTGCAACACCCGCGCCGAGGTACTGCTGGCCGAGGCGGTCGTGTATCCGGAGATCGGGCCGGGCTGCACCCTGACCGGCGGGGTGTGGTGGTTGTACTACGACGAGCGGGAGGTCACGCCGGCCGGTGCGCTGGACATCGACCACATGGTGCCGCTCGTCGAGGCCTGGGACTCTGGGGCGGCGGCGTGGACGGCGGCGCGGCGGGAGGCATACGCGAACGATCAAGGTCAGCTGGCCTCGCTGGTGGCGGTGACGGCCCGCTCGAACCGGAGCAAGGCCGACCAGGACCCGGCGCAGTGGCTCCCGCCGGCGCCGGACGCGCTGTGCCGGTACGGCGCCGAATGGACCGCGACCAAGCTCCGCTGGGGTCTCGCGGCCGACGAGGCGGAGCGGGAGCGGCTGCTGGACATCGCTGCCGGCTGTAGCGGCACGGACGTGGAGTTCACCCCCGCCCCGTAGCGCCAACGCGGACGGTTTGACGGGGCCGCCACCGCCGACGAGGGGGGCGGCCCCTTTGTCTGTGGCGCCTGCGGTCAGGGGTGGAGGTAGTCGTTGAGGTAGGTGCGGGCCGCGGCCTCGCTCGTACCCAGCGCGGTGGCCAGCACTGTGAGCGGCACGTCGCGGGCGCCGTGGGCAGACTGGGATCAGCCCGGCTCGGCCTCCGGAGGGTAACGGGGGTGTTCGAATGCGATGGAAGGAGCGCGAGGCCGGGTCTGTCAGCGTTCACGCATCCTGGTCCACCACCAGCCGTGCATTGCCCACTCGGTGTAGTTGGGCTCCGGCAAGGTGCGGCGCTCGAATTCCTCATCGATGCGCGTGATCAGTCGACCCAAGTCCCGTTGGGCTCCGGGAGGAAGGTGCAGCATCGCCCGCTCCAGATCGTCACGGGCGTCTTCCACCTCTATCCCAGGCGAGCATGCCTCGGAGGCGTTCAGGTAGCGGCCAGGTTGCTTGAAGGCCCACTCGAAGCGTGAGAGCGCATCCGCGACCGCGTTGGGCCACATATCTTGGTCTTCGACCCGGCGGATCGCTGCACGAGTCCGCGCACTGACACCGCGGACTTGCAGGACCGGGTACTGCCATCGTGGCCGAAACCGCTCTGCACGGACGGCCTTGGGACGCCTACGCGGCATCGCCCTTTCGGATCAACATAAGGCCATCCTGCCACGGCTGGTGCCCGGATGGGGTTCCCACGGGCCCGCCGTGGTCCTGCGGGCCCGTGGGAACCGGGGCAGGCGGGGTCAGGAACGGGCCGGCGCCGCTCCCCGGCCTGCCTCGCGGCCGCCGACGAGGCCCGATCATGCCGTCGACCGCACGGAAGACGGAACCCCTTCTTTCCGGAGTGGGCGGGGAGCCGGCGCGCCGCCGTGCTCGGGTCCCAGCCGCGAGACCCCGCACGGCCCGCATCCGCAGCGGGTGCCCGGACACGCCCCGGGGAGCCCGGGCCGCAGCCGGCCCGGCCCCCTCACCCGTCGGCCTGGTGGCGTATTCGACGGCTCGGGCTACTCCGCATTCCCGCCGGTGACCCGGGAGTACGTCTTCGGGTCGGTGGCGGCGATGCGTTCAAGCGCGGCAGCGGCCCGCACGCCCGGCCGGCGCCCGTCGTCGGGCAGGCGCCAGGTGAGGCGGACCCACTGGCCGGCTTCGTCGCCGACCGGGTCGCGGCCGGCGCCGGGCCCGTACCAGAAGTCCACTTCGACGGTGTCCTCGTACGGGCCGGCCGGGCGGCACCAACTCTGCAGGATGCCCCAGCGGGCCAGCAGGCCGGGCCGCTCCCCGAGCCCGGCCTGGATGAGGCGGGCGGTGCTGCGCGCGGGCCGGCACCAGGTGTCGTCCGCCCGGGCACGGTCGACCTCGGCGTGGTAGGCCGCGGCGTCGAACCGGTGCTCGGGCAGCTGTGGTCCGATGCCGTTCTGACGGGGCCCGTGCCACACGACGTGGGCCCCGTCCCGCCGCACGGTTACGGACAGCGTTCCGCAGCACCCTTCATCGCACTCCGCCGTCGACAGCGTGACGGTGCGTTCCTCGGGCGTCGCCCGCAGCAGGTCCTGGCCGAGGACGTGCTCCGGCGACGGGCTGTGGCCCGCGGGGAACAGACGGGGCACCAGCGGGCGGCCGTCCAGCAGGATCCGGGCCTCCACGTGGCCACCGATCTCCGGATCGTGTTCGACCACGTGGATCCGCAGGCCGTTCGGCGTGGTGCGGTCGAGGGGCTCCCGTCGCATGCGCCGGATCCAGTCGGCCCGGTACCGGTCGCGGTGTCGATGGCCGCCGTCCGGCACCGCCGCCCAGGCCGGGGTGCCCAGCAGGCGCTCCAGCCGCTCCAGCAGTTCCTCTCGCAGCCCCGGAGGCCAGTCCAGGAGTACGGACGCACCGCTGGACAGGTCCAGGGCGAGCGAGAGCAGGATCGCGTGGTGGTCGAGGGTGGGCGGGAGCCGGTCGGCCCGTCGCACCAGCGCCTCGTAAACGGCGATGGCCGGCCCGTAGCCGAGGACCTCGGCGGGGGAGCCGGTCGCCAGCGCCATCCGGGTCAGCAGCCGGCCGCCCTGCGCCAGGACGGACGCATCGACGGACTCGTCCTGCAGCAGGTCGGCGAGGCGGACCGCGAGGGCGATGTGGTGGGCCCGGGAGCTGGTCGTGCCGGGCCCCACGGGCAGGTTCAGCAGCCACCGACGGGCTGCCGGGTCCTCACGTGAGGCGAGCGCGTCGATCACCACGCCGTGATCCTGCGGATCCAGCAGGTCCATGAGCCGGATCAGCACCTCGGTGTCGCACCGTAGTGCCGAGAGGGCCGTGACGACGGGCCGGAGGAAGCCCTGCAGCAGGGCCAGTGTCGTGAGCTGGGGCACGTCCTCCGACCCGCCGAGGCGGCCGACCAGGTGGATTCCCGCCCCCAGCGCCGTCGGATCGGATGCCGTACGGACCAGCTGACGGCCCAGTGCGAGGGCTGCGGACTCGTTCGTCAGGGGCAGCCGCGCGAGGGGATGGTGCACGAGGTCCGGGCGCACACCCAGCTGGGGCAACCGCCGGTCCAGCGTTGCCGCTGCCCCGACCGGATCGGGGTCGTCCACAGCGGGACCGAGCAACTGGGCCAGGAGCCGGGTGGCTTCCCTGAAGCGCAGCGCGGAGCGCAGCCGGTCACCGGGCACCGGGTAGCCGTAGGCGGGAGCCCGTCCGTCCGGCTCGATGCCGCGGCGGAACAGGGCGTAGTCGTGGAGGGAGGTCGTCTGGGAGCGGAGCGCCGGGCGCTCTTCGCGGGCGCTCACCGGACGGGGCGCGACTCGATTCCGTAGATCATGTCCCGCAGCATGCCGCAGTGATCACCCGGCGTCCAGCGAAAAAAGATCGACCGTCTCGGGCCGATGCTCGCGCTCCAGCCGCGCAGAGGCTGCGTGTTGATCAACGCCACGCGCGGGCGCACAGCGCAAACGTGAGCAGGTCGGGAGTGCTGTGCGCCACAGCCCAGGAATCACAGCCCGACAAGTCCAGTGTTCATCGGACAGGTGCAGTGCTCCGTCACGACGCACCTGTGACTGCCGGCCTTAGTTGGCCCCTCCCGCCAACTACACCACTCAGCTTTCACGCCCGTTGTGCGGCTCGGCGGGCTGCGGAACCGCGCCGACCTGTGTGGCGTTCGGGTCCCGACCTGAAGACGAGGACGGGGACCCGGCCACCCGTCAGCCGCGGCGTCTGACCGGCTCTCCGAGCAGCTCGGTCAGTTCTGCCTCGACGGCGGCGAGCAGCGGGGGCCCCCAGACGGTCAGTGTCTGTTCCCAGGGGTGGCCGAAGGTGCCCAGGCGGAGGTCGTCGGTGAGGTGGAGGTAGTAGTCGCCATTGGGGTAGGTGCCTTTGCCGGGTCGGGGCGGCCGTCCGGGGAGGTCGGTGCGGCGGGGGTCGTAGCGATAGCCGTCGTGCTGCCAGTCGAGCCAGTAGACGAACTCGCCGGGCTTGGTGGCTGTGAGTAGTCCGCGCTGGACGATCGCGTCGATCTGTTCGGGGAGGTCAGGGACGGGCCGGTGGTGGGCGTGCAGATGCCAGACGGCGGAGGGAACGGGAGCGCTGATCGCGGGCAGGGACGTGGTGCTCGGCTTGAAGTCGAATTCAGTTTGGAAGCGGTCCCTCAGTGGACCGTCGTCGTGGAGCCAGTCGAGGAACTGCGCGGGTCGGGTGATCTCGGGGGTGCCGGTCGGGCGCCAGTGGTAGGAGCGGACGGTGGCCGCCTCCATGAAGCCGGCCTTCAGAAGCCGCTCGCGCAGGAGGCCTCCGGCCTCGGCGAGGAGGGGACGCGAGCTCTGCGTGCGCCAGTGGGCGGTGCAGCCTTGGACGAATTCTGCGTCGTCGCTGCTCAGCCCACCGACGACTTTGAAGGGACGGGTCAGGTCGGCGTAGACCCAGCCCACGGCGGTGACCTCGCGGTGCTGCAACAGGACGTCGATGTAGACGTCGCCGTCCTCCGAGGCGCCGTCGGCGATCATCTCCGCGTAGGGCACCGCGTGCGGGCCGGGGGAACCGACGGCGATCCCCCAGGCGCGTTCGGCTTGCTCCCGTACCGCGTACAGGCTGCGGATGTCGTTCCGGGGCTCCACCAAGACATCGGGCTCGCCCGGCAGCTCCTCGGCAATCAGCACGGAACGCTCCCAGCCCGGGGTGAACCCAGCCGCGGTCAGCGCTCGGCTCAGGTCCGGCGCATCGTGCCCGTACACCTTCCACTCCACGGGCTCGCCACGCTCTGCGAAACCTTCCTGCTGGTGGCGCACCAGCCCGGCGATGTCAGTCCCGGGCTTGAGGGGGGCGTGCTCGACCGTGCCGTGCGTCCCGTAGTGCCGGCGTACGACCGGCCCATCGGCCCGGACCACCACCCCGACCGGATGCCACGAGGGGACCCGTCCCCGCAGCCCGTCGTATTCCGCCCACCGCTCGCCCATGTCCATGCGCGGGAGCCTAGACGCGGCTCGGAGGCGCCTCGGCGTGAGGACCTTGGGGGTACACGCTTCGGGGCAGTTTTCCGACCATCCGTACGTGCAGGTCACGGGTGTCCCGAGGGCGGCAGGGGCCCTCTGGAACACTCATATTGGCCAGCTGTAGTTGACCACTGAGCGTTGTAGCTGGCCGGAGCCGCGCAACGGCGTCTACCGGCCGATCTCGAGTCGATCGTGCCGTCTGCGCGAGCGTGGGAGGGGAGGGTCCCGGCTTGGCACAGGCAGGAGCTTCGGGCCTCCTATTTGGTCGCTCGGGCCGAGCGGGGTTGCGCGCGCAAGGCAGGCAGCCGGGCGGTGTCTTCGGCTCCGGCCAGACTCTCGCCCACGGTCAGCAGCGAGAGGAGCCGCACCGGCCGGCCGGCGGTTGCCGCGGCTTCCAGTTTGTGGTGGCCGTCGAGGAGGAAGTGGGTCAGGCCCCAGTGCACTAAATAGTCGTCTCCCCGGTCGATGCCCGCAAAGGGGTCGAGTCCTCACAGCGGCTGGAAATGCATCGGCGTCCGCATCGCCCGCAAGGGCATCGAGTCATCAGAACGACTCGGCCGCCGCCGGAGGGTGATCGAGCGGGCCATGTCTGGCTCACCGGCTACCGCAGACTCAACCACCGCTACGAACGCCACCCCCGCAACTACCTCGCCTTTCTCGGCCTCGCCGCAGCCATCTGCTGCTACAAGCAATTCCTCCGCCTCACCGCATAGGACACGAGCTAGAAACACAGCGTTGCTCAGGGCTGAGAGCGGCGCCGGTGACGGGCAACGTGCACCGACGTTGCCGCCAGGACGGCGTCGGCCGGCGGGCCTAGTCTGCCGCGTAGCACCCTGTCTGGTAGTCGAGCCCGGGATCGGGTGGCCCACACTGCAGGATCGCGTCCACGGCCGGCCACAGCTCGATGGGCACGTCGTACCCATCGAACATCCAAGGGTCGTCCGCGTCGGGAGTGATCACCTCACGGAGTTGCATGATCTGTTCGCGGCCGATGGGAAACTCGGTGCGCAGGAAATCGTCGACCTTACTGAACCCCTGAAGGACCCACACGGCCCCAAGATCTTCCGAAGACATCCACGGATCGTACCGACATCGCCCCGAGGTGGCCGACCTTCGCCCGCCGCTACGGCTTCGACATCGAGCGGCCGGTCCAGTGGGAGGTGGAGGCGCTGGAGCCGGACGAACTCCAGCGCCTGGTCCTCGCCGCCGTAGACCCGTACATCGACCGCGACATCCTCGCCCGGGAGATTGCCCGCGAGGAGCAGCAACGCCGCGCGCTACGCGCCCGCCGGTCTCCTGCCACCGCACATAGGGGGAACGGCCAGGGCGGCAAGGTCATCGCCTACGAAGGTGCCACCGCTCCGTGGATCCAGCTCGGCCAGAGCGTGACGCCCGCCGCTCCGGGCGACATGACCGGCGACTAGAATCACGACCTCGTCGCGATCGACGCCACCGGCAAGCTGCGCCTCTACACGCCACGGGTACCGGCGCCCTCGGTACGCACAGCATGGGCAACGGCGGCCGGTCGGTATCTTCCGTGGCGCACCGCAGCGACCGGACCGGCGACGCTAAGAAGGACATTGTCCCCCGCGTCGGCGGGGAACTGCGGGTCTACCGGGTCGTCGGCGCCGGCGATGTCACGAAGGACGGCCACCCCGACCTCCTCGTCCAGCACTCCAACAAGCTGTACCTCTACGCGTCCATCGCGATGAGGCGGGCGGCGGTGGGAACTCGATCATGACGGCGCCGGGGATCTCGGAGGCGTAGCGGCGGCCGATGTCCTGGAAGTCGGCGACTTCGAGTGTGCCGATCCCGACCAGGGTGGGGACCGCGACACCTGACAGGTCGCCCCGCACGACGCCCTGCGAGTGCTCCCCGACGACGTCCTGGTTCACAAGCGACGTAACTACGTAGCGATCTTCATCCCTGCCAGAGAGCAAGCCCCACGGACCACAGGTTAAACGGCAAGCTCAGGACACGTCGCTCGACTAAGGGCTGTCCCGGAATCCAGTGCCGGGCTGGAGCGCCGCTACCCCAGAGCGGGAGGTGGCGGCTACTGACCTGACGCTTGCGTTCGACGCCCGCCCCGGGAAGAGTTCCGTCCTGCGGACGTCGTTCGGGGCGGGGCGTGGGAGCAGGGGCAGAGAGATGTGTGAGATGGACGCGGCGGTCAGAGAGGCTGCCGTTGCTCGGTTCCTCCGCGAATATCCGCTGATGGAGCAAGCTGCATGCGACCACCCCGCGCTGCTGGGCTGCGCCGACGTCGACTGGTCGCAGATTCCCGGGTGCCCTGCCGGGGTCCCGGTCCTGCTCCGCGGTCTCTTGGATGAGGTGGCCGGCCCTGCGGCTCTGACCGTGCTGGAGAACGTCCTGATGAACAGTGTTTTCCACGTGAGCGCCGTGATGCCGGCCGTCCTGCCCTTCCTGATCCGCCTGGCAGCCGTCCCTGACATCGCGGTGCGGTCCGGATTGGTCGACTTCCTGGTCGTCGCCGCGGAACTGTCTTCGTCCGTCGACGCCGACGATGAACGCCAGGTGCTGCTGTTCGGCAAGGACTCCGATCACCCGGAACGCGAGTGGTGCAGGGCCGCCTTCGCCGCACACGCGTCCGCCCTGCGCGCGTTGCTGGAGGACGGAACCCTTCCGGACGGACTGATCAGCGCGGATGACCGCGAGTGCCTGCTCAGGGCTGTGGAACCGCAGCGACGTCCTTCCTGACTGCCCGCTGACCGGCACCGCGGCCCGTGAAAAGACCCTGCGGTGTCTGGTGTGATCACGGCGTCGGAGCCGTCCTGGATAGCCCCGTTCACCGGGCTGAGCCCTCGCTGTTTCAGCACGTTGGTGACACAGCTGCGGCGTGAAGGAGCTGACGCGGTCCGCAGGCCGGCCGTGGGGCATGCCGCCGGAGGACCGGGTGCTGTTAGCCACGGCGTACTGGCGCACCAACTTGACGTTACGGCGCTCGCACCACTGTTCGGCGTCTCGAAGTCCGCGGCCAACCGCATCATCAGCCACCGTCAACCGCAAACGCCGCGGCAGTGAGGGCGGCCGGCCCACCGGCTTCGACAGCGAGATCTACAAGCGCCGCAACGAAGTCGAGCGGACGATCAACCGGCTCAAGAACTCCCGGGCTGTCGCCACCCGCTATGACAAGAGGGCCTACGTCTTCCACAGCACCGTCACCACCGCGGCTGTCCGGTTATGGCTCCGAGGCTGAGCCGGCCTGCAGCCTCAGTCCCCGAGGAACCACAGGTACAGGCCCTGTCCGGCGAGAACCACCTGACCCAGCTCGATCAGCTCGCGCGCGAACTCATCAGTCAGCACGCCTGCAGGCAGCCGCGGTACCTCCTCCAACAGGGTCGACACCTGCCGGTGGTTGAAAACGGTGTCCCCATACGGCAGCAGGTGTCCCAGCATCGGGAACACGGCCTGATCAAGACCAGCCAGCTCAGGACCCCAGAGCACACCGTGCTTCGCGCGGGCCTCGATCGTGCCGCTCTCGCCTCGGACATGGAGGTTAATCACGGTCAGACCCTACGGCCTTATGATCCGCCGGACACCCCCTAGCCGCTCGTCGTGCACTTCTCAAGGTGGCCGGCCCGTTCGCGCGGCACACCCCCCGTGGTTGTCAACCTCTGTGCCGGGCCGGGCGGCGTTGAGCGGCCCTTCGGGTGGCGGCTGCCAAGGTGGGGGGCGTGCCTATTCGTCGTGTTCGTGTGGTGGCCGTCTCGGCCGCCGTCGTCGCCATGGCCGCTGTTGCTGGCTGGGATCCGGCTGCTCTCCTTGGCCGGTCGAAGGCGAAAGAGGCGGTTGTCCGTGTCGACCAGTCCGGCTACGTCACGGGCGAGGTCAAGGTCGCCGCGGTCATGGGGGATGAGGAGGCGCTGGCCGGCGCGGGTTTCGTGGTCCCGTAGGGTGACAGGGACGAGAGAAGAGCACGATGGATCCCCGCATACCCCGCCTGCGTCGCAAGCTGGCCGCGATCCCTTTCCAACCCCTGCGCAGTCACTCCTTCGGGGAAGAGAAACACGAGTTTCGCCTCGGTCCGAATCGGCGCAACCGGCGAGATGCGCAGTCGTTGTGAGGGTGGGACGCACACCGCCCCTGGGAATCCATCCGTTCCCCCACGGGTCTCACCAGGGCGGGTGCGCATCCTGACCACCTGCACGTGCAGCGGCCCCTCGTCGGGACTTGACCTGGGGCCGGGGCGCGGCCGCGCATGGCGGCGGCGGGTGGTCAGGCAAACCACCAGCCCGCCTCGGCGGAGCTGCTGATCAGGAAAGATCTCGTGCATAGCGGAACGCCTTCTTCCCAGGCGGGAAGACAGCGATAGGTGCGGTGCCTGCACCCCCCGGCCGACAGCCAGGCCCGGCAAGACGCGGCGATGCACCGAGACGATCACTGTGCCGTGTGAAACCTCAGGCCGCCCCACGCTGTGCACGACGGCGCTACCTCCCGCTGCTGCCCGCGGATAGATTCCAGGCGTCCCCTCCGCAGGAGGGGCAATTCGGGCCGTCGGCCGGCCCGTTAGATGGACAGTCCATTCGCAGTTCTGTCCGCACCGATCCGTTCGGATCATTCACACTTTTCTCACGAGGGGGGACTCGTGCGCAGAAGAAGTGCGCTTCCAGTGTTTGCCATGGTGTCTTTGTCTCTGCTGCTCCCGCAGCAGATGGCCGGGGCGACACCTGCGGCAGCATCACCCGCGGCGGGGTCCGCAGTCGTCGATCCACCGCTGGCCGACGGCCAAGTCCAGCAGGTCGGTCCCGGTGTGTACTCGACGGCGGACAAGTCGTTCGAGATCTACGAAACCGATGTGGCAGTGGGCCTGATGAGCCGCAGTCACACCGTCACCGTTCAGCCGGACGGCGTGTCCAGGCCAGAGTCCGCACCGGTGGCCCGTGCGGACATGGGGATCTTCGGCCCGGGCTGGGAAGCTGAGTTCGTGGGTGGCCAGCTCAACCGCAAGCTGGAGCAGAGCGGCAATACGGCCGTCGTCACCGACCTCACCATGAACGCCGCGGCCACCTACGCTCTGAAGAGCAGCCTCGACTTCCCGGATGGGGGCGGCGTCAGGAAGTACGCGACCCCCGAGGGGGACACCCTCACCGAGACCACCCGGTTCAACGAGGCGACGGGCACGATGGTGTCCACCGCCGTCGAGAGCGCCAACGCGGCCACCTCGCTACCGGACGAGGACCTGTCCGCTGACGCCGATGCGACCGCGCCCAGCAATTTCGCTCAGCTGGCACCGACCTACACCTGGAAGCAGGTGGGGACTGGAGCCAACAGCTGGCGCGTCACCGGGGTTGGTACTGCCGCCAACAGCGCCCTGTCCACGGTCACGTACGACACCGCGGGTCGGGTCGCCACCGTCAAGGACGCCGAGATCGGGGAAACCACCTCCCGGCTCCTGACGGTCAAGTACTCGACCGCCACCACGGCCACCGGCACGACCCCCGGGGAGTTCACGGGCCGAGCCAGGGAGATCACCCTCACCGACGGCGCCACGGTGCAGACCCTCGCTCGGTACTCCTACGACGCCACCGGTCGACTCCGTTCGGTGGCCAACCCGGCCGAGGGAATCGACGCGGCTTCCTCGTATTCCTATGACACCACCGGGCGGGTCTCCGCCGTGGCTTCGCCGGCCAACGGCAACTGGGAGCTGACGTTCCCGGCCGGCTCGGCCTCGCCGAACGTCGAGCCCGTCGGTCCCGCGCGACCGGCTGCGGACGCACCGCTCGAAGGAGCGGGTGGGATCACCGACCCCGCCGCCGGCCCGCTGCCGACGGACTTCATCAACGGAGAGATCACCGACCCGCAGGCCTACCCGCGCCACTGCTCAGCCGCGACGGACTGGCTGTGGTACCTCAAGAGGAACTGTGCAGCGTGGGCTGCGCACTACGGCTGGCACAAGCCGACGTTCAAAACCACGCCGACCAACCACCGGGTCGTGGGCATCAACTACGACGGTTGCAGCACCCCCGGCCCCAACGTCAGCAGGCCGGGCGGCTTCAACTTCCGCACCGCGTGCGACATGCACGACTACGGCTACGGGCTCATCGGCAACACGTACAAGGGCTACTCGTACTACCTCGACCGGAGCAAGAAGTCGAACGTCGAGAACGCTTTCCACACCACGATGAAGACCTACAGCTGCAAGGCGTACTTCATCCTGAGGCGGCCGGGCTGCAACAACTGGGCGTATGCCTACTACAAGGCCGTGAGCAACCAGAGGTGGGGCGGCAACCCGAAGAACGGCGCTGACGCCACGTAAGGGCGCCGACTCTTTCCCACAACGTGCCATACATCAGCCGGACCGGGTGCGGCCGGGCATGACGGGGCCGGGGCGGAACCTCTCCGCCCCGGCCCCACCCCTCCGACCAGCCCGTGCACCATCTCGGCTGCCTCGCTTCGCCACCTCGGCATCGCTGCGATCCGAGTCGGGTCCCACGAGACGAGTCAGGACGCGCCCCGGCCGCCGCGGCATTTCCCTTGCAAACGACGGCCGACTGAACTGGCACAGCCGTGATGACGACGAGGTCCCTCGGCGCTTCGGATCGGTCCGTGCAGCCGCGCCGCTCACTCCCGCGGCAGCTGCGGAGCCACCCTCGGCGGCCATGACCCGATGCCGCCGGCCACATTCTTCCTTCCTGGTGCGAGCTCGCACCCGCCCTATGTTCATGGAGCAGCAAGTGAAAATTCGCATGGGCGGATTGGTCGCCGCCGCAGCAGCGGCCATGGTGATCACCGCGATACCGGTGGGCATCAACCCCCTGTCCGGAACCGCCACCGCCTCCGCCGAGGGCGGCGGACCGGTCGACCCTCCGCTGTTCGACGACACCCAGGACGGCGGGACCGTCCGGGTCAACGTCGTCACCGGCCAGCGGGCCGACCTGGCTTCCGCTGCCGGTGCGGGCGAGACCCTCGTCTCGTACGACACCCTGCCGATGGTCACCCTCCGCGTGGACAGGGCGGGCCTCCAGGAGCTGAACACCAGGCCGGGCGTCATCAGCGTCACCGAGGACGTCCCGGTCCCGCCCACACTGAACGAATCCACCCTCAAGATCGGCGCCGACCAGGCCGTCGCCGCAGGCAAGACTGGCGCCGGCACCGCCGTCGCGATCCTCGACACCGGCGTGGCCGTCAACCACCCGTTCCTCTCGGGCCGCGTGAGGACCGAAGCGTGCTTCTCCGTCAATGACGCGGAGTCGGGCGTCTCGAGTCTGTGCCCCAACGGTTCCGACCAGCAGGACGGCGCCGGCAGCGCCGACGCCGACAGCGGCCCGTGCGTCACCACGGGCATCGACTGCTCTCACGGAACCCACGTCGCCGGGATCGCCGCCGGCAACGGAGCCGGCATTGGCGGGGCACCGCGGCACGGTGTCGCGCCCGGTGCGGACATCATCGCCGTCCAGGTGTTCTCCAAGTTCGACTCCGACGACTTCTGCGGAGCGGGGATGAGCCCCTGCGTGCTCAGCTACACCAGCTCCCAGATCAAAGGTCTGGAGAAGGTCCTCGCGCTGAAGAAGGCAGGGACCAACGTCGTCGCGGCCAACCTGAGCCTGGGCGGCGGGCACTACACAACCCCCTGCGGCCAGGACTTGCGTACGGTCGTCGTGGACACCCTGCGTGCCGCTGGCGTTGCCACG
This sequence comes from Streptomyces sp. TN58, assembly GCF_001941845.1. NCBI lineage: Bacteria > Bacillati > Actinomycetota > Actinomycetes > Kitasatosporales > Streptomycetaceae > Streptomyces > Streptomyces sp. TN58. The sequence continues at coordinate 30,886 of NZ_CP018870.1, read as the reverse complement.
GTCGTGGCCGCCGGCAACAGCGGTCACACCGCTGCCGTCAACGCTCCCGGCTGCGTTCCCTCCGCGATCACGGTCGGCTCGACCACCGACGACGATCAACTCTCCGCTTTCTCCAACCGCGGACCGCTGCTGGACCTCCTCGCCCCCGGCACGAGCATCATCTCCTCGCTTCCCGGCGGCGGCTACGGTTCGAGAAACGGCACCTCCATGGCCGCCCCCCACGTCGCCGGGGCCCTCGCAGTGCTGAAGCAGACCTACCCCGCGAAGAGCATCGACCAACTCGAAACGATCCTCAAGAACGACGGCAAGGCCATCGCCTACGAAGGCGCCACCACTCCGCGAATCCAGCTCGGCCAGAGCGTGACGCCCGCCGCTCCCGGCGACATGACCGGCGACAAGAAGCCCGACCTCGTCGCGATCGACGACACCGGCAAGCTGCGCCTCTACCCCGGCACGGGTACCGGCGCCCTCGGTGCGCACAGCATTATTGGCACCGGCGGCTGGTCGGGATCTTCCGTGACGCACCGTGGCGACTGGACCGGCGACGCCAAGGAGGACATCGTCGCCCGCGTCGGCGGGGAACTGCGGGTCTACCCCAACCGGGGCGACGGTACGCTCGGCGCGCATATCAAGATCGGTAGCGGGCTTCCCACCACCGCCCAGGTCGTCGGCGCCGGCGATGTCACGAAGGACGGCCACCCCGACCTCCTCGTTCAGCACTCCAACAAGCTGTACCTCTACGCAGGTGCTGCGGGGCCCGCGCCGTCCGTCGCCGCCCCCGTCATCATCGGCACGTCCGGGTGGGACGTCATGGACCTCACCGCCCCTGGTGACGCCGACCACGACGGCCGCGTCGACCTGCTCGCCCGCGACACCCGGGACGGCATCCTCTACCACTACCTCGGCCAGCCCGACGGAAAGACATTCAGCGACCGCACGGAGTACGGCCGCGGGTACACCAACGCTTTCCGGCCGCTGATCGCCGGCGCCGCCGACGCCAATCGAGACGGCATCGCCGACATGTGGGCCACCGCCGCCGACGGCACCCTGAAGTTCTACAAGGGCGACACCTCCATCCACGGCCCGGTCGACGGCCCGAGCATCCAGGTCGGCAGCGGCGGCTGGGGCGCCATCAAGTCCATCAGCTGACCCGGCCCCTCGCGGCTGCACGACGTTCCCAGGCGGCCAGGAGAGCCACCCACGCTTCCGGCCGGGAGCGCGGACAGAATGCATGTCGGCGTGGGCCGCCGCCACCCGGTGGTGGCCCACGCGCCGCCAGCTGTCGAAGACAGCCACCCATGTGATGTCCGGCGATGAGCGGTGTCCGACGACTCGCCATCCCTCACGAAGGGACGGCTGCCCGCCACGGTTCGCTGCCGCCATCCAGATCCAGGACGACGCCCCGGTGCCGGACGCGTACGCGGTCGGTGAGGAGTCACGGGGCAGCACGGTGCCCGACACGCGGTCGTCGCCCGCCCGCAACTGGGTCAGGCCGACCGACCCATTGCCCGGACACCGTCGCCTGGACGGTGATACTGCCGCGTGGGACGTGGCCGCAGTCTGTCCGCGACGGCGCGATCATCGAACCTTGACCGCCCTGGTCAGACTGTTCCCGGGGCCGCCGACTGCTTCGCACCGTCAGCAGGCTCGGGTGCCGCCCGGGGGCTGGAGCTGAACTGCTCGCCGATGTTGTTCCACATGAAGCCGTCCTGCCAGTTCGGCTTCGCGGCTGCACAGCCGAACACTGCCACGAGGACCTTCTCCTGGGAAACGGTCATGGTCTGGAAGTGCTGCTCGGCCCCGCCGTCCCGGTATTCGAGCTGGTAGGCGTTGTTCTCACGCAGCAGGACCTGGATGTACCAGCTGCCGGGCAGTTCCTCGTCCACCCGCTCCACGATCAGGTGGGCGTTGCCCCGCCGCAGGTTGGCCAGCATCGCTCCGATGGCGGGCTTGGTGGCGCGCTTCACCACGTGGCCGAGTTCGTTGGTCGCTATCAGCATGGCCGGATCATCCAACAGGGGACTGACACCGCCTCGTGAGGCTCGGACCTGGGCGGTCAAGGTTCGATGGCACGAACGGTGCAGTGGTCCAACTTCAGTGGCAATCGGTCAAGGATCGGTGGCACACGACAGCCTGGCTGACACGCATCACCGCACCCGCTCTCGCGTCCCGAAGTCCCGCGAGGTTAAATCCAAGGTTAAGAAGTGCCGGAATCTGAGGTTAAGACACGCTAGGGTTGGCCTATGCCAACCGAGGATGAGCTGTTCGCGGCCGTGGATGCCCTGCTGACCGGTGAGCCCGAGATGCCGCAGCCGGCCGAGCGGGCCCGGCTGCGCGAGGCGGCCGGTGTCACCCAGGCGCGTCTCGCCCAGGTCCTGCAGACCACGACACAGTCGGTGAAGAACTGGGAAGCGGGCCGTTCCGAGCCGCGCCCGCCGCGCCGTCAGGCGTATCAGCGGCTGCTGGATGGCTGGGCCGCCCAGCAGCCCACCCGCCCGAACACGCCCGTGCCCGCCGCGCTCTCCGGCACGCCCGCTCCGGCCGCTCCGTCAGCGGAGCCCGTCAGCCCGGCCGTTGCCGAGGTCCCGATCCGTCCGGCGGCTTCGTCACGGCGCCCGGCCGCGAAGGAGGCTGCCAAGCCCGCCACCAACCCGGCCGATCCCCGCTTTGCCCACGGTCCGCTCGCCGTCCTCGACGGCGACGGCAACGCGTACGCCGTGAACGGCATCGTGGTGGACTGCCCGGCCACCACGGTGGTCGAGCTGGTGGAGTGGACGCTGAAGGAGTCCGGTCTGGGCGCCGCGCGGCTGAACCGCAGCGGCAAGGACTCCGACCCCCTGATCGTGCTCACCGCCTCCGCTGCCGTGAAGCTAGGCCTTCCCGAGCGGCTGGAGGGGCGGGAGGAGCGGCGCTCGCTGCGCTTGGCGGAGGACCACCCGGTGGTGAAGCAGATCGCCAGGGCGAAGTGGCAGCTCACGCAGCGCGGTTTCGGCCCGTGGCCGCGGATCTACCGCAAGGCCCAGGGGAGCGCGCGGCAGTGCGTGCAGCTCGCGGTCCTGTCCTGGGATGCCCTCGACACCCGCTCCTGGCCGGGTGTCGCCGACATGGCTCCGGCTGACATTGCCCGCGTCCTCGGCGCGTACGCGCAGCGGGTCATCACCCCCCGCGGCTCCACCGCCGTGTCCGGGCTGGAGCTGATGACCGCGCTGCGCCCGCCCACCCGGGCCGTGCAGGAGAACGGCACCTGGGTGTCGGGCCACAACCCGGGCAGCCTCGGATCGGAGCCGATGGACCCGGCGCCGCCGGAGGCGATCGCCGAACACCCCGTCGTGGTGAACTCCGGCTGGACGGGCGGCTTCCTGAACGAGGAGGCGTACCAGTGGGTCCGCGACCCCGGCCTCCTCTCGGACGAGGAGTGCCTGCTGCCGTACGCGGTGGGCCTGGACCTGAACACGGCGTTCCTCGCGGCCGCGGCGCGACTGACGGTGGGCCTGTCGGCGCCGGACCACTTCCACCGGCCGGTGTTCAACAAGAAGATCCCCGGCTCCTGACTGGCCGACCTCTCCCACATCGATCTCGATCCGCGTCTGCCGTCGCCGTTCACCCCGGACGGCACCCGGCCGACGGGCCCGGCCTGGTACCAGACCCACACCCTGGCCTACGCCGAGGAACTCGGGCACGAGGTCCACCCGATCGAGGCCTACCTGCGCCGGGAGACCGGCGCCTACCTCGACCCGTGGCACGACCGGCTCAAGACCGCGTACGTCGACACCCTGGCCGACCTCGGCGTCACCGGACCTCACCGAGGCCGAGTTCCTGGCGGCGATGGAGCACCACAAGCAGGCCGACCCCGCGATGGCCGCCGTCCTCGCGGCGATCAAGGCGACGGTCAAGGGCGGTATCGGCAAGCTCCGCGAACGGCCCCAGGGCCGCACCTACCGCGACGGCGACCCCTGGCCCGCCATGCAGCGCCCGACCTGGCGCCCCGACATCCGCGCGGCCGTGATCTCGAAGGCGCGGGTCAACATGCACCGCAAGCTCGCCAACATGGTGAAGCTGACCGGCCTGTACCCCCTCGCCGTGCTCTCCGACTGCGTCGTCTACCCGTCCCCGGGCGCCTCGCCGCTGGACTTCCTGCCGTACGCGGCGTCGGGCAAGCCGCTGATGGGCGGCTTCCGCCTCGGCCCCACCCCCGGCCTCGCCAAGCTGGAGGGCGTGCAGCAGTTGGCGTGGGCGGTGGACCTGATGGAGAAGGGTCTGAACCCCGCCCGCCACATCAAGGGCGGCGACGCTGTCCTCGACGACGGCGAATAGCATCGAGCCGTGGCCTCCGCGACCGGAGGCCACGGCTGACAGACCGCTCACCGTGTACGACTCGGACACCTGTCAGGAGCGCTGAACCGCTGTGGGAGAGATCGAGGACGCCATCCTCCGCGCCGACCAGGAGGCTTTCACCAAGGACCCACCCAAGACCCTGAAGGGCCAGATCAACTTCCTGCTCAAGCAGCTTAAGACCACCCGCGCGGTCGCAGCCGAACTCGGCGTCAGCCAGCGGTCCGTCGAGCGCTACCGCAAGGGCGACCGCAAGACCCCGCCCCAGCCTGTCGCCACCCGCATCGAGGCGGCCGTACGCGCCCGCTGGCAGCCCGTCGTACGCGGCCGCCGCCGCAAGGAAGCCGCCACCAGCACCGGCATCACCGTCGAGACCCGCGCCCGCTTCGGCTACACCGCCCCCGTCGGCACCACCGACGACGGCCGCGTACGCCGCCTCACCGTCCACCTCCCGCCCGCCTACGCCCAGCGCCTGTTCGACGCCCGCGCCCGAGGCGCCGACGACCGTGATCTGCGCGGGATCGTCGCCGAGGGCTTGCAGGAGATCTACTTCAAGGACGGCGGCACCCGAGCAGACGAACTCCGAGTCGAGTTCACCGACATCGACTACTTCGACGTCTCCTTCTGACACCCGCCACCAGGCCCGCCCCGGTAGAACCGCACCCGGACCATGAGCACCTGTCCGGGTGCGGCTCACACCCATGTCCGCACGTCAACACCGGGCCTGCCTCGGGAAAAGGGTGCAATGGTGCTGCGGGGAGTTGCTCTCGGACGGGCCGCTCCCGGCCCCCGTGGCGCTGTCGACCGCGGGCAGGAACCCGGCCGCTGTCACACATAGCTGGTCACCGCCCCGGTCGACAGCATCCACCCGGCCCCGGCCCAACGACCGCATTCACGGCCGAGGGTGAACTCAGCTTCCCTGGCTATGCCAGGCGCTTCTTCGGAGCGGGTCGGGCGTCGAGGAGCGCCCACCAGGCGTGGCCGTCGTGGTCGGTATGGGCGCCGCACGCGTCCACGGTGCGCAGCACCGCCACCCCCGCCGGCACGGCTCCCGCCGCGTCCTGCTCACGGGTCTGGTGGTTGAGAGCCATGACGAGAATCTTGTCGTCCTGGTCGGCGAGGTGGACGCTGAGGCGCTTCCCGCCGGCCGCCACGGCCGTGTGGACCAGTCCGTGGACTGTCTTGAGGAAGTCGTGCTCATCCAGCAGCGGGTAGTCCCACGCGGCGACGGCGAGCGCTGCCTGCGCGGCGGCCTTCTTCGCCGCCCAGCGGTCCGCGCGAAACGCGCGGGCGGGTCAACGCGCGCTACCGGCGCTCGGTCAACGCCTGCGGGCACTTCCCGAACGAGACCGCCGCCCTCAAGCAGCTCTACCTCACCACCCTCGCCCTCGACCCCACCGGGAAGAGCCGCAAGCGGTGGACCAGCCGCTGGAAAGAGGCGATGAACGCGTTCGACATCGCCTTCGACGGCCGCCTCTCCGCCGAACGAGTGTGAGCCAACCAGACCAACGAGAAACCTCTACGCCAACCGAGTGGTGAACACCGCTTTCGTGGCTCTGTCTCACTTCCGGTGGTGACGGAAAGGCATGGCAAGAAGGCCTGTTGAGCCGAGCAGGCGCCCGTGTCAGACCCCTGTCCGTGTCAGACCCCTGTCCGTGTCTTCGGCGGGCACAGAGCCAAGGCATCGACCTTCCACTTGGCCTGCGTTAATCGCCGCTAGTAACGATCACCACGCCCCGTTACCACCGGAAGTGAGCCAGAGCCGCTTTCGTGATACTTCCCCCGGCGTCGAACGGACGATCGGACAGAGGAGGGGCCGATGCTCGGTGGGGGCTGACCGATTGGGTAGCGTGTGCGAACTGGGGGCTGTCGAGTCGGGCGCCCTCGGAGAACGGGGGCACTTCATGGGACTGGCCGAGGAGATATCCGCCGTGCGCAGCGTATCGGGGCATTCGGGCCGCTTGCTGGGGGAATTTCGCCGCGCCGCACTGCTGGTGCCGCTGTCGGAGGGTGATGGCGGCGGGCTGATGTCGGGGTGGCAGGGCGGTGTGCGCTGGATTTACGCGTTCACGGACGAGGAGGCTCTGGCCCGTTTCGCGGTGGCGCGCGGTGCTGATGCTGGTGCGCGTGAGTGGGAGTACCTCTCGATCCTGGGGGCCCGTCTCGTCGACGCGGTGATCCCTACGGTCGAGGGTCCGACCGGTGTGGCCGTCGATGTCGCTGATGAAGACGGTTCGATGCTGTTCCCGCCGGTCGTGGGCATCGTTCCGGACGCGTATGCCGTGGATGCAGGGCCCGACCGTGCGGAAGCCGTCTGATGGCCGGCGATGCGGACCTTGAGGTTTCGCCGGCTGCGGTCAAGAACATCCAGGACGGTCTGCGCAGGGCCGTCGCCGAGCTGCGCGAGTCCGGGGATGCGGCCGGCGCCTCGATGGGCGCCGGTTTCAGTGATCTGTCGATGACGGGGATGGAGGCCGGACACGCGGGTCTGGCCACCGACTTCGAGGACTTCTGTGAGCGCTGGGAGTGGGGCGTGCGCAGTCTGGTGCAGAACGCGAGCGCTCTGGCCGGGAACCTGGGGATCGCGGCGGGCACGGTGTGGGAGGAAGAGCACTACATGCAGGGGGCGTTCAAGGTGGTCGCCAATGCCGCGTACGGCAATCCGCATGCGAGTGAGGACGAGATCGAGCAGAAGAGCTGGGACGACATCTGGCGTGCGGATGTCTACAAGCCGGACTACAGCGATGAGTCCTTCGAGAAGAGCGACGCGGACATCAAGCAGACCTGGTCGGACACGGGCGACAAGCTGACTTCCAGCGGGAAGATCGGATCGCTGAAGGATCTGCTGGACCAGGCCGGCGGGGGCGGTAACTGATGGGCTGGAGGGACTTCGTACCGGACTCGGCGGAAGACTGGGTCGAGGACCGGGCCGAGGACCTCGGCGACGCGGTCGAGTGGGGCGGTGACAAGGTCGCCGGCGCGGCAGAGAAGGTGGGCCTGGACGAGGCGGGCGACTGGGTCCGTGACAAGAGCCGATCGGCCGCCAACCAGCTCGGCTCGGACGTCTCCGAGCTGGAGCTCGGACAGACCGAGGACCCGAACAAGCTGGTCTACGGCAGCGTGTCGAAGATCCGCGCGCAGGTCTCGCACCTCAGTGACTTCGAGCTCTCGTTCACACTCGTTGGCAACGGCCTGAAGGCCCTGGAAGGCGACGGCCTGAAGGGCGCGTCGGCGAACGCGTTCCGGGACGCGATAGCCAAGGAGCCGCCGCGCTGGTTCAAGGCGGCCGAGGCCTTCGGCAAGGCCGCCGACGCGATCAACCGGTTCGCGGACACCGTGGAGTGGGCACAGGGCCAGGCCAAGGAGGCCCTGGAGGAGTACAACAGGGCCAAGAAGGTCTCTCAGGACGCGCGCACCGCCTACAACAAGTCGATCATCGACTACAAGGCGGCGGTGAAGGCCGAGAAGGACACGCTGCCGCCGCGGCCGGCCGACGACTTCACCGACCCCGCCGATCCGCTGTTCAAGGCGGCCGACGACAAGCTCCAGACCGCGCGCACCCAGCGCAACGAGGTCGCGGAGACGGCCCGTACGGCGGTCCGCGCGGCCCGCGACGCCGCCCCGCCCAAGCCCTCGTACGCCGAACAGCTCAAAGACGGCATGGACTACCTGGAGATCGCGGAAACCCACCTGGCCGGGGGCGTCCTCAAGGGAACGGCGGGCCTCGCCAACTTCGTCCGGGCAGTCACCCCGTTCGACCCGTACAACCTCACCCACCCCGCCGAGTACCGGACCAACCTCAACTCGACGGTCGCCGGCCTGCTCGTGGCGGTCAACGACCCCATAGGCACGGGCAAGCAGATGCTCGACGACTTCATGAAGGACCCCACCGAAGGCGTCGGCAAATTCCTCCCGGAACTCGCCGGCACCAAGGGCCTCGGCGCCGGGAAGAAGGCCGGCACGGCCGCGAAGCACCTGGACGACCTGGACGGCCCGGGCGGCAAGGAGACGGACGGCCCGGGCCGCAAGGAGACGGACGGGAAAGGACCGCACCACGGCGAGCGGCCCGACCCGGACAAGGCCAGTGAGGGCACCGACCCCGTCGACCTCGCCACCGGCCGGATGTACCTCCCGCAGACGGACGTGGTCCTGCCCGGCACGTTCCCGTTCGCGTTCACGCGCCGTGCGGAGTCCGGCTACCGGGCGGGCCGCTGGTTCGGCCCCACCTGGTCCTCCACGATCGACCAGCACTTGGAGATCGACGCCAAGGGCGTCGTCCTGGTCTCCGAGGACGGCCTCCTCGTCGGCTATCCGCATCCCGCGCCCGGTGTGCCCGTACTGCCGGTGTCGGCCTCGGCCCCGCGCCACCCGCTGGCACGCACCCCTGACGGCGACTGGACGCTGACGGACCCGCTGACGGGTGCCGTCCGCCGCTTCGTCCCGCCGGCCGACGGCGCCGAGAACGGCATCGCGCCGATCGCCCAGTTCGAGGATCCGAACGGCAACCACGTCGTCTTCGAGTACGACGAGCACGGCACGCCGCTGGGGCTCACCCACTCGGGCGGCTACCGGCTGCACTTCGAGACCGAAGGCGGCCGGATTACGGCCCTGCACCTGTCCGGCGGCGGCCGCGTCCTCGCGTACGGCTACACCGACGGGAACCTGACCGAGGTCACCAACTCCTCCGGTCTGCCTCTGCGGTTCGCCTACGACGACCGCGCCCGCATCACCTCCTGGACGGATACGAACGAGCGCCGCTATGAGTACGCCTACGACGACCTCGACCGGTGTGTCGCCGAGGCCGGCGAGGCGGGCCACATCGCCCTCACCTTCCGCTACGACGACGTGGACCCGCAGACCCGCCACCGGGTGACGCGTGTGACCACCGCCGCAGGTCATACCCGCCAGTACCTGATCGACGACCGGTACCGGGTGGTGGCCGAGACCGACCCGCTCGGCGCGGTCACCCGGTACCAGTACGACAGCGGCGGCCGGCGGACCGCGCTCACCGATCCGCTCGGCCACACCACCCGCAGCACCTTCGACGACACGGGCCGCATGGTCTCCTACGTCCGGCCCGACGGCAGGGAGGCCCGCGCCGAGTACAACGACCTCGGCCGGCCGGTCAAGGTCGTCGCCGTGGACGGATCGGTCGTCCACCAGACCTACGACGAGCGCGGAAACCGCACCGCGGTCAGCCGCCCCGACGGGACGGTCACCCACTTCGGCTACGACGAGAGCGGCCACCTCACCACCGTCACCGACCCCCGCGGGGCGGTCACGCGGATCCGCACCGACCGGGCCGGGCTGCCGCTCGCCGTCACCGACCGGCTCGGCGCCACCACCACGTACGAGCGGGACGCCTTCGGGCGGGTCACGGCGGTCACCGACCCCCTGGGAGCGGTCACCCGCATGGAATGGACGGTGGAGGGCAAGCCGCTGCACCGGACGGACCCGGACGGCCGGCGCCGCTCGTGGACGTATGACGGCGAGGGGAACTGCCTGACCCGTACGGACGGCCCCGACGGCGGCGGGGTGCACTTCGAGTACACCCACTTCGACCTGCTCGCCGCCCGGACCGACGCGGACGGCACGCGCCACGCATACACATACGACGCCGAGCTGCGGCTGACCGGGGTCCGCAACCCGCAGGGCATGACCTGGGAGTACACCTACGACCCGGCGGGCCGGCTCATCCGGGAGACCGACTTCGACGGCCGTGTGCTCGACTACGCCTACGACCCGGCGGGCCGGCTCGTCACCCGCACCGACGCCCTCGGGCAGCGGATCACGTACGAGCGCGACGCCTTGGGGCGCACCGTCCGCAAGGACGCGGGCGGCACGGTGACGACGTACGAGTACGACGTCTTCGACCGGCTCGCCGTCGCGGTGTGCGGGGACAGCGTGCTGACCCGGCTGCGGGACCGGGCGGGCCGCATCCTCCAGGAGACGGTCGACGGCCGCACCCTCACCTACACCTACGACGCCATGGGGCGCCGCACCGGCCGAACCACCCCCACGGGCGCCGTCGCCGCCTGGGCGTACGACGCCGCAGGCCGCTACGACGCCCTGACCACGTCCGGCCGCCGGATCGGCTTCACGCACGACGCGGCGGGCCAGGAGCTCAGCCGTACCTACGGCGACGCCGTCGCCCTCGACCAGGCGTGGGACGAGACCGGCCGGCTGGTGGAGCAGCGGCTCACGGGCGCAGGACAGGGGGTGGTGCAGCGCCGCGGCTACACCTACCGGTCCGACGGGGTCCTGACCGGCGTCGACGATCTGTTGGCCGGCCCGCGCAGCTTCGACCTCGACCCGCGCGGCCGGGTGACGGCGGTGCACGCCGGTAACTGGACCGAGCGCTACGCCTACGACGACGTGGGCAACCAGACCTCCGCGTACTGGCCCGGCGCCCATCCCGGAGGCGGGGAAGCCACCGGACCGCGCACCTACGAGGGCACCCGGCTGATCGGCGCGGGCCGGGTCCGCCACGAGTACGACGTCCTCGGCCGGGTCGTGCTCCGCCAGAAGGCCCGGCTCTCGCGCAAGCCCGACACCTGGCGCTACGAGTGGGACGCCGAGGACCGAATTACGGCCGTCACCACCCCGGACGGGACGCGCTGGCGGTACACGTACGACCCGCTGGGACGGCGGACGGCGAAGGAACGGATGACGCCCGACGGCCTGGAGGTGGCCGAGCGCACGGTCTTCACCTGGGACGGCACCGTGCTGTGCGAGCAGCGGACCGCCGCCGCGGCGCAGGAGGCCGGCGGGATCGCCGTGACCTGGGACCACCGCGGCCTGCAGCCGCTCGCGCAGACGGAGCGGATCCTGGGCGCCAGCCAGGAGGTGGTGGACGAGCGGTTCTACGCCATCGTCACCGACCTGGTGGGCGCACCCGCCGAACTCGTCGACGAGCGCGGCGGACTGGCCTGGCGCAGCCGCTCCACACTGTGGGGATCCACGGCCTGGAACCGGGACGCCACGGCCTACACGCCGCTGCGCTTCCCCGGCCAGTACTTTGACGCCGAATCAGGCCTGCACCACAACTACTTCCGCACGTACGACCCCGAGACCGCCCGCTACCTGAGCCCGGACCCGCTGGGCCTGGCGGCGGCCCCCAACCCGGTGGCGTACGTCGCCAACCCCCACGGGTGGTGCGACCCCTTCGGGCTGGCCCCGTACTCGGACAGCACCCGGGCGGCGCAGGGCGTCGACCACCAGCTCAACGAGGCGGAGAGCGGCAAGGACAACCACTACCTGCAGGGCATCGGGAAAGACGAGGTGAAACTGGAGAAGTACCTGCGGGGCCATCTGCAATCGCCGGCCAACTACGTCGACAGCGACACGGGGGCGCGGATCATCATCGACAAGACCCTGGACCCGTCCAGGCCGGTGGCCATCATCCGCCAGGACCATATGATCCACGCGTACCACATCGAGCCGGAGGACCTCTCCAACTACATCACTCCGCGGGACGGCAAGGACACCGCGAAGTGGCGGACCCCGAAGGGGGACGAAGTGAATGAGTAGCCGCAGCGGTATCCCCCGCGATCCTGCACCCGGCTGGCCGGGCTACCACGCCGAGCCGTCCTACGACCCCGGCCAGAGCCGGGTCTTCCCGGCCCCGCTGCCGGCGGAGCTGCGGGCGCTCGGCAACGACGTCCGGGCGGCCGACTGGCCGGTGCGGCTCGCCTTCCGCAACTCCCGGACCGAGCTGCTCGACACGCTCTGCCGCTGGCAGACCCTGCGCGCGCTGGCGTACGTGCACCTGCTGGCCGCCCGCACGGGGGACGAGCGGCTGCCGGCCGACCTGAGGGTGGTTCCCGACCCGGAGGCGGTCGGCGAGCCGGGCCTGCCCGCGCTGCTGGCGAGGCTGGAGCATGCCGCCGCCGGCCTCCCGGCGGACCTGCTGGACGCGGTCGTCTGCGACAGCGGCGGGCTGCTCGCCGACAATCGGTTCGCGGCATCGGTGCTGGCCGCCGGGCTCACCGCCGATTCCCGGCCGGGGGACCCGGACAAGGCGGTCTCCCGCGCCGTGGTGCTCACCAGCTACTGGTACGAGGTCCCCGGGCTGCGCGGCGCGCTGGCCCTGGCGTGGAGCGCGAACCTGTTTGTCCGCTCCTGGCTGGGGTGGTCCCAGCGGTTCGTGTACGGCGACCCGGCGGGAGGCCTCGGCATCACCTCCGACCCCCGCCCGCCCCGCCCGGCGGCGTCCGCCCTCCCGAAGTGGGCGGAGCCCCTGCTGGACCGCATCGAGCAGGGTCCGGGGGCAGCCTCGTGACCTGGGCCGACTTCGTCGTGACCTCCCGGTACTCGTCGGCGACCGCTAGAAGTTCTTCGGCCGTCCGCCCGGGAGCGTCTCGCCACCACGGCGCCACGAGGCACAGCCGCACCAGCTCCGGCAGCCCGAGTGCGAGTGGGCCAGGCTCGTCGTGTACGGCGCGAAGGGCTTGTCGTTAAGATGCCGGCAGATCAACGTCTGGACCCGAGGCAGGGTCCAGCGTTCGTCTTCATAGCTGTGCCGTGCGCCGACGGGCCCTTGCCGAGTTCCTCCTCGAGCACGGCGAACTGTTCGTCGGTGATGGTCGGGGCGTTCGCCGGACCCGCTGACCGCAAGCCCTCCATGCCGTCCTCGCGCCAGGCGACCGGACAGGATTGGCAACCCCGCATGAACGCTGCCGATCAAGCTAGGGTCCGGGTAGCCCGTGCCGATATGGCGTGCTCGGGTGAGCCCGGGGCCCAGAGCGCTCTGGGGGCAGCAGTACCCCCGGGCCGCCCCCACCCCTACTGCCGCCCGTGTTGCTGGTGTCCGGCGTGACCCGGCGGCGTTGGGCAGGGCATGGAGATGGTGGAGCGGTTGCCGTTCGGGATGCGGACCGCGGTCGAGGCGACGTACGTCCGGTGCGCCCTGTGCGGCGCGTTCGGTGAGCTGGTCCTGGACAGCGGACGGCTGGACGAGGCGCTGGCCCGCGCCCGAGATCACGTCCGCGAGACGCATCCGGGCGCGGACATCCCCGAGGCGCTCCGGCTCGTGCCCGATGTCGCCTTCCCGCCGGACGGCTGCCGCGACGTTGTCGAGTGGGTCGAGCAGTACAACGCCCGGAACACGCTGCCGGTCCCTGGCCCGCGATAGCTGCGCCGGCTGGCGCCGCCGTCGGCCGCTCAGGCGGCTGGAGCGGGCGTGTGCTGTGGGATTCCGTGGGGCGGGGCCCCGCCGGTGCTGTTGCCGGGAAGAGGTGGGTGGCCGGGCCCTTGTTCCGGGAGCCGCGGCGGGTGCTGTACGGCTCCCTGGTGGGCGTCTGTCCGGCCGTGGACGAGGTAAACCGGGGCCGCGCTGCGGGCGCAGACGGGATGGGCTCAGGTGTGGACGCGGCTGTTGGTGCCGTCGTGGTGGTCGGCGTTTTCGTCGTCGAACTAGACGAGTAAGTCCGAAGTGTTGGTCAGTGGTCGTAGGCGACGAGTGATCGGGTGATGGATGTTCCGTTGGCCCGGTTGTGCCAGATGGCTGCGGTCAGGGCCAGGATGCGTTGTCCGACGCGGGCCAGGACCCCAGATGGGGTTCTGGCTCCGTGACGTTCGAGGTCGAGTTGGCCTTTGAGGGTGTCGTTCACCGACTCGATGAGCTGCCGGATCGGTTTGAGCAGGTGCTCGCCCGGCCGTGGCTTGCGGTTGCGGTAGCTGGGCCGCAGCAGGGTCAGGCCGTGGTCGGCCATGAAGGCGTCCAGGTGCTTGGAGACGTAGCCCTTGTCGCCGACGATGGTCTGCCCGGGGTGGGTGGCCAGCAGGTCGATGTCCTGGGTGAGCATGCCGGCGAGGACTTCACGCTCGTCCGTTGTCGGGTTGGCCAGCGCCCAGGCAATGGGCAGGCCGCCGGGTGTGCAGAGCAGGTGCAGACGCAAGCCCCAGAAGAACCGTGAGTGCGAGGCGCAGTAGCCGTAACCGGCCCAGCCCGCCAGTTGCGAGCGTTTGACCGTCGGCCGTGAGCGGGCGCACTCCACGGGGGTGGAGTCCACGATCCATACGTCGTCGTGCCACAGGTCGGTGTCGCGGGCCAGAGTGCGGATGAACCGGCTGATCAGCGTGTTGGCGGCCCGCAGGCGCTTGTTGTAGCCGGACTGCTCGGGCAGGTAGGGGAAAGTCGGCGCTCAGGTGGCGGCGGGCGAACCGAAGCCAGCGGGTCTCGGAGGCGAAGCCGAGGACGGCCTGCATGACCGCGAGCGTCAACAGCTCGGCATCCGTCAGCCTCGGCGGACGGCCCCATCGCCGCGTTCCTGCCAGAGAGTCATCAATCCTCACGTACAGTGCAGTCGCGAGGGTTTCGAGATCTGTCGTCACAAACGGATCAACGAGACCCTCGCTTCATGCGCCCGAAGACTTCGGACTTACTCGTCTAGAGCATGGCTCCCGGCCGTCCACCTGCTGCCCCGCCCAGGCCGCCGGGACGGACTTGCATCCGGAGTTCGACCGGGCCGACGTCGTCAACTGGCTGCTCGCCCACGACAAGATCACCCTTCCCGCCGGTGCGGGGCAGGCGTCGCTGCTGGTGCGCGGCGAGAGGGGCGCTACAGGCAGGTTCCGGCTGGATGCCCCGTGGCTGGGCCTCGCCGACGACATCGAGGGCACCGACCGGCTGTCGGGCTGGGTCGCCGACGACGCGGACGCCGACGCGCTGGCCGCCCTCGCGGCGGGCCCGGTCGGGGCCACCCTGACACGGCTCACCGCACCGGGCGCGGGTCCCCTCGCGGTGCTCGGGGACGTCCGGGTGACCGACCGGCTTTGGTCCGGATCTGGGGGCCTGCGAATCACGCTGGAATGGCCGGCCCGCCTGCGCGGCACCACCGCGCACACCGGTAACGGTGGTGTGGTCGCCACGGCGTCCCGCAGACCAGGACCGGCGAGGACTGCGTGTGCACCCGCCACGACTGCGGCGGCCTGGACCCAGTCCTGTGGTGCGACGAACACGGCGGCGAGGCGCCCCCCAGTGCTGGACTGGCACGCGGGCGGCGGCCTGCGCTGCGCACAGCTCGGGCGAGGAAGCGTGGCAAGCGTGACAAGCGCGTAGGGGCTCGTCGGCTGAGGGTGGTCCCGGCGCAGCCTCGGATGCGCCGGGGGCCGGTCAGGCCCGGATTTCACCGTCAGGGTTGCCGGCGGCGCGTTGGTACCAGGTTTCTGCCTCGGCCGCCCGCCCTGTGTTCTGCAGCAGCCGTGCGAGGTTGTTCATGGCAGGGGCGTTTCCGGCTTCGGCGGCGCGCCGGTACCAGGTTTCTGCTTCGGCCGTGCGCCCGGTGCCCTGCAGCACCACTCCGAGGTTGTTCATGGCTTCGGTGTTTCCGGCGTCGGCGGCGCGCTGGTACCAGGGTTCCGCCTCGGTCTCGCGGCCAGTGGTCTGCAGCAGCACCCCGAGGTTGTTCATGGCCTTGATCTGTCCGGCGTCGGTGGCTTTTCGGTACCAGGTTTCTGCCTCGTTGGTGCGGCCGGTGTTCTCCAGCAGCAGTCCGAGGTTGGTCATGGCGCCGGTGTTCCCGGCGTCGGTGGCTTTTCGGTACCAGGTTTCTGCCTCGTTGGTGCGGCCGGCGTCCTCCAGCACCATGCCGAGGTTGTTCATTGCGTTGGTGTTTCCGGCGTCGACGGCGCGCTGGTACCAGGGTTCCGCCTCGGTCTCGCGGCCAGTGTTCTCCAGCAGGAGTGCGAGGTTGTTCATTGCGTTGGTGTTTCCGGCGTCGACGGCGCGCCGGTACCAGGGTTCCGCCTCGGTCTCGCGGCCAGTGTTATGCAGCAGCAGTGCGAGATTGTTCATAGCGTTGGTGTGTCCGGCTTCGGCGGCGCGCTGGAACCAGGGTTGCGCCTCGGTCTCGCGGCCAGTGTTATGCAGCAGCGCTCCGAGGTCGTTCATGGCGTCGGTGTTTCCGGCGTCGATGGCTTTCCGGTACCAGGTTTCTGCTTCGTCGGTGCGGCCGGTGTTGGCCAGCAGCACTCCGAGGCCGTGCATGGCGTCGGTGTTTCCGGCGTCGGTGGCTTTGCGGTACCAGGTTTCTGCCTCGTTGGTGCGGCCGGTGCCGGCCAGCACCACTCCGAGGTTGGCCGTAGCGTTCATCTGTCCGGCGTCGGCGGCCTTCCGGTACCAGGTTTCCGCCTCGTCGGTGCGGCCGGAGTAGGCCAGCACCACTCCGAGGTTGGTCATGGCGTCGGTGTGCCCGGTGTCGGCGGCTTTCCGGTACCAGGTTTCTGCCTCGTCGGTGCGGCCGGTGCCGGCCAGCACCACTCCGAGGCTGTACATGGCGTCGGTGTCTCCGGTGTCGGCGGCTTTCCGGTACCAGGTTTCTGCCTCGTCGGTGCGGCCGGTGTTCTCCAGCAGCAGTCCGAGGTTGTTCATGGCGTCGGTGTTTCCGGCGTCGGCGGCTTTCCGGTACCAGGTTTCCGCCTCGTCGGTGCGGCCGGTGTTCTCCAGCAGCACGCCGAGGTTGTTCCTGGCGTCGATCTGTCCGGCGTCGGCGGCTTTTCGGTACCAGGTTTCTGCTTCGTTGGTGCGGCCGGTGTTCTCCAGCAGCACGCCGAGGTTGTTCATGGCGTCGATCTGTCCGGCGTCGGCGGCCTTCCGGTACCAGGTTTCTGCCTCGTCGATGCGGTCAGCCTCTTGCAGCAGCCACGCGAGGCTGTACATGGCGTCGGAGTCTCCGGCTTCGGCGTCCCGTTGGAGGAGCTGCTCGTCGGTTTCCGACGCCTCCGCTGCCGGCACGGGGGTGGGCCCGGGTGCGAGGTGGGCGGTGCGCAGGCGTGCGGCGACGTCTTTGGCGGTGGGGGGACGGCCGGCGGGGTCTTTGGCAATAAGGGAGGTGATGAGGTTGTCGATGTCGGGCGGGATTGCGGGCTGGCGGGTGCTGGGCGGTTCGGGAGTGGTGGACAGATGCATGGCGATGATGGCGTACGCGGAGTCCGCGGTGAACAGGGGGCGCCCGGTGAGGAGCTCGTAGAGGCTGGCACCCAGGGCATACAGGTCGGCCGAGTGCGTCGGTGTCTGGCCTCTGAGCTGCTCGGGAGCCATGTAGTGAGGGCTGCCGAGCAGCGCTCCGGTCATGGTCAGGCCGATCGTGCCGTCCTGGACCTGGGCGATCCCGAAGTCGCAGATCTTTACGGTGCCGTCGTCGAGCAGCATGAGGTTGGCCGGCTTGATGTCGCGGTGGACGATGTTTTGCGTGTGGGCGGCGGCCAGCCCGTCGCACACCTGGGCGCCGTACTCCACCACCTGCTCCAGCGGGAGCCCGCCGGGGTGGTCCTCGCGCAGGACCGTCGCGAGATCACGACCTTCCAGGAACTCCATGACGAGGAACGGAGAGACTTCCACCTGCCCGTCGGCGCTCGTCTCCCGGTGCTCGCCCAGGTCGTGGACGACGGCGATGTTGCGGTGGTTCAGCCGGGCGGCTGCTTCGCCCTCACGGCGGAAACGGGCCAGGACCTGGGCAGCGAGCCGTTCGTCACGCAGATGGGAGATGAGTACCGTCTTGACCGCGACGGTACGGCGCAGCCTCAGATCGGACGCCGCCCATACCTCGCCCATGCCGCCGTGCCCCAACCGGCTCTCGAGCCGGTAGCGGCCCGCTAGCTCCATCCCCCTATACATGCAGGTCAACGTATGCGACTCGCCCGCGATACGACAAGAATCCTCCGAACCTGGGCGGGGTTTTCCGGCCGCATCCGCCGGCCCGCTGCCAGGAGTACGAGCACCGCCGCGACACCGAGACCCCGCATGCAGCAGCTCGGCGAACATCACGGCACCGACACCGTCGCCCAGCACCTGAACCGCCTCACCACCGCCACCTCCTGGCAGGAAGCCACCGGCAGCGCCCTGGTCGGCCGCCTCGTCGACGCCACCCTCACCTCCCTGACCACCCCGCCCGGCGCACCGGCCCCCTCCCGGCCCCGGGTGTCCGCGGCCGCCGCCCGCTCCCGCTCCACCACCACCCCCACTGCCGCCGCGGCCCCCGGCCGGCCGGCCCCGGCGGAGGCCGCGGTCCCCACCCACCGGCAGCAGGCCGCACCCGTCAGGGGCGCGGGGCGTAGGCGGTGATGGTGATGACGGGCAGGCAGCGCCGGGCCGGTGGCAGCGCGCTGGCGGGTCTCGTGCTGGCCACGGCCGGCTGGTGGGCGCAGTGGTCCGGGTACGAGGTCGTGGGCACGGCCCTGACCCTGCTGGCCGGGACCGTGGTGCTGGCAGGTGCGTGGCGCTCGGGCGTCCTGCACCTCCCGCAGCACGAGGCCGGCCGCCAGGCAACGCAGCAGCAGCGGGCGCGGGACTCTGGCTGCAGATGCTCGGAGGGCTCCTCCTCATGCGCACCCTGCTCCGTGCTCTACGGGCCCCTCCACTTGCTGGCAACGCTGCTGTGAGCGCCGCCCGCGCCGCGCACGCGTTCCGGCTGTGGGTCTTCCGGGCCATGGCTCGTCCCTGCTCCATCACGCCCGCCGCTGCGGTCCCCGGTCAGCCGGCCCCGGCCGAGGCCTCGGTCCCGGCCCACCGGCCGCGCCTGCCAGGGGCGCGGGAGTTCGGTCACGGGAGGGGACGAACATGAGGTTCTTCTCCGTGAAGGGCCGGGAGTACGTTGCCCTCACAGTGCTCGGGAGCGACGACTTCGACGCTCTGGAAGTGGTGGAGATGACTGCTGCCGGGCGTGGCGCCCTCTTGTTGGAGTTCCGGATGGACGAGGAGACGGCCACGCTGGTGCACCTTGGCGCGGAGGTGGGTATTCCGCTGCTCAGGGCCTCCCTGGAGATCTTCCGCACGGACTTTCTAGAGCCGAGGCGCGCGGCGGGGTTGCCGCTGCGGCCCTGGTAGCCGAGCCTGGTCTGCGCCTTGGGTTTCGGTTGCCGGAGGGAGGGTGTGGTCGCGGTGTGACGACGGCCTGAGGCTGATGCCGGGGCGGACTGGCCGGCCATGCTCCGGTAGCGCTAGCGCGAGGAGTAACGCTCGGTGGGGGGTTTGTTGGTGTGTCGGGTCGTTGGTGGCCTGGGGTGTTGTGGGTTCGTTGAGAGGTGGATTTGGCGGTTCGGCGGGGTGGCTGGGGTGTGTGAGCTGGGGTTATGTGTTTCGTGTTGAGGGCGGCAGGGTTCGTTGTAAGTAGTTCTGGCGTGTAAAGGCCCGGTTGGTGTTTGTGCTGGTCAGGGCTGTTCTGCCTGTCTGTTTGGTAGGTGGGGTTTATCGGCGTCGGTGGGGGCGGTGGTGGGTTTCGGCGAGGTGGTCGAGTCGTACCGCGTCGAGGGCGGTTTTGGTGATGCGTTCGGTGCCGTCGCAGATGGCGGTGATGGCGGCTTGGCGGATGAGTCGGGTGAGGGATCCGATGCGGCCGGCGGTGCGCTGGTGGAGGTAGGGGGCGTGGGCCGGGAGGGTGCCGGCTTTGTGCTGCTGGAGGTCGAGGTTGTTTTCGATGTCGGTGATGGCGTCGCGGAAGGGTTGGCGGGTGCCGTGGCGGGCGGGGAGGGGGCCGCAGTCGACGAGGGTGGCGCGTCCGGCGAGTTGAGCGCCCCGTGTCCCGCTGAAGAGGGGTGTGTCGGTGACGTTGATGCCGGCGTAGACGAACGTCGCGGGGAGGCGTTCGCTGAGGTCTTTGAGCAGGTCGGCGGTTTGGGCGCCGGTGGTGGTGCGGGGGTTGAGGCGGTGGATCTCGTCGATCATCACCAGCTGGACGCCGGCTTGGGTGTAGGTGTGGCAGACGGCATCGGTGATCTGGGTCTGGGTCATACGCGCGGTGACGGGGATGCCGAGGTAGCGGGCGAACTCGGTGACGAGGGTTTTCGCGGTCGCGCCGGGCGGGACCAGGACATACGCGACGGGTACCGCGGTGTGGGCTGATCCGGGTGGTGCGGGGTTTTTGCGGGTGTGGGCGAGGTGGCAGGTGCGGCCGACGTTGAGGAGGGCGGTGGTTTTCCCGGCTGCGGCGGGTCCGGTGACGATCAGTGAGGGCCGTGCGGTGTTCTGCTGGTGGCGGCCGAGGATCATCAGGGTGCGGACCTGGGTGGTCAGGGTGTGGATGGCGGGGGTGCGGATGGTGACGAAGCTGGAGTGGTAGGCGAGGCGTTCCTCTGTACTGCGGGGCGGATCGCCGGGCTGGGGCGGTGCGACGGGGTCGGTGGTGGCGAAGCGCTGCCAGCCTTGCCAGGTGGTCAGCGGCCAGGATGGCTCGGCCGCACCACTGCCGCTGGTGCCGACTGGTGTGCGGCTCAGGTTCGGCGTCGTGGGGTGGGGGGTGTTCACCACTTGTCGGCTTCCTCGTGCGCGTTGTAGAGCCCGAGTCCGGTGGCCGGGGCGGGGCTGACGTCGTCGGGCAGGTCGTCGAGGCCGTCGAGGTCGTCGAGGTCGTCGATGGTGTCGTCGTCCCGCTGTTCCGGGCTGTCGGCGGGTGCTTCGGTGCCGTGGGCCCCATTGCGGGCTGTGGGGAGTGGGACGTGAGCGGTGCGGGCCAGGAGGGTTTGTTCGGTCTTGGTGGCGTGGCCGCTGTGGACGCGGCGCATGAGCTGGTCGAGGGCGTCGGCGAGGCGGGCTTCGTGCTGCTCGGCGTCACCGTGGTTGCAGTCAGTGGCCTGGGTGCGGATGTGCTGCCAGGTGTGTTCGTCGAACGGCCGGTGGACGTGGTCGCGGTGGATCCACGGAATCTCGGTGAGTTCGCCGTCGGGGAGCCGGATCCAGATCTGGCGGACGTCGTGGGGGTTGTAGTGGATCTCCCATTTCCCGCCGCGGCCGGCGACGGGGGAGGCCTGGCCGCGGTGCGGGGCGAGGAGATCTGCGTCGTAGGTGCGGTGGCGGATGGTGATGCCGGCGGGGGTGATGGCCTGCCAGCGCACGGGCAGCAGTTCGAGGTAGTCGCGCCCGGTCAACGGGACGGGCACGTATCCGGCGACGGCGACGAGCGCGCCCCACATCTCATTCGGGGTGAGCGCCTTCCTGGGCATCATCGGGTGGCGCAGCCCTTCATGGGGCCGGTGGTGGTAGTGCACCAGCCACTCATCAAGCAGGTCCTGCAGCTGGGCGACGCTGAAGCAGGCGTCTTTCTCGGCCTCGGGGCCACGGCGGGTGACGTCGGATCCGGTGTAGCCGGGCAGGTGCTGGCAGAACAGGGCGTTGATAGAGCCGAAGGTGCGCTCGACGATGCCCTTCGCGGTGGGGGCGCGGGGCGGGGCGGGCTGGACGCTGATGCCGAGGGTCTCGCAGGCGGCGGTGAACGCGGCGGAGACGAAGACCTTGCCCCGGTCGACGACGATCGTCTCCGGCAGGACGACCGGCCGGGCCGCCGCGCCGGCCAGGCGCTCATCCAGCGTGGCCAGCTGCTGGTAGGGGAGCGCGCGGGCGTGGTCCATGCGCAGGATGTCCGGCCAGGTCGGTCTGGCCGGGTGCGGGACGGCCATCTCCGCCAGCAGCAGGGCCGCGTCCACGGACTTGGTCGCGCTGGGGCACAGCACGGCGGCGAGGATGGCGCGGGTGGCGACGTCGACGGCGATGGTGAGCTCGGGGCGGGCGAGGCGCCCGTCGTCGAAGAGGGCCAGGACATCCAGGCGGGTGGTGTCGATCTGGACCTGCTCGCCGGGCCGCAGCGCGGTGGCGGGGGTGAAGGCCCGCCCCTCGACGCTCGCGGGCACCTGCCGCACCGGGCCACTGGGCAGTTCACCGGGGCGGGCGAGGGAGGTGACGAGCCGGTACAGCGTGGCCTGGGACGGCACGGGCACCGCACCGGGGCCGTGCCGGTCCTGAAGGATCTGGTGGATCAGCGGGAACAGGCCGTTGATGGTGCCCCTGGAACGCCCGCGCCGGCGGCGCAGCGCCTCACGCACGGCTGCGACGACCCGTTCGTCGGAGCGCCCGGTAGAGCTGGAGGCGCGGGTGGTGCGGTGGTCGAGCAACCCCCACAGTCCCTGCTTGCGGTAGGCCAGGCGCATGCGCTGCACCGTGGTACGTGACACCCGCCCGAAACCGAGGGCGGTCAGTTCCTCGGCCTTGGCCTGCTCCCGTTCGGCCAGCGTGTGTCGTGCGGGGTCGTACTGCTCCCGCACCACTCCACCGCTGCCGGGCCCGTCGGCAAGGCCGCACTCGACTTCCCGGACATGCCGCTGCCAGGCCAGGGCCTTCTCCCGCGCCGCGGCGGGCGCGGTCTCGAACAGCCCCCACTGCGGGGCCGCCTGCGGCACCTCCGCCCCGATGACACTGAAGCCGGGATCGGCGAACAGGTACCCGGCAAGCACCGCCTCACCGCCGCCGTCCGGGCCGACGAGGTGAACCATCTGTCCGGACAGAGCGACCACCTGCCACTTCACACCGCGGAAACGGACATGCGCCCCGACCGCCACGGCCGGCCGGGCAGTGCGCCGCGCGCTCACCCGGCACCTCCCGTCCGGCCCAGACCGTTCCAGTCCCTGGGGCCGACGGGGACGCACTCGTGCAGCGGCGCCTCCAGGTCCGTCGTGAGCTGCCCGTGCCACAGGGCGTGGAAGACGACGGGAAGGACCTCGATCGGGTCACCGACAGCTTCGGCTCCCTCGATCAGCGGCCGCGGTCGCGCGAACGCTTCCACAGCCGCGGGCGTCAGGCCCGGGCGGCCGGCGTTGCGGGGATGGCGATAGCCGGCCAGCCACTTCAGATTGGAGGCCGGCACATCGTCGAGCGGTGAAAGGCGCCGGTAGGCCCAGCCGATGTCCCCGCACGCCCTGGCCACCGCGTGCGCGGCGCCCAGGGCACGTTCGCCACCGGCGTCGGGGTGGCTGGGGCAGTCGGCCAGCAGGCCCGTGCCGTCGCGGTAGCGGGCGAACAGCTGCGGCACCCAGGAACGCACCCGTCCCCGTTCGTCGCGCCACAGCAGCCGTACCGGCCGCCCGGCGAGCCCGGTCACGCGTGGGTCGCGGTCCAGGGCCATCAGTTGGGTGCGCATTGCGTTCGACCCCGCGGCCACGTGCCGTCCGGTGGTCGCCGACCACCACAGTCCCGGCCCCCAACGCCGCCCCGGCACCACCGGGAACGCCGACACCGGCGGCAACTCCTCGAACGCCACCGTCATGGCTGCATCCGCCCACCGCTGCTGCACCGACTGCCCCACCGGGTCGAGGAACACCGCCTCGAACCCGCTCCCACTGTCCACGACCGCTCGCCCTGCCCGGTCCCCGGGCCGTGCCCCACCTGTGCTGATCACCCGCGTCAGCCAAGCCGTACCCGCCGACAGACGCCGCTGTTTTCAGGATTCCTTCCACAAACGAGTGCAGTATCAGCTAACAGCCGACAAAGCCGTCGTGCTTCGTCCTCAACTGCCGTCTTCCTGCCTGCCCGCCGTCAGCATGCTCCTGAGCTCCTCGACAGGCATGTTCACCCACCGTGCCACCTCCTCCAGCGGCACCCCGCCGTTCACCGCCGCCACCGCGCTCCGCTTCCAGGCCGCCTCGATCAGACCGGCACTATGACCGAGACCGCGCAGCAGCTGCTCCGCGACCTCGGCAGTCGGCCCGCTCTGCACGCCGCGCAGCTGGGCGAGCTGCTCCTCGGCACCGTCGATGAGACTGCCGATCCGCGCCCGCTCCTCGGGCGGCACGACCGTCCGCCACATCGTCCCCGAGCCCGGCGCCCGTTTCTCCTTGCCGAGCACCCGCAACTGTCCGGCCATGGTCGCCGGCTGATGTTCCTGGCGCACCCACCACGGATCGTCCGCGTACCCGGTCGGCCCGCCGGCTGCGGTGCGGCGCCGGCGGATGACGCTGCCCATCCAGGAGATCAGCGGACCTCCATGATCCGTCGCCGCCAACGGCCCCAGCCACACGCGCCCGACCCGCTCCCCGAGCCGACGACAGAACATCCCGTCGGCTGGCAGCACCCGCGGCCGCCCCGCACCACTGTCCACCCACACCAGCTCAGCCATACCCGGACTCAACAACGCCTCGGCAACCACCACCACCTCAGGGAAGACGACCGGATCCCGCCCCACGATCCGCCACCATTCCAGATCACCTCCGGCGTCACCACCAGCGACCTGATGCAGCCGCCGCGGCCAGATCGTCTCCCGCTCCCAGGCATACGCCTGCTCCCACCAACGACCCACCACCGCATACGCCAGCGCGAACACCCTCTCCGGCCCGACCCCGCCCCGCACCGCCCGCCGCGCCACCCCGGCCCACCGCCGCTGCGCCGCAGCCACTTCCGGCAGCTGCCGTACGTCCAGGTACTCAAGAGGCTGGTCGGCGTCCGCATCGAAGAGCCACCGTCCGTGCCGTACACACACCCGATCCCACCGCGGGACGTACCGCACGACGCGCACGGCCGTCCCCGCACGCCCGGCGGCGCACAGTCGGCAGCCGAAGGCCACCGGCCCGGCGACTGTGCCGGCGATCCGCCACGCCGCCATCGGCACTCCGGTCGCCTCGGCCGATAGCTTGGCGTCCTCCTGTGCCCACGACGGCAACGCCCGCGCCAGTACCTCCTCCTCGACGCCGCACAGGCCTGCCAGGAGTTGCCGCCCGGCTGAGTTCAGCACCACCTCGGCATCGGCCCGAAAGGCCCCGCCCGCGTGCTTGGGCTGGTGGTTGCGCCAGTGCCAGCCGGACCGCAATGCCTTCGCCTCCAGCCCGTAGCGGCTTGCGATGCGGCAGATCAGCGACGAGGTCGTTTCTCCCTGCAGGGGAGCGGTCCGCACAAGACCGGGGTGATGGTTCACTCCACCACGGTCTCGTGTCCGCAGCCCGGGCGGGCACTTTCGCAACGGACGCCCAACCGATCAAGGATCCGCGCGGGACGGCTGCGCACCGACAGGACTTGGCAGCAGGCCAGGGGGCACCGCCCTGGTCGGCCGCCTCGTGGACGCGACCCTCACTTCCCTGGCCACCCTACCCGGCACACCGGCCGCCTCCCGGCCCCGGTCTCCCCGGCTGCTGACCGCTCTCGCTCCTCCTCCCCGCGGTGCCGGCGCATCGGCCCCGGCTGCGGTTCCGCCCACCGAAGGCAGCCCGCCCCGGGCAAGACAGCAGGGCACGGCCGGTAGACGCCCGGCGCTGCACTACCGGAGCGGGAAGCCGACACGGCCGGCCGCGCTGGGGGAGGGGGTGTGGGCGGTGGCAGGCCGCGCGGTGGTGGTGGGGGTCTCTGCTGTGTGGTGTCTGGTGTGCGGCACACCTCTGGCACTTTCGACACATGGTCGCTGTCTCGTCGAGGTTTTCCCGCCGTGCGGGACGAGGGGGACGGGCCGGTCTGAATTCTTCCCGGGAACACGACCGCGTCGGGCGGATCGTCCTCTGCGTCGCCGGCCTTCCAGACCGCGAGTCTCCCCGACTCGGTCCGGCGGCCTGGTCAGGGTCTACTACCCGCACCCTGCGACCCCAGGCGTGCTGGCCCCGTCCGCCGCCGCGGTCCCCGCCCACCTTGGCGAACTGGAATGTCAGAGGTCGCTGAGACACTCCTGGGCATGGCGCTGCGGTCACCGATCTACCTCGACACCGAAACTCTCCTGTCTCAGGCGGAGTACTACGACATCGACGTCCCTCGACAAGCGGAGATCACTGAGAAGACCGTTCAGAAGCGGACTGGTGGCGGCAAGGCCGGCATGGGCGGGTTCGCGCTGGAAGGGTCCAAGGGAACCGACGTCGAGTTCCAGTCCACTTACACGCTCGCCCCGAAGCAGAAGGCCACCTTCAGCAAGGTCATCGACGCGCTGATCAACGAGGCCGGAGCAGTCAAGGTCGACCCGGACAGCGAGACACCCCTCTGCAGGGACGACCTGGTGCAGATCGAGGGCACAACGCGGATCACTGCAGCCAGTCTGGCCGGGAAGATGTTCTACATCCTTCGACGGCTCATGGACAACGTCGCGGTAGACCTGGACAGTCTCCGCGATCTCGATGTCAACAATCTGCCGCTCGCCGAGCAGTTCCAGCAGGTGTACCTCCGAAACGAGCTCCTCCCCATCCCCATCCTGCTGGAGCTCACCGGATCGAACCTGCCGCAGAAGGTCTACATCAACGTGCCACCGGATCATTTCCTGGGCGAGGCGTCAGCGAACCGTATCGAGGGCGAACTGCGCGTCCTGGGCAGCATCAGCAGGCTGATCCCAGGCGGCAGCGATGGGTACCTCAGCGCTGAGCAGTGGCTTCTCCACGACTGGGAACACATGATGCGGCGCTTCCTGATGACCCAGGTGGACGACCAGGTGCGAGAACTGGTCAGTCACTTCAATCTGGACCTCCCCGCCGAGGACGTTCACGCCCACATCGCCGGCCCAGCCATCATCGTCGACGCGATCGGGATCTACTGATTCGTGGAACGCCCCCGGTCTTCGGTACCGCCCGGCGAGGTTTCTGTGGATTCGTGGGGTGAGCGCGGTTGGGTGTGGGTAGGGTCGGGGCAGCCGGGTCCGGGTCTTCGTTCGTAGCGGGGGCACCAGCTGGCTCCTCGAGTCTTCTTTCACCGTCCGGGGACGCGCTCGTACCGTGTCCACCAGCGGGCTTCCTGCCGCGTGCGCGTGCTGCTTCGTCCGGCGCGCGCTCTCTTCCTTTGGAGTCCCGCGATGTCTTCATCGCTGCCCGTGGCCCGGGCGATCGATTTCCTGTGTGAGCACACGTCCAGCAAGAGCCGGGTGATGGCCCTGCTGGCTCACGACAACGGCCCCAGTTCCCTGACCGCCGTTCTGACCTGCAAGGACCCAGACCAGGCCTTCGAAGCGGTGGGCATTCTGCGCCGAGTCCTGGCCCGGCGGGATGCCACTGCCGTCGACGACGAACTGAAGGCCCTCACGGCCGAGATGCCGGACGCCCCGGCCGGCTCGCTGCGCCAGGCCGTCGTCCACGCCGCGTCCGGCACCTGGCAGGCACAACCCGGCACCCTGTTCGTGGTACCCAACCCGGATCCGTCCGAAGATGAAACAGTCTCCGACGTACCGTCCGGCCCGGTGGGGCACCCGCGGCTGAAAGACCTGCCGGGAAAGGTCGTGCGGATCGCGCACCTGTACGAGTTCCACGTCACCGACGAGAACGCTCTCCTACGGGCTGCTATCGACCGTGGCTGGGAGCCGCTGCCGGCCTCCGAACGCGGCGACGACGATCCACGCGACCTGATCGGGGCGGTGATGACCCTCACCGAGGATCCGGATGTCGCCGGAACCCAGACCCTGGAAGAACAGAGCTCCGCGGAGCTCCTGAGCGTCGAAGACGGGGACGAGCTGGCTGACTGGAGCGCGGCACCGATCGTCACCCGATTCACTCACGGCTGGCGCCTGCGAAGCAGGCGGACACGCTCCGCAGCCGAAGACGAGACACCCAACTTCGCAGCGCTCTTCCCCACTCGGCACTGCCCGTGCAAGGGCGAAGACGAGGACTGCGAGGACTGCGTATGGCAGCTCACGCCCCGTACCGCCGACCTGCTCCACACCGCACTGGTCGTCCTTGCAGACCAGGCCTACGACGACGCGCAGCATCTGGGGGACCAGTTCCTTGCAGACGCTGACTCCTCCACCTGGGGGGTCTTCGACCGCATGCCCCCGCTCACATGGACAGCCGACCACCGCTGGCGTCGTCGCATGGCGCGTGCTTTCGACGACCTGGCCGCCGACCTTGCCAGGGGGAACTGGCCCAACCCCAACTGCACGGCGGAGGAGATGGCACTGCACCTGGCCATCGAAGACGCCCCGACCTACCTCGAAGACCGCCCTGCAGAGGACGACCACAACGCTCTCCCGGAACACGAGGACGACTACGGCTGGGACAGCTGCTCCGACCTGATGTTCCAGGACCACGATGTCCTGATGCTCTTCCACTCCAAGTTCACCGGCATCGAGGACCCCGACCACCCCGCGAACCAGTTCCTGGGTGTGGGCGACCTTCGAGAGGCTGCCTGGTTCGACCCGTTCGACAACCGCGGCATCCGGGACCCCCGGCGAGGCTTCCGGCGATAGACCTCAGCTCCTCGCACTGGTCTGCTGGGGGCCAGTGCGAGGAACTCCTCCCCCGACGGTGCCTACCGCGCCCAGTCGACGCCGAGTTCGGCGAGCGCTGCGAGTTGCGCCGGGTTGAGTCGGTCACGGCGGGCCTTCTGGTTCCCGATCCAGATGCCCACACGGTGAGGACCGTCCGCGAGCTCCTCGACGGCGCCGCGTCCCGGCATCCCGCCCTCCCGCGCCACGTACTGCGCGAGGGCCTGCAGGCCCTTCTGGAAGGCGTCTCCGCCCGCCCGCGGCCCGGACGCCGCAGCCGTCTTCACCGTCGTCTTGCGAGCCCGTGAGGCCTTCTTCACGCCGAGCGCGGCGAGCCGGCGCTGCTGCTCGGTGTTGAGCCGCCCCCAGTTCCTGCGCTGCGTGGCGAGCCAGCGTCCGACGTCGTCCCCGTGCCGGGTCACCCCGGGCACGACCGCGGTCAGGCGGGCGCCTTCGGCGAGGAGCTGCGTCAGGTAGGCGTAGTGCCGCTGCCAGTCCACCGTCCACCCCAGCACGGCCGGGTTCCAGTCCGGATCGACCGCAGCCAACGCCGCCGCCCGCCGCTCCGCGCGAACCGGGTCCTTCCCGAGCCCGCCGGGCCGACGCACGTTCGTCAACCACTGACCGATCGCGACGTCCATGATCGCTGCGCCGCGTGGTGCGGCGAGGCTCCCGTGAAGGTCGTAGTAGGCCCGCGCCGCACCGAGGTTGGCCTCGAAGCCGGCGTCGGCGGTGTCCCACACGACCCCCAGCCCCTCCAGCTCGGCCGCCCGCTCCCCGGTCATGGTCCCGGCCCGGTACGCCCGCCGCTGGTCCGACAGCCACCTGCCGAGCGGGAACGCCCCCGCCTCCTCCACGTGCTCGTACGGGACGTCCAGGTCCCCTTCGCGCTGCCGGTACCGGTAGGCGGCCTCGGCGCCCCGACGCCAGTCCTGCCGCTCGGTGTTGATCACCTGGTAGCTGATCCACTTCGCGATCAGCGCCGGGTCCCGCGGCGTCGCGAACTTCAGCAGCAGCCGCGACTCCTCCTCACCCTCTTCCGGCTCCTGCCCGACCGGCCGGGACGGGTCCACGACCCTTTTCTGATTCGCCTGAGGAATAGCAAGCATTTCCACAGCTTTTTCATCATGCGCCCGCAATCCCGCCAAAACCCGCACCAAAGGCCTATAGGAATTCGACGAAAGCATGTCCTCAGGCTTTTCACCTTCCCGCAGAAACACGGGAACGATCAGGGTGGCCATCTTCCCCTCACCGGGCTTCTGCCGCAATGCCCGCCCGATCGCCTGGACGATATCGACGGCCGACCCCTTCGGATCGATCAGAGCCACGCTGTCCGTCGCCCGAATATCAACACCCTCGCCCAGGACCCGGCAATTCGAGAGCACGGCGCGCCCGGCCCTGCGCCCGAAGTCCGCGAGCACGGACTGCCGGTGGGAGCCCTCGTGTTCCCCGCACAGCCACCCGGCCCACACCCGCTCCGGGTGCCGCCCGGGGTCGACGGCGTGCAGCCGCGCGGCGACCCGCTCCAGTCCTACGGCGAAGGCCTCCGCCTCCATGGTTCGGTGGTGGAACGTGATGGTGGTCTGCAGCCCGTGCTCGGCCATCGTCTCCAGCAGTGCGGTCTGCGTCGCCGCGAGCCGCTGCCCCCGCAGCTGCTCCTCGTACCGCTCTTCGCTATTCAGCCGCTGCGGAGTAACGACAGGGTCGGTGAGTTCCGCCACCACAATCTGATACTTCGCCAAAAGCCCCCGGGAAATAGCCGAAGCAAGCGAGAGTTCATAAACAACAGGCCCGAACACCGCCGGATCGTCCATCGAGCACGCGAGATCCTTCGGCAGCCGGTCCCACCGCGGCCGCGCCACCCACACCCGCCCCTCCGCCTCGGCCTCCTCACGCGCCCGCCGCTCCTCCTCCGCAGCCCGCCGGCGCGCCTCCTCCTGCTCCCGCTCCTGCGCCCGGGAACCCGGCGCCCGCTCCATCCAGATCCGGGGTGTCGCGGTCATGTAGAGCCGACGCATCGCGGGGATCACCTCCTGGCGGTGGACGTCCGCCCACGCCTTCCCCGCCGACCCCGACGTACGGTGCGCCTCGTCGACAATCACCAGGTCGAAGACGTCCATCGGCAGCCCGTACGCGCCCTCATGCGCCTCGGCGATGACCGGCAGCGACGCGTACGTGGCGTACACCGTGACGGGGCCGCGCCCGTGCCACAGCCCGAGCTGGGGCGCCGACGTCGTCGTCCGGACGTCGAGCTGCCACAGCTGCGGATCGTCCTCCAGCGAGCACACCGCGACCGCCGGCCCGGTGTGCCCGGCGAGCCGCCACTCCCGCACCGTCTGCGTCAGCAGATCGAGCGTCGGCAGGAGCACTAGGACCCGCCCGTGCCGCGCCAGCCGCAGCGCCGCCGCCGCGGCGATAAAGGTCTTCCCGGTTCCACACGCGGAAACGACTGTAGCCCTCAGCCCCGCCTCCGGAATCCGCTTTCCCGGCGGGATATCCAGCCCCCGGACAATGGCCTCCACCGCCTCCTCCTGGTGAGGACGCAGCACGATGTCACCGGACTTCTGCATTCGGCACTCCACGGAACTCGAAGCGGCGTGGAGGCCCGCCAGGGAAGGGGTGGCGATGTTCTCGGGATC